>JAFSEZ010000043.1 GCA_017435505.1 Akkermansia sp.
AATGGTTGAAACACCGCTCATTCACCGTAATGGTATAGATGACAAGGAGGCTTACGAAATTGATAAGGCTCGATATCCTCTCGGCCGCTACGGTGAACCCCAAGATATAGCTCATTTGGCGGCATTTTTGTTGTCAGACGCATCGGCATGGATTACCGGAAGGCAATATGTTATTGACGTCGGCAGACTAACCCATTGATTGAGTCGTCCGTCCGGCAACTGAAGATCGCGAGAGTAGCATGTTCTTCGGCTCGCTGCATGCCGAAGATGTAGGGTATAAACTTAGTGTTTATCATATACTTACTGATAAAAGCTTTTACACAAGCTTTTGCATACGCGCCAGCCAGTTATATCACACACATGAAATTAGATAAAGACGAAGGAAAAAAATTCTTTCGTGTTTTTACACTAGCCATCTAAACCGTACGCTGAGACTCTTGCTTTCAGCATTACAAAGCCAAAAAACAGAGCTTCCAACGGGGTAGATGTCAACACGTCTCTGTCTTGGTAAGCGGACGAGCAAAGAACGGACCCGCGATTCCATGTTTTTTCTCCGGAGCCTTCAAAGCAGCAGTAGCATCGCTTTGATTATTGCTTTGGCCTGCTCTTTCAGTACACCGAACTCTTTGTGATAATACAGAGCGTTAGACGAAAAATAAGATAAAATGTACTACGTCTTTTCCTCGGTATACGAACATATAGTCCGTTGCAGAGGCTTCCACGCTTTGGTAATCCAATACTTGCTAATGATATTGAAGCCAAAGGAGAGAGGCAGACATGCGATGTAGATACAAAGAGAGGGAATAAAGCTATCAGTCAGGGGAAGACAGACGGAAGATAACAGCCAAATGTAGAAACCGTGAAAATAGTATATATTAGGAGAATGATGTTTACCTATAGCTCCTATAATCGGAAGCGTAAAATTTTGATATTTTATACAAAGAAGAATAAGAAAGACCACAAAGGGATAAGTAAATAAAAAGAAATAATTACATGGTATACCAGTTTTTTTCCGGACTAGGCATTCCGCAAAAATAAGCAAGAAAGAGCTTAACAAGCAAACTTCAACCTTGATGGAATTTAGAATTTTATCTTGATATTTGTGTATGAGGTATCCCGTTGCCAAAAAAGGCAGTGACATGGCAAACATGTTGAGTCTGAAGTATAAGTATAAGAGGCGATATTTTTCAGTAAGGGTAGGAATTGCTTCGACATTTCTACAAATGAAAGCAATAATGAAGAGTAAGGGTAAATAACGAATGAGTCCGGGAGCATACTTGAGGATGAGCCACATGACGAGGAGGGCTTCCCAAAGTGCCGTCAGGTACCACAAGTTGGAGCCCTGAATTCCACGGCCCAGCACAAAAAGTCGAAGGCATTGTTCGAGGGTCCATGGGTATAATGCTGCTGGGTAGAAGAAATACGCCACTACGGCATAGAATAAATTGAATACCAGTGCAAGCCAAAAGCATTTTTTTGCCCAAGCTACACATTTACCGAGTTCTCTTTCCCGGTTGGCAGAGTACAGCAGGTAACCAGTAATGCACAAAAAGCAGGGCGTGCCCACGCCTGCAATGGGTTGCAAAATTGTGTGAGGGATAATTACCGTTACATGAATAGATATGACAAAAAAAGCACAAATGGCTTTCAGGACATAAAGAGACTCAATGATTCGCTTTGCGGGTTTTGCCGGATTGGTTAGTCCTATCGACCTCAACCCTTCTATCTGCAGATTCTTTTTACTTTTGTGTTGCTCAACAGGTTTTTGTTGACTCTTGCGCTCACTGTCGGGAGAGGGGAGGGTAAACATATTGTCTATTAACGAGTTGCGTCTATCTTATAAGTTTTGCAACAATTTTTTTCAGCACAGGCGTGGGCACGTGGGGCTGCATAAGTTTGAGCAAATCATTGAGAGTTTCGTTTTTAAAGAAGTAGAGGGAGAAGAAGTAGATAAGGCCGGAGAATAAAGTGCCGAGGATGAGGTGAAAGATGGGGTAAAGGGGTAGTTGCAGGATGAGATAGGCAACCGGCCAGGTGGTAAGATTGGCATAGAGAAAGAGAGGAATGAAATCCATGAGCTGCTCCCAAACAGACATATTGATGAGCTTTTTTGAATACATGGCGTTGAGTAAGTAGCAAAAGAAGGAAGTAAAGATGCCGCCAATGGCGATAGCAGTTACGCTGATGGAGGCGCAGTAGATAAGGATGGCAAAGCTGAGGATTTTTTTGTAGACTTCCAGCTTCAGGAAGAGATCTGAGCGGCCTTTCACTTGCAGGAGATTGAGATTTATCACATGCATGTGCCAAATGGCATAGGAAAAACAAATGAGGCAAGTGTAAGGAACGGCTGCGCCCCATTGGCTACCATACATGACATCGACATAAGGTTTGGCATACGCGGCAAGGCATAGGCAAATCCAAGTAACGGAGAGGGTGAAAAGTTTGATATATTTGCGATATACAGCCTTGAGCCGTTCATCTTCATCTTGTAGCGTAGCAAGGATAGGGAAAGTGACTTGCCCGATCATACTACAAGCCGTCGTTGGGGCAACTGCCGCCAGACGAGCCCCCTTGCTGAAATAAGCTAAATCTGCCGGGGAATAAAATTTGCCGATGATGAGGCTATAGGCATTGTTGTACAAGCTATCCAAAATACCGGAAAGAGTCAGCTTGGACCCAAAAGAAAAGAACTCGCGGAATGAGGCTTTTGAAAAAAGGAAGCGAGGTTTCCAGGGAGAGATAATCCAAATGATAACGAGTGATGCCAAGCCACTAAAAATACTTTGAGCCATAAGTGCCCAGTATCCCCACCCTATGTAGGCAAGAAAAAGGCAAATAGGCATAGCAATAACGGCAATCAAAGTTCGGACAATAGCCGGTGTTTTGAAGTCTCTGCGCGCAGAATAAAGCGTCCAATGAACGCCTCCCAAAGAGTTCAAACACATCATGATGGCAGAAGCTCGTGTAAGCCACAGCAAGGCCGGTTGATTATAAAAACCGGCAAACAGCGGTGCACAAAGGAAAAGCCCACCCCCCATCAAAAAGCTCATACCTACATTAAACCAGAAAACTGTATTGATATCCTCTTCCGTTCTGTCTTGTTTACGGATGAGAGCGGTGCCAAATCCGCAGCTTGTAAGCTGATCAGCAACACTAAAGAAGATGGCAGTCAATCCTAAGATACCAAACTCCTCGGGCGTGAGAAGACGCGCGAGAAACATCATGAAAACCAGTTGCACAGGTTGAAGCGTCAGCTTTTGTAAGAACTGCCACTTAAGACCGCTGAAGGTTTCCTGTGCTACTCGACCCATAAGAACTTAGCGTATGAGAGAGACTATTTTTTCAGCAGCAGCGTGGGGCAATTCTGCATACATAGGCAGGCAGATGACAGAGGCTGCAAGGGCGCGGGCATGGGGAATGTGTGCTGCTTTGGCAGAGAGAGAGTTGGCGTAGATGGAAAAGTCCGGGATGACGGGGTAGAAGTAACGGCGGGCAAAGATGCCGTGCTCTCGCAGGGCGAAGTATAGTTCATCGCGTGTGCGGCCATAGGCTGCGGCATCGATGTATATGGGGAAGTATGCGTAGTTGTGTTGCACGCCGGGGATGTCTTGCAGGCAGCGGATACCGGGTACATGAGCCAATGCGGCGCGGTAAGATTCGGCTATGCCTTTGCGCGCGGCGATGGCGGCATCTACCTGCCGTAGGTTGAGTAGGCCATAGGACGCGCGGATTTCGTCCATCTTGGAG
Source organism: Akkermansia sp. (assembly GCA_017435505.1). Lineage (GTDB taxonomy): Bacteria > Verrucomicrobiota > Verrucomicrobiia > Verrucomicrobiales > Akkermansiaceae > Akkermansia. The sequence continues at coordinate 3,748 of JAFSEZ010000043.1, forward strand.
TTGATGCCGGCGGCCTCGACCTCTGTCTCGCCGGTAAAGCCGAAGTTGCGCAGTTGGTCGATATGCCGCTTCATTTCGGCGCTGTGACATACGAGAGCACCACCTTCTACCGTGTTGTAAACCTTGGTGGCATGGAAGGAGAGGGTGCTCATATCCCCGGCTTGCAGCACGCTGTTGCCATTTTGTTTTACACCGAAGGCATGGGCGGCATCGTATATAATTTTGAGTCCGTGTTGATCGGCTATGTGTTGCAGTGCTGCGGTGTCGCAGGGGGTGCCGTAGACGTGCACGGGCATAATGGCCACGGTGCGCTCTGTGATGCAGGCCTCCACCGCTGCCGGGTCGAGGTTCCCCCACACGGGGTCAACATCTGCAAAGACAGGGGTGAGCCCATTCCAGATGAGCGCATGGGTGGTGGCAACAAACGAGTAGGGAGTGGTAATGACTTCCCCTTGTGTGAGGTTAAGAGCCTGCAAGGCGGTGATAAGCGGCAGGGTGCCGTTGGTGAACAGGCTGAGATACGGCACGCCCAGGTAATCTGCCAGGGCTTCTTCCAGCAGTTTATGGTAATGCCCGTTGTTGGTGAGCCATTTGCGCTGCCATATATCCTGCAACAGCTCCGTAAACTCCTCTAGAGGGGGGAGCAAGGGAGAGGTGACAGTAATGGGCTTTTGCGGTTCGGAATGCATGGCGCTCAACGGTTTTGATACATTTCTTCGTAGTATTTTTCGTAGTCGCCGGAGGTGATGTTTTCCATCCATTCCTGATGCTCCAGATACCAACGCACCGTTTTTTCAATACCTTCCTCAAATTGCAGGGATGGCTCCCAGCCAAGTTCGGTCTTGAGCTTGGTGGAATCGATGGCGTAGCGCAGGTCGTGCCCGGCGCGGTCGGTGACATAGGTGATAAGATGGTCGCTCGTGCCTTCGGTGCGCCCCAGCAGACGATCTACTGTGCGAATGAGGAGACGCACAATGTCGATATTTTTCCATTCGTTGAAGCCGCCGATGTTGTAGGTATCCCCCACCCTGCCCCGGTGGAAAATCAGGTCGATGGCGCGGGCGTGGTCTTCCACATAGAGCCAATCGCGCACGTTCTCTCCTTTGCCATATACCGGCAAGGGTTTATTCTTGCAGATATTGTTGATGAAGAGGGGAATGAGTTTTTCCGGGAATTGGTACGGCCCGTAGTTGTTGGAGCAGTTGGTCACGATGGTGGGCAGACCATAGGTATCGTGAAAGGCGCGCACAAAATGATCGCTGGCCGCCTTGGAGGCGCTGTAGGGGCTGTGGGGGGCGTAGGGGGTATCCTCGCGGAAGAAAGCGCTGCCGAAAGGAGCCGGCGGCTCAGGCTTATCCAAATCAAGCGCACCGTATACCTCATCGGTGGAGATATGGTAGAAGCGTTTATCTGCCCAATCCCCGGCCCAGTGATGTTTTGCGGCTTGAAGCAAGCTCAATGTGCCCATCACGTTTGTGCGGGCGAAGGTGAATGGGTCTTTGATGGAGCGGTCTACATGGCTTTCGGCAGCAAGATGAATTACCCCGTCGATAGCGTATTGAGCAAAGACAGCGCAGATGGTTTCAAAATCGCAGATATCAGCCTTGACGAAAGTGTAGTTAGGCTTATCCTTGATGTCATCCAGATTGGCCAGGTTGCCGGCATAGGTGAGCGCATCGAGGTTGATGATGCGGTATTGCGGATACTTGTTGACAAAGCGCCGCACGACATGAGAGCCGATAAACCCGGCACCGCCTGTGATGAGAATATTGTTCATGCTCAGTGGGCGGATTGTGTTTTTTTGTGGCGCTGCGCCAAGTTGTACAAATACTGCCCGTACTGATTCTGAATCATGGGCAAGGCTAATTGCTCAAGCTTCTCTGCAGTAATCCAGCCATTGCGGAAGGCTATAGCCTCCAGGCAGGAAATCTTAAAACCCTGGCGCTTCTCAATCACCTCTACAAAGGTGGATGCCTCGCTGAGCGAATCGTGCGTACCGGTATCCAGCCAGGCGTAGCCATGCCCCATGATGCGGGCATTCAGGCGCTGCCGGCGGAGGTAGATGTCGTTCACCGATGTAATTTCCAGTTCACCACGAGCGGAGGGTTCGATTGTTGTGGCAATGTCAACCACATCGTTGGGGTAGAAATAGAGACCCACTACGGCGTAGTTGGACTTGGGTTGCTTGGGTTTTTCTTCCAGCGAGAGGCATTTACCATCTGCCGCAATTTCTGCCACACCATAGCTTTCCGGGTTGGCCACGTGGTAGCAGAAGATGGTGGCATTCTGTTGATTTTTGGCGGCTAATACCGCATCGCGCAGCAGCAAGGTAAAGCCGCTGCCGTAGAAGATGTTGTCCCCCAGCACGAGGCACACATCGTCCTCCCCGATAAACTCTCTGCCGATGATGAAAGCTTGGGCCAACCCATCGGGGTTCGCCTGCTCGGCGTATGAAAATTGCACACCATAATCAGAGCCATCTCCCAACAGGCGGCGGAACAAAGGCAAATCCTGAGGTGTGGAGATGATGAGAATCTCGCGAATGCCGGCCAGCATGAGCACAGAAATGGGGTAGTATACCATCGGCTTGTCAAAGATGGGAAGCAATTGCTTGCTTATTCCCTTGGTGATGGGATACAACCGTGTGCCGGCGCCGCCCGCTAGTACGATACCTTTCATGCTGACTACTCCTCTCAGGTAGGCTACACCATCTAACCCTGTGATGTCAAGTTTTTACCTCCCCGGAACGGAATTCCGCCAGCAAAACTGACACGTCTCCACCCCGGCGAGGAAAAAAACTTGCAAATCAGCGATTTTCTGCCAAACTGGGGAAGTATTGGCACTTACCAAGGCGCAGCCGCTGCCACCCATTCATGAAACCAAACAAGCCCATCACCATATCGGTCACCATTCCGGTGCACAACACAGCGGAATACTTGCCGAAGTGCTTGGATAGTCTGCTCTCCCAGACATATCCGCATTGGGAGGTTGTGTGTGTTGATGATGGTTCGAGCGATGGCTCTCTGGATATCTTGCATTCCTATGCTGCCCGCGACAAACGCTTCAAGGTGTACCACCAAGATGCCCAGGGGGTATCCGCAGCACGCAATACGGCCCTGATGCACAGTACCGGAGATTTCATCACGAGCTTGGATTCGGATGATTACATACACCCGGAATTGTACGAAAAGGCCGTTTCGCTTATCACCCCGGCGGTGGATTTGGTGTGTTACGGCATCCAATGCGTAGATGTAGCCGGAAAAGAACTGCCGGACCATGATGGATATTATGAAATGGGGTACGAGGGGACGCACGATTTCCGAGCAGAAATGACAGAACGCATCAATGTGTGCATTTGGTCCAAGCTCTGGCGTAAATCCATCATTGACGAGCAGAACATTCAATTTCCCGTGGGTTTGGTGCATGAGGATGATGCGCTCTTTTATATGTACGCACCATTTGTGCGCAAAGCTGCGTTTATGCAGGAGGTTGGATATTATTATGTGCAACGCAACGGGTCCATCATGCACAGCGGGCGCAAAACGATAGCCGATGCCGAGCAATACTTGGGCATTTTGCGATACGTGCAACAATTTTATCAGGCTCACGGTATTGATGTGCTGTATGGAGGGTACTTTTTGCGGCAATTCGGGCGCGTCTATCACTTGGTGGAGAGATATTGCCCGCCTTCTCAAAGCTACGAATTGGCTGCCATGTTCCGAGAACTGGCCGGCGAGACAGGTTTGGATTCGGCACACGCCGGAGACCAAAGGCTGCGGTGTCTGACCCTCCCCGGCAAACTCGCCCGCTTCTTTATCCGTAGGCGCTCGGATATGACCCAATACCGACTGGGGCCCTTCCCCATAGCATCTCGCAGATACAGAAACGGGAGGTTCACCGGGTGGCGCTTTGATGCCCGGCATGCCCTGCGCACACTCATGCGCCGCTGTTTTCCGTGCAAATAACGAGGCAACTCAAGGAGCGAGAAAGCGCCGGGCTTGTATAAATAAAGACCTCTTTCACCCCGTCATCCTGCATATGCGTGGTTGATTAAGCTTGAAAAAAGCAGAAGTTGGGTGTATAAGGCGCGCATGTCTACGACTGTACGCACCCGATTTGCCCCTTCCCCGACAGGATATCTGCACATAGGCGGCGCCCGCACGGCGCTGTTCAACTACTTGTTCACGCGCAAGATGGGCGGTACCTTTGTACTGCGCATTGAAGATACGGATCAAGAACGCCATGTGGAAGATGCCATGAAGGCTATTTTCACCGGCATGAGCTGGCTGGGTCTGGATTGGGATGAGGGCGAAGGCAAGGGCGGTGCCTACGAGCCGTACTTCCAGAGCCAGCGCAAGGATATCTACGACCGCTATTTCCGGAAATTGGTGGAGATGGGTCGCGTGTACGAATGCCCTGCCCCGAACAAGCGAGATAAGAACGGCGATGAGATTCCCGGCACGAGCGAAGGCACCGTATGGCGTTTTCGCTTCAAGCGCGAAGGGGTGATGACTCTGCACGACTTGGTGTGCGGCGATATTTCCGTAGACTACAACAACGTGGACAACACCCCCGACATGGTGGTGAAGCGCACGGATGGCTCCTACATCTTCCATTTGGTGAATGTGGTGGATGATATTGAGATGAAAATCACCCACGTCATCCGCGGCGAAGACCACATCATGAACACCTTTAAGCACCTGCAGCTTTTCGATGCCTTTGGTGTGGAGCCGCCGGTGTATGCTCACATCCCCCTCATCCAAAACCCCGATGGCTCCAAGATGAGCAAGCGCGATGTGGGCGCCCAGCTCGGCAACTACCCGGAGGAGGGTTTCCTGCCGGATGCGGTTGTCAATTTCATTGCGTTGCTGGGCTGGAGCCCCAAGAGTGATGACGAAATCTTTACTAAGGATGAGCTCATCAGCCTCTTCTCCCTGGAGAATGTAAACCGCGCCGCAGCCAAGTTTGATATCACCAAGTGCAAGTGGATGAACCAGCAGCACATCATGCGCTTGGCTCCGGAAAAGTTTGTGGAGCTTGCCATACCCTTCTGCACCGCCGCCGGATTGCAGGATACTGCCCGACTGCGAGAGGTGCTGCCCTCTGTGCAGACAAAGGTGCAGCTGCTGAGCGAGGTACCGGCCTGGGTGAAGTGGGTACGAGTGCTGGAATACGAGGAGGAATCCATGGCTAAGCTCCAAGAAAACGCCAGAGAGATGCTTAACCTCTTTGTAGAGGCCGCACAGGATATTGAAGAATGGAGTGGCGAGGCTGCTTTCCGGATTGTGAAACCGCTCTCCAAAGCCAACGGCGTGAAGGTAGGAGCAATGATGTTCCCGCTGCGCATGGCGCTGACCGGTTGCCACGCCGGACCGGGCATTGATGTTGTCATGCAGACACTGGGGCGCGATGAAGTGCTGCGCCGCATTGCTGTTTTCCCCTGCTAACCCACAGAGAGCCCGTGCGCACAGCCGATTTCGACTACTACCTGCCCGAAGAGCTGATAGCGGATAGGCCCCTGCCTGACCGCGCGGCATCCCGCATGCTGGTGGTACACCGCGACACAGGGCTGATAGAACACCGCCACTTCAGCGATATATCTGAGTACGTGCTGCCGGGAGATCACCTAGTGCTCAACAACACCAAGGTGATTCCGGCTCGCTACTTCAGCAATGATGGCAGTATTGAACTGGTGCGTGCCGGGCTGGCGCAGGAATTGGTGTGGAAATGCCTCGTGCGCCCCGGCAAAAAGATGAAAGTGGGGCGCACCGTGCAAATCGGAGATGCCACGGGCACGGTGGAATCCATTGATGACGAAGGCTACCGCTACATCCGCTGGGACAAACAGGTAGATGAGGACACCTATGGCCGACTCGCTCTACCCCACTACATGAACCGTGAGAGCGAACCTGCCGACAAAGAGCGATACCAGACTATTTACGCTCAACACGAAGGTGCCATTGCTGCCCCTACGGCGGGTCTGCACTTCACCCCGGATATTTTGGAAAAACTGCCGCATAGCTTTGTGACTCTGCACGTAGGCGTAGGCACATTCCGCCCGGTCAAGGCCGAGTTTGTGGCAGACCACCACATGCACCGCGAAAGCTTCGTGATGCCGGAGGAAACAAGCCGCGCCATTGAGGCAGCCAAACGTATCATTGCAGTAGGTACTACAAGTGTACGCGTGATGGAAACCCTTGCCACACGCCATGGTCACCCCCTGCCCCCCGGACCCGGTGAGACAGATATTTTCATCTACCCCGGCTATGAGTACAAAGTAGTGGGTGGCTTGCTCACCAATTTTCATCTGCCGCAGAGCACACTTATCATGCTGGTGTGTGCCTTTGCGGGCAAAGAATTGATTATGGAGGCATACCGCCAAGCGGTGGAGCAGCGCTACCGCTTCTTCTCATACGGAGATTGCATGCTCATTCTCTGATATGAGCAAGGAGTGCTAGTCTTCCCCCTGCTGAAATCAGACTTGCCACTTCCCCCCCTCAAATTGCCGGGGCTACACATATAAAAAAGCTCCCTCTTGCGAGGGAGCCGAAAGGAGCTTTTGAACAGGAGCATCAGAACTCGATAGCCTCATTCTGCCTGCGATCGCGAATCTTCTTATCTTTTTTCTTTTTCGCCTCTTCTTTCTTCTTTTGACGAGCGGCTTTTCGCTGCTCCGGTGTCTTCTTCACCTTGATGCTGCCCCAGAGGTCGTGCAAAGCCTGTGCGCCACGTCCGAGCACTGTGTTAGGGTCAATCTCTCCCATCTTCTTGATGTGCCCCTTGAGCTGGTTGGGCTGAATTCCCTCGCGGCGAGCTTGCCCAATGTAGGCTAAATAAGCAGATTGACGGTCGAATGGGCGGTACGCCGGGTCTTTGATGATTTTGAAACACTCATCCTTAATCATATCAATATCCGGTACAAAATCAGGCTTCAGGAAACCATCCGTCGTATCATAGAGTTTGTATCGGAACTGAAGCTCCACATGCTTGTAACGGCGCACGAGACCAGTCTTATCGGCCGGGTCTGCAAGCTCCAGCTCTTTCAGAAGTTGTGGATTTGTGTGGGGAGGCATGCTCGCGATGGCACCTCCGGGGATGTAGAGCTGCAAGTCGAGAGCCTCTGCAATCAACTTGGCGCGCTCCTCGCCACGCATACTGCCGGTCGCATCATCCTGAGCCCCGGCCTCATGTAAGCCCAGCTTCTTTATAATCTCCTGATACTTGCGGAACTTTGTGAGGTAATTGCGTATATTTTCTCTGCCTTTTTCACCATCTTCATCCCCCAGATAATCGGAACCGGGCATGTGAGCATAGGCTTTGCCCGTCTTATCCAACATGACAACCAAGGGACACACACCAAAGGGCGGGTCGGGAAAATCGCCCCTGATATCCGCCGCTTCACCGGCTTTCGGGTGGTTTGAATCCTCATAGAAGGGGATAGCAACCATGACAGCATTGCCGGCAGCGGCCTCTGTGTCGGGGTTCTTCCAAAAGGTGTTGAGCATGCGTACACTGCGGCGATTCCAATCGGGGCCGTAGCAGTAGGCAATGATGCCGTCGTCCCCCGCCTTTTCAAGCGCCTCGCTATAGGTAGCCACTCGTTGGGCAGACCACGCAGAAGCAAGCGAAAGCGCAGCCAATGCCACACCGCATGCAAAAATGTTAGTGAACTTTCTTATTGTCATAAATCAGAAGAGCGCGGAAGTTAATACCGATAAGCTGTCCTTCACCGGAATCGATGCGGATGAACTTGGCGGTGGGATTATTTTTCTTGATGTGAACACGAACAGGACCATTCACATTGTTGGGGAGCTTGGCAAGATGAGTCCACTCCTTACCATCCTTGGAAACTTCAAGATTCCATTCGTAATACCCGGCTGCACTTCCACTGGTGGGAATGATGATCACACCACCCAACGTAGCGGCTTTCTTGAGTTCGACGGTGACTTTTTGGTGCTTACCACCATCGGATTGAATGAGACCACCGGCGGGGGTCAAGGCCGCTCCGTGATAAATGGCAGAACGAAAATCCGGATGGTATTTGGTGAGGGTTACTAAACCACCTTCAGAGACAAGGTTGCCACCCACGGGCTCAAACTTGGGCAAGGGTTTCATCTCCGCTTCCTTTTTCTTGACATATGGTTCGCTGTATTGAGTAGCCAGTTCAATGTTGCCCACAGCCTCGGCACCACGAATGATACCGGCCACCATCAAATCTTTATCGGTACATGTTTCCATGGCCTTTTCAACCATTTCAAGCACCTGCTTGCCAAAGTTCTTGTTCTCTGCGTAGGATGTACGGATAGCCCACGCAACAGCCAGAGAGAAAGAGGGGTGCTTGGAAACGCTATCGAAAAGATCTTCAAAAAACTCTTTCTTCAGAGAACGGCTTTTCCCGAGAGAAGCGTATTGCATATCCAACAGCTTATCCATGTCCCACTCTGCTTTTTCGTTGATGTTGAAATTATTGAAAAGCGTCTCGAAAGCAGCTATTTTTTGCTTGGGACTACGGAGGGTAGCCAGCATGCTGGGGTAGATATTGTCCGTGAGGAAAGAAGCACACATGGCCGGGTGTTGAGGAGCCACGGAAGAACAGATGAATTCATTGACACCAAGCCATTTGCGAGGCTGGCGCTTGAGATACTTTGCCGCAGTCTCCATGTACATTGCCCAAATGGGTTGATTGAGGGGCTGCATGGTGGCGGAAAGCTCATACAACTTTAGCGCATTAATGGGGTTTTTGTGTTTTGCAAGCACAGATGCCATCGTGGCCACCATCTGGGCATCGCGGGTGCGTGCACCGTTCTGGAACATGTCGGTCATCATGGTAAATGCGCTCCATGAGTAATCCCCCCAGCAATTCCAATGAGGGTGACGATCCTCTGACAGCGAATTGGATGGGTTCCACTTGCCGTCTGCGTACACAGCATAGGCACAGTGCCCCGGTTCGCCCATTGTCACGGCCGGCACACCGTTCGCACATGCGGCAGAGGTACCGAAGTGAGACAAACCACCGCAAACTGCACCCACATCGCGCGTCATCTTAGCGAAGTTATCCGGATAGAGCGACTGGAACGGTTCGTAGTAAAAGTTGGAAAAAATCACGTCTCCGCTGACGTTGAGCGGGAGATAAGGGACTTGGAAAGCCATGCCGGTATAGCGCATGGCCGGAGCGGCGCAATTATCGCGCAGCCAGCGCATGGTAGTTGCCGTACCGAATGGGCTGTTCCCTTTCCACCCACAGACGATATGCATCAACCAGCCGGGAAGGTTAGCAAAGCCACTATGAAGGAGCTCTTTGTCTGCACTTTCCGCAAAAAAGCTATAGCGTTCACGCGCATCTTTAAAAACATCCGGTTTTTCTTTCTTGCCACGGCGACGCGGTGCCCCCATATTACCAAGGACTTTGAGTTCCTCAATTTCCTCCGGTGTCATTTCGCGACCATCACCATACCAACCATTGCGGGTGAACTGTACGGCCACGGCAGCAGCTATGCGGCGTTTGAGCCCGGGCTGCGTATTACCGGCATCTTCCGTTCCGCCTTCGTAGAGCACATCCTTATCCATGTTCGGGTCATTCTGGCGGAAGTGACGAATCATCGCCAACGCAACTTCCGGCTTTTCCAGCTGCCCATCGTACACAAAAGAAGAAACCCAAGGTAAGTCATTGAGCAGCAAAGCTAAGTCCTCTGCTGTCTCGCGATCTTTCATCAGCTTGCTCAATCCGTCCATATCGGCAAGGTTCAGCAGTTCCCATTGCGCCAACATCAGTCGATTTTCCGGCTTCTTCAGGAACTCTGCCACTCCCTTCTGGTCAAGTTTTTTTAGGGCTTGGCGCAGATTGCCGGCCAAACGCCGCTCCAGCATAGCGGGTTGGCGCCAGTTGGCTCCTGTAATTTTGCCAATATACTTCTCTTCCTTGACCGGGCGCATGCCATCATCTTCACCCAAATAGCGTTTAATTTTGCGCGGAGAGGTTCCTTCAGGATCTTCCTCCTCCCCTTCTTCCTCACCGTCCACAAAACCATCCACGGGCTCAGGCTCAGGTTCGGGCTTAGGTTCGTCAGGTTTGGGCTCCTCGGGTTTGGGTTCTTCCACATCCGTATCGGGGCGATTTTCATCAGCTAAATCATCCCACTCATCACGCGTAGCGACGGGCTTGGCCTCTTTTTTCACCAGAGCCTGCAAGATGGGAGCCACGCCCGGTTCCGCATAGTAGCCCACCACGACACCAAGCACCAAGGCAATTAATAGAATGTGACTCAGTTTCATTTGTCCTTATGTATTAGCAAATACACTCCGGCATGTCAAGACAACAGAGAGCAAACGATGAGTTTGCGCAAACAAAATTCGATATCAGAACTTATTTCAGCATGGAAAGAGCTCTATCCGTCGCATCCAATGCTCGCTGCACGTCTTCCTCGGTATTGCAGAGTGAGAATGAATAACGGGTCGTACCCGTAATCCCCAGCGCCTGCATCAGGGGCTGGCAACAGTGGTGCCCCGTACGCACGGCGATGCCCATCTGATCCAGCAGGGTACCCAAATCATAATGATGAACACCGGGCACAACAATGGAAACAAGAGCTCCCCTCCCCGTCTTGGGACCGAGAATACGCACGCCGGACAGTTGTTCGAGGCCATCACACAGCGCAGCGGTGAGCCGTTGCTCATGCGATTCAATTGCAGCAATACCGATGGATTGCACATATTGAAGCGCCGCTGCCAATACAATGTTGCCGCAGATATTGGGAGTACCGGCCTCATACTTGAAGGGCAAATCATTGTAGGTAGTACCATTGAACGACACCTCGCGAATCATCTCACCACCTCCGAGCCACGGGGGCAAGGCTGACAGTATGCTCTCACGCCCCCAAAGAATGCCTGTACCGGTGGGGCCGTACACCTTGTGCCCAGAAAAGGCATAGAAATCCGCGCCGAGTTGTTGCACATCTATCATCTGGTGGCCGGTGCTCTGAGCTCCATCTACCAATACAAGTGTATCAGGGTTGTTTCTGCGGGCTGCCGCAATAATATCCGCAACCGGATTCACCACCCCCAGTGCATTCGATATGTAAGGGAATGCCACAATGCGAGTACGCGGAGAAAGCAGAGCTTCATATGCAGCCTTATCGAAGGTCTGTTCTTCTGTAAGCGGCACCGGCTTCAATACAGCGCCCACGCGCTGGCAGAGCATTTGCCACGGCACGATGTTGGAGTGGTGAGCATCGGTCGTCACGATGATTTCATCCCCTGCCCCCAACATGCCGGAGAGAGCCAGCGTTTGTGCCACCAAGTTGATAGAGGCTGTACAGCCGGAGGTAAACACAATTTCCTTGTCGGAAGAGGCATGCAAGAACTCTGCCACCGCAGAGCGAGCTTGCTCGTGAGCTTCTGTGGCCAAGCGACTCAAATAGTGTGCGCCACGGTGTATGTTGGAATTGAGTTTTTCGTAGTAATGCTGCTCTGCCTGCAATACCACAAGCGGCTTTTGCGTGGTGGCAGCATTATCCAAATACACCAAGGGGCGCTTGCCAATGCGAGTGGCAAGGATAGGGAAGTCGGCGCGCAAATCCATCAGATGTTGCCCTCCTTCAAGTGTTCGGCCATGCGGAATGCTTCCGCCGGCACATATTCCTTCCACTCCTCCTCCTCATCGCGAATCATGCGCATGATATCGCGTGGGGTGCGGAACAGAAGTTTCTGGTTGAAATACGGCACCTCTACAATGTCACCATTCTCGCGCAAGTGTTTGTACAGGTACTCATATTTTTCCGGGGCGCGGTAAGTGCCGGCTGTCACAAACTCGCCCGTACTGCGGTTAATCCACGGAGTCACGTAGAAGCG
>JAFSEZ010000044.1 GCA_017435505.1 Akkermansia sp.
GATTAGCCATAAAATGAAAGTTCGAGTGAAGCGTGATAGATTTTTCATACTGTCAGTATATTACTTGCAATGACAAAGTCAAGTTTGAACAAGAAAAAGCCGGTGTTGAACCGGCTGAAAGGGGTGGTTTATTCACCCCGGCGCTTGGTAGGAAGCCCGAAGAAGTTGTTGCCTCCGATTTGGTAGCCTGTGATTTTCCAGCTGATGTGGGTGAGGGTGGGGTAAACCTCGCCATTCCACTTGTAGCCGCTATCGAGTACGTCTACCTCAATCAGCGTGCCTTTGTAGATGCGTATCAGTTGGTCGCCGGGTCCCAATTTGAGGTCTTTACTCTCAGGAGTGATGCTCACCGGGGCTTGACCAGTCTTTTTCAAATTGTAGGAGGTCAGCTTGATTTCGACTACTTCGGCAGCTTCCGGATTTTGGGGCTCAACGAAGGATTCCTGTGCCGGGGCTTCGGCGGTCGGCTCCACGTCCGTCACGGGCTCGTTGAATTCTTCTGCAAGTTCGGCTTCGCGGGCTTCTTCGTCTTCTTGCCACAGGGCAGCTTCGATTTCAGCATCGCTGCGAGTTTCTGTCTGAGGCTACTGCTCTTCATCGTCCATCAGCCGGTGGGAATGACCTCTATGCGTTCTTCCGTGACTGTGAATCAAAATCAAATGACTTTTTCCGTTATGAGAAAATCGTCACAAAAGACTCATTTTCAACGCTTGCAAGGCAAGCAATGTGATTTGACTGATAGACGTCGATTTTTTGCTATTTAAGCCACGAATAATCAGCTAATTGCATGTAATGTGACTGGAACCGCACGAGTCTAAGCGAGTCCTTTTGGCTGAAAAACGGGGGCAAAATGGATGCAAAATCAGCCCGGGAAGTCCGGTTTGCGTTATGAGTTGCGGTTTTGGAACCCGCTGAAATCCAGGCACAAAAAAGGAGCGGTCGTTACGATTTTGTCTTGGTTACGACCGCTCCCATAATAGCAGGGAGGTGATTTGAACACCCGACCAAAGGCTTATGAGTCCTCTGCTCTACCACTGAGCTACCCTGCCATTGGAATGATGCTATCCGAGGTGGATTGCGGCGAGAGTATACATGGAAAAACGGGGTTTGTCCAGTCTAAAATCGAAAAAAGATGATTTATTTTGATTTTGGAGTAAAAAGAGGAGGTGTCAGGAGATGGAGTGGCGGCCTTGCAGAGCGCGCATGAGGGTAATAGCATCTGCCTGCCCCAGACCGGCGCCGGCGGGCATGCCCTGCGCCAAGCGGGTGATGCGGCAATCTGCCCGTGCAAAGAGTTCAGCCAGATACAGGGCCGTGGCCTCACCCTCCACATCGCTACCAACGGCAAGGATAAGTTCGCACCCGGGATGAGCAGCCACGCGCTCGCGGAGGGAAGCAAGGGAGAGGTCCTCGGGCATGATGCCGTCTAGCGGGGAGATTTTGCCGCCAAGGCAGTGGTATAGGCCACGGAAGGAGCCACAGCGCTCGATAGGGAGCACATCCGTAGGCTGCTCGACCACGCAGATTTGGGAGGAATCGCGCGTAGGGTCACTACAGGCGATGCATTGTTCCCCGCGCACGGAAAAGAAGCCGCAAGAGGGGCATGTGCCGATGGAATCTGCCGCATGCAGGAGGGCAACAGAGAGGTTGCGAGCCTCATTTCGGCCTTGTTGCAGGAACCAGAGAGCCAAGCGCTCTGCGCCGCGAGATCCTGTACCGGGCATGCGTTTGAGCTGCGCTATGAGCTCTTGCACGGCGGGTGGATAATCTTGCGCTTTCATGATTTTGCAAAGAGGTGGAAGATAGCGGGCAGCAAGGCTGCGAGCACCCAGAGCAGGAGCACGCAAAAGAGGGGTGCGGCCATGTAGAGTACACCGTTCCACAGGATGCAGAGCAGCCCCGGGAGCAGGGTAGCCAGGGCTGCCAGGAAGCAGATTTGCGTACGCTTGGCCAGGTTCGGGTTGCGCAGCAATACCACGGATAAGTAGAGGGTGATGCCTGTGCAGATGGCAAAGATACCGGCCGGAGGCAGCAGGGATACTTGGGCAGACTCGGCTTCGATGTAGAAGGGATGCCCGCCGAGAATGCGGATGTGCTCCAAGGCCAGCGCATCGAAGAAACCGCACATCATGAGCCCGGCGGTGGCACCAAGGGTGATAAGGCAGAGGAGAATCCAGCGCAGCAGCTGGATATCCATGCGGGTGTAACCGGCCGGGCCGGCAGCGTTTGCGCGGTTGAAGAATCGGGGGAAACAGGGCATGTGATGAGGATAACGGAGGAGGGGGTGGGATAAAGTACGCGGCGCCGGGCATGTAGACCCGCCGCCGCATGAGAAAGTGTGTTTTATGGCGCTTTCACGGGCGCAGCATCACTCCACAAAGCGCTTCACGATGAGGGAGGCGTTGTGACCACCGAAGCCGAAGGAGTTGCTGAGTGCCACATCCACCTTGTGCTCGCGGCCCACGTTGGGGCAGACATCCAAGTCACATTCAGGATCTTGGTTGATGACGTTGGCAGTCGGGGGGATGAAGTTCTCTTGGATGGCTTTTACGCAGGCGAGCAGCTCAATACCGCCGGCAGCACCCAGCAGGTGACCTGTCACAGACTTGGTGGAGCTGACCACGAGGCCGTTGGTGGCGTATTCACCGAAGGTGCGTTTGATAGCCTTAGTTTCGCAGATATCGCCCAGCGGGGTGGAGGTGCCGTGCGTGTTGATGTAGTCCACATCGGTGGGTTGCAGGCCGGCATGCTTGAGAGCCATTTCCATGCAGCGGCTGGCGCCTTCGCCCTCCAGCTCAGGGGAGGTGAGGTGGTAGGCATCTGCGCTGAGACCGTAGCCCACGAGCTCTGCCAAGATGCGAGCACCGCGGGCTTGGGCATGTTCCAGCGTTTCCAGGATGATGACACCGGCGCCTTCGCTCATCACGAAGCCATCGCGATCCTTATCGTAGGGGCGGGAGGCCGTGGCAGGGTCATCGTTGCGGGTGGAGAGGGCTTTCATGTTGGCAAAGCCCACGATACCGATGGGAAGAATAGCAGCTTCTGCACCACCGCATATCATCACATCAGCATCACCGAACTTCATGATGCGCCAAGCCTCGCCAATGCAATGGTTGGAGGTAGCACAGGCGGTGGAGATGCTCATATTGGGGCCGCCGAATCCATACTCAATGCTGACCATACCGCTGGCCATGTTGGTAATCATGTATGGGATGCAGAAGGGAGACACGCGACGCGGGCCACTGGTGACAAGCGCCTCACAGTTGTTGCTGTGAATACCCAAGCCGCCGATACCGGAGCCAATCATGACACCTACGCGATTCTTGTCCACCTTTTCGGGATCCAAGCCGGCATCTTCCATGGCCATTACCGTGGCCCCCATGGCCAACTGTTCGAAGCGGTCACAACGGCGCACGGCCTTGGGGTCTTTCTTAAAATAGGGAGTGGGGTCGAAGTTTTTGACTTCGCCGCCAATATGTACGGGGTACGGGCTGCAATCTATGCTCTCGATTTTGCTGATACCAGAGCGCCCGGCTTTCATGCCGGCCCAGGTCTCTTCCACGCTGTTGCCCAAGGGCGATACTGCCCCCATACCAGTGATTACGATTCGTCGCTCTTTCATGGCTGTGATGCCACATTAACCAAAAGCTATAGTTAAGTCAAGAAAAAATCCACGTGAAGAATTGAAAAGTGAAAATTAAGGGGATTTCCCATCAAAGTCACGAACTCGGAGAAGCAGCAAAGAACAGTAGGACCCTCTGTTCGGTGGAAGAAATGAGGTACACACACACCCGGCAGAGCCGGATGCAGGCTACTCGCCATTGTGCCCAAAATCATTCTACCGGCATATCCCGCGAAGCAAACTATTTCAGCTCGCTCACGTCTGTAGAATACCGCTTATTTTCAATAAAATCCACCGTATGTTCCGGATTCCATGTAATCCCCCGACGAATAATTTTGGCAGGATTACCGGCAATCGCGCAGTGTGCTTCTGAAAACGACTTAGCAATGACGGCATGCGCCCCCAATATGCAATCATCTGCAATCTGTACATTTTTTAGGATATTGACTCCTATCCCTACCCATACATGATCACCGATTTTCAACTTCTCCACATGATTGATATGGTGCTTGCCATTCAACTCATAAATGGGGTGAGAATCCGTGTGCCGAATGTAAACATTGGAAGAGAACATACAGCGAGCGCCAATCTCAATTTCTGTGTTTGAGTGAGATGTAAAAATGGAAGTTTTGGCAAAGGTGCATTTTTCACCGATGTGCACGCGCGTGTGATGAGCTTTGGGTGAAGCCCCTGACTCGCCTATGGTGATAGCCAGGGAGCGAATGTGCACCCCATCATCAATCACTACCTCATTGTCCGATCCGTTGATAACAATGTGCAACTGCTTAGTTGCACCAAACGAAACGGAACCGATTTTTATTCTATTGTTCTTTCCCCTGATATCCAGCCACACATATTTTTGAAGATGCTTGGGCACATCTATCGCATTTGTTTTTTTATACTTTTCCATGCGGAGTCCGGCCCTTATCTCTTTCCTGATTTTTTTGTTCGGGCACAAGATGGACATTAATCGCAGAAGCAACTTCATGAAACTAAGCTATATGATTTTACTTGCCAGGTCAAGTGAAATTGCGGATGCGTTTGGGCTGGAAACGGGTTGTAAAATCGGAAGTAGGCACACATGGCAGATATGTTCGCACATATCATGCGCGCACGGGAATTTTGGGAGTTGACGATGATTTATCTTCCCCTGGGGGCAGAAAAGGGGTATAAGAGGGGCGTGCCGATTTGTCCACGATGCAATGCAACAATTCACACGGGTGCTGAGGAGCAGTGCCCGGCGTGTGGCTACAGCATTCGGCGGGCCAATGAGGTATTTGGTGACAACCAAGTAGAGTTCACCCGCGTGGTGGACGCAGCAGGGGTGCTGCGCCATCAGGAGCGCTTGGAGCTACTGCACATGCTGGAGAGTCTGGAGCGAAAAATCTCGCCCGTGGCGCTGTGCATCTACATCACAGATGATGGGCAGGCGCAGGAGTTTCGCACGCACGCGCACTGGATTTTGAACCACGCGCGCATTCACCACCCTTCTTTCGGCAAACGCCAGAAAAAGCACACCATTGAGGAAACAGAACTTACCGAAAATTTCGGGGACAAACGGCGGCGTGCGGAGGAAGAGCCCCCTGCCGGGTTTCTGGCGCACATGTGGCAGCGCCTGTGCGCTTATGTGCAAGATAAATTGCACCCCCTGCCCCCGCCTGTTCGCCAAGAGTGGATGCTCATCCTCGTATTAGATGTGCAGCTTGAAACAGCATGCTTCTCCTGGGGCTACATGCTGGATCCCTACATCAACGCAGATGCCATCAACAGCAGCATCATCAAAGCTAAACTGCACTTCCGCGAGCGTGCTATGGTCACCGCCCTCAAACGGGTCATGCGCGAGGCGGTCTACACCATTGCCTCAACCTCCCGCAAGGTAAACAAAGAGCGGAGGCGCAAGGCGCTGCAGGGGGTCAGCTCCTGTTTGTTATGCGGAGCTATGGCTCTGGCAGGAATAGGCGCACACCACGTGGATGCACAAGAAGCACCCACCCCCCCGGCACCTGCTGCAGTAGAAACAACAGCAGCGGAGCAAACCGGCACAGCACCCGCAGCCCCCCCCGCCGATGCACCGCCTACCCCTGCCCCGCC
>JAFSEZ010000045.1 GCA_017435505.1 Akkermansia sp.
ATTGTGAGAGAGGGGAGTGAATGGAGTAGAGTATATATACCCCTCGGTTTTTTTGGGGTACATTAGGGGTATATGCACAATATGCGCGGCCATGCGTAAAAACGCAAGCACAAAATGCTAAAAGCATTAAAAAAAAGCACCTTGCGCGAGGTGATGCGCAAGGTGCTTTAGCGGATGGGGTGGGATTCGAACCCACGGAAGGCGCAAACCTTCGGCGGTTTTCAAGACCGCTGCATTCAACCGCTCTGCCACCCATCCCTTCGGGCTCACAGCCGCTGCGCACGCATTGTAGCCCAGCGAATGCTACGTGGCAAGAAATTTATTCAAAAACTGACGCAATAGCCAACAAATGTGAAAGTTCGGGACTTGAAATACCCATCTGATTTTGATAGAATAAACGTGAGAGCGTATGAGCCACGACAGTACACCGGTCTATTTACAAGAAAATCCCAGCGCGATACATCGCATGTTCGGGGATTACTATCTGGAGTACGCATCATACGTCATATTGGAGCGCGCCGTGCCGCACATCGTGGATGGGCTCAAGCCCGTACAACGCCGTATCTTACACTCGATGGAGCGCATGGACGATGGCCGCTTCAACAAAGTAGCCAACATTGTGGGTGATACCATGAAATACCACCCGCATGGTGATGCCTCTATCGGCAGCGCTCTGGTGACACTGGGGCAAAAAGGCTTGCTCATAGACACCCAAGGTAACTGGGGCAACATACTGACCGGTGATGCCGCAGCTGCTCCGCGATACATTGAGGCGCGACTGTCGGCCTTTGCCAAAGAGGTGGTATACAGCCCCAAGGTAACGGATTGGAAGCTCAGCTATGATGGGCGCAACAAGGAACCGGTAGCCCTGCCCGTGAAATTCCCTCTGCTGCTGGCACAGGGTGCATTGGGCATTGCCGTGGGCATGAACTGCCTTATCCTGCCGCACAATTTTAATGAAATCATAGATGGCGCCATCAGCTACCTGCGTGGAGAGCCTTTCACCCTCTTCCCTGATTTTCCCACGGGCGGTTTATTGGACGTGAGTGCCTACAACGATGGTACCGGCACCAGCCGCTTGCGCTGCCGCGCCAAGCTGGACACCACTTCCAAGCGCCTCATCCGCATCACGGAAATTCCTTTCGGCACCACCACCGAATCCGTCATCCAGAGCATTGAGACAGCCATGGAAAAGGGCAAGCTCAAAGTGGCTCGCATTGAGGATAACACCGCCGCCACGGCTGATATTCTTGTATACCTACCCACCGGTGCGGATGTTGAGAAAACATGCAACGCACTCTATGCGTTCACCGAGTGTCAGGTGAGTATTTCTCCCAAAGCTGTGGTGATTATGGATCGCAAGCCCGTATTCATGGGGGTGACAGAAATCCTGAAGCACAACGTAGATAACACCCGCGAGACTCTCCGGCAAGAATTGGAAGTACACTTGGCCGAGCTGCAGGAATCCTGGATGCAGTGCAGCTTGGAAAAAATCTTCATCGAGAACCGCATTTATAAAGTGCTGGAGGAAAGCGAGAGCTGGGAGCAATCCATCACCGAAATCGGAGAGCGCTTGGCTCCCTTTGTTGTGAATTTCATCCGCGAGGTTACGCGAGATGACATCATCCGTCTCACAGAAATCCGCATCAAAAAAATTGCGAAGTACGAGATTCACGAGGCTGAAAAACACATCGCCGCTTTGGAAAAGGAAATAGATCAAACCCGCAAGAACTTAGCGCAGCTTACACGCTACACCATCCGCTGGTTTGAAAACCTGCGCAAAAAATATGGTGAGTCCTGGCCACGCCGCACTGAAATCACCACCTTTGATTCCATCTCCCGCGCAGAAGCTGCAGTGGAGAACGAAACGCTCTACATCGATGAAGAAGGCTTCGCCGGTTACGGCGTGAAGAAGGGTGAGCCGGTGGAAAAATGCTCCACCCTGAGCGATGTACTCACCATTGACAACCAAGGCGTGCTCATGGTTCGCCGCATTCAGGAAAAATTCTATGTGGGTAAGAAACTCCAAGACATCCGCGTGTTGCGCCCCGGAGATGACTGGGTGTTCAATATGATTTACCGCGATGGCAAAGACGGCATCACCTACGCCAAGCGCTTCCACCTCGGTGGCTTCACTCGCGATAAGGAGTACCAACTGACCCAAGGCACCAAAGGCAGCAGAATCTTCTTCTTCTCCGTGCACCCTTCAGAGGAGGACAGCGCCACGCTCTCGGTCAACGTTTACCTCAAAAACCAGGTCAAACGCCTGCGCCGCCCCATCCCCTTCGACTTCGCCAGACTCCGCGTCAAGAACCGCGCGGTTCTCGGCAATATCGTCACCAAAAATCCTGTTGAGCGCATAGCCCGTATCATGCCAACAGCCCCCGCTCCTGAGGATGAAGACGGAGTAGAAAACAACACCAACATCCTCCCCGAAAGTATCCCCCCGCAACTCCCCCCACAAGCAGAGAACCCCACCCCTGCCCCCCTGCCCCCCACGGATACCCCGCCTGAGGACAACCTCACGCAACTTGATCTCGGTCTCTGATTCCCCACCCCCTCCACGCACCAAGCTGTATGCGCCGGCATGTTAGTTTTAACTAACATAAAATAATGAGAATACGCGCGTAAGAAAGAAACCATAAAAAGTTTGATTCGGCACTTTAGGCTTGAAATTCGGGGTTAAAAGTAGTTTAATGACGGGGCACCAATGTGGCCGGATGCGGCCTGAAATACGAGCATATGAACACGACAAAGATTTTACAAGTACCTGATGCGGCAAGCGCAGCATTGGATTATCTGAAGAATGATGCCGAAGACCACGGCGAACTGGTGACCCTGAACATGGGTCCCTCGCACCCGGCAACGCACGGTGTACTTCGCCTGAAGCTCGTAATTGACGGCGAGGAGGTTGTATCCTGCGATCCCGTTATTGGCTACCTGCACCGCGGCATGGAAAAAATCGCAGAAAACTGCCACTACAACCAGTACGTAGCCTACACCGACCGCTTTGACTACCTGGCACCGATGAGCAACAACATAGCCTACGCCTGCGCAGTAGAAAAGCTGCTGGGCTGGGAGCTCCCGGAACGCGGTCAGGCCATCCGTGTACTGTGCTGTGAGCTATCGCGCATCTCCTCCTGCTTCTTGGGAACGGGCGTGTATGCTATGGACACCGGTGCCATGACAGCGTTCCTGTACGCATTCGAAGAAAAAGAGCGCGTACACAACCTTTACGAACAGATTTGCGGTGCTCGTTTCACTTCCAGCTACACCCGCATCGGCGGCATGACACGTGACTTGCCCAAGGGAATTGAAAAGCAGGTACTGGACTTCTGCGACAGCGCCCTGCGCACCGTGGACGAGATGGAAAAACTGCTCCTGCACAACAAGATTTTCATTGATCGTCTCGTCGGTGTAGGCGTAATTCCCCGCGAAATGGCTCTGCAGTGCGGCATGACCGGCAACAACCTGCGCGCCAGCGGTGTATGCCGCGACCTGCGCAAGACCAACCCCTACTTGGGCTACGAGAAGTATGAATTCGATGTACCCGTGGCCTATGAAGGTGACTGCTACGCCCGCTTCCAAGTACGAATGGAAGAAATTCGCCAGTCCGTACGCATCATCCGCCAAGTCATCAAGACACTCCCCTCCGGTCCCATCTGCGTGCAGCTCGACAAGGGCATCCTGCCCAACAAGAAAGACGCGATGATGGGCATCGAGGAATTGATTCGCCAATTCATGGTGAGCACAGAATGCGTGAATGCTCCCGTCGGCCAGGTCTACTTTGCTGCTGAAAACCCGAAGGGTGAACTGGGCTTCTTCTTGGATTCCAAGGGTGGCGGTATTGCCAACCGCCTGAAGATGCGCAGTCCCTCCTTCTGCACGCTTTCCATCCTGCCGGAACTGCTTCCCGGCCACCTTGTAAGTGACGCAGGTGCCATTCTCGGTTCCTTCGACTTTGTGCAGGGCGAGTGCGACCGTTAACATTTAACTGATGAACCTTTATCATGTCCGAAAACACCAACGCGATTGACGCCATCACGGCAGTTCGTCCTTCTCCGGGCGAAAAATACTTCCCGAAGTTTGAGGTAACCCCCGAACTGACAGAAAAGGCGAAGGAGCTGATTGCCCTCTACCCGGAAGGTAAAGAACAGTCGGCCATCCTGCCCATCATCCACCACATCCAAGAAGAATTCGGGTACGTTTGCCCCGAAGCCATGCCTTGGATTGCGGAAATGTGCAAAAGCACGCCCATACACGTGGCGGGCATCGTGACGTTCTACCCCGGTATTCACCGCACATGCCCCGGCAAATACCACATTCGCATTTGCCGCACTATCGCCTGTGCCATGGCCGGCAGCGAGGAACTGCTCCCCTACATCTGTGGCAAAATCGGCGTAGACCCGGCCAGCATGACAGATGATGAGCCCATGGCAGTAAGCCCGGATGGGTTGTGGAGCATCGAAGCTGTTGAATGCTTGGCAAACTGCGGATTCGGGCCTAATTTGATGATTAACGACACCCTCTACTCCCAGGTGACCCGCCGCAAGGTTGATGAGCTCATCGCCGAATATAAAAAAAGTAACCCTCTCCAGCTGAAATCATGAGCGCTATTACCTACAAACCCGGTAAGGAACCGCACCCCCGCGAAACACGCCGTATTTTCAGAAATATCGACCGTGAGGGCTACGATCCTTCCATCAAATGCTTCATCAAGGACGGTGGCTACAAGACCCTGAAAAAGGTTCTTACCATGGAGCCGGCAGATGTTGTCAACGAAGTCAAGAAAAGTGGTCTGCGTGGTCGTGGTGGTGCAGGCTTCCCCACAGGCGTGAAGTGGACCTTCATACCCAAGGGCAACACCAAACCGGTGTACCTCGTCTGCAACTGCGATGAATCTGAACCCGGCACTTTCAAAGACCGTTTCATTGTACATCAAGACCCGCACCAGCTCATTGAAGGCATGATTATTGCCTGCTACGCCGTGCAGGCACACTACGCTGTTATCTACATGCGCGAGGAGTTCCCCGAAGGGGCTCGCATCATGCAAACTGCCCTCAAGGAAGCCGAAGCCAAGGGCTTCTTGGGCTCCAACATTCTTAAATCCGGTTTCGACCTCAAGATTGTGCTGCACCGCGGTGCCGGCGCCTACATCTGCGGTGAAGAAACCGGCCTTATCAACTCGATTGAAGGAGTGCGCCCCTACCCGCGCATTAAGCCCCCCTTCTTCCCCGCCGCCATCGGTCTGTATGGTTGCCCCACTATCGTCAACAACGTAGAATCGCTCTGCCAGGTGCGCCAAGTCATGATGATGGGCGGCGAAGCCTATGCGGCAGAAGGCGCCCAGCGTTCCCCCGGCACCCGCATCATCGGTGTATCCGGCGATGTGAAGCGTCCGGGTTACTATGAGATTGTGTCCGGCTCCGTGACCTATGGTGAGCTGCTGTATGAAATTTGCGGTGGTCCGAAAGTGGGCCGCAAGTTCAAGGCCATCATCCCCGGTGGTGCATCTGCCAAGGTGATGCGCTGTGACGAGGTACTCAAAGGGCGCAACCCGGATGGCTCTGTGCGCAACATGACGATCTTCGATGTACCTATGGATTTGGACAGCATTGCCCAGCATGGTTCCATGAGTGGCTCCGGCGGTGTCATCGTCATGGACGACACCCGCAGCATGCCCAAAATGCTCAATAATCTCAACCGCTTCTTTGCCTGGGAGTCTTGCGGACAATGTTCCCCTTGCCGCGAAGGCAACCCCTGGATGTACAAACTTTCCACCCGCATCTGTAATGGTCAGGGTTCCCCGGAGGATGTTGATTTGCTCAAGGACGTGGCAGACAACATCTGCGGGCGCACCGTCTGCGCCTTTGGCGAGGCATGCTCGTGGCCCACACAGGCTTTCACCACCAAGTTCCGTGATGAATTCCTGGCTCTCACCAAACCCATCAACGCCCTCAAGCCACACTCTCCTGAGGCTGCAGAGGCTCGTAAATTCCTGACCCGCGAAGACTAACCTTTTGAACGCATGAGCAAAAAACCCGCACTACTGCCGAAGGACGAGGCCGCTGCCGAAGGCAAGGTCAATGTCCAGATTAACGGCAAATGGTATCGTTTCCCCAAGGGCACTCGCATAGCCGATGCCTGTAACTCCGTGGGCGTACATGTACCCTGCTTTTGTTATCACCCCAAGCTTTCCGTAGCCGGCTCCTGCCGCATGTGCCTTGTAGAGCAAGGCATGCCGCCGCGCTTGGCTCCCGGTGCTACCCCCACGTACAACGAAGACGGCTACCAGACCATCCAATGGATGCCCCGCGCCATCATCGCCTGCGCCAACACCGTGGCAGAAAACATGGGTATCCGCACCGATGGTAAACTCTGCACCGAAGCTCGCCGTGGCGTGCTGGAGTTCCTGCTGACCAACCACCCGCTTGACTGCCCCATCTGCGACCAGGCCGGTGAATGCAAATTGCAGGAATATACCTCCGACTACGGTAGCGGCACCCACCGTTTCACCGAATCCAAGACCAAGAAAGGCAAGAACCTCTCCATTGGGCCGCGCGTGAACCTGGACCAGGAACGCTGCGTCCTTTGCCGCCGCTGCGTGCGCTTCATGAAGGAAATTGTGGGCGAGGAAGTGCTCGGCGTGGTAGGCCGCGGCACGCACAACGCCATCTCCTGCTATCCCGGCACCCAGTTGGACAGCAACTACTCCATGAATGTGGTAGATCTCTGCCCCGTGGGCGCTCTCACCAGCAAGGATTTCCGCTTCAAAATGCGCGTGTGGTTCCTCAAGAGCACGCCCACCATCGACGTGAACTGCGGCACCGGCACCAACATCAACATCTGGACACGCGAGCAAAAGGTCTACCGCATCACCCCGCGCCAAAATGACGAGGTGAACAGCTGCTGGATGCCCGATAGCCACCGTCTCAACTACAAGTACATCAACGCCCCCGAACGCATCCTTACCCCCTTGGTCAAGACAGATGCCAAGGCTCCGCAGCGCCCCTCTACGTGGGATGCTACGCTCAACCTCGTGGTCGAGCAGCTGCACAAATGCGCCCCCGTAGAAGTTGCCATCATCGCCTCTGCGCGCATGACCAACGAAGAACTCTACATGGCACGCGCGCTGGCTCGCCAGCTGGGTGTCACCAAGTTCGATATCGTACCCCGCAAGGGAGAGAACGATGGCATGCTCATCAGCGAGGATCGCAACCCCAACAGCAACGGCGCCAAGCTCATCCTCAACAAGACAGGTGCAGGCCTTGCCACCATTCGCCGCGGCGTGAAGAACGGCAGCATCCGCTCCCTCATCGTATTGGGTGAAGACGTGACGCAGGAAGCCGGCATCCCTGCCGAAGACTTGGCTGAGCTGGACTACCTGCTCGTCATGGCTCACAGCGAGAATGCGACCACCAAGGCCGCCGACGTGGTGCTGCCCGGTGTGACGTTTGCTGAGAAGTACGGCACCATGATTAACGTGGCCGGCCGCATCCAGCGTCTGAACAAAGCCATTGAACCCTTGGGCGAAGCACGTTCCGAGTGGTCCATCATGCGTGAACTCACCGAGTTGCTTGGCTGCGATTGCCCACGTGTCATCGCCTGCCCCAGCCCGATGATGATTCTGGAAGAAATGGCGTTGGAGTTCGAACCCATGAAGGGCCTGACCTGGGGCAACATCGGCAACGAAGGCAAAGTCATCCTCGACACCGGCGTGACTATCCCCCTCATCGAACGCGAAAAATCCAAGAAGTAACCCTTAGAAGCCCCATCACAACATGAATACAATCCTTCAATGGTGTGACTCTGTTCTGAGCAACGAGATTTGGTTCTACCTGCTCACCACTGTCATCAAACTGGTACTCATCTTTGCCGTGATTCTGGCCTTCGTGGTTCTTTCCATATGGATTGAGCGCCGCGTAGCAGGCTGGATTCAGGACCGCCCCGGTCCCAACCGCGCCGGCATTCCTCTCTTCTTGTTCAAGCGCTTTGGCAGCAAGGAGAAGCAACCTCTCAAGAACGTGCTCCACTTCTTCGGCATCCCCGAAGATTGCTGGATTGCCCGTCTCTGCAAATGGCTGCGTCTGGATGGCGAAATACCCACCTTTGGTCTCATGCAGCCCTGCTTGGATGGCGGCAAGCTCTTCCTCAAGCAGGAACTGACCCCCAAATATGTGCGCAAGGTATACTTCACCATCGCGCCCATGCTGGTACTGGGGCCGCCCATGGTGGCAGCGGCTGTCATTCCTTTCGCCTCTACAGTAAACACATGCTACGGCGAGATTTCCATGTGCGTGGCTAACCTGGGTATCGGGCCGCTGTGGATTTTCGCCATCTCCGGTCTTTCCGTGTATGGCCTTTCCTTGGCGGGTTGGTCCTCCAACTCCAAATATCCTTTCCTGGGTGGTCTGCGTGCCTCTGCACAGCTCATCTCCTACGAAGTGGCCATGGGGCTTTCTATCATCCCCCTGCTCATGATGTTCGGCACCCTCAACCTGCAAGATATCGTTCAATTCCAGGCAGACAACGGCTGGACACTTCTGCCCTTCTGGGGCGAGGGGCTCTCCGTGCAGCGCTGGGCCATGTATGCCCCCATCGCCATCAGTTTCGTCATCTTCGTGACCTGCGTCTTTGCAGAAGCCAACCGTACCCCCTTCGATATGGCCGAGTGTGAAACCGACCTTGTGGGTGGTTACCACACGGAATACTCCTCCATGAAGTTTGCATCTTTCTTCATGGGAGAATACGCCGCTATGGTGATTGGCTCTGCCTTGGTTGTGACCCTTTTCTTCGGTGGTTGGTCCATCGGTTTCGGGGCAGACGCCGCCCTTTCCGCATGGAACGAGTGGGTGGCCGTACTTTGCCAGTTCCTCATGTTCCTCATCAAGCTGGTAGCTTTCATCTTCTTCTTTGTGTGGGTGCGCTGGACACTTCCGCGCTTCCGCTGGGACCAGGTGATGAAGCTGGGCTGGCTCGTCTTCCTGGAAGTGGCAGTTGCCAACATCTTCCTTGCCGCCGCCATTCTTTATTTCATCCAGTAAACCAGACATCTTTTCACCACTATGTCCTACGTCCCGATTAAACGCCCCAAGTTCTCTTTCCTCGACAAAATTTATGTCGTGGAACTTGTCAAGGGGCTCATCATCACCTTCAAGCACCTGGCGCTCTCCCTTATGGGCAAGAGCCGCAGCAAAAAAGACTTCAACGGCAAAGGCGTCGGTGCCTGTATGCCTTTCCCGGAACAGCGCTGGGATGCCCACCTGCCCGAGTACTACCGTGGAGCCCCCACACTGGTACGCGGTGAAGATGGGCGCGAGCGTTGCGTTTCCTGCCAGCTCTGTGAATTCATTTGCCCTGCCCGCGCCATCACCGTGACCCCCGGTCCCGTGGCAGAAGGCTCCGGCTTGGAAAAACAGGAAAAGGCCCCGGCCGAGTTTGAAATTGATATGCTCCGCTGCATTTACTGCGGTATGTGCCAGGAAGTCTGCCCCGAACAGGCTATCTTCCTCTCCAAGGAGTATCTCATCACCCTGACCGACCGCAAGGATGCCATCCGCAACAAAGCCCAGCTCTACAAACTTGGTGGTACGCGCAAGGGCCTTGTCAACAAGTGGAACCAATATAAATAATCATACGACCATGGAATCCGCCATTTCCTCCATTCTTTTCTATGTCTTTGCGGCAGCCGCAGTGCTGTGCGCATTCGGCGTGGTAGCATTCCGCAACCCCGTTTCATCCGCCATGAACATGGCGCTCTGCTTCGGGTTCACCGCTGCCGTCTACTTCGGCATGGGTGCACAGTTCCTCGGCATTGTGCAGCTCATCGTCTACGCAGGGGCTATTCTGGTACTCTTCCTCTTCATCATCATGATGCTCGACATCAAAGCTGAAGAACACGCCCGCAAGAGTTTCCCCCTGGCCTGCATCGCCGTCATCATCGCCGGTATCTTTGCCGGGTTTGTCACCAAGGTAGCCATCAGCCTGCCCGGTGCCACCGTGGGCGAATGCCCCGCCATCGTGCTCTGCGAGAGCATCGGTGAGTTGGCTCCCGGCACCATTGCTCAAAAAGCCGAGACCGAAGGGTTTGCCCCCTACGGATCTGCCATGCCTGAGCTCAGCCCCGCCGCTGCGGCCAAGGCTTTGGGAGCAGATGAAGCCACCGCAGCCGCTGCCACGGCCTTCCCCGACACGAAGCTTCTTGGGCAGAGCCTGTTCACCAAGTACAACATTCCCTTCGTCATCCTCAGCTTTGCTCTGTTGGCCGGCACCGTGGGTGCCGTGGCACTGGGTCGCAAGCTTCGCAAAGATTAACCTTCATTTTCACACACGTATATGACTCCTCTCGCTCATTACCTGATTTTCTCAGGCATCCTGTTCTCCATTGGGTTAGCAGGTGTGATTATCCGCAAGAACATCATCGTGGTCTTCATGTGTCTGGAGATGATGCTCAGCGCAGCCAATATCTCCTTGGTAGCATTCTCCCGCGCACAGGGAGTGAATGGCATCCCCATGTATGATGCACAGGTGCTTGCCCTCTTCATTGTCGCCATTGCCGCAGCAGAAGTTGCCATCGGTCTTGCGCTCATCGTGGCCATGTTCCGCGCACGCAAGTCGGTAGAAAGCTCTGCCCTCAACACCCTTAAAGACTAACTTTTGAGCCAACCATGATTCAGAATCTTCCCTGGTTATTCCTCCTGCTGCCCTTGGTCGTGGCAGCAATTGACTGGCTGTGCTTCAGCAAATGCCCCCGCACAGCTGCCGGTCTGTCCACCCTCTCGGCCATTGCCACCTTTGCGCTCTGCGTTGCCTACCTCAACGGCTGGCAGACAGGCACACCGGACATCTACACATGGCTACCCACCGCAACGGAGGGCATGACCTCCCTCAGCATGGGCTTGGTGACAGATGCTCTGGCCATGCGCATGATGCTGGTGGTCACCGGCATCGGTGCCTTGGTCCACATCTTCTCCCTCGGCTACATGAAGGGAGACTCCAGCAACCTGAGCCGCTACTTTGCCGGGCTGAGCATCTTCATGTTCAGCATGAGCACCATCGTACTGGCAGACAACCTGGCCATGACCTTCATCGGCTGGGAAATGGTGGGCTTCTCCTCCTACCTGCTCATCGGCCACTGGTTCCACAAGGACAGCGCAGCCGATGCCGCCAAGAAAGCATTTATCACAAACCGCGTGGGTGACTTCGGTTTCCTCATCGGCATCCTGCTCACACTCGCCGTGTTCGGCACCATCACCTTTGCAGAGATGGGCGGCAAAGCTGCCGGCATTGCCCCGGCACTGCTCACAGCCACTGTCATCTGCCTCTTCTGCGGTGCCGTTGGTAAATCTGCGCAATTCCCGCTGCACGTATGGTTGCCCGATGCCATGGAAGGCCCCACACCTGTATCCGCCCTCATCCACGCCGCCACCATGGTGGCCGCCGGTGTATACATGCTGGTGCGTCTGCAAGTGAGCATGGGTACAGAAGCCTTCACAGAAACAGCCTGCATCACCATTGCCTCCGTGGGCGCCATCACCGCTGTGCTGGCCGCACTCATGGCCATGCAGCAGGACGACATCAAGCGCGTGCTGGCGTACTCCACCCTTTCCCAGCTGGGCTACATGGTTATGGCCGTGGGTCTGTTGGCCGGTGAAGCCGCCATGTTCCACCTCTACACACATGCCTGGTTCAAGGCTCTGCTCTTCTTGGGAGCCGGTGCCATCATCGTATGCTGCCACCACGAGCAAGACATCTGGAAGATGGGTGGCTTGGCCAAGCTCATGCCGCTTACCGTGCTCTGCTTCCTCATGGGCACCTTCGCCCTCATTGCCATTCCCGGCTTCTCCGGTTTCTTCTCCAAGGAAGCCATCCTGCACGCCGCATTGGAAACCTGCCCCGTCTTCTTCTGGATTGGTGCCGGTGTGGCCGCGCTGACCACTTTCTACATGACCCGCCTGTGCCTTGTGGCATTCTGCGGGCAGGCTCGCGACCACGGAGCAGCCGAGGCCAAGGAAGCCGGTCCCACCATGTTGCTTCCCCTGCTGGCATTGGGCGTCATGGCTATCATCTCCGGCTATGGCTTCATTGCCGACTTCTTGGTACCCTACACCGGGTTTGAAGCTCATGGCTTCGAGCTGGGCTTGCCCTTCTACGTGAGCATGGGCTCACTGGCACTGGGCATCATTGCCGCCCTCCTCGTCTATGGCTGCGGCAAGCGCACCACAGACCCGCTGGCCGGCAACTGCCTCTCTACAGCTCTGCGCAAGCGCCTTTATATTGATACTATCTATGACAAGGGGCTCATCGGCGGCATTCAGGAATACGGTGCCCAGATTATTGAGTTTGCAGATGCCGCTCTCATCCGAGGCGTGATTGTGCAAGGTTTCGCCTGGCTTACCGCCAAGTTCGGCATGCTGCTCAGCTGGATTCAGAATGGCTCCCTGCGTGGCTACGCTCTCGTGGCAGGCATCGGCATCGTCATCTTCGTGTTCATCCTTGCCTTCACCATTCCCACCCTTTAACCTTTTCTCACAACCATGCTTATCTGGCTCATTCTCATTCCCGTGATTGCCGCAGCCCTCATTGGTCTGCTGCGCACCCCCGGTCGCGCCACGGCAATCGTCAGCGCCACGCTCACCCTCATCTTGGGTGTATGGGCGGTTCTCTCCGCCACCTTCTGCCCGGAATGCTGCGACAGCAGCTGCTGGTCAGCTTTCGGTGGTTCAACACTGCAATTCCGTTTGGACTTGCCCATGTCCCGCATCATGGTGCTGCTCTCGGTTCTCGTGACTTTTGCCGCCATCCTCGGCATGAAAGCTCCCAACAAGGACGCTGAGCGTAGCTGGAGCATCTCTGCCCTGCTGCTCTCCACCGGTGCCATCGGTGCTTTCATGTCCGACAACATCATCTCCTTCTACGCCTTCCACGAATTGGCACTCATCCCCACCTTTGTGATGATTGGCTTCTATGGTCGCGGAGATCGCCGCACCATTGGCTGGACGGCAACCATTTACTTGGGCTTGGCCTCCATGGTGCTGTTGGCAGGTTTGCTTCTGCTCTGCGCCGAGACGAGCGCCTGGAGCTTCACCGACATGGCCGCCAACGTGCGAGAGGGGATTGTCCCCACCTCCACCTGCCTCATCGCCGCTCTGCTGCTGGTAGGCTTCGGCACGCTGGTATCCCTGTTCCCCTTCCACAGCTGGGCAGCCCCGGCCTACGCCAGCGCCCCCACCCCCATAGCCATGCTGCATGCGGGTGTACTCAAAAAGTTCGGCCTGTACGGTCTGTTCACCTTGGCCTACGTATTCGGCCCGGCCTGCACCGATTTGTTCGGTTGCTGGAACAACGTCCTGCTGGTTCTCCTGCTGGGCAATATCCTCTGGGTGGGCTACGTCACCATCTCCCAGACGCGTCTGGACAACATGCTGGGTAACTCCTCCGTGATGCACATGGGCTACATCTTCTTGGCCTTTGCCGCCTATGTAGCCTCCGGCGCTTCCAACGAACTTGCCTTCAAGGGTGCATCCCTGCTCATGCTGGCACACGGCCTGACCATTGCCATGCTCTTCCTGCTCTGCGGGCAGATTGAAAGCCAGACTCGCACGCTGGAACTGGATTCCATGGGTGGCCTTGGCAGCAAACTCCCGGCCTTGGGCTTCCTCTTCGGTCTGGCCGGCATGGCCTCCATCGGTCTTCCCTTGCTGGCCAACTTCCCCGGAGAGTTCACCATCTTCATCTCCTGCTTTGAAGGGTGGACACCCGGCGCTCCCCAGGTGGATGGCTGCATCCTCGGCACCATTGCCGGGTGGTTCGGCAATCTGGGGCCGGTGCAGCTCACCCTTATCTTCGCCCTGTGGGGCTTGGTCATCAGCGCCATTTACATGCTGCGCGCTTTCCGCCGCATCTTCGAGGGCAACACCGTGCTGGCCACCGAGCGAGCTACACGCCTGAGCTGCGCGGATATCGCCGCTGCCACTTTCCTGGCGCTCTTCATCGTCCTCTTCGGTATTATTCCCCCCGCTCTCTGATTACACGGTCAACTAACATAACGGAACAATATGGATACTACACTCTCATCCTACACTTGGTGCCAGTTTGCGCCCGAGTTCGCGCTCGTGGCTGTGGCCGTCATCATTCTTCTGGCAGATTCTTTCCTGCCGCAGATTCCCAAGCGCATCTATGCGCTGGTGGGTGCTGCCGGAGCATTCGTCATCACCTGCCTCATGGCCCGTGGGGAATACGCCAACTGGTTCGGCTTCCTTGCCTGCGCGGCCACCACGCTCACCCTCCTGCTGGCCTATGATTACCGCAAAATCACCTGCGAGTCGATTGCCGGCAGCGAGAACGAGGACGGCACAGCGGAGTTCTACGCCTTGCCGCTCATCGCCTGCGCCGGCATCTGCTGCTTGGGCCAAGCCAAGGACTTAGTCATGCTCTTTGTGAGCCTGGAAGTCATCACCCTGAGCTCCTACGTGCTGGCCGGCTACTTCCGCCGCAACCAGGGTTCCATCGAGGCCGGTGTCAAATACCTTATCCTCGGTGCCATGAGCACGGGTCTGCTGGTATTCGGTGCAGCTTGGTACTTCGGCACCACCGGTTCTTTCGACTTAGATCCGCTCATGGCTCACACCGCCCTTTCCCATGGCTACCTGAGCACAGGTTTCCTCATGGCTACAGCTCTGTTGTTGGCCGGGGCCCTCTTTAAGGTAGGCGCCGCCCCCATGCACATGTGGATTCCCGATGTGTACCAGGGAGCCCCCACCCCCACCTCCAACTTCTTGGCCATTGCTTCCAAGGCTGCGGGCTTTGCAGCTCTGTGCCTGCTGCTGCGACCCTTCCGCCCCTTTGCCGAGGCCTATCCCGGCACAGTCAGCATTTTGGTGCACAGCCTCTCCATCGTGGCTGCAGCCACCCTGCTGATTGGCAACTTGGGAGCTATCGGCCAGCACAACGCTAAGCGCCTGTTGGGTTATTCCTCCATTGGTCAGGCCGGTTTCATCCTCATCTTCTTTGTGAACCTCGGTGGTGATATTGAACCCTACGTGTTCAACTACCTGCTTGCCTATGCCTTGGCTACGGCTGCCGCATTCTTCGCCATTGCCATGCTGCGCACGCAACGCGGCAGCGAGGAAATCTCCGCCTTCCGGGGCTTGGGCAAGACCAATCCGCGCACCGCTTTCCTCATTACCGTGAGCTTTGCCTCGCTGGCAGGTGTACCCCTCACCATGGGCTTCTTGGCCAAGTACTATTCCTTCTGCGCGCTCATTCAGGCCATGGGCAGCTGGAATGGTCTGCTGTGGTTGCTCCCCGTCATGATTGTGTGCGCCGCTGCCGGTTTCTACTACTACTTCAAGGTTCTGCGCGCCATGTACTGGGAGAAGCCGCTGGAGAGCGACAAGCCTCTGCGCGTGCCCGCCGTCACGGCAGCGGTGCTCACCGCTTGCAGCATTGTCATCATCCTGATGGGTACCTACCCCCTGCTCTTCAGCTGATGCGGAGTTAGGTCATCAAAAACACTTCCCCCCCTTGCAGCAAATAGCTGCAAGGGGGATTTCCTTTCCCTCATATATGCGTACAAATTCCTTCAAAGCTTGGTTTCTCGGCATCCGCCCCAATAGTTTTTGCGGTGCGGCACTACCCGTCATTGTAGCGGCAGCCTTTGCATGGGCAGATAGCTGTTTTCACTGGGTTGTAACACTGCTTTGCCTCCTCTTTGCCCTTTTTGCCCAGACCGTCACCAATCTCATCAACGAGTATTGCGACTTCCACAACGGCATGGACAAACCGGAAAACCTGAGTCCGGATCGGATGTACGCGCGCGGTTTCATCACCCCCCGCGCCATGAAAATCGGTATCCTTGTGTCTGCCCTCGGTGCCTGTGGCGTAGGGATGGGGCTCTTGTTTTACGGGGGCTGGGCACTGATTCTCATCGGTCTGGCCTGCCTGCTGGCAGCCTATCTGTACACCGCCGGCCCCTTCCCCTTGGCCTATCACGGACTGGGAGATATAGCTGTTGTTCTTTTCTTTGGCATCGTGCCTACATGTACCACCTACTATATTCAAAGCGGGTGCTGCCCTCCGGATGTCATCTGCGCAGCTGTCGCATGCGGGCTTATTGTAGACACCATGCTTATGCTCAACAACTTCCGCGACCGCGACGAAGACCGCACCAATGGCAAGCGCAGTATCGTTGTCCTCTTGGGGGCAGCCGTGGGCAAATGGGGCTATCTCTTCCTGGGCGTGGCGGCTGTTTCGCTTTGCGCCCTGATGCTTCTGTGGGGTCGCACATGGGGCGGCATCTTGCCGCTACTCTATCTCATTCCTTTCCTGCACACGTGGAGACGCATCGTGCGCATTGATAAAGGGCCGGAGCTGGATCTATGCTTTGCATCCACCGCGCGCAACATAGTCATCTTCGGCATCTTGCTTACCACGGGTATCCTATTGGGGGCTTAAGGCATCTCGTACCAAAAAAAGAACAAGGCACATAACAAACCGGGCAACAGAAGGGTGAAAGTACACAACGCGCTTCTCTTCCACGACAAGCGGAAGATGACAAACTGCATGAGCATATAGATTGCAAATGGTATCAGGTAATCAAGCACCCCGTGAGCAATTGCCAACACCACGAGCGGATTTCCGTCAAAGATATCACACAACCTGAATCCCATATAGATTACCCCCCATATATACTTGGCCAGCCAGCCGCATTGAAGCGCGGCAGCCGACAACAGCAAGCAGCGCCCATAAGAGTGCCCGTAAGCACGTGCAAACAGCCACACAATCAGGCCGTTGAAGATAGCACTCAGATACCCACTAAAAGCGGCCATCACCTGCATGCCAACCTCGTATTGCTCGCAGGCTCTCCAGGCATCCAAAAAACTCATCAACCATGCCACCAAGGTATATACCCCTAAGGCCAGAAATACCTCTCTCCACGATTTTTTCAGGAGGTAGCGCCCCATCAACAAAACCAGCACGTCGCCTCGGTACAACAAGGATGAGCAGCAGTGGCACACCCATGCATCATACGAGCGGTGCAGAAAAATCAGGAGCAAACCGAAAAAAGCCAGAGACACGATAACGCAGCGCTTGAACACCCCCGCATGAGGGCGCAACGAGGCCAAGGCCACCAACAACGCCACCAATACAACAGCGTACGAGCAACACGTGTATAAATCAATATACATCACTTATTTCCCCCTGTGTGCGGAGCCCCCAAATACAAGTAGGTTTGTGAATAGAAATGGTGCGGCGCGTTTCCTCGCCGGGCATGTAGAGCGCATACTCCTGCGGGGCTGCGCAGCGCCTATCCTGCCAGCGGCGCTTCAAATTACACCAGCGGTAGGCAAAAGCGTGGCGTTTACGCACATGCCAAGGCATTTCCGTGTTGAGCTCGGCCCACTCTCGGCGGGAAGTCTCCGTCCACGCCAAATTGTTACCCGTCACGGTGAACGTACTCGTCAGCAGCTCCGGCAGCACAATGAAACGAGGCCCGGCATTCACCAAATCTCGGTAAAACACCACATCCGCTATGGCCTTCCAGCGCGCTTCAAAACGAATACCATGGCGGCGGAATACATCTGCACGGTGAAAGCAGGAGCAGGTGATGATTTCGCACACCGTTTGGCTGCTCCAGGGGTGGGGCATGATGGGGCGGCGGTGGCAAATATAGCGACTCTCCGCATCCACAATGATGTATGTACCCAGCGCCACCTCTGCCTCCGGGTGTTGCAGCAAGGCTCTCGCCACCCCGGCCAGGGCTCCGGGCAGGTACTGTTCATCGCTGTTGAGGTGGGCGGTCACATCCGCATCCGCAGGCAACTTGGCCCAAGCGCGGTTGATGGCATCATACATACCGGCATCTCGCCCACTCTCATAGCTGAATGTATAACCGGGCACACCGGCATGGGCATCCTGCCACTGTTGCAGCCACGCAGCCGTGCCATCTCCGGCAGCACCATCCTGCACATGGTGGTGCACCTCCACCCCCTGCCCTGCTTGGTCTGCCACCGAGCGAACGCAACGCTGCAACCAATCCAGAGCTTTGAACGTTGGGGTGACGATATAGAACTTCATGGCATTTTTTCTAATAAGATTCAGACCCGCTCTGCCAATAGAGCGTTCACAGCATCTCGCATGGCATCCAGCCCCATGCGCAACAGCTCAGGAGAGGTGGCAAAATTGAGCCGCACACACTGAGGCGAACCGAAATTGGCCCCGTTGTCCAGATACACATCTGCCTTTTCCAAGAAGAACTCATGGGGCGATTCCACCCCCAGCGCAGAGCAATCTATCCAGGCCAGATAGGTGGCTTCCTGGTGGCGCGTCTTGAGCATGGGCAGGTGCTCCGCAATATAGTCATACACCGTCTGTCGGTTGGCGCGCAGGGAGCGGATGAGTTGCTCGTGCCACTCCCAGCCCTGCGTATACGCTGCAAGAGAAGCAGCATAGGCAAATACATTGAGCGTGGGCAGGCTATGCCCCTGTGTCTTGCGGATTGCCGCCCGCAATGCTGCATTGGGCACGGCCATGTAGGTGAAGCAAATACCCGCAATGTTGAATGTCTTGCTCGGCGCACTCAGCATCACCACACGTTGCAGCAAGGGCTCCGGCAAAGTGAGAGAGCATTGGTGTTGCAAACCCTCATCCAACACCAAATCACAATGAATCTCATCCGAGCACAAAATCAAATCATGGCGCTCGCAAAAATCGGCCACCTTTTCCAGCTCATCCCGCCGCCACACACGCCCCAAGGGATTGTGCGGGTTGCACAGCAGGAACAAACGCGTGTTGGGAGTCACGGCCGCTTCCATCGCCTCCCAATCGAATGTCCACAGCCCATCGCGGTTCGCATAAGGCACCCTCAGCAAGCGGCAACGGGCATCCTCATGGCAATGCAGCATGGGCGGATACACCGGGGTGCACACCAGCACCTCGTGCTCCGGCCTGTGGCACACCGTGCGCGCCACTAGTGTGAATGCGGGCACGCAGCCGGGCAATTCGTGCAGCCACTCCGGCCGGATCTCACTCACCCCATGCCGGTTCCGCAAATACGCACATATCGCCTCGCGCAATTCATCCGTCATGTACGCATAGCCGTAAAAATGGTGATTCAAGCGCCTCTGCAAAGCTTCCACCACACACGGGGGGGATTCTATGTCCATATCCGCAATCCCAAAGGGTATGGGACCTTGCAAATCCCACTTGATGTTGCCCGTTTCTCGGCGGCTATCGGTAGAGGCAAAGCGTATCATAGCTGTTCGGCGGTAGTGCTTCCTGCCCCGCCTACGCCATTTTACCATGCCCTTGGCTCAGCGCAAGCTCTGATTGAGCTTTTCTTTTATTTTTATTTAGAATTATTCTAATTTTATTCTTGACTTTGCAAGATATGGCAGTAATATGCACTCACGGCTACTACATGTAGTGAAGATGAGCAACCAACTACCGACAGAGAGCATGAAGATACGCAAACGCAACGGGCAAAGCGCCGAATACCGGCGAGAGAAGATAGAGCGGGTGATACAACTCGCATTTGAAAGTGTGGGGATGAGCGACACCGCCGCAGAGGCATCGCGATTGGCCATGAGCATCGAGGCACGCCTTCGGGCACACGGGAGCGATGTTGTGGCCGTAGAGAGCATCCAAGACCAAGTGGAAGAAAGCCTGATGGTGGCAGGGCACTACGAAGCAGCCAAGAATTTCATACTGTACCGCAACGAGCGCACGCGAGCCCGCCAAGC
The DNA here is from genome assembly GCA_017435505.1 of Akkermansia sp. GTDB lineage: Bacteria > Verrucomicrobiota > Verrucomicrobiia > Verrucomicrobiales > Akkermansiaceae > Akkermansia. Next base: position 19,743 of record JAFSEZ010000045.1, read on the forward strand.
GAGGGAACAAGTTTTAGCCTACTTCGATAAGATGCCCGAACTGGACAGCGTATTGAAAGAAATCCAAGCCGAATTTACGGCAGAAGAATATGCACTACCTGCGCTCACGGGCAAATTCCGAACCTTTTGCAAAAGCGGACAAAGCGCAGAAGCAGCCCTGGCCGCCCTCATCAAGGCGGCGGCAGAGCTCACCACGCGAGATGCACCGGGCTGGGAAATGATAGCAGCGCGCTTCTGGCTCCTGCGTTTCAGGCAACAGCTTGCCCGGTATAGTGCCGAAGCAGGCATTTGCAGCCTGTACGACAAAATGACTCACCTTACCAAAGAAGGTGTTTACGGGAGCTACATCACCGCTCACTACAGCAAGGCTGAGATTGATTCTTTTGAACAGCTGCTGGAACCGGAGCGAGACAAACTTTTCAACTACTCCGGCTTGGAACTGCTGCACGGGCGCTACCTCATCCGCACCTGTGCCGGCAAGGTTATGGAAAGCCCACAGGAAATGTTCCTGGGCATCGCCATGCACCTGGCCATGCACGAAACGGAAGACCGCGCAGCGTGGGTCAAGCGCTTCTATGATATGCTCAGCACGCTCAAAGTGACCATGGCCACCCCAACCCTGGCCAACGCCCGCAAACCTTTTCACCAGCTTTCCTCCTGCTTCATAGATACCGTACCCGACAGTCTGGAAGGCATCTACCGCAGTATCGACAACTTCGCCCAAGTCAGCAAATACGGAGGCGGCATGGGGCTCTACTTCGGCAAAGTACGCGCCAGCGGCAGCGCTATCCGCGGATTCCCCGGAGCAGCAGGCGGTGTCATCCGCTGGATTCGCTTGGCCAACGACACGGCTGTGGCGGTAGACCAACTGGGTGTACGCCAAGGTGCCGTAGCCGTGTACTTGGATGCTTGGCACCGCGACCTGCCGGAGTTCCTCTCCCTGCGCACCAACAACGGAGATGACCGACTGAAAGCGCACGATGTGTTCCCCGCCGTGTGCTACCCGGACTATTTCTGGCAGCAAGCGCGCGATAACATCGAGGGCGATTGGTATCTGATGTGTCCGCATGAGATCAAGTGCATCAAAGGCTACGCGCTGGAAGACAGCTACGGCGAAGAATGGGAACAGCGCTACCACAGCTGCGTGCAGGATTCCCGCATCCACAAACGCATCGTTCCCATCAAAGAACTCATCCGCCTCATTCTCAAAAGTGCCGTGGAAACAGGTACTCCCTTCGTCTTCAACCGCGACCTCGTCAACCGCGCCAACCCCAACAAGCACCGCGGCATCATCTATTGCAGCAACCTCTGCACAGAGATTGCCCAAAATATGAGCGCCATCGAAAGCATCTCCCAAACCACCACCACCGTGAATGGTGAAACCGTGGTGGTGACCACCACCCGCCCCGGACATTTCGTGGTGTGCAATCTTGCCAGCCTCTCCCTGGGGCGTATTGATGTACGCAACCCGCAGGAAGTGGCAGAAATCACCCGCAGCGCTGTGCGTGCGCTGGACAACGTGATAGATCTCAACTTCTATCCCCTGCCCTACGCAGCAATCACCAACCGCAGCTACCGCCCCATCGGTCTGGGGGTAAGCGGCTACCACCACATGCTTGCCAAGCTTGGCATCCACTGGGAGAGCCCGCAGCATCTGGAATTTGCCGACAGCTTGTTCGAGCAAATCAACTACGCCGCCATCAGCGCCAGCTGCGATACCGCCCGCGACAAAGCCCCCTACGCTCATTTCGAAGGGAGCGAATGGCACACAGGCGCATATTTCGACCAACGCGGCTACACCTCTGCCCCTTGGCAAGAGCTGCGGCAGCGGGTGGCCGCGCACGGCCTTCGCAATGCGTATCTGCTTGCTGTTGCCCCCACCAGCAGCACCAGCATTATCGCAGGCACCACCGCCGGAACCGACCCCGTCATGAAACTCTTCTTCCTGGAAGAAAAAAAGAGCGGGCTCATGCCCCGCGTCGCCCCCGAATTGAGCACCGCCACCCTCTGGCTCTACAAGAGCGCACACCACATCGACCAAACCTGGTCGGTGCGTGCTGCCGGGGTGCGCCAGCGCCATATCGACCAAGCCCAAAGCCTCAACCTCTATATCACACACGAATACACCCTCCGCCAAATCCTCAATCTGTACATCCTCGCATGGGAGTGCGGGGTCAAAACCATCTATTATATCCGATCCAAAAGCCTCGAAGTAGAAGAATGTGAATTATGTGCCAGCTGACCCGCAGACCGCTTTTCAACCCGCAGGGCGATTCCGATGTGCTCGCCCGCCGCATCATCAACGGCAATACCACCAACCTCAACGATTTCAACAACATGAAATACGCTTGGGTGAGCGGGTGGTACCGCCAGGCCATGAATAATTTCTGGATTCCCGAGGAAATCAACCTCTCGGCCGATGTGCGAGATTACACCCGGCTCTCCCCCGCAGAGCGCCGCGCTTTCGACAAAATCCTATCCTTCCTCGTCTTTTTAGACAGCATCCAGACCGCCAATCTTCCTTCTGTGAGCGAGTATATCACCGCCAACGAGGTGAATCTCTGCCTCTGCATCCAAGCTTTCCAAGAAGCGGTGCACAGCCAGAGCTACAGCTATATGCTCGATACCATCTGCGAGCCACAGCAGCGCACCGAAGTGCTCTACCAATGGCGCAACGATGAGCATCTGCTGCGCCGCAACACCTTCATCGGCAATCTGTACAACCAATTTCAGCAAGACCGCACACCGCAAAACTTTGCGCGCACACTCGTGGCCAATTTCATCTTGGAAGGCATCTATTTCTACAGTGGCTTCATGTTCTTCTACAACCTGGGGCGCAACAACAAAATGCCCGGCTCAGCCCAGGAAATCCGCTACATCAACCGCGATGAAAGCACCCACCTGTGGCTCTTCCGCAACATCATCCGTGAGCTTCGCCGCGAACAGCCCGAACTCTTCTCCCCCGAACTCACGGAAGAATACCGCGCCATGATTCGAGAGGGTGCCGAGCAGGAAATCGCTTGGGGCTGCTATGTCATAGGGGATGATATTCCCGGCCTTTCCACCGCCATGATTACGGATTATATCCGCTACCTGGCCAATCGCCGCTGCCTTGATATCGGCTTTGAGCCCATCTACGAAGGCTACGACACCGAGCCCGCATCCTGCTCGTGGGTCTCGCAATACAGCAACGCCAACCTCATCAAGACTGATTTCTTTGAGGCTCGCAGCACAGCCTACGCCAAAAGCACCTCCCTTGTGGATGATCTTTAATGCGTATCATCCTAAAAAGGGGGATTTGCCGGCGGCAAATCCCCCTTTTTCATTTGGCATGTTAACGCCGCGTTCTATCAGAACTTGTAGATAGCGCCGGCGTTGATGTTGTGCTCAACGCTGTCGTCGGCCACCTCAAAGTTGTAGCTGCCGCGCAGACTCCAATCTTCATTGAGGCGGTACTCAGCACCGGCGGTGATAGTGCCGCCCACGCGACCGGGATTGGTGCCGTAGAAGGTCTCGCCATCCACCACGGCGTTGGGGTTGTGGCGCATCACATCATTGTACACGCTCACTTCACCATACACAGTAGTCTTCTGTGTAGCCTTGTGGCTGGCGCCCACACCCACCTCTGCACGCACATTCTGCATGGAGCTGATGCCGATACCATCCACAGAGCTATCCTCGGCGGCAAAATACTGCAAACCGGCAAAGACAGAACCGACGGTGCGCTCGCGCAGTTGGCGCTGGTAAGAGACACGGGCATCCAACTGGATGTTGTTCTGATCCCAATCGCCGCTCACAACATCCGTCTCAGATGTGGTGTTGCCGTAGGCTGCGCTCCAATCCAGCACGATGGTGCCATTCTGCCCGGCCTTCCATGCACCGGCGCGGCCATAGAGGGCGAGGTGCATGGATTCCTGGTCAATATCGCTGCAGCTGAAGGGTGAAACAGTACCCCAGTCGTAGCCAAAGGCAGCACCGATGCTGCGGCCGGTCTTGAAGGTGTGCTCTGCACCCACAGAAGCACCAAAGAGCTCATAATCTGCACCGATACCGCTGATACGGCCACTCTGGCCATACACCGTACCCCAAGCTACTGTTTGGCCGGTGGGCATAATCGGGTTCTTGCCATCGTACACCGGCTTGATGACCACGCAGTTACTGCGGTTGCCCCACAGCGTGTTCACGAAAGCCTGGGAGCTCTTGAATACGCCCCAGTTAGCAGCCATGGTATTCGTCACGTCCTGACCTTTGATGATGAAGTAAAGGACATTGTCCACCCACTTCAAATCCTCGAAAGTAGCGCTGAAACCATCCACTCCGTTCACGGTGACGTTCTGCTTGTTCCAGTTGCTCGTATCCACATCTGCGGCGGTGGCGTCTATCACCTTGTAGCGACCGCTCTTCAACGGACCGGCGGCTCCGAAGTTGAGCGTGATGGGTGCCGTGGAATCCACCGACACGGTAGACTGCCCGCCCAACGTCACGGCGGCCTTCTTCAGGTTGGCGGCACTCAGCGTGTAGGTGTGCTCCAAGGTGTCGAACAGGTTGGCGTTGGTCATGTTCACACGGGAGCCTTCGGACACCACCATCTGGTCAAAGCCCTCAATGCTCCCCACGCTGCCCACGTATGCCTGCTCTGCCGAGCCGATTTCAATCACGGCCCCGGCCTCGCCCTCTACCGTGGAGCCCACGCCCAAGGCTGAGAGTACACCGCCCACGTTGCCGGAAAGAAGCTTCACCGTGGAGTTGCCCTTCACCGTGCTGTTCTCGCCGGCGGCGTATACGTTCTTTTTCACGTCTGCGCCGTCAATCTTCACCACCACATCGCCACCTACGGAGCAATCCTTGCCCGCACCGTATACATTGCCATCTACAGTACCACCGGTGAGTTCTACGCTGACCGTAGTATCTTCAGCAACATCTACCTGCTGGCCGGCACCATACAAATCTCCGTTTACTGTGCCACCTGTCATTTTCAGGATGATATCACCACCGGCCTGCGGATTTGAATCGGTGTCCTTCCTCTTGTCCTTACCCAAGTTACCACCGGCGTACACATTACCATTAATGGTACCTTCTTCTATAGTGATAGAGCTGCTTCCATTCACATAGCCACGAACCCAACGTGCTCCACCGATAACATTACCATGGATTACTGTGTCCTTACCGCTGATTTTAACGCTTACATTACCATCTACACCATGTCCATAATCAGACGTCACAATGGCATCAGCCGCAGGTTTTCCTTCAGCCGGAGGAGCACCAACTGTACCGCCGCTCACCTCAATCTTTATATCCCCGCCAATGACAGAAGGATTGCTCGCCCCGGGGGTTGCATTCATATAATTATCTATGCTTTCCTTGCTCCCGGCATTACCGCCGATAATCTGAGACACCTCGCCCCCTTTCATGGTAATGGTAATGTCGTTTTCCTCTCTGATAATTGGGTGGAAACCAAGAGTAGCAGAACCAACGGGACCGGTTGCATTAATTTTGGAGGGATAATGGGTGCCGCCAACGATGATACCGTGGACACCATCATTCACGTTAATGGTAATGGAGCCGGTCACATTGCTACTGCAGTACCCCATACCAATAACAGTCTTGAGACCTTCGCCTCCATTCAAGTTGATTATGACAGAACTCACTGCATCGTTTTTCCCGTATTCGTTGCTGACCGGACTGTCGAAAGTAGAAGCACCACCGATGAGCACGCCGTTATCATTATCTTTACCTTCATCTTTCGGGTGATAATACATATCGAAGTCAGACAGGTTTTCACCGTCTGTCACCGTAAATGTTACATTCCCATCTACGTTGCTGTATTTAACATTGGAGTATTTCGAATCCGTATGATTCCATTCATCGAGTATACCATATGCTGAAGAACCGGCAAAAAGACTTACCAGCAGAGAAAGCACAAAACGATTTGTTATTTTCATAATGTTGATTGTTTTCTAGTTTTTTGGAATTGGGTAGCCGCAGTATATCGCATTTCAAATGCGATAACGCTCGACCAACTCACCATCAGTGCATTGCGGCGAACCATGGTAATCAAACAAGCGTCCCGTTTGCTCTTAAACTTTAAAGAGAAATGTTATTTGTTAGCAAGTTAAACGAAAAAGTCTGTACATCGCATTTGAAATGCGATATACTGGGGTGGCGCAAGTTACCAATTAGCGACAAACAACTCACCCAGAAGAATACATTATGAAGCTGAAATTACCTATTCTCATGTTGGCTGCCATTTTTGCCATTCAGGCGCAGGCAGACAGCCCCTACATCACAACAGAACGCATCGAAATCGCGGCAGGAAACACCGAAACCACTTCCCAGAACAGTACGCTGGCAAGCACGCTCAACAGCGCAACATTTGACGGCTCCACCAACGCCACTCCTAAAGTCATTGTGAAAGATGGCCAAGGCGAACTGGTGATTGATACCGATGCCACCATGAACAACCCCTTTGTCGTGCGCGAAGGTACCACCACCATTCAAAACGCCACGGTGGAAAACAAAAATCCGCTCAATAGCTATGTATCCAACCTCGTAGTGGGCGGCAACAATGCACACTTGCAACTGGACAACGCCACCTACACTCAAAGCATAGCCAACTCCGGCAACTATTCTTCAGCCATGACCATCGGCAGCAAGGATGGTTCCGGCTCTGTGACTCTGACCAACAACTCCACCTTGCACACAGACCATACCATCTTTGCCGGGCACACGCAAAACAGCGGCTACCACCCCAACACCACTACCTCCCCCACCGAAAGCAACCTCTACAGCGGCGGCACAACGGAACGCAACACCATCAATGTGGACAACTCCACCTTGAGCGCCGGCACCATGCTTTATTTGGGTGATGTTGATGTGAACATCTCCAACAACGGACAAGTGACCGACCACACACGTCAAATACCGAACTACGCATACGGTTCTTATTTTGGCACCTGCGCCAACAGCACCACCAACGTCAATGTGACAGACGGAGGGCAGCTGAACATCAACAACGGCTTGCAGACCGGTACCGGCGCCAACAGCGAGACTAACATCAACATCAGCGGCACAGATTCGGCAGCCAACATCAAGGGGGATGCCTGGTTGGGCATAGGCACCTATGATTGGGGCGCCGGGGCATGGCAATCCGGCAACACGGCCACCAATATCAACGTGACAGACGGTGCAAAACTCAACGCAGACGGAACGCTGGGTGTCGCCTACATGGACAAAGCCACCATCACGGTTGATGAAAAGTCATCCATCAATGCTACATCCGGCAGCGCAGCCGTGGTCATTTACGAGAAGGGCGAGGTCAACAACGCCGGCACCATCAACGTGGATACATGGGTAGAAGGCGGTACGCTCAACACCGAAGACGGCAGCACGATGAGCTCCGTGTACGTGAACTCCGGCAGCATGAACGTGAACGGCAAGCTCACCATGACGGGAGACCTCGTCGTGGAAGACGGGGCCGTGCTCACCTTGTCCAACGGGGCAGATATTGAGATGGGAGAAAACGCCCTCACCCTGAAGGATGGCAGCAGCCTGGCTGTGGATGCCGGCAACGCCTCTGCCCAAACCTCCAAACGCAGCGCCTTGGGCAAATACCTCGTGGTAGATGCCACCTCTATGGCAGAAGCGCTGGGTAGCGAATGGAATCGCGATGCCATTGCCGTAGACGGAGCCACCGCCGGCAGCACGGCATGGGAGGGCAACCAACTCTATCTCTACACCCGCAGTGATGAGGTGGATGCCGTTCTGTCCTCTGCTTGGGGTGTATACAAGTCCTCTCAGGCTTTCACAAGCACGCTCCGAGCCAACAAGGCACAGGCCGTTGACATGTCTGCTCAAGCCTATGATGGCAAGGGTGGTCTGCTGCAAATCGCCCCGAAGAACACACTCGCCTGGGCAGCCATCTACGCAGATGACTCCCGCCTGAGCAACCAAGGCCACGCCGCCGGTGCTAATTATACCCTCTATGGTGCAGCATTGGGTGTGGAACACCGCTTTGAGAAAGGCCGCAGCATTGGCGCCGCCTTTGGCTACGATATGGGTGAAACAGATTCCTTGGTCTACAAGAACGTAGACCAGGAGAGCCTGCACTTTGCAGTATATGGTCGCCCCGTCTACCGGAAAGTGGGCAAGGGAGCGATTGCCGTTGATTGCGCCGCCACCGTTGGCACCACCTCCTCCGAACTCTCCGGTCTGCCGGATTGGGATCAGGACAACCTGCAGTTGGATACCCGCGTATCCTATATTCGCAACATTTCCGAGCGCACCGCTGTCTCCGGCTTTGTGGGAGCTCAGTACTACGCTCAGGATTCTGCCGATGTGGATGGTGCCGAGCTCAGCTCCATGCAGAACATGCGTCTTTCCGTGGGTGCCGGTGCGTCTCACCGCATCAACAACACCACCATCTTCGGGGAGGTAGCACTGCACAACGATGTGATGCGCCACAACCCGAAACTGAACGTAGAGAGTACAAGCTTCCATGGCTGCAATCCCGGTCGCGTTGGCGGCAGCATCAGCGCCGGGGCCACGCACCGCATTAATACTTTCTGGAACGTTTTTGGTAACTATACCATAGAAGCCGCAGATAACCACGTTGACAACCAAATCAACGTAGGTGTGTCCCGCAGCTTCTGATAAGCTACGCTCCGAACTTCAGTCTCCCCCCCTGTTTCCGCAAGAAACAGGGGGGGCTTTTTTACGCGCGCCGATGAGCAAAATACGCAGTTGTCAAAACAGGAAAAGCAAGTATAATGGGGGCATGGTCAAGAAAGGGAAAAGCAAGATTCAGTTGATTCGCTTTGCGGTACAGGTGGCGTTTTTAGTAGCCGTTGTCTATGGTTTCAACACCAAGCAGGTATCCGACCGGATGCTACCTGCCATTTTGCTTGCAGGTGTCTTTTTCTGCGGGTGGGTATGCCCGCTGGGGGCAGCACAGGATTGGTGCGCCTGGTTGGGGCGCAAGCTGCATCTGCCGCGTTTGCGCGTGCCGCAGAGCGTGCAGCGCTATCTGCAAATCAGCCGCTACGTGTTTTACCTTTTGCTGACGCTTGGCATCAGCTTTGCCCTGCTCAAAGGGCCCTACCAATTTTCGCGCATGCTGCATGGGGAACTGCTCAGCGTGGCAGCAGCTGTCATGGGCATCTTCCTGCTGGCAGCCTTATTCATCGACCGCCCTTTCTGCAACTATTTCTGTACCGGGGGAGCAAGGCAAGGGCTGTGGAGCGTACTGCGATTTTTCAGCATCCGCAAGGATACGTCCCGCTGCGGAAGCTGCGGGCAATGCAGCAAAGCCTGTCCCATGAACATTGATGTAGCCCACACCGATTTTGTGCGCCACCCCAACTGCATCGGTTGCTTCACCTGCATCTCCACCTGCCGCCAAAAGGCTCTTTCCTATGGTCTTTGCCCCGGAAAGAAGAAAGCTAAGCATTCCTGATACCTCTTTTGGTGCCGGAGGCGCATTATTTTCCTGCACGAAACGGAGCTTTTTTCTTGCCATGATGGCCTAGAGTCGTTAGAATGAGAGCTGTACATGATGACGGACTCTTCGCTGACATACCATGAATTCGATGATTGCCTCTGGATACGCTGTACCAGCCGAGGCAGCTTCATTAACAGCCCTTCCCTCAAATCATTGGCCGACAAGTATCTGGACAAGGGCAAATCAACCATCGTGGTGGATTTGGAGGTGTGTCCGGGGGTTGATTCCACCTTCATGGGCACCTTGGCGGGGTTGGCAAGGCGGTGCTTGGGAAGTGGCGGCAGCTTGCAGGTGGCTACCCCTACGCAGCGCACACGCGCAGCCATGGAAAGTTTGGGGCTGGATATGCTGCTGGATATCGACCCGCCCGATGCCGCATGGCAATTTTCCTTGGAGCAAAGGCGCCAGGTTCTGCAACAGGATGAAGATGCCGCCGTGCCGGAGGAACAAGCCCTCACAGAGCTGGCTCGCACCCGCCATGTACTGGAAGCACACAACACCCTGCGCTCCATGAACAAGAAGAATGACGAAACATTCGGCTACGTGTGCGAGACACTGGAAGAAGATTTGCTGCGCCATTCTGCGCAGGACGATGAAGAAGAATGAGTGGTGAGAGTAAGCTCACAACAATACTTGGCAACAGCCTACCGGGCATTCACGGAAGCCGTATACCGTGATGCCAAGTTAGCTCTGGCAGAGGAATCGGGCGTTGAAGATTCCTCTCCGCTTTCGGAAATTGAGATACAGCGGCTGTGGTCGCAGGGGTTGCTCTCGGTTCACGGAGAGACAGAACACCACGGCAACGTGCGCGTATTGGATGCCGGGCAATGGAATCGCGGTGCGGGGGCAGACTTCCTGCGCGCAGAAGTTGAAATAGGTGGCAAAGTACAGCGGGGTGATATTGAAATTGACCCCGAAGCGCAGGACTGGGAGCGCCACGGGCACGGAGCAAACCCGAATTTCAACGAAGTTATTTTACACGTAGTACTCACTCCCCCGCCCTGCAACTGGTACACGCGCGATTCGCAGCACCGCGATATCCCTGTACTTTATTTGCCGCCGGAAATCCGGCAACAAGCAAGCGGGCAATCCCCCATGCGAGCGGGTATTCAGATACCCCGTTGCGCAGCCCCTTTGGCAAAGATGCCCCTGGAGTGTATTCAAACTCTCCTGCAAGCAGCCGCCGCGCACCGAGCCAATAAAAAGCGCAAAATCTTTCGCGCCAAAGCCCGGCAATGCGGGGCTGAACAAGCGTGGTATGAAGCTTTGGCAGAAACGCTGGGTTACAGCGCCAACAAAGGCGCCATGCGGCTGCTGGCCTCTCGCGCACCGCTCCGACAAATCTGCGGCAGAGAAGAAGCCATCCTCTTTGGTGTAGCCGGCTTCCTGCTGCCGATACTGCCGGAAAAGGCAGATAGCGCCACCCGCACCTACCACCGCAGCGTGTGGGATGCTTGGTGGCCGGTTCAACATGATTTTGCATTGAGCGAGGGGCGGGAAATCCCATGGGTCTACACCGCCACACGCCCTCAAAACCACCCGCACCGCAGAGTAGCAGCCCTGGCCGCAGCAGCTAAGGAATGGAACACATTATACCCCCTGTTCAACGCAGCCGGAGCAAAAAAACTGATTGGATTACTGGCCAACCTGCGCCACCCTTATTGGGATATGCACTACACCCTGCCTTCTGCCCCGGCAAAGAAGCGCATGGCCTTGGCCGGGGCCGCTCGCATCACCGATTTTTTGGTGAACCACGTCTACGTACAGGATGAGAGCGAGGCTGCTTGGCAGAGTTATCTGGCAATGAAGGCAGCTTCTCTGCCCGGAAGCATCAGCCGCACGGCGCAACAGCTCTTTGGCGACCGCGAGGATGTGCAAGCGTTGCTGCGCCATTGTTTTGCTCATCAGGCGCTCCTGCAAATAGATGCGGATTTCTGTGCCGGCAGCAGCTGCCGCACCTGCCTTTTCCCGGAGCAGTTGGCACAATGGAAAACCCCGGCTCCCAACTGAGCCGCCCCATAAGCAAACAACAAATAAGCCACCGAACAGATGCGGTGGCCTTTGCAATCAGTTGAACTTTCTCGCTCAGCAGGTGAGCTGGCGGCAGGCTTTTACCGTATTGGCCATGAGCATGGCAATGGTCATGGGGCCTACGCCTCCCGGCACAGGTGTGATAGCTGAGCACTTATCACACACGGCGGCATAATCCACATCTCCCACAATGCGATAGCCACGCGGTCGCGTAGCATCCTCTATGCGGTTGATACCCACATCCAGTACCACTGCACCGGGCTTCACGTAATCTGCTGTCACCATTTCGGGGCGGCCTACTGCTGCCACAATGATATCTGCTGTGCGGCAAAGACCGGGCAAATCAGCCGTGCGGGAGTGGGCAATGGTAACCGTGGCATTGGCTTTCTTGCTGACCAACAAATGGGCCATTGGCTTGCCCACAATCATGCTGCGCCCAATCACCACGGCGTGTTTTCCGGCCGTATCAATGCCGTATGCCTTGAGCAGCTCCATGCAGCCCAGCGGTGTACAAGGCACAAACCCATCTTCTTCTTCCAACACCAACTTGGCCACGTTGACGGGGTGAAAACCATCTACATCCTTGCGGGGATCGATATTGAGGATGACAGCTTCTTCATCTATGTGGGGCGGAGGAGGACTCTGCACCAAAATGCCATGGATGCGGTCATCCGCATTGAGCTTGTGAATCAAGGCAACCAATTCTTCTTGGGTTGTCTCTGCCGGCAAAGCCCATTTTTGAGAATAGATGCCCAGCTCCTCACAGGCGCGCACCTTGGAACCGACATACACTTGAGAGGCAGGATCTTCCCCCACCAACACCACAGCCAAGCCGGGGGTGCGCCCGGCCGCAGTCAATTCCGCTATTTCTGCCTTGAGGCTCTCGCGGATGCGTTGTGATACTTCTTTACCGTCAACAATTGTCGTAGCCATTGTTATAAGAATGATTAGTGATCTATTTCAAGTGGGGGAAAATCCGGTGTACCATGAGCAAGCGCATCTTCCACCATGCGGCAATACTCTGCCTGCTGTTCTTCTGTGATATCAGCCGGCACGTAGATTTTTTTACCCCAAGTAATTGTAACACGCGAGAATGGTTTGGGGATGATAAACTTATCCCAAGCTTTGGAAATGCGCCAGCAGGAGGAATATTCAATGCAGGCGGGAATGATGGGATAGCCACTCAGGGAAGCCAGGCGAACAACACCCGGTCGGCACTTGTAGAGGGGGCCTTTGGGCCCATCCGGCGTGATGCACATGCAGCAGCCGGCATCCAGCTCGCGTACCATATCGCGGAAACCTGCAGCCCCTCGGCGGTGACTGGAGCCACGCACCGTGCGCATGCCGTAGTCATTGGCTATAGTGGTGAGCAATGCCCCATCCTTACTGGCGCTGGTGAGCATGCTCATGGGCAACTTCCCTTTCAGAACATAGCGGTAGAGATGGCAGGGAGAAAATACACGGTTATGCCAAATCGCGCAAATGCACTGATACGTTCCCCAAGGGTCATCCGCACCATTGAGGTTCACCATGCGCTTGCGCAAGGTAGCACACAGCAGAGCCATAAAGCACCACAACAGATGCCCCAGGGGGCGAGTCCACCACTTCTGCCGTATTTCCGAACCCATAGCTATCTTTTCTTTATCTTACAACCCACCGCCAAAAATGGAATTGTCAACAGGCAGTGTCAGCCCTCCCCCGGTCGGCAGTGTTGAAGGTGCATCAGGGAGGGTTGTTTGCTGCTGCTGCGGTTGCGTATCAGCACCAAAGGGATTCTGCTGATTCATGGGAGCCGGCGTCTGCTCCGGCTGAGGTTGGGCATCCGCATTGGCCGCATTGATACGTTGGTTCAATCGCTCTACGTCAAGCGTATCAAAGGGAGTACGGGCAGGACGCAGTTTGCGCGCATCCTCTGCTGCTACATCCAACTGCTCGGCATTGTCAGTCGGCTGATTGGCTGCCCCTGACACCTGCGTGCAGAACCAGGCATTGCGACCATCCTCGCGGAACATGGGGTCGGACAGTCCATCGGGGTACTCCACACGGGTAAGAATAGCAGGCAAGCCGTAATCTATCGTACCGGTGAGCTGATTCGCTGCATCAACTGTCAACTTTGCGCGCAGAGAAATCAAATCGCGTTCTTCCATATCATTCTCTGCAATCACCAGAGAAATGTTTCCATCCGTCTCACTCAGCGTCACGGAGCCCTTGGAAATCATGGGGGGCAAATAACGCTTGCGGTACTTCGGGTCAATATGCTCAGTGAAAATCATCATAGCAGGGAACGCTGTGATACGCACGTCTTTCACATGAAACACGCCACTGAAACGAGGCACCGTTGTCTCTATAGGCAATGTAATGAACGCCAAAGGCTTCTGAGAGCCCTTCGCAATCGATTCTGTGTGTGCAGCAAAGAAATGAGCAAACGCCCCATTGGAGAACTCCGCAAAGTTCATATTATCCGCATCCAGCATAAGCGGTCCGGCCAATGGGGAACCACCGGCAATAGCGCCGGAGATATGCACGGTCGTCTCCGGGCGTCCATCTGCCTTGAGGCGAGAGGGATCCGTAGTGCCACGCAAGCTGATATCTTCTATGGAGGTAGGAGTTATACGCATCTTCCCCTCTGTCAAGGAAATGGGTTTCCAACCTCGCATCATTAACAAGCCACCGTTCAGCATCACTACACGTGCCCCGGTCGACCCATACATATAGGCCTGTGACTGGCGCAGCACCACCGGAGAATCGGCTTCTACCACACCGCCAAATGTGACATTCATATCGTCACACACGACTCTCTTGATTTTCCACAAATCCTCTCCCGTTTGGCGAGGCATATCGAGCTGACGCGCTGCCGCAGACACAATCAAGGACGCACGAGCAATGCTGAGTTCATCTGCCTTGATTTTACCGGAAAGGAAGGTAGAGGCGGACAAGGAGGCTTTGACATTCGTGAGTTCCACACGCTGCAAGAAAGCATTTTCCGGGAATTCGGCCACGATACTGGCGATGGAAAGCTCCATACCATCAATACTCGCCCCGGAGCAACGCACCTGCTTTGCCCCCCACGCCTGAGTCAGCGCGGCTTCCTGCTTCGTGAGGTAATCTGTACCGGTCATCGAAGTCATCCGGTACATGAAGAAGGCCACGAACAAGGTACACAGCAGTATACCGCCAAGCAGTATCATGACAAATGAACGGCGGGAACGGCGATTCCGTTCCTCGTTGGTCATCATCATCTTGCGTTTCTTTGTGACACGTATAGCTTTCGTACCATCCGCACGCACCACCACCTCGCGAGATTTTTCTTGCGCAGGTCTGTCCTCATTCAACCGCCGGATAATGGTACGCACCTGCGAATCATCATCCCCTTCAAGCGTATACTTATCATTATGTTTGCTCATTTAATATCAGCATGATTACATGTTATCCACTGTCTCGTCAGGTCTTTTACCTGTCTTGACATCGCGCCCCGTGGGGTCTACCACGTCTATCTTAGCAAAGAACAGCAAGGCTTTGCGTACCTTTTCCTCACCGGAAGATCGGAACAAGCGTCCCACGAGAGGCAAATCTCCTAAGACGGGAATTTTATCTTCATAACGCACCATCTTGGCCTCTTTCAGGCCACCCAACACCAGTACCGTGCCGGGAACTACCGTTACCTTTGTGTTTTCTCGGTAACGTTTAATCATGGGCATCAGGATGCGGTTGGGAGAGAGCTCCAATTTCACTATATTGTCTTCATTGTCGGCGCTCCACACCACAGCATTAATCGGGGAACCCCAGTTGATGAATCCCTCAAACTCGTTGACGGTGGTCGTGAGAGCAACTGTCACATGCTGGCCGCCCTCTGAAACCTCGGCGCTGTGAATCTGCATGATGGTACCCACACCGCCAATACCTTCCTCTGTCATGCCAAAACGCACAAAGTCCTGTGGTGTGGCACCGGTGGCGATGACATTGCCGCTGGAACTGCCGGTAGCTTCACGCTTGCCATCAAGGCCGGTTTCGTAATTGGTGCGACCATTGGTCATCTGGATTTCGCCTTGTTCATACGATTCGGGGAAGAACAGTTCTTTTACATTGGCAAAGGTGATCTGCTCCTCGGCTCCCGGAGAGAAGACAATGCGCGGATTTTGAAGAATATCTACACCTTTTTTCTGAGAAAGGCCACGCATAATCATGGTCACATCTGCCGCATTCCACACGCCGCGAATACCAAAGATGGCAGGGGCAGAAGCATCATGTCCTACTCCGAATGCAGCAGCAGAACCGGTTGAAATGAGCTTATCCATGCCGGAAATGCCTATGGCCTTCGTCCCGGTGCGCAATCCATTGCTGATGGAGGGGGCTATTTGACCGTTTTCAGGATGAGTCACAGTGGAGAAAGTCGGCACGCCGGTTGCCGCAGAGGTTGCCCCCTGTACACCACCATCCAGGAAATTCTCACCATTCAAGCTCACGTTGAGCAACCATTCAAAGCCTAATTCGTTGAGATCCGTCTCGGACACTTCCATCACCGTGACACTCAATACCACTTGGCGCTCACCCTCCAAAGGAACGCTCAGCAACTCCTCAATGTCAGCCATATTGTGTGCCGTGTTGCGCACACGCAACTGGCGAGCGGCCGGCAGGTAGCGAGCGTTGGAGCCCTCCGGGAAAGAGATACCCATGCTCTTGAGCACAGCCACGGGATTGACGCGCTGAATTTTCATCGTGCCCCCGCCATCGCTGAATGCATCATCCTCTTCATCATCTTCCGCCCCGCCATCTGCGGGAGCATCAAAGAAGTGAGGCGGCACAAAGAAGGTGCGATCCACCATCGGGCCAAAGTTTTTGCCGGAATAGGAAAGCTCCACACCGGTGGGAGTGAAATAGTAGTTGATATCCAGCTGAGAGGCCAGCAAATCCAACACAGCCTTGACGGAAACTTGCGAAAGATTAAGTCGCACGGTGCGCTCCATCAATTCCTTGTAGCCGGGTGTATTGGGGGTTCCAAAATTAGAAGTGATGTTGATGGAACGGCCGGTTGTAGCATTCTGGCTTTCAAAACGGCGAATCTGATTTTGCAAAGCATCAATCACATCCATGATACCGGCATCGTCAAAGACGATGGAGGGCATCACCATGTTCTCCAAACGCTCGGCATAAGAGTTGAAAAGCTCGGCATCAGACTGCACCATCGCACCGGCTGCTTCCCCCTGCACCTGCATATCCACTACTTCATCGGCGTAGTCTTCCTCTCGCCACTCTGCATCCACCTTTTCAAGCATGTGTGCACGTGTGGTATCATGCGCGGTGCGGTAGTATTGAGAGCGGCGTTTGTGAGCCTGCTCTATACCGCGCCGAGCGGCTGAGTTGTACTGGTCATACTTAGCCACGGCCTGAAAAGTCTGAATGGCCTCATCATACTTACCCAAATCTAAGTAACCGTACCCCAAAGTCAGCAAACGACTTACTTCTTCCACATCGCCCACGTGCTGAGGCGTCAGCGCCGGGTTGGTACGCACAGGGTCTGAGGTATGCACCAATTCCACCTTGGCGCGCTGATTGTCGGGAGCAAGTTCCAATGCCTCTTTAAGGAAGGAGATAGCCTCATCCTTACGCCCCACGGTACGGTAATCTATAGCCTTGGCTATTAAAGCATCCGAAAGGCTTTCCTTAATAAACTTTTCCTGTGCCGCCGAAGCCGGAGCTTTGGGCAACACAGACAAGGCATTGCGGTAGTGCTCCACGGCATCACTATAACGGCGGGCCTGATATGCCAGACGAGCTTCCTGCAGCTCTTGCATGGCATCTCGCACGGCCATTTGGCGGCGCGCACTTTCTGTTGTCGATGCATCAGCCTCCTGGGCATGCAGACAGGGAGCGGCAGACAAGGCTCCAAGTGCCATCAGAGAGAAGAGGGCGGCGTGAGAAAACTGTTTCATCATAGCTAGTGAGACTATCTTACCAAATCAGGAAAGCAAAGTCACTCACAAAGTGAGACAGATGGCAAAAAATCGCCTGTTTTTCGGGCTTTATTCCACGGAATCATCCACTGCACCCTCTGCAAAGAGTTCATAGGCGATTGCATCCACAATTTCAACCTCTGCGAACTCTCCTACGGGCAGCTCCGGGTCAACGTGAATGGTGCCATCCACATCAGGTGCATCCCACGGTCCGCGGGCAATGCCGGGCGCATCTACCAGCACACGCATCGTCTTCCCCACACATTCCAGGCCAATTTCATCTGCAATACCGGCCAAAATCATGGAAAGCTCATTGGCCCGGCGTTTGCGGGTTGAGTGGTGCACTTGGTTTTTCATGCGGGCAGCCAGGGAACCTTCTTCCCGGGAATAGGGGAACACACCGGCGCGTTCAAATCGGAACTCGCGGATGAAATCACGCAGCTCGGCATGGTCATCTTCCGTCTCGCCGGGCAAGCCGCTGATAAAGGTGGTGCGCAGGCCAATCCCCGGCACAGCTGCGCGCAAGTTACGGATGAGATGTCGGATGTAGTCACCATCCGTCTTGCGGCGTTGTTCCTCAAGGATATGAGCAGAAATATGCTGCAAGGGGATATCCACATATTTCACCACTTTTTCACACTGTGCAAAGGTATCAATTAACTCCTGGCTCCAGTGAGCGGGGTGCGTGTAGAGCACGCGCACCCAAAAATCGCCGGGGATATCATTTATTTCCCGCAACAGGGATGCCAGCGACTCGCCGCGGCTGGAATCCACCCCGCTGGTTCGCTGTGCTTTTTCTTCCCATTTGTCCATACCGTAGTAGGTGGTATCCTGGGCAATGAGGTTGATTTCTTTCACCCCCTGCTCCACCAGAGCCCGCACTTCTCGCAAGACATTGGCTTGGGGGCGGCTGCGGTGTGCACCGCGAATGCGCGGAATCACGCAATAGGAGCAGGCGTGGTTACATCCTTCGGCAATTTTTACATAGGCAAAATGTTTATTGGTCAGGCGATAGCGTGTTTCTCCAAAATCCGGCACCAGGGTAGAGACTTTCGTGCTGTACACCTTCTCCGCTGTGCCATCAAGGCAGGCTCCGGCGACCTCTGCCACCTTGCACACGTAATCCACCCCCAAGAAGCAATCCACCTCAGGCATCAAACTCACCAGTTCTTTGGCATAGCGTTGAGAAAGACATCCGGCAACAATAATTTTTTGATGAATGGGGGCTTCTGCATTCTCTCTGGCTCGCGTGGCAGCAAAAATGGTATCAATCGCCTCTTGTTTGGCGGGGTCGATAAATGCGCAGGTGTTGATGATGAGTATATCTGCCTGTTCGGGCTCTACCTTGTTGAACCCGGCTTTCAACATGACATCGGCCATCACCTCAGAATCGACCAAATTCTTGGCGCACCCCAACGATACAATAGCAAAACGACCGTCCATGCCCACAATCTATCATCTTTTCTCACGAATTAAAAGATTTATGTCCGGCAACATGCTTGTCATTTGCACAAAAGAGGCGTAGAATGAGCGTCATGTCAGACCAAGAACAAATGAAGAAAGTGATGTCCTACCTCATCGGCCACCGTCTCGGCAGCCAAATGCTCCCCCAGATGCTGCCCGGCCTCACGGCAGATGATTTGGTGGGCGATGCGTTGGCCAAAGGCGTGCAGGATGCCTTGGGCAATGATATGGACATGAGCCTCATCAATGAAAACATAGAGCGTTACCAGCAGGAGTTCATTTCCATGCTGCAAGGCCGCGCTGCCAAGAAAGGTGAAGAAAACCTGGAGCTGGGTCGCAAATATATGGAAGAAAACGGCAAGCGCCCTGAGGTGACAACCACGGAGAGCGGCTTGCAGTATGAAGTGATTGTCCCCGGCGGCAGCGAGAAGTATGATGCAGCCAAGCACGGCGATGCCCCTACCGCAGAGGTTATGTACAAGGGCACCTTGGTAGATGGCACAGTGTTCGACCAATCTCAGCAGCCGGTCAAGTTCAACATTCGCCAGGTGATTCCCGGTTTCACAGAAGCCCTCAAGCTCATGCCCGTGGGTGCCAAGTGGCGTGTGACTATCCCCGCCAATCTGGCATACGGTGCCAACGGCCCCGGCAGCATCGGCCCGAACTCCACTCTTATTTTTGAGATGGAGCTGATGGGGCTTACGAAGTAAATATCACCCCCCTACACACGAGAGATGAGATACCAATCCCGTACCGTCACCATCGTTCGCTGCGTCCTCTTTGCCCTGCTGGGTATCTTGTTCATCAACCACGCCTACGGCATGGAAGTCGGCAGCGCACAGACCATTTTCTACATATTTGGTGTGCTCGACCTTGCATGGGCAGGTTGGATTCTTTTCTCATACCTCCGCAGCAACAGGAGCTAATCCACCAATCATGCGGATGCGAAAAATCCCCTTCCCGCCCACAGGCCGGAAGGGGATTTTTGTCATTGGCAGGATGTGGCTTACCAGACGTTGTTGGCGTTTTCCGTGTCGATAAGCACCTCGGTATTGCGCTCTGTGCAACCGCGAATGGGAGCAGGCTCTGTGCGGTGTGTGTCCAGCACAAACACCTCGTTCTTGCCCTCCTTGAGCCACTCTGCCGGGCAATACAGGCGCTGCTGCGGCCCTATGCTCCAATAGCGGCCCAACAGGTGACCGTTTACCCACACATAGCCCTTGGCCCAAGCGGACATATCAAGGAAGGTATCAGCCACTTTCTCCAGCTGCACCTCTGCCTTGAAGCACCCGCTCTGTGATTGCGCAATGTTGACACAAGCTCGCCTTGGGCTGCACGGCTGCGGCACCGTCTTGAGGGGCAGCAATGAAACTTTCCAGCCCGTCACCGGGGTGCCATCCAAGGTCACGGCATCCACAATCCCCTTGTTATCCTTTTCCATCTTGTGGTGGAAATTGATGTGCCCAAAGGTATCAACAACAATGCGTATGCTCTGCTCCGCACTGCGAGCGGGAATACGGATACCGGTCTGCCCTTTCATGCGGTTGATAGAACCCACAAACTTACCGTCCACATAAACCTGCGCCATATCATGCACGCGGCAATTCAGCGTAGCTTCCGGGCCGGCGGGCAATGTCGCGCAGTAAATGGCCATACCTTGGTTCTGCCCCAACGCCTCCAAGGTGGGTGGCTCATCATAAGTGGATTGAGGCCGGGCGAAATAACGGCCGAAGGCTTCTGCCTTTTCGGGGGTAAAAGCGGAAATCTGCATCGCAGCAGGAGTAGTGGGCGGCTCCGGCACCTGCGCTTCTGCCGGCAAGGCAGATTTGATGATATCGCGGTACTCATGGTACTCCGCAGTCAGGTTGCCCTGTTCGCCAATGGGGGAGCCGTAGTCATAGCTGGTCAAATCCGGTTCAATGTCATCTTCCTGTTCATTGCTATTGCAGTTGGCACCGGCTGTCAGGCCGAAACTAGTACCACCATGCAGCACAAAAAGGTTGAATGATTTACCTTCTTTCATGTACCAACGAACCACGTCCAACACCTCGCGAGAGGGCTTCCAGTTGCCCTCCCCCCAGTGGCGCAGCCAACCGGGATAGGTCTCGCTGGAGAATACGGGCACTTCCGGATTCACGCTCCACGCCACTTGGAAATCTTTTTCTCGCTCAGCCGGATCCAATCCCAGCGCAACACCCGGTACTGCGAAACGCAAGTGGCGGCGGGTAGCGCCTTCCGACAGATAGAACGGCCCGGCTCCCTTATCTTCCCAGAATTTCTTCAGCCACTGAATGTACTCCACATGTGAATGCGGGGAATTGTAGCTGCCGTATTCATTTTCCAGCTGCACCATCAGCACAGGACCGCCGTTCTTGCACAGGCGGGGAATCACAATCTCGGCCATCTTTTCCAAATAGCGGGTTTGCTCCTCCATGAAATGAGCATTCTTCATGGTGCGCAGGTGGGCGCCCTTCTCTTTCATCAAGCGGGCGGGCAAACCACCTAAATCCCACTCACCGCATACATAAGGGCCGGGGCGGAAAAGCACCCACATCCCTTCCTCTGCACACATATCAATGAATGCCCCGATATCGCGCATGCCGGTCAGGTCATAGCTACCATCTTCTTTTTCAATATCATTCCAGAACACATAGAATGCTATTGTGTTGAGCCCCATAGCCTTGGCAGCTTGTATGCGGTGCCGCCAATAAGCACGGGGGATACGCTGCGGGTGCATCTCGCCGGCGCGAATTTGAAAGGGTTTCCCATCCAACAGGAAGTCGCGATTTTTCTCCCCGCCAAAGGAGAATTGAGCAGCTTTGCCCGATTGTGGTTTCTGCAGGTTCTGCATCGCATCCACCCCGGCCAAAGCAGTTGAGGCAAGTGCGGCGCCCATGGTCAGCGTAGCCATCAGGTGTTTCATAAATAAGGTGTCTTACTTAAGCTCTACGAAAGAAGTGGGCATATTCTATCATCTTCTTCCGCCAAAGAGTCCACGAAAAGCATTCATGCCACCGGGCATCTTGGGCATGCGGCTCATATCCGGCATGCCACCGCCCATCAGCGCAGACAAATCAGGCATTCCACCACCGGCGGCACCGCCGGGAGGCATCTTCATCTTACCCATGGCTTTCATCATGCTGCCCATCTTGCCCTTGCCACTCATCATTTCTTTCATATCCTTGAAGTTCTTGATGAAACGGTTTACCTCTATCTCCGACCGTCCGGAGCCCTTGGCTATACGGCGGCGGCGGCTGGGAATGAGCAACTTGTAGTTGGCTCGCTCTGCCGGGGTCATGGACAGCACTATCGCCTCCATGTGCTTGAGCTTTTTCGGATCCAATGCCCCATCCGGCAGTTGCTTCTTGATTTTACTGAAACCGGGCAACAGCCCCAGCAAGCCTTCCAAGGGGCCCAAGCTCTGCATCATGCGCATCTGTGCCAAGAAATCGTTGAAATTGAATTCCCCGCTCATCATGCGCGAAACAGAGTTCATGGCAGATTTTTCGTCTATCTTCTCCGCAGCCTTTTCCACCAAGCCCACGATGTCTCCCATGCCGAGAATGCGATCGGCCATGCGCTGCGGCACAAACGCCCCGAACATGTCCAATTTTTCACCCTCACCAATATACTTGATGGGCTTGCCGGTGACGGCTCGCATGGACAACGCCGCACCGCCGCGAGCATCACCATCCAACTTGGTGAGAATGATGCCGGTGAGTCCCACCGCCTTATCGAAGGTCTGCGCCACACGCACAGCTTGCTGGCCGGTAGCCGCATCTGCCACAAGCAATGCCTCATTGGGGGTGAGGTATTTAGCAAGCTTGCGCAGTTCTTCCACCAGCGGTTCATCTACTTCCTGGCGCCCGGCGGTGTCAAAGATGATGACATCGTGCTCCACACCATCGGCCCAGCGCAAAGCATCCTTTGCAACGCGAATGACATCTTTTTCCGCAGGAGAAGGCGTGTATACCGGCACCTCAATCTGGCCGGCAAGGGTTGCCAGCTGATCAATAGCTGCGGGGCGCACCAAGTCGCAAGCCACCAAAAGGGGTTTGCGCCCCTCCTGCTTCAGCTTGCGCGCCAATTTAGCGCTGGTCGTCGTCTTACCGGCACCATTCAAACCTACCACAAGAATACGCCCCGGTGCCGCCAAATTCAATTCTGCGGCATCTCCGCCCAGCAAATCTGCCAGCTCGTCCCGGAAAATTTTAACAATCTGCTCACCCGGCTTCACCGTCTTGAGCACCGCCTCCCCCATCGCCTTCTCCTTGACATGGGCTATGAATTCTCTCGCCACGCTATACTCCACATCCGCATCTAACAGCGCCATGCGAATATCGCGCATCGCCTCGGCTATATTCGATTCGGATATCTTGGAGAGCCCCCGCAACTTGCGAAAGGCATCATCGAGCTTGTCTGAAAGCAATGAAAACATAACGTCCCTACACTATCAAAATCATTTCCCCGTGTCAAGCTGCCGCCGCGCCATGAAATCAAGCCCCTCCATGCACTTACGCAGTACATGGAGGGGGATTCATCAAGGGTATATCCGGTTGCGCTTAGTGCACCAGCCGTTTGGCGCCGGGGACATTGAGGCGGCGGGATTCGGCGGCATAGCCAAAGGAGCCTTGGTCGGGCTTGTTTTCATCCGCGCGGATGTGGCGGGGCTGGGGCAAAGCACCATTGCGCATGTAGCGCACGATGCCGCGACCAATAGATTCTGCATACTCGCGGGCATTGGCATCTACGGCCAGGTAGGCGGCATGGGCGCGATTATTCAGATAGGCAGCTTCAATCACAGCTGCGGGGATTCCGGAGTCATCGCAAGCGTTGAGCCAACCGGCAGAGCGCTCGGCATCAATGCAACGTACGATAGTACGGCAACCGCGACCACCATTGGGCATGCGGTGATTCAGAATTTCATTTTCAAGCGTGCGAGCAATGGTATCTGCCAAGGGGCGGCCATTGAATTTGTTGCAGATAATCAAGCTGTTGGAGGGGCCATTCGTCCAGCCTCCGGTGCTGTTGTGATGAAGGAAAACAATGCAGGCAGCATTTCGCTCAATGGCGTAATCTGCACTCACCATGCCACTGGCCACTCGGTCGGGATGGTATTTGGAGGGATAGCGAGCCGCATTTTTGTCCGGATGGCACAATTGCACTACGCCCGCGCGGCGCGCGTACGTGAGGAGCGGCTCCTTGGTGGGGGCATTGCCCCGGTTCGTAACCACGCAGGTATAGCCGGCATCTTCTATCACCTTTTTCGTGTAGTAGCTATATTCGTACCAAAAGGAACATTCGGAAATAATTTTACCATTCACCCGGCCGGGCGTAGCGGCACCACCGCTACCGATGAAATGGCCGATATCCAACACCACAACACCCTTTTCCTGAGAGGCGTTGCGAGAAGTAGCTGTGCTGCTGCATCCACAGCATACGATAAGCAGCAGACTCAATAGAAAGCATCTGATGATTTGTTTCATATCTTTTTATCGGTTTAAATTGCGGAACACCAAACGGCAGCGCACACGCTCGCCTATCTCCGTTTCCTCCACGGCTTCTTCAATACTGCGGCACACGTTGCGAATCTGTTGCATGTGCACAGCATGCGCCATCCCCCCGAACACGGATTCCATGCCGGGCGGCAGCAAAACTTCCAAACTCAGTTCGCCGGTCTTTTCCGAATAGCGGAAATACATATCCACCGCCCCACAATCCAGCGGAATCAAGCGGAAAAGAGAAAGCGAGACACGCCGTGTTTCTGACACCGCTTTACGCGAGAGAAAATACTTGCTGCAATAGTTCTGCCACGCAGCTTTCAGCTCATAGCGATCGTAGTCTGCGCTGTGGAAGCAGTAATGAAAATCGCGGATACGATTAACGAATATGCGAGTCAGCTCGCGACGGGGATTGTCAAAAATCTGTTCGGGTGTTCCCTCTTCATAAATCACACCTTGGTCCATATATACCACGCGGGTGCTCACATCGCGGGCAAAAGACATTTCGTGCGTGACGATGGCCATTGTCATCCCCTGACGCGCCAACGCACGAATCACGGAGAGAACCTCGCTCACCATCGTGGGATCCAGCGCCGAAGTGGGTTCATCGAAAAGAATAATTTCCGGGTCCATGGAAAGGCAGCGGGCTATGGCCGCACGCTGTTTTTGCCCACCGGAAAGCTCTGCCGGCATGGCTTGAGCCTTTTCTGCCATACCTACCATCTTGAGAAGCTCCATGCCCTTAGCCTCGGCCTCCGCACGGGTTTTGCCAAGGAGCTTGACAGGGCCTATGCACACATTGTCCAGCACAGAGAGGTGGTTGAACAAATTGAAAGATTGGAACACCATGCCCATCTTTTGGCGCAGTTTGGAGGCATTCACATGCCCATCGAGCACCTCTTGGCCATCTATCACAATGCTGCCGCCCGTGGGTTGCTCCAGCAGGTTGAGGCAGCGCAGGAAAGTACTCTTACCCGTACCGGATGGCCCGATGATGGAGATGACCTCACCGCGTTTGATGTTCAGATTAACATCCATCAACACATCGAGCTTACCGAAGCTCTTTTGCAAGTGTTTGATTTGTATCATGTTCGGTTAAAAGGGGTGGGATGTTCAAATAATCAGCATACTTTGCGGCCAATGCGGTCCAGCACCACGGTAAAGAGCCAAGCAATCAGGAAATACATGGCCGCTACCATGATGAGCGGGAAGAAGGGGTCGAAGGTGCGCCCGCGGATGATATAGGAAGCGCGTGTCAAGTCCGCCACCGCCACATAGCCCACGATTGAGGTATTTTTGATGAGAGAAATCAGCTCACCTTTGTACACGGGCAACACACGGTGCACAGCCTGGGGCAACACAATGTAGCAGAATGTGCGCACGGGAGAGAACCCCAAGGCAATACCGGCTTCTGTCTGCCCCTTATCAATACTGCTGATGGAGGTGCGGAACATCTCGCTCACATACGCCGCAAAGTTCATGGCAAAGGTGATGATGGCCACGGGCGTATTTTCAAACTTGGTGAAAGCCACGTAGCACATAATCATAAGCAACACAAGCACCGGGGTACCGCGCATGATATCAATGTACACACGGGCAATCGCACGGCATGTCTTGAAACGGCACATGCGCAAATAGCAAATGAAAGCCCCCAGCACGGTGCCTAACACTGCGGAGCAGAAGGAAATGTAGACGGTGACTTTCAGGCCTTCCCACAGAAGCATGTAGCGGCGTTCCTCGATGATGTTGCGGTAGAAGCTGCGCTTTATAGACCCCCAGATTCCCAAATTGCGGGAATCATCTTCGGAAGTCACGATGGAGGGATGCGCATTTTTGGTAAGTACCGCCACGCGGGAATGGCTATCGTAGTACGGTTCAGAGAAAAGCACACTTTCAGCGCGTTCATCCGTAATAAGAATGCCGGAGGCGGCCATATCAGCCTTGCCTGTTGTGGTAGAGGCAATCAGGGAGTCATACTCCATCTCCACAATCTCCACGGGGCGATTGATATACACGGAAAAACGATGAATCAGCTCTGCATCAAACCCCGCAATTTTTTCATTTTTGATAAAGACAATGGGCTCTGTGCAGGGTTCCATAGCCACGCGAATGGGGGTACCCTGCGTGGGAAGTTGCAGTTCCGGCATTTCCGCCGTGTCAAAATGCTTAATCCAGCGGTCCATGATTTGTTGGAGCTCGCCCGTGGATTTGAGGTGGCGGATGAAGGCGTTGAACTGCTCGCAAAGCTCGGCATTGTGCTTACCGAACACCACCC
Source organism: Akkermansia sp. (assembly GCA_017435505.1). Lineage (GTDB taxonomy): Bacteria > Verrucomicrobiota > Verrucomicrobiia > Verrucomicrobiales > Akkermansiaceae > Akkermansia. Next base: position 46,461 of record JAFSEZ010000045.1, read on the forward strand.
CCATCTGGCAAGGCGGCACGGGGCTATCCGGCAGAATGGTCACGCCCTCGGTCTTGCGCACCAAGGCATAGCAAATCACATCGTCCATGATAGCGCCATCGCACTTTTCCTGTTGCAGGGAAAGCATCATGTCCGCCTCCGTGTCAAAGCGGTCGAGCTTGATGTCGGGATAATGCTCCTCAACAAAAATATCCTGCACGGTGGATGAAGGAACCGCCAGGATACGACCACGCAAATCCTCAAAACAAGCAATGCCCTTGGAGGGCGGCTGCGCGGATTGAGCGGCATTTCCCGCCTCTCCTGCTGCACCCGCCGGCATTACGACGATGAAGAGAAAAGCAACCAGAGTTGCTGCAATCTGAAAGCATTTGTTCATGTTGTAGCACCCGGGGTTGTACCGCCCCGCGCGCGGATTGTATCACAGCGTCACAAAATAGCAAGATAAATTGTTCATTTAAGGCAACTTTTGAACAAAGTTTTTTGAGTGACAATCCAACTATTTTGGTATAGAATATCACTATGAAAGCAGCCCACCTGTTTCTCCTCTTTCTTCTCTCGGCCACAGCGCTCTGCCATGCGGTCAGCAAGCGCTACACGGACACCGGTCTCATCATCCGATTTGATGAACCGATTGTGCACACAAGCGAGCTCTACGAACAAAACCCCGGCAACGTCACCATCACCGGGGATGCAGACCACCAACCTCTGTACCGATGGACGGATCAAGACACGCTCTCCATTACTTTCGCCCGCGGCACCTCTGTTCGCACCAATTTCCGGCTTTCGTTCAAACCCGGACAGAACAAATACTTGGGCGGGGGCAACATTTCCCCCGATACCATCACTTTTGCCTGTCCCATGAGCCCACTATCTGCCAGACGTCTGGAGGGCACTCCGACCGCCACTTTTTGCATCTTCCCCACTCATCAGCACAGCAAAGAAAGCATCGATTTTTCTCCGTCCGGCCCCATCACTTATGCGTTTCGCGAAGTGAAGGATGATGGAAGCTACGGTCCCCGCACCATACCGGCCCAAGCCGAGCCCGCCACCCTGGCACAACTTGAGGCAGAGCGCGGCAAGGCGCTCCAGGCACTTGCTGATGCCAAGGCAGACTGGAAAGCCGTATCGGGCGACACGGTCGTGCCGGGATTTGTCATCGTACGGGCACCGCAGAATCTGGATAGCTCCACCTCTTGGGAGCTGGTCATGGAACCACAGGAAGACAGCGGCATCAGTATCATTGAACCGGGGAGTGATGAGCGCGAGGAGACTTTCCGTTTCCGACCGGAAGCAGAGCTTGGCACGGGGCTTATTCAGTACATCTCTTGGTCCACCGCCAAAGAAACGGAGGAGGGAAAAAAGCCGGAGATGCGGCTCAAACTCAAATTTTCCGCCCCCGTTCGGCAGGCAGATTTGCCCGCTATCTTCAGTAAGCTGAGCATCCGCTGTGGTGAACATGTAGCCGAGCCGGGCGCAGATAGCAAAACCAAAACTCTTACCATTGACGGCAAGACTACTCTCATTTCTCTCGTAGAGGATAAAGAGGAAAGCAAGACCTACGAGCCACGTATCAACCAAACCGAGGGGCAGAAAAATCGACAAATCAGCTACCGTGCGGAACCCACGGCAGATGCCCTCCTGCTCTCCGTCAGCGATATGGTACCGGCAGATTTGGAACTCATCGTCCCGCAGAGCACTGCTGCGGCAAATGGGCTGAGCACCGCCTGCGATCACCTGCACCGCCTCAGCTTTAACCCAGCCTACCCTCAACTGGGCACAGGTACCCTGCATCTCCCGCTTCATGGTGACCACCACTTCCGGCTCCTCTCCACCAATGCCGAAAGCGTGGAGTTAAAAGCTTGGCATATTGATGCGGCAAAGGCGCTTGAACTCGTAACCTCCCGCATGAGCAGGCCGAATCTCCCCGACAAATCCATCATCGAGCGTCTTCAATATCGCCTTGCAGCCGAAGAAAAGCGCAAAGAGCTTCTCCCTGCGGAATCAGACCACACACTCAAAACGATTCGCATGAGTCTTTCGTCCGCGCAGCTCAGCCACACCTACGAAGCAACGAAATGGAAGGCTTTCCTCAATCAATTCACCTCGTTTGAGCCGCATCGCATCAATCTCTCTGCGGGAGATGCCTCCGCTGTCCTTTATACCCAAGAAAGCATGGTGAATCTGGATACCCTCACCGGGGGCAACACCAAGCCCGGCTTCTATGTCATCTCCAGCACACCCAAAGTCTCTGCCACAGTACGCAAACAAGCAGAAGCTCTGGGGGTGAACCCCAACATCTTTGAAATACCCTCCTACCTTCTGCTGCAAGTGACAGACCTCTTCTGCAGCCACTCGCACGGCAAGCTGATTATCACACGCCTGAGCGATGGCTCTCTCGTGCGCGAGGCAGATGTTTATGATAAAAAAGGCAACAAACATGCCTTGACGGAGGGTGTGCTCAACCCACCGAAAAAAGGTAGCTACACAACAGTAGAACTCGCTGTTGTCGGGGAAGACTATACCACCACAAGTGAGGCGGGCTATCACCCCACCGGCACCGCAGAACTGCGCCAAGAAATCATCGCAGACCGCCCCCTCTACCGGCCGGGCGACACCGTGAACCTGCGTGGCATCCTGCGCCGAACCTCGGCAGAGGGCGATAGCTCCATCGCGCAGGAGGAACAAATCATACAGCTCAGAGTGCGCAAGCCCAATGGCGAGCTTCTGTTGCAGCGTGACCTCACGTTGGATGCCTTTGGCGCATGGGCAGATTCCTTCTCACTCCCCACGGGAGAAGATGATATAACAGGTCATTACACCGTAACCGCAAGCATCCCCGGAAAGCACAGCGCCACCGAAAGCATCCGCATCGCCTGCGAAGTCTTCCGCCGCGATGCCTTTGAAGCGAAAGCAGCCATGCAGATCGACCAAAAAATTGCTCCGCGCACTTTCTCTGCTACCGTGCAAGCCACGGATTTGAATGGCACTCCGCTCAGCAATGCCACTCTCGATTTGAACATAAACTGCACGCACAGCATGATTTCGCTCAAGCCGGAGGATTCCCCCACAAGCCACATCAAAACAAGTGCCAAAACCGATGCGCAGGGTCAATTCACTTTGCAGGGCTATATCAGCAACGACTATTCCCCGCACTCGGCGGGCCGCGCCGGTATCAGCATTGCAGGCAGCGTAGCCAACGATCGACAGGAATACAAAAAGTTGGCTCCCGCTTCGTGCTCCTTCTACGCCGCAGACTTTATGCCGAATTTGCAAGGCAAGCGCCTGCACTTGTACAAAGCAGGCCCAGGCAAGGAGGAGCACCTCGACCGCGAGCAAAAACTCCGAGTCCGCATCATGGGCAGGGTGACGCAAGAAGAGGCCCTGCCCGGTGGCATCATCATCTCCCATACGTCCGAAAAATGTGTATTCGAACAGGAAATCACCATCCCCGCCAACTGCACCGGTGGCTACCTCTTGCCCTTGGATGATATCCGCAACACCCCGGGCTTGCACGATAGACAAGCCGAAATTCACGTGAGCGGCACGGATACAGCAGGCCGCAAGCTCCAAGCCATCATGATGTGGTATCCTTGGTGGCGCGGTGCGGTGGAGGATGAAAAAGAACCGACACTTGAAGTCTCCCACGTGCAAGGCAGCCTGCAACTGCAAGTGGAATCCCGCCGTGCCGGGGAAGCCTTGCTTGGTATCCACTCCCGCAAGGGGTGCCGCGTGCAGACCGTACAGGTCAACGGGCAAAAAGACACACTCACCATCCCCTTGCGTGAGGGCGAAGACGGTGAGCTGCGCATCCAGTTCATGCAGACAATGCAAGGAAAGAGCCAACTCTTCACCAACTGGAGCACCACCAACAAAACATGCCATGTACCGCGCCCCGATATGAAGCTTCACGTGCAGCTCACCACCCCGGAACAAACGGTACGCCCCGGTAGCGAGCTCACCCTCACCGGTCAAGTCACCCTGCCCTGTGGTGCCCCCTCCGACGCAGTGGTCACCCTCTACGCGGTGGATGCCGGCATGCTTTCCGTGGCTCCCTATACCCTCCCTCATTTGGAAGAAAGTTTCGGGGATATCCACATCTCCACCATGTGGCTGAACAACATGGAATGGAACGGCGCCAATACCATATACGCTGACAGTCTGACGCTGATGGCTCCCGTGTGGAAAGGAGATATCATCGGCCCCGGTCGCTATATCCCCTTGGTCGGTCATGTGCGCAAAACTCGCAACGTCTACATGGCAGGCGGCACGAGAAATCAATTCCGTGCTCGAACCCTGGCAGATGAAGATTGTGAGGAAGCAACAGTGCAATATGCCCCGGCCCCCGCCCCCGTAGTAGCACCCCAACGTGCCCTTGGTGACGCAAGCGAAGAAGAAAGCGAAGATGCGGGCACCGAACAGCCGCGCCTTCGCACCAATTTTGCGCCCGTAGCCGTGTGGCAGGCCGCCTTGCGTACGGATGCAGAGGGCAAGTTCAACACCACGGTGCAGCTGCCGGATACCCTCACCACCTGGCGCATCTTCGCTGTGGCACTTGATAAGAGCGGTAGCCGATTCGGCTCGGCAGAAGCGGAAATGACGGCCAGCCAACCCGTCATGATTACGCCGGGTACTCCCTTCTTCATGAGCTTGGGCGATTGCTTGCGCCTGCCGCTCACCATCACTAACAACACCGAGAAAGATGCCACCTGGCAGGTCTCGCTGGAGGGGGCAGATGCCCCGCAGAGCATTGCGCTCAAGGCCGGCACTACCGGCACACTTTTCTTTGATTTCACCGCCACCCAAGAGGGCGATAACACCCTGCGCTGGTCAGCTACCGCCCCCGCCGGGGGAGATGCTGTAGAGGGACGCTTCCCGGTGCGTTTCCCGGCACCCACCCTCAAGGAGACACACCATCTTGTGCAAGCAAGCGGTCAAGCCACGCTGCAACTCAGCTCCCTGCCTGCGCCTGAGTTGGCACAGGCCACCCGCCACCGCGTGGAAATCGAGCTCTCGGCCAATCCCCTGCTCCACCTCGCATCTGCCATGGATTTTGTACTCTCTTACCCCTACGGGTGTACCGAGCAAACAGCTTCCGGTCTGCTGCCGTGGATTTTCCACAACCGCTTGGCTCCTTTCTCCCCCACCATGGAAGCCAAAGGCCGCGCAGAGGTGAATAAAATCATCTCCCAAAGCGTGGCAAAACTCTTCAAACGCCAGCAGGCAGATGGCGGGCTCGGCTACTGGGACGACTCGAAAGAATCCTGCCTGTGGGCCAGTGCACACGCAGCCTTGGTGTTCACCATCGCAGAAGAACAAGGCTATGCCCTGCCCGCCGAGCCCATGAACAAGCTGCGAGCCTACTTGGCCGCCCGCACCGATAAGGAACGGCAAGAGCTCACCCCCTTCGCTCGCTATGCTATTGGGCGCGTCTGCGAAGATGCCGCGCTTACCACACAAGCCTTGAAAGAAGCGCTCCATACCTCCATTCATCCTCGCTGGATTTGGTGCGCAACCCCCTCGGTGAAAGAGGACATCCGCTTCATGGAAGCCCTGCGCAGCGCCCCCGCAGACTGCCACGCCGCCTTCCAAAAATGGATGCGCAGCCGCGGACATGATTACCGCCACCATACGACGTGGCAAAGCTCGTGGATGCTCATCGCCCTGGGAGAATACCTGCGCCTCCAACCCGACCAAGCCGCCCAAGCCACCGTGCAACTGCAGGATGGGCAGCAAATCACCCTCGGCAACGGCATCACCCGCCTTACCCCGCCCCCCGCTGCCAAACCGGCGGAGCTGCCTACCACCATCACCACCACCGCGGGCACGGCCTACCTCAACGTGAAATTCCGCGCCCTGCCGGAGCAAACGGAGTACCCCGGCGTCACCGAAAAGGGGCTGCAAATCACCCGCGTATACGAAAAGCAAGATGCCAACGGCAACTGGATTCCCACCACGGATTTCTGCGTGGGGGATGTCGTTCGCATCACCCTTACCTGTGCAAAAGTGGCTCCTGAACTTCAATACTTTGTGCTGGAGGACTACCTGCCGGCCTGCATGGAGGCCATTAACCCCAACATTCCGGGGCAAGCAGCCGGCTTGTCTTGGCAGCCTTGGAGTGCCTATTTCGACCACAAGGAATACTTGGCCGATCGAGTACGCGGCTTCTGCACCCGCTGGACAGGCAGAAATCTTCTCAATATGAGCTATTTTGCCCGCGTCAAGCGCGCCGGCATCTCCACCGCCCCCCCGGCCCAGGCCCAGCTCATGTATGAACCGCAAACCTATGGTCTCTCGCCCAACGCCAAAATCATCAGCAAGTAAGATTCACTCAAGGGTGATTCGTCAATCATCAAACGAGCGTAGCGATTTGTCGCTACGCTCGTTTTGCAGGATAGAGGGATAGAAAGAATATCAAAGGGTGGAGGATGAACCTGTGTGGGCGCAGACGAAGCCCCAGGCCCGCAACGAAACAAGGGTGAGCTCGCCATACAACATCGCTTTTCGGATAGCAACGTCAGAAATACGTTAGTTGATACCCTGGCGATCGTAGAGTTCCTTGTAAAGCGGGCAAGAGGCGTAGAGTTCCTCGTGGGAACCATCGCCCACGATGCGCCCGGCCTCGAAAACGAGGATGCGGTGCGCATTGCGCAGGGTACTGAAGCGGTGTGCCACGATGAGGGTGGTGCGGCCTTGGGCCAAAGCATCCAGCTCTTGCTGAATATCGCGCTCGCTTTCCGCATCGAGAGAAGCCGTAGCTTCATCCAAGATGAGGATGGGGGCATCTTTCACAAAGGCTCTGGCAATAGCCACGCGCTGTCGCTGCCCGCCGGAAAGCCCGGTCCCCCCCTGCCCCAACATGGTATCCATGCCTTGGGGCTGGGATTCCAGGAAAGTCGATACGGCAGCGGAATCTGCGGCACGCTGCACATCTTCGTCTGTAGCATCAGGGCGTCCCAAGGCAATATTCTCGCGGATGGAACCGGAGAAAAGGAGCGCCTGCTGCCCCACGAGAGAGAGCTGCTCGCGCAAGTCATGCTTGAGCACCCGGCGAATATCCACCCCGTCTACACTGATGGAACCCTGCGTCACATCGTAAAAACGCGGGATGAGACAGGCAAAGGTTGTTTTACCGGCACCGCTGGGGCCCACCAAGCCCACAATCTGCCCGGCCGGGATATGCACATTAATATCGCGAAGCACCGTTTTGCCGTTCTCATAGGCAAAGCTCACGTTGTCGAAAGTGATATCGCCACGCACACGCTGCGGCAATGCTGTGGGCTTCTCCGGATCAGGCATGGTATCCGGCTCGACAAGAATTTCCTCCAAGCGCACCAAGGAACCCTGCGCTTGATTCAGGTGGTTAAAAGCCGTACCGGCGCGTTTCATGGAATCAAACGTAAAGAAAAGTGCCGCAGCCACCGCCACAAAGTCTGTCAGCGTCATGCCGCACATACGCCCACGCACCAGCAGGAAGGTGAGCGCCACGGCCGTGACCACCTCCATCACCGGGATGAGTGCTCGCTGATACTTCACGAGCTTGAGAAGATTGCGGCAAAGCTTGTGCGAGCTGGAATCAAAATCTGCAATCTGGCGTTCCTCCATCGCGTAGGCACGAACCTCGCGCTGCGTTTCCAGATTTTGCTGCACAATCGAGTTGAGCTCACCCAACCCCTCCTGTGCACGGCGAGCTTTGTTGGAAATGCGCTTGCCAAACACGATGATGGGCCATGCCGCCAAAGCCACAAAAATCATGTTGATAAAGAAAAGCAAGCCCTGCCCGGAATCAACCAGCAACCAAATGAAAGCCGAAAGAGCACAAATGCATGTCACCGGTTGCTTCACCAAATCATTGGCCACATGGGTGAGAATGCTTTGCACGTTGGTAGTATCGGCCAAGATACGGCTGATGATATCCCCCTTTTGACGGCCTTCGATGAACGCCATGGGCAGCGCCTGGACACGACTGAACATCTGCATGCGCAAGCGCGTCAGGATACGAATCCCCAGGTAGTTCACCAACACGGAATTAGCCCACATGGCAAAGCCGCGTATAGCAAAAATAATCGGCATTGATGCACAGGCCAACAGCAACAGCGTGCCGGGTTCCAGCTCCTTGAGACTCGGTACCATCTGCAACAGCTCCGGCTCCTCGCCCACGCCGTGAAAGAAAACCACGGGGAATACAAACTTCACCAGCAGGGGTACCCCCATGCCACTGGCCGCCGAGGCAATAAAACCCGTGATAAGCGTGGCAATAAGCCACTTGAGATGGGGCAGCAAGAAATGCTGAGCAAAGAAAAATACACGTTTCAGCATGTCGGGGTCTCCTTTCCTTCCTGAGCTTGATTCACCTGTTCATCGTACAGGCCCTTGTACAGCATGCAAGATGCATACAATTCATCGTGCGTACCATCTGCCACAATCCGGCCTTCTTCAAACACCAGAATACGTTGAGCCTTGCGAATAGTGCTGAATCGATGCGCAATAATAAACGTAGTATGCCCCAAGGCCAATCGGTCCAACGCATCCTGAATCAATGCCTCACTCTTCATATCCAATGCAGAAGTAGCCTCATCCAAAATCAGGATAGGAGCATTTTTCAGGAACGCACGGGCAATGGAAACGCGCTGTTTCTGCCCACCGGAAATACCGACACCGCCCTCCGCAAGCACGCGGTCATAGCCATCAGGATGCGACTGCACAAACTCATCCACACAGGCCAACTTACCGGCAGCTTCCACCTCCGCATCGCTGGCGCCCTTGCGCCCCACGCGGATATTCTCCCGAATCGTATCGCGGAAAAGAGCAGAGAACTGAGAAACAAGTCCTATCATGCGCGTACGGTCTGCGCGGGCAATGCGGCGCACATCCACCTCATCAATCTTCACCGCCCCGCTGTTGACATCATAGAAACGGCAAATTAGGTTGATGAACGTGGTCTTGCCGGAGCCGCTGGGACCCACCAGCGCTACTATCTGCCCGGCAGGCACATGCACATTGACATCCTTGAGCACCACTTTGTCTTCCGTGTAACCAAACGTCACATGCTCAAAATCCACGCGCCCGGCCACCATCTCAGGCATGGATACAGGCTCAGCCGGTTCCGGGGTCTCATCCTCGGCCAACAGGATTTCATTGAGTTGATTGACTACCACCCCCATAATCTGCACCTGATTCGCCACCGAGCCCAAGCGTTTCACAGGATCGTAGCAGAAGTAGAAAGCCGTGGCAATCGCGGTAAATTGCTCCAATGTCAACCCACTGCCGCAACCTTGATAAAGAGAATAAGCCAAAGCCAGAGCACACACAAACTCCACTGCGGGCGAAAGCGCCTGCTGCCACGCCGCGCAGCGGATAGACACCGCATTGAAACGCGTGATAAGTTCATACAAAGCGTCCTCTCGCTTTTTCTCCAAATTAAACGCACGCACCTCGCGCTGTGCCGCAAAACTCTCCTCCACCGTGGCCGTAATCACGTGGCGTATAGAAAGAGCCTTGCGGGTCTGCTTAATCATATGCTTACCCACCAAGCGCACAACCGGCACACATGCAGCTGAGATGATAAGATTACCCAGCAAAATGGCGCTTTCGCTGCTGGTCATAGCCGCATACACCAAATACGCCACAGCAGCCACCAAGGTGAGCGGCTGAATCACCAAATCATTCAACACATGCACCATGCTATGCTGCAAATTCTGCGTAAATTGAATGACACTCGTCATCAATTCCCCACGGGATTTGCGATCGTGAAATGAAAACGAAAGCCACTGCAACCGCGCAAACAAATCCGTGCGCAAACGCGTCAGGATATTCATGCCGGCCCACGTCAGCAAATACGAATTGCCATACGTAGCCACGCCTCGCACCGTCATCACGAGCGGTATCAGCAAAGCAGCCCCCCACAGCAGAGCACTCGCCATGTGTTCCGGCGCCACAAAACCTTGCAACCATTCATTCAACCATGCAGGAGCCGGCGCCTCCCCGAACACCACGGGAAATACATACTGCAACATCACCGGCAACCCAAAACCCGCAGCAGCCGCAGCCACCACACCGGACACTATACCAAATATCATCAGCCACTTCTCCGGTCCGATATATTGTTTCAATAACGGTCGTATCAGAGGCCACGTTTTCTGCTCCTTTTCTGCCATGTCAGATTATGGCTGTCATTCTACCAATTTTTCTCCTCGCTGGCAATCATTTTCAATCATTCATTGCCAAATTATGCTATATCCGAACATGACATTTTGTCCCCGACTGCGCGTTTGCTGATAGCAGGATATCCCGCTTAAAGCCCCTCGGTCATGGGAATTGGCGCAGCGTTTGCACCACCTTGGCTGCAGAGCCAGTAGCACAGCAACGCCACAACAAACGCTACCGCCAAGCTCCAAAAGCTCACCTTCTCCTCCGAGATGTGCCAAAAATAGCGCTTGATAACAAGACCACGCACAACCTGCCACACAATGAAAAAGCCGAACATGAGCGCGCTCAACGCTTCAAAACAATCGTGCAACCACCCGGCAAGCATCACCAGACCGATAGCCAGCAACAGCACATAGCAGCCTCTCTCCCACAGCCATCCGCTTTTCTTTTCATCATCCATGTGTGGGAGCATCTAAAATATGAGTCGGGGCGACAGGATTCGAACCTGCGACATCCAGCTCCCAAAGCTGGCGCTCTACCAGGCTGAGCTACACCCCGGAAAGGGAGAAATGAGGGTAAAAAAATGGTGGCTCGGGACGGGATCGAACCGCCGACACGCGGATTTTCAATCCGCTGCTCTACCAACTGAGCTACCGAGCCACTTGCGCCGCCCGTTTGGAACGGGGTGCGGGCAAAGCTTACACAATTTTTTCACCTTTTGCAAGAAAAAAAATAAAAAAATGTACAATTTGCCAAAAAAAGCCACAAGAGGGTGGGGTTGCGTGCTGCACGAGCGCGGGTGGAAAGAGCGCTGACACAGTACGGCATTTTTCAGCTTGAAACGAGGAAAGATTCGGGTAGAATAACCGCGATGCCCGTCCTGCGTGCCGGGTACAAATTGTTACAGCCATGACAGTCCTCGAATTCATCCGCAAAAACTCCCTGCTCGCCCTCATCGTCATAGCCGCCCTGCTCATCGGCTTTATCATGATGGATTATAGCGGCAAGCAGAACCCCATGAGCAAAGACTTCTACATCCAGGTAGACGGCACCGGCTACAGTTACCCGGAAACGTACGCCTTGGGGGAAAATGGGGCTGCTTATGTGCAGTCGCTTTATTCCAACACCACGCGCAAAATGATAGAGCGCTTCGATACCGATAAGAACGGTGAGCTCAATGAAACCGAGAATGCAGCCATGGCCGCGTGGCTGAGCCAAAATCCGCAGGTGGATACGGCCATGCGCACGATGGATGCCATTTACCGCTCCTGGGGCTATGGTATGGCGGGGGATGCAGAAATCAACTTTGCAGTCAACCGCGCCGTATTGAAGGCAGAAGCCAAGAATCTGGGGCTCGCGCCTTCCAAGGAACAGATTGATGCCTACATCCAAGCGATGCCCGCTTTCACCAATGCCGATGGCAGTTTCGACCAAGAGCTCTATCACCGCTTGACGGGCTTCCACAATGGTGTGGCGAGCAATCCCACTGAAAAAGCTTTCCGCGATGTCGTGGCTGACATGATGGTGTGGGAGTGCATCAACGCCCTCGTGACAGACAACATGCAGTACAACACCAAAGCCCAGGGCGAGCTCATTGATGCCCTGCACCAAACAGTGGCCGGCAAAACGGCTTGGCTGGCAAAGGATGCTGTACCTGCCCCGGCTGAACCCACGGAAGAAGAACTGAAAGCATACTGGGAGACCCATAAAGACCGCTACAAGAGCGATGAGCGCCGCATTATCTCCCTCTACACCTTGCGTCCGGGCGAGGATACCACACTGGATGCTCTCATGAGCACGGCCGACATCATCATGCAGGATCTTTCCCAAGCCAACGGCAAAGGTATTGACCCCATGTTGGAAGGCGCTGCCGCCAACCCTGAGAATGCGCCTTTCACCTACTTGCTGGAGGATGGCAAGACGCACCGCACCCTACCTATCTGCACACTTGCTACCATTCCCGCCGAGCTGCAAACTCTGGTAGACCACAACGGCGAAAGCACTGAGCTTGGCAAGGTGCTTTTCAACGAGGTGGATTCTGCCCCCACGGTGGCAGAGTTCGAGACAGCCACCGCCGCCGGCGATCCTGAAAAGCACACCTCCATCCGCCAGGTTCGCGGTTTCTTCCCGACGAAGGAAGGCACCCTCATCCTGGCTCGTGTGGAAGCGATTGAGACACCTACTGTGCTGCCCTACGAGCAGGCTCGCGACAAGGCACTGGCCGATTTGAAAGCCGAGCGCAACGACACAGCTCTGGCAGATGCAGCCAAGAAGCTTTACGATGAAATGACCGCCACCCTGGATGGCGGCGATATCAACGCTGTCTTTGAAAAAGCCCGGGCAGCAGGAGCAGAGGTGAGCGTGTTCGGGCCGGTATCTCTGGCCGGACTGGATAGCCAACTGCCCAAAGGTTCCACCCCCCAATCCCTCATGAGCACACCCAGCGGGAAGCTGGCCGAGCTCGTGGTGCTGCCGGAGGGTGCGGCCATCACCGCCGTGGTGTCCCGCAGCATTATGGTGAGCCCGGAATATACATACACCAAGGTAGGTATGTACATGCCGGAGTTCAACTCCAAGCTGCGTACGGATCTCATGACGGATTGGCAAAACTCTGCCTACAGCCGTTTCAACGTGCTGCTGTCCGACAAGATTAAGGGTGTATCCCAACAGTAAGCCCCCCTTGCGATACCATGGGTCTTCCACGGCAGACGATTTTCATCGTGGGCAATGAGGCGTGCGAACGCTTCAGCTTCTACGGCATGCGCAGCATTCTGGCACTCTACATGACCGGCATGCTCATGATGACGGAGAGCGAAGCCGTGGAGGTGATGCACCTTTTCTCTGCGCTCATCTATATCCTGCCTTTGCTGGGCGCATGGATTGCAGACCGTTTTCTGGGGCGTTATCGCACCATCCTGTACATCTCGCTTTTCTACTGTTTGGGGCATGGCGTGCTGGCGCTGGCCGACCTGACGGAGAGCTTGGAGATGCGCCGCAACATTCTGCTGCTGGGGCTCTTTATCATTGCCTTGGGAGCCGGTGGCATCAAGCCTTGCGTCTCTGCCTTTGTGGGGGATCAGGTAGATGGACAACCCTCGCAGGTAATGACCAGGGTATACGCAGCCTTTTACTGGTCTATTAACCTGGGGTCTTTCTTCTCTTTCCTCGTTATCCCCTTCATCCGCCAAACGTGGGGCTATAGCTGGGCCTTTGCCATACCCGGCATCTTCATGGCGGTAGCAACTTTCATCTTCTGGTGCGGGCGCAAGATGTACCGCCACAAAGAACCGACCCACGCAGATTTTCTCCCAACTCTCTTTTGCCGCATCTTTCGCGGGGCCAGGGCAGCTTGTGAACAATATGGCGGCGAGCAAGTGGCCAAAGCGACAGACACGGCCATTCGCATCGCTGCGTTCATCGTGCTGGCACCTATTGTCATTCTGCTGGCTGGCCAATGCCAAGAGGGCGGTGCCAAGCTGGCAAGTCTGCTTGGCTGCGGGGAGGTAGCGGCATCCTTGTGTGGGTTGGTAGCCATGCTGCTGTATGTAGCAGCACTCATCTTTGCCGCTCTGCACTTGGCCGCCACGCGTGGTCTCAACAACTTCTTCGGCACCGCCGGCAGCCTGTTATACATGGGCCGCAAGGCAACGGAAAATCGCTACAGCGCGCAACAAATTGCCGACACGCGCGGGCTCATGCGCGTGCTGGTGGTGTTCACCCTCATCATTCCTTTCTGGAGTCTGTACGATCAAACGATGTCCAGCTGGGTCTTGCAGGGCAAGAAAATGCAGCCGGTGCAACTTTTTGCGCACTTTCGCTTTGGTGCAGAGGAAATGCAGAGCATCAACCCGCTGCTGGTGATGATTTTTGTACCTCTGCTCACCTTGCTGGTGTATCCCCACATTGGTCGATGGAGTACCCCGCTGCGCCGCATGAGCATCGGCATTGTGCTGGCCGGCATCTCATACGGAGCGGTGGCTTGGCTGCAATCGCGCTTGGATGCCGGGGAGCAGCTCTGCATCCTTTGGCAGTCCCTGCCCTACTTCCTTATCACCATCTCGGAAATCCTGGTGAGCACCACCGGTTTGGAATACGCCTACACCGCCGCCGGTAAAACCATGAAAAGCACCGTGTTGAGCTTCTGGTACATATCCACCACCTTGGGCAATGCCCTCGTCATCTACATGACCTCCCTGGTGGACGACCCGGCTTCCACCTCCACCTTCCTCCTCTATGGCGGGCTCTGCGTTATCATTGGCATCATCTTCATCCTCGTGACCCGCCGCTTCATCCCCACCACGGATGCCGCATAAGAGCCCCATGAATCCGCAGCTCCCTGCCTGTTCGCACCAAGCGCCCGAATAGCACAAATTTGCATTTACAAAAGGAGCGGAAAGTGCTACATTCTGCGCATGGCAAATAAACCCGTAGTACTTATCATCCGCGATGGCTGGGGACGCAATCCCCAGGGTCCCGAAGCTGCCAAGCAGACAGGCGATGCCACAGTGCTGGCCAACACGCCGTTCACCGATGAGCTGCTGGCCACCTGCCCCCACTCCATGCTCGGGGCTTCCGGGCAGGATGTAGGTCTGCCTGATGGCCAGATGGGCAACTCCGAAGTAGGCCACCTGAATCTGGGCGCAGGCCGCGTTGTTTTCCAAGATCTCTGCCGCATTTCCAACGCGATTGCAGATGGTTCTCTCGCCAAAAACCCTGTTATCACCGAAGCTTTCGCCAAGGCCGCAGGTAGTCGTCTGCACCTCATGGGGCTCGTGTCCGATGGTGGCGTACACTCCCACTTGGAGCACCTCATCGGTATTGTCAAGATTGCTGCTGAGCAAGGCGTGAAGGATATCATGATTCACTGCATCACCGATGGCCGCGACACCGACCCCAAGAGCGGTGCGGGCTTCATCTCTGCCCTGCAAGAAGCTGTGGCTCCTTGCGGTGCCAAGATTGCCACCGTGGTGGGTCGTTTCTACGCCATGGATCGCGACAAGCGGTGGGATCGCGTGCAGGTAGCCTGGGATGCCATCGTGCGTGGCATGGGCGAGCAGTGCACCTGCACCCCCGCCGAATACGCCGAAAAGAGCTATGCCGAGGGTGTGACGGATGAGTTCCTGAAGCCCGCCATCTTCTGCGAGGGGAACACCCAGCGCATGCGCGATGGCGATGTGGTCTTCTTCTTCAACTTCCGTGCCGACCGCGCCCGCGAGCTTTCCCGCGCCATCATCTATGATGATTTTGATGGCTTTGACCGCGGGGTACACCCCAAAGTGCACTACATCACCATGTCCGAATACGAAGCCTGCTACCCCACCCCCGTGGTGTTCGAGCAGGAGCAGCTCACCAACATCTTGGGCGAGGTGCTGGCCAACGCAGGGCTCAAGCAGCTGCGCATCGCCGAGACGGAGAAATACGCCCACGTCACCTTCTTCTTCAACGGCGGCGTGGAAACCCAGTTCGAGGGCGAAGACCGCATTCTCGTCCCCTCCCCCCGCGAAGTAGCTACCTACGACCTGAAGCCCCAGATGAGCGTGGCAGAGGTGGCCGATAAGTTTGTGGATGCCATTGCCAACTACGATGTGGCTATCATGAACTTTGCCAACCCCGACATGGTGGGTCACACCGGGTTCCTGGAAGCCGGCATCAACGCCTGCGAAGCCGTGGACAAGGCTCTGGAGAAGTGCGTGACCAAGATTCGCGAGCTGGGCGGTTGCTGCCTCATCTGTGCCGACCACGGCAACTGCGAGAACATGCTCAACCCCGATGGTTCCCCCAATACCGCCCACACCACCAACTTGGTGGATCTCATCTACTGCGGTCCCGACCAGGCCGAGGTGAAGATGACGGACGGTATCTTGGCAGACATCTCCCCCACCCTTCTCAGCCTCTTGGGTGTTGCCCAGCCTGCTGAGATGACCGGCCACCCCTTGGTGACCAAGTAAAGCTTTTGCAACAAGCCTCTTTTTTCAGCCCCGCTGCTCCGGAATGAGCAGCGGGGCTTTTCGGTGCAAAAAAATCAGCTCATCAGGAAAAATCCCGACAAGCTGATGAAAGATAAGCTAAGGGTGCCCAATCAGTGGATGCGCTTGAGCAGCCAAGGCAGCAACTCACTGATCTTGACGCGCTCCTGCTCCATGGAATCTCGGTGGCGAATGGTAACCGTGTCTTTCAGTTCGGGGTCTTCGCTCTCGCCCAGGGTCTCGAAGTCCACCGTGATGCAGAAGGGGGTACCCACCTCATCTTGGCGGCGGTAGCGGCGCCCCACGGCACCGGCTTCATCGTAAAACACATTCATGAAGGGGCGCAGCTCTGCCTCAATCTCGTGGGCGATGCGCACCTGCTCCTCATTCTTCTTGAGCAGCGGGAAAACCGCAGCCTTGATGGGAGCCATGCGAGGGTGGAAGCGCATCACGGTGCGGATATCACTCTTGCCATCCTTGCCCAGTTCTTCTTCATCATACGCCTCGCAGATAACGGCCAGTACTGTGCGGTCGCAACCGGCAGAGGGTTCCACCACGTGCGGGATGAATCGCTCGCGCGTAGCTTCATCAAAGTACTCCATCGGCTTACCGGAGCCTTTTTGGTGAGTGGAGAGGTCGTAATTGGTGCGGTAGGCAATACCTTGCAGCTCCTGTACACCAAAGGGGAATTGGTACTCCAAATCATAGGTCTTCTTGGAGTAGAATGCCAGTTCATCCTGCGGTACATCCAAGATGTGAATCTTGTCGCGGGGGATGCCGATATTCTCGTAGAACACCAAGCAATTCTCCAACCATTCATCCGTCAGGCGGAAGCCGTCTTCTTCGCGGCAAAAATACTCAATCTCCATCTGCTCAAACTCGCGGGAGCGGAAGGTGAAATTGCGCGGGTTGATTTCGTTGCGGAAAGACTTACCAATCTGCGCGATGCCGAAAGGCACTTTCATGCGAGAGGAATCCAGGATATTCTTGTACTGGCAGAAGATGCTTTGTGCCGTTTCGGGACGCAGCCAACCGGTAGCGGAGGGGTCATTCTCATCGGAGGTTGCACCAATAGTCGTCTTGAACATCAGATTGAACGAGCGAGCCTCTGTCACCAACGAACCGTTAGCGGGGTTGTAGCGCACGCTGTCAGTCACCGTCTCGGTGCGTTCCTCTCCCAGCTCAATATCTGCCGTCTGCAACTTCTTGCCGGAAATTTGGGCGTAATATTGCAGCGCACCCTTGCGAGCAGTCTTGGCATCTTTCTCGCTATCCGTGGGTGCCAGCATGGAGAATTCTTTCTTGGTGCTCCAGGAGCCATCCTTGGCCGCAGCTCCGCTCCACCAATATGCAACACCGCTCTGAGCCGGAATCTGGTCGGCGCGCAAACGCTCCTTCGTGAGCAGGCAGTCACACAGCGGATCGGTAAATCCATTCACGTGCCCGGAGGCTTCAAGCACAGAATTGTGAGTCAGAATCGCTCCGTCCATCCCCACAATATCCGGGCGTTCCTGCACATGCACCCGCCACCAATAATCCTTCAGGTTGCGCTTCAGCTCTGCACCCAAAGGACCATAGTCCCAGCAGCCATTCAAGCCGCCATATATTTCTGCTGCCTGAAAAATAAACCCTCTGCGCTTGCAAAGGCTCACAATCTTTTCCATCCGTACAGGATCTGTCTGTGTACGATCTGCCATAACGCCCACTATTTTACACACCTCTCCCTCTTTTGCAAGACTCAATTAGTTGTGTACAGATTGTCTCCGGGATTTCGCTAAGTCCCGCAAGCTGATTCCCTGCAAAATCCAGATTGCCTGAAACAATCACGGCGCCACACCATCTCATCGCAGCAGCGTTGTTTTTGCTCTTTACAAGCTCAAGCGGAATAGTGTAAAATCAAACCATGAAGACAGCATATTTGCTGATACCATTGCTGATGCTGGGGGCCTGCACGGCATCTCCGCAAAATCAGCCCGGAAGCCATCGGCCCCAACGTGCGGTAAGCACAGCCAATGTGGATGTACACTGGCTCGGCAAGCGCATTTGGGCAAATGAATGTGCCGGGAGTGTGCAAGGGCTGGTGAGCTGGAATGTGGGGGAGGATTTTCCTTCCCTAGGCATCGGGCACTTCATCTGGTATCCGGCCGGAGTTGAAGGACCCTTTGATGAGAGTTTACCGCGTTTTGTGGCATACGCACGCTCGCGCGGTGTGCAAGTGCCGTCGTACTTTTATGGGGAGGCTCCCTGGCCCGACAAAGCAGCATTTGAGGCCGACCGCAGCGGTTTGGCCGACAAGATGCGCCAATGGCTGGCCGCCCATGTGGAATTGCAGACGCGGTTTATCATGGCACGCTCCCGCGCCGCACTGCCCAAGATGATGAGCCAAAGCAGCACCCCCGCAGCAGTACAAGCACACTACAACGCGCTGGCTCGCACAACACAAGGTATGTACTGCCTGGTGGATTATGTGAATTTCAAAGGTGAAGGCACCAAGCCCAGTGAGCGCTACAATGGCTATGGCTGGGGCTTGCTGCAAGTACTTGAAACCATGCAAGGCAACCCACAAGGGCGAGCCGCTACGGCAGAATTCTCCCGTGCGGCAAGCGAAGTCATGAAACGCCGCGTGGCGAATGCTCCCGCAGCCCGTGGTGAAAAACGATGGTTGCCCGGCTGGCTCAACCGGTGCAAGACATACCGATAAACGTATATCCCCCCTTAAATACCATGCGAACAACTCTCTGTCTTGCCGGACTGATGCTGGCCACAATCACCATGGCACAAGAGCAGTCTCAAGCAGTATCCCCATCTCCACAAACGGAGCAGACACAGTCAGCAGACCTCATGACAATGACCCGCGATCCTCGCTGCGGCCAAGTGCTGGTCACATGTCTTGTGGGCGGGCAAGCTCTGCGCATGATGCTGGATACCGGAGCCACCCACACCGTGCTGCACACAGAGAGCGCGGACAAACTAAAGCAAGCGCGGTGGCTGGATACCAGCAAAATGATGTTTCGGGGCAATGCAAAACATCCTCCCAAAATGCTGGTTGCCTCTCTGAAAGCCGGCGGTGCGTCTGCCCCGGAGTTTCCATTCATGGTACTACCGCTTGATGCTGTGCGGCAATCACTTGTAACCCCCATCGACGGCATCTTAGGCATGGATGTGCTGGGGGGCCTTCCCTTTACGTTTGACCTGCGCAAGCATGAATACTACTGGGGCATGCCCACCGGTGGCACATTTGAGCAGCTCTATGGCAAGCAAGATCAGTTTGGGCGCCTTATCATGCAGGTAAAAAGCACGGGCAAACAACTGGCGCTCCTGTTAGATACCGGCAGCAGCATCACCCGTGTACACCAAGAAGATTGGCGCCCCGGCACGGCGGGAAAAATCTCTGCGCACGTGGGAGACGTCAATACTGCGGCCAACATCCAAGTAGAAGAAGGTAAGCCCGCCGATATGGAAGTAGCTCGCGGCATTGTGCTCAAAGGCATTACCCCCATCTTTGCCCAGGAAGGTCAGCCCCCCGTTCTGGGAATGGATGCTCTCAAGGGGCAAGTACTCATCCACATGCCCTTGGAGGATCATCTCTACGGTGTGTTTCTGATGCAAAAGTGATGTTCGGATGACACTCCGGCGTTCCGGAGCATGTCTTCCCAATAGCTAGACTAACTTGCTTGCGCCGGAGATGCCATACAGGCACAATGGGGAACGCCATGAAAGAATCCCCCATCAATCCGTATCACCGGCAGCAGGGCGCAAGCTTGAGCTATGAAGAAGGCTGGCGCATGCCGGGTGTGTATACCGACCTCTTGCGGGAGCACCGCGCCACCCGCGCGGCCTGCGGTGTTTTTGACATTTCGCACTTGGGCAAGTTCAGCGTACAAGGAGAGGGCGCCTGCACGTGGTTGGAGCACATGCTGAGTAACCGTATCTCATACTGCCGGGAGGGCTGCGGGCAGCATACCCTCATGCTCAATGACGATGGTGGCATCATTGACCGGCTGACAATCTTCTGTGATGCCGAAGGTGTATACCGGATGTTGGGAAGTGCCGCCTTGGTGCAAGAGGACTTCGACTGGCTCTCTGCGCATCTGCCAAATGAGAATGTAGAACTGCTCAATGAAACGGAAAAGTGGAGCGCCATGGCGGTGTACGGACCGGAAAGTGGCGTCATTTTTCAGCGGGTACTGCCGGATTTGAAGCTACCGCCGGATATGAGCGTGAATCACACGCTCTACCATGGAGAGGAGCTGCGAATCACAACCTGTGGTCAGGAAGGTGATGAAGGTTTTGAACTTTTTTGCCCGGCATACCGTGGCATTTTTTGGTTTGAAGCCTTTGTTCGCGCCGGAGCGATACCTTGCGGCATGACCGCCCGCGAGTGTTTGCGATTGGAACGCCGTAAAATATCTGCCGGGCGTGATACGAACAGCAAAACAACACCCCACCAAGCACGCTTGGAACACCTGTGCGCCACCGATAAAGACTTTGTGGGAGCGGAGGCTATGCACCAAAAAGCAGGCGGTGGATTCCGCAAAAAGCGCCTCGCGCCGCTGGAATGCACAGAGCCCTCACCCCCGCCCCGCCATGGTTGTACTGTGCGGGATACCCGCGGCCAGAGTGTGGGCAGTATCACAAGCGGCTGCATCTCCCCCGAAACGGGGTTGGGCGTGGCATTCGCTTACCTGAATGCGGGTATGGCCTTGCCGGGAACACAGCTCAGCATCCTCATCCAAGGCCACCCGGTGCGAGCGGTGGTGAGCAATTTGGGGGTGTCCTAATACTAATACGCTGCCAAACTTGCTTGGCAGCGGGTTAGACCAAGGGACGCAGCATCGCTTCCAACGCCTCATAACTTTCTACGCGAGAGAGTTGCGGGCGCAGGGGCTTGGTGCCGGGTATACCCTTGGCATAGGCCAGCAAGCGGGCACGCATGGCGCGCATGGTGGTAAGCTCCGCACCGTAGTGTCGGCTTTCCAACGCCATGCGGGTATGGCGCAGCATGAACTCGATACGCTCGGCGGCGCTGGGGGGAGCTTGCAACTCCCCGGTGTTGAGATAATGGCGAGCCTGGCGGAAAATCCACGGAGCATTCATGGCAGCGCGGCCTATCATCACGCCGGACACCGCCGTCTCCTCTCTCACACGTTTCACATCTGCGGGGCTTGCTATATCGCCATTACCGATAACGGGAATCTGCACGGCGCGCGCACAAGTATCAATCATGCCCCAATCTGCCGAGCCACCATATTGCTGTGAGCGGGTGCGCCCATGCACGGCAATGGCTTGCACCCCGGCATCTTGCAGGCGCAGACATGCCTCCTCTGCCACGATGTGATTGGCATCCCATCCAATGCGTATCTTGGCGGTCACGGGGCAATCTGCACCCAATTCTGCCACGACTGCGGCGGCTATCTGCTGCAGCAGGGGCAAATCTTTGAGCAAGGATGAGCCACCATTGCGCCCCACCACCTTGGGGACAGGACACCCTGCGTTGATATCCAGAAAATCCGGCTGCATGGCATCGACAATAATGCGGGCAGCTGCCGCCATATTTGCCGGCACGGCACCGAATATCTGTACCCCCAGCGGGCGGTGCTCTGCAGCGAACTCCACATAGCGGCGGTTGCGCTCCCATGCTTGCAATACGCCCTCAGACGATACAAACTCTGTCACCATCACATCGGCTCCGCTTTCTTTGCACAAGGTGCGAAAAATCGGATCTGTCACCCCGGCCATGGGTGCCAGATACAGCGGGAAGAAGGATTTATCAGGTCTAAACATGAGGCTGCAAAGGTTGAAAAAGAAAGCAAGCTCTGTTTGCTAAGAAGCCATGCACCCCTTACAAGGTGCATGGCCCATAGGAAAATAGAGGTCCGAACAGTCGGAGCAGCGATTAGCGCTTGCTGAACTGGAAGCGCTTGCGAGCGCCGGGACGACCAGCCTTCTTGCGTTCCTTCATGCGGGAGTCACGAGTAAGCAAGCCCTGCTCGCGAAGCATGGGGCGGAACTCCTCGTTAAGCATCACCAGAGCGCGGGCAATAGCCAAGCTCATGGCACCGGTCTGGCCGTGCAGACCGCCACCCTTCGTAGCGATGCGAACATCGTACTTCTTCATGGTGTTGGTGGCGTAGAAAGGCTGCAGCACTACGTTCTGCAGAGCATCCGTGGGGAGGTATTCCTCGAAACCGCGACGGTTGATGGTGATTTTGCCGGACTTGCCTTCCTCGGCGGGGGTCAGCCAAGCATGTGCGATAGCCTCCTTGCGGCGGCCTGTTGCATTGTAAGGGGTGGTAGACATGGTGATTTAAAATGAGAGGTTAGGCAATAGTGACAACTTCCGGAGTCTGAGCAGCATGAGGATGCTCCGCACCGGCGTACACCTTCAGGCGGGTACCCTGAGCACGCCCCTGACGAGTATGGGGCACCATACCGAGGATAGCGAGCTCCAAAATCTTCTCGGGGTGAGACTTGCGGAGTTTGGCGGGAGTCGTCACGACTTGGTTACCAACGTAACCGGTGTAACGGGTGTAAATCTTGGCGCGCTCCTTGTTGCCGGAGAGCACAACCTTGTCGGCATTCACAACGATTACATAGTCACCGCAGTCCACGTGGGGGGTGAAAATCGTCTTGTTCTTTCCGCGAAGCAGGTTGGCTGCTTCTACTGCGACCTGACCGAGCACCTTGTCGGCAGCGTCGATCACATACCACTTGCGCTCAATGTCCTGAGCTTTGGCAGAGAAGGTTTTCATGTTGTTTTCGTTTATTCCTGTTAAGGCTTTCGCCGTCGAACCCCTATAGTTCGGGGCGGATAATCTACCCTTAATCTGCCCTTTTGTCAACCGCATTTTGCGTTTTTCCTGTTTTTTTTTGAAAAAAGCGCTTGCCAAGTGCGCTTTAGGGAAGTAAACTAGCCCCGCCTACGCGTGCAGACACGCCGGCACTAACCATATTAGACAGCATAATGGCAAATCCCCCCAATGGACGCGGCTCCAAGCCGCAGCAGCGCAACAACGGCCCCCGCAGCAACAACCAGCAGCGTGGTGGCGCCCGCCCCTCTTCCCCCGCACCCGTGAAAGCCAAGGTGTCTTCGGACGATGGCGAGGGAGAGATTGAGATGGAGGGTGTTGTCTCTGCCGTGTTGGCAGGCACCATGTTCCGCGTCAAAGTGGCCAATGGACACGAGTTCCTGGCTCACATCTCCGGCAAGATGCGCAAGCGTTTCATCCGCCTTGTGGTAGGCGACCGCGTGAAAATCGAGGTCTCTCCCTACGATATGAGCAAGGCGCGCATCACTTTCCGTCTGAACTGATTTACACTATCAGCTTACTGCTTCCGGGCCCGCCATCGGCGGGCTTTTTTTGTGGATACCAATTTTCCCTCGGCTCATTTTCACGCCAAGTGAGCTACGGACACAAGCTTATCCCCACCTAAAGTGCTCAAAAGCAGCCGGCAGACACGTCTCAATGCACCTGCAAGCCGGCGCTGCGGAAGATGGCCTTGGCCGCAGCGGTTTGCTCAGGGGTGGGAGGCTCGGTATCGGCAAGGGTATACTCCAAGCCAAGCTCCTGCCATTTGAAGCGGCCCATGTGGTGCAGCGGCAACACATCCACACGCTCCACATTGCCGAGAGATGCGGCATACTGCGCCAGCGGCGCGATATCCTCCGCGCGGTCATTCACACCGGGCACAAGCACATAGCGCAGCCAAACGGGTTTGCCCATGGCGGCCAAGCGGTCAGCAAAATCCAGTGTCGGCTGCAGGGGCTGGCTTGTCAGCGCGCGGTAGCACTCCGGCTGCCAAGCTTTGATATCCAGCAGCACAAGATCAACATCGGCCAGCATGGCATCATCTGCATTGCCGCCAAGATGGCCGGAGGTGTCGATGCAGGTGTGCATCCCCATTTCCTTGCAGCCACGCAGCAAGGCACGGGTAAATGCAGGTTGAAAAAGCGGATCGCCCCCGGACAGGGTGACACCGCCCCCCGCGTTTTTCACGAAAGTGGCGTAGCGGGCAATCTCTGCCAGCAAATCCTCCACACTGCGTTCCTTGCCTTGGCGCTTGTACGAGGTATCCGGGTTGTGACAATAGCGGCAGCGAAGGCTGCAGCCGGAAAGAAACACCACAAAGCGGATGCCCGGTCCATCGACCGTGCCGCATGATTCTACAGAATGAACAAGACCAGTCATGGCGGGAGATATCATGTGTGTGCACACGCATCGTAGCATGAAACGCAACCCGTATCAACCAAATTGCGCCGGATTGAGCCCGAAATGCGCATAGTAGCCCTTCTCTTCTGTCGGCATGGAATCCGGAGTGGCCTTTTTCATATTCAGCAGCATTTGATGTGCAAAATAAGGTATGTGCGCTCGGTCCAGCCCCCGCCCTACCACAATGTCTGCCACATGCAGTTTTTTCCGGCGGGCATAGCCTATGATATCTATGGTAGGCATGGGTTTATCCTTGCCATCGGCATAGCCATCGAACATGTACAGGCAGGGGGTCAGTTTTTCCGTTTTCAGGATACAGAGCAGCTCCTGAAACCATGGTGTGCCAAGAAAAGTCTCACGCGAGACGGAACAGAGCGCGCGTATGCATTGTGCACCATACGGCATGGGTTCTGCCGGTTTAGGCACGCAGAAAAATCTGCTGCCGGGAGGCAAGCCATATAAAAACCAACGCAAGACGCAATAAAGCTTCATGTTGTGCTGCCGCCCACCCAAAGTATCATGCGGAGCCATGGGCGCCACAAGGGTGATAAAGCGGTAGCGGCTCGGGTTGCCTTTTTTGCCGCATACGGGGGTTATTGTGTCGTGGTGTTGTATTGTCATGTTGTTTGCTAAACAGTTTTTTTGTGGGGAGAACTCGGTATCTCCTATATATGATTAGTGCTTGGTATTCCGAATGTTGGCAGAGGGCGCAGAACGCTCCCACAGAATACGGCTTACAAGGCTGACAGCCTGCGGCATGATGCGGTGCTTGGCCCACACCTCTTGACAAAGGGCTCGCCGCTCATCTGCATGGGTGCAGATGCGGGCGCGGACGGCATAGCGCTGCGCTTGCTCCCCCCCCAAACAAACAACAACGGCAACAACAACACGGCGGCTCCTGCCGCAACAATAATATGATTCATATCAATGATGATAAACAGTTTAGAATGATTTGATAAACAGATGCACGCAGACGGTGCCGCGCACGTTTGCTTTCTACCACATACCCTCTCACTTGTCAATAGTTGAGAAAAGAAAGCCCCTGCAATCAACGGCAAGTCGATTGCAGGGGGTGGGGGGGTGAGGCTTAGTCCGCTTTAGCGCGTGTGGAAGGTGCGGCTGATGACCTCGCGCTGCTGCTCAGGGGTGAGCTTGATGAAGTTCACCGCATAGCCGGACACTCGGATAGTGAGCTGGGGATACTTCTCCGGGTGCTCCATAGCATCCATGAGGGTTTCTCGCTCCAGCACGTTCACGTTGATGTGGTGGCCGGTGGCGGCGAAGTATGCATCCAGCAGGGAGACGAGCTTCGTCTCGCGCTCATCCTCATCCTTACCCAGTGCACCGGGCACAATGGAGAATGTGTAGGAGATGCCGTCCTGGCTGTCATCGTAGTTGAGCTTGGCCACGGAGAGCATGGAAGCCACAGCACCATTCTTATCGCGGCCATGCATGGGGTTGGCACCCGGTGCAAAGGGCTCGCCGGCGCGGCGGCCGTCGGGCGTGTTGCCGGTCTTCTTGCCGTACACCACGTTGGAGGTGATGGTGAGCACAGACTGGGTGGGCATAGAATCGCGGTAGGTGTGCAGCTTGCGCAGCTTGTTCATGAAGTTCGTGACCAGAGCCTCGGCAATTTCGTCCACACGGGGGTCGTTGTTGCCATAGCAGGGGAACTCGCCCTCTGTCACGAAGTCGGTGATGAGACCTTCCTCGTTGCGGATGCACTTGACCTTGGCATACTTGATGGCAGAGAGGGAGTCTGCCGCCACGGAAAGGCCGGCGATACCGGCGGCCATGGTGCGCAGGATTTCCGGATCGTGCAGAGCCATCTCGATGCGCTCGTAGCAATACTTATCGTGCATGTAGTGGATGATGTTGAGCGCATCGATATATGTCTTGGCCAGCCAATTCTGCATGTTATCGAAGAGCTCCATCACCTTGTCGTACTCCAGGTACTCGCCCTCGTAGCGGGGGGCGGGCGGTGTCACCTGCTTACCCTTCACTTCGTCTACACCACCGTTGAGGGCGTAGAGCAAGCACTTGGCCAAGTTGGCACGGGCGCCGAAGAACTGCATTTGCTTGCCAATGCGCATGGCAGATACACAGCAGGCAATGCCGTAGTCATCCCCCCAGTAGGGGCGCATCAGGTCGTCGTTCTCATACTGCACGGAAGAAGTCTCGATGGATACCTTGGCGCAGTACTTCTTGAAGCCCTCCGGCAGAGCGGTAGACCACAGCACAGTCAGGTTCGGTTCAGGCGCCGGCCCCAGGTTGTACAGGGTCTGCAGCATGCGGAAAGAGCTGCGAGTCACCAATGTGCGGCCATCTTCGCCCATACCGCCGATGGATTCTGTCACCCATGTGGGATCGCCGGAGAAGAGGCTGTTGTACTCAGGCGTGCGGATAAAGCGCACCATGCGCAGTTTCATCACGAATTGATCCATCAGCTCCTGAATCTCGGATTCAGTGATGGTGCCGTTGGCCAAATCGCGTTCAAAGTAAATATCCAAGAAGGTAGAGACACGGCCAAGGGACATGGCAGCGCCATTCTGTTCCTTCACAGCAGCCAAGTAGCCCAAGTAGGTCCACTGCACTGCTTCGCGGGAGTTGGCGGCGGGACGGGTCAAATCGCAGCCGTAGCTCTGCCCCATCTGCGCCAATTCATCCAAAGCGCGTATCTGTTCGTTCATTTCCTCGCGCAGGCGGATAGTGGCATCTGTCATCACCCCGGCCTCGCGGTCCTTCAGATCCTTGCGGCGGGCAGCGATGAGCTTATCCGTACCATAGAGAGCCACGCGGCGATAGTCGCCGATGATGCGACCGCGGCCATAAGCATCCGGCAGACCGGTGATGATGCCGGCAGAGCGTGCAGCGCGAATATCGCTGGTGTACGCATCGAACACACCTTCATTGTGCGTCTTGCGAATGCGGCCGAAGAACTCTGCCGTGCGGGGGCACATCTTCAGCCCGTACGATTCCAACGCTTTCTGTGCCATGCGCAGACCACCAAAGGGCATGAGCGCGCGCTTCAGCGGGGCATCTGTCTGCAAGCCCACAATCTTCTCGCGTGCCTGGTCAATGTAGCCCGGAGCGTGCGACACGATGGTAGACACCACCTCCGTATCGGCATCCAGCAGGCCGCCGGCATCAATCTCCTTCTTCATGAGGTCCTTCACCTCATCCCAAAGAGCTGTCGTATCTGCCGTGGGGCCGGCCAGGAAATCTCCCTCTCCGGTATAGGGCTTGTAGTTCAGCTGAATGAAATCGCGCACGTTGATGCTATCTGTCCATACGCCGACCTTGAACCCCTGCCACTCTGCGGGAGCGCCGGGTACTGTCTCTGTATTACTTGCTGTTGTCATAAATGTTCGGGAAGTTGAAATCGTTCTAAAAAACTTTTTACCTACTACAAAGACAGATTAGCGAATTTTCAAGCTCACGTCAAGGTTGATTCGCATTTCAACAATAATTTTTCTCTTTTCCCCGCCTCACGCATTGCCTCAAAAATCCAGTCACCGAACTGACACTTACCACGAGTTTGGCTGACACGTGAAAATCTGGATGCCTCACAAATCAGGCACTAACATATACACATGTCACTCAAAATGAGTAAACAAGCAATAATAGAGTTA
>JAFSEZ010000046.1 GCA_017435505.1 Akkermansia sp.
CGGTGCGGGGGCATCTGCCGGGGCGGGCGCGGGTTGCGGTTCCGGCTGCGGTGCGGGGGCATCTGCCGGGGCGGCGGGCGCAGGTTGTGGCTCCGGCTGCGGTGCGGGGGCATCTGCCGGGGCGGGCGCGGGTTGCGGTTCCGGCTGAGGGGCGGAGGCATCTGCCGGGGTCTGCACATTGGCATCCGCTTGTTGCTGGTTTACCTCCTGCTCGCGGGCGGCAAGTATTTGCTCCATTTCCGGGTCTTCCTTGCGGAGAATGGCAGCTTCTTCGTCAGGCTTCACCTCTGCCACCAAGTCCACGCCGGGCGCCTTGGCGTTATCCGGGTGGTTTCGCAGGTAATTTTCAAACTCGGGGTCAGGCTCTGCGCCATTGTTCACAGCTCTATCATAAGCACGGGCTGCATCAGGAATCTGCGCCATCTCCGCATAGAGGCGGGACATGTTGTAGTGAGCATCTCCTAGCGTGGGTTTGAGCTTTACAGCAGCGGCGAAATGCTTGAGAGCTCGCTCAAATTGTCCATCAACACCTTCTATATTGGCCAGATAAAAGAAAGCTTCCGCATTGCCTGGATCCAGCTCAACGGTTCGCATGAACATCTTCATTGCCTCGGGCATTTTGTCCATGCGATAATAGCAAATGCCGGTCAGGTAATATGTGATGGCCAAATCCGGAGCCAAGCGAGAAGCTCGCTCCAAAAATCCTACAGCTTCCTCGCATTTGTTGCGGTAGAGAAGTATGGTACCCAAGTTGACAAGACCGGCAACATGGTCGGGTTGACAATCGTATAGCGTGCGGTACAACTGTTCGGCAGAGGTGTAGCGCCCCTTGGCAAAGGCCTTCCCCGCGAGGGTGGCAAGTGTTTCTACCTCCAAGCTACGGCGCACAGCATCCACTCCTTCTGTACCGGAACTCAGGCTCTCTACTTCTGCACTTTTTACCGATTCCATGATGCGGCGTTCGGCATCTGTCAGGTCAAGCGTGCTTTCTTCCTCCAGCTTCTTGAGGGCAATGAGCATGGCCGGGTCCTGATTCTTAATCTGCATGTAAGTTTCCACCAACAGCTTGCGGCCTTCTTCCTGCATCGCGAGGGTACGCTTTTGCTTGGCAATCACATCACGCAGCAGTTTATTTTCCTCTGCCAATGCAGGATCCACCACAGGCTGTTCTGCCTGATTTTGCAAATCGGCCTCCAAATTGTTTAAACGTTCCGAGAGTTCAGAAATACGGCGGCGGTACCCCATATTTTCATCATAGATACCGCTCATTTCATCACGCAAACGATTCGCCTCATTGCGAGCTTCATCCAGCTGCTGCGCAAGTACGGCTTTCTGGTCATCCGCTCCGGCCTGCATGGACTCCAGCTGAGCTACTTTTTCCTGTGCTGCCTTGAGTTGCTCTGCCAAGGTAAGGTTCTGATCCAGCAGAGCTTTTGTTTTCTCGGGACTGTTTAGTTCCACAATAGCGCGCAGTTGCTCATTTTCCGCTTTCAGAGCATCGCGTTCCTTCGTGACACGTTCCAATTCTGCTTGGGTCTGGGCCAGCTTGCCTTCCAGCTCCGTAGCTCGCGCCTCTGCATCCTTGCGAGCCTGCTCCGAGGCTCGGTACTTGGCTTCCAGCTCTGCCAGTTGCTGGGAGAGCGCATCCACCACGCGGTTGCCGGCAGCACGTTCGGTTTTGATCTGCTCCTGCAACTGGTTGTAGCGATCCTCGTACATTTTTTTGTCCAGCAGAGCCACATTGAGTTTCTTTTGAGAATCAAGAAAACGCGTATTTAGCTCCTTGTATGCTTCTGCCATGCGGCGGCACTCTTCCTGGGCGCGAGCCAAGGCGTTGTACATATCCTTGTCGCTGGTTTCGTAATCAGGAAGCTCCACCGGGCGATAATCGGTCTGGTATTCCAAGGGCACGCTTGTTTTCGGACGATTCGGCAACTCCAAACCGGACATGTCTGTTGCGACAGGTTTGCCGGGTTGCCGCCCCGTAGGAATGGGTGCCTCTGCTGCCTTGCGACGGTAATCTGCAAGGTTATCTGCTAAAATTCTGCGGCGAGTTGCCACCAAGTTTGACTTCCAATGCGGGAAATCGCGCACGATGACAGCCAACACCTTTTCCGCTTGCTGGCCCTTGCGCAAAGCGGCATTATAGCTTTGTTGAGAGGCCAACATCTCCGATTCTTTGCACAGACGATAGGCGGTAAGATAATACTCCCCGGGATCCTGCACAACCGAACGATGTGCTGATGTGGCGCGACCAGACTCATTTCCACCCCGCAGAGAGGCTGCATTCTGGGCCGGCACAGGGAGAGCCAAGCTCAGGGCAATACCTGCCATTATCATCGCTGTCTGGGTGGTGGTCAATCGCATGGAAAACAGGCACCATGATAGCTATTTTGTCCGGCAAAGCAAGCTCAAAGTATGGCACCGCCAACACTATATATTAGAGTATGACACGCCTAACTTCTCCACATCTTTACCACCTCTCGATACATGACGAAAACACCCCGCAGAAATATTCTGCGGGGTGCTGAAATGCGATTGTGAATCCTCTTTAGCGGGAGTACAATTCAACGATGAGCTGCACATTCACAATGGGAGCAATCTCCTCCACGGAGGGAATGCGAGCCACCTTGCCGCTGAGCTTAGCGGTGTCTACTTCCAACCAATCCGGGGTAGTGGCATTGGCGGTAAGTTCCACAAAGCGGTTGGCAAGAGCCTGGGAGCGAGCCTTGGCGGCTACGCAGATAACATCACCGGGCTTGCAGCTGTAGGAGGGGATGTTCACCTTCTTGCCGTTCACCGTCACGTGACCGTGAGACACCATCTGACGAGCAGCGGCGCGGGTGCTGGCAAAGTTGAGGCGGTAGATAATGTTGTCGAGACGGAGCTCCAGAAGTTGCAGGAGGATATCACCCGTCACACCACGGCGGCGGCTTGCTTCCTCATAGTACTTACGGAACTGACCTTCGAGCACACCGTACATGAAGCGGAGCTTCTGCTTCTCGGCAAGCATGATGCCGTAGTCAGACTTCTTCTTGCGACCGGCGCGTGCACCGTGCTGACCCGGGGGGAAGGGACGACGGGCAAATGCTTTGCTGGCACCGAAGAGCTCTACACCGAAACGGCGGCTGATCTTAGCGGTAGGACCTGTATAACGAGCCATAATCTTGTGTAATCTTTCTTAGTTGAGGTTGTTAATGATTAGGCGCGACGAGCCTTGGGAGGACGGCAGCCATTGTGCGGGATGGGAGTCACATCAGCGATGGAGGAAATCTCCAAACCGATGGTCTGCACGGCACGCACGGCAGATTCACGACCGGAACCCGGTCCCTTCACACGAACCTCGACCTCCTTGAGGCCGTGGCCCATAGCCTGACGGCAAGCGTCCTGGCACACAACCTGACCGGCATAAGCGGTGCTCTTGCGGCTGCCCTTGAAATTGAGCTTGCCTGCAGAGGACCAGCCAATCACATTGCCCTTGAGGTCAGTCACGCTCACAACAGTATTGTTGAAAGTAGAGGAGATGTGCACGATACCGGTCGTCACATTCTTGCTACCCTTAGCTTTGAGGATCTTAACCTTGTCCTCGTCATCGGCAAGACCGAGCTCAGCAAAGATATCGCGGCGAGCCTCGGGCTTCTTCTGCTCAGCAACAGGAGTCTCCACAGCGGGAGCTGCCTCTGCAGCCACAGTTTCCTTCACTTCTTCCTGGATGGTTTCTTCAGCCATTTTCAGTATCTTCTTTTAAGTGGTTCTTGCTAATTACTTCTTGGCGCCAACAGTCTTCTTGCGGCCCTTGCGGGTGCGGGCATTGGTGCGAGTGCGCTGGCCGCGAACGGGCAGCCCCTTGCGATGACGGATACCGCGCAGACAGTTAATGCTCGTCAGACGCTTGAGAGCAAGCTGCTTCTCACGACGAAGGTCACCTTCGATGAGGATATTGTTGCTCGTAATCGCCTGTACAATCTTGGTCAATTGTGCGTCGGAGAGAGTGCCGGTGCGCAAATCCGGGGAAATACCGGCCTGCTCCAACACTTTCTTGGCCGTGGAGGGCCCAATGCCATAGATGTAGCAAAGGGATGCCTCTACGCGCTTCTCATTGGGTATTTCGATACCAAAAAGACGTGCCATGGTGGTGTGTTCTCTTTTATTCTTATTGTTAATGCGCTGCCTGTCGGCGGCGCGGAAGTCGTGCAGCGACTATACCCCACTTTTCTCTTTTTGCAAGACAAATTTTGCAAAAATTACAACTTTGGATAAATTTGGGTTTTAGCGTTTTCATTCATCCTTTTAAGAAAGGAGCCAGCAAACGCGCTGCACAGCGCTCCAGCCAAGAGCCGGCAATATTCCAAAACTGCTCGACGCGGCAGAATTTGAACGCAGCCATGCGGAATCTATCCACTATCGTGCAAAAAAGATAAACCAACAAGCCATAGGCCAGAGAGAACCAAATGGGGCCACCAAACTTTTGCAACCACATATCCCCTCCATCAACAAAAAGCCGGTGAATGTATGGATGCAAATGAATCAAGTACACGGAAAAAGTGGCAGGAGCTGCCCATTTAATAAAAGCCACCAGCTTTCCTGACCGGACATTCCAACGAGCAAAGATAACAAACACGGCAAGGGCATAAAAAACATTCACAGGCCATGAATTTGACCAATACTTTCCGCACGGGAACGATTGAAGCAAGACAAATTGAAAAGAGCAAAGCAAAGAAATCAAAAGAAGAATCGGCGTACTAAAAAACTTTGAGCAAACAGAACCGGAACCTGACGGAGTTTCTGCGTCCTTACCGAAAATAGATGGCCGGTCGAGATACAACCTCACATAAGCTCCCGCAATGTACATGACCGCTAGCCACACAAAATCGCTACCACTACCATACAGATAACGCCCCCACACGATGTTCAGAATGGGAAAAATGCCCAATAGAACAATAAGAACCTGTTTGAGTTGTCTCTTATCAAGAACTTTAATCGCCACATTCAAAAAGGGCACCACAAAGAACAGCCCTACATAAGCAGATACGTACCAATAGCTCCTGAAGGTTAAAACCTCGCGCAAAAAAGTCTTAGCACAATCATACAGCGAGAGCGACCACGAGATAAAACCAAACGCAGACAGGGCATAGGCTAATAAGCCTATTGAAAAGGCATAAAAAAAGACAAGTCCCCATATCCGCAGGATACGAGCAAGCTTCCATTGCACATTCACACAGACATATCCCGTTGTAAGCGCATATAAATTGACACCTATGATACCGACACCTTCCAACCACAAGGAGAAATTTGTAAGAGCGACCGGTACATCTGCCTTACATGGAAATACAATAAAATAGTTCACATGAATAATGCAGATCATGATCATTGCGACAATTCGCAACAAATCAATTCCATGATAACGCTGCTGGGAAGCAGAAGAAGGCATAGGCATCAGGACAATATGCTTATCTAGCTCCATCAGAACTCCGGCATAGGACGGAGAGGCGGCGCAGTACGGGTTTCGCGCTTAGCCGCAGCAGCACCGCCCGTATACTCCGGCAGAGATGAAGGGACAAAAGATGCAGCAGAGCTGATTTTTTCCATAGGGATAAAAACCTCTTCCTCCTCAATAAATTGGGAACGAGGGTCGTTATCCGACCAGAGAAGACGCAGCCACCAATTGGATTGGGTATAGACAGTTTTGGAAGCGATACGGTAGCCGGGTTTATCCACCACTATCCCCAAATCCTTGTCTTGCTCAATAGTGGTTGTGATAGGCGTTTTACCCTCAATCGGCTTACCATTGATGGTCACGTTCGCACCCTCTGGTTGGGTGTAGATGGTAAATTCCTTGGTTCCGTAGCAAGAAACCAAACAAAGAACAAAAAGAGCAGCAAAGAGATGCAGGCAACACTTCATACGCAGCAATTTACCCCAGCACGCATGCAAGCACAAGAAAAAACTACGACGTCAAACCAACTTTGCGAGTTGTAAAATCAAATGCGACACCGGAAAGCACCCCAAACAGTCACTAATGGTGCCCAAACTGCCCTAGCCAGGATGGGGGGGCGGGGGAAGGACGGCAATGAGTCCTTCC
>JAFSEZ010000003.1 GCA_017435505.1 Akkermansia sp.
GACATCGGGCTGTTCCTCGGTCACCAGAGCCTGGGCTGCCTGGGCTGCTTCTGCTGCTTCGGAGGATGCAGTTTCAGCGCTTGCCTGTTCTTCCGCAGCCTGCAGGGCAGCCATCTGGCGGTTGTACTCCTCCATCTGGCGGTTGTACTCCTCCATCTGGCGCTCATATTCTTCCTGAGCCAAGCGGGCGGCTTCTTCCTCTGCGGCGATGAGAGCGGCTTCTTCTGCGGCAGCTGCCTCGGCAGCGGCTTTGGCCTGCATATCCTCCTCCGGAGCGGGAGCCGGTGCAGGAGTGGGGGCTGCTGCGGTGGGCTGGGGATCTGTATCAGCAGCCGGGGTTTTGAGAGCCGGCTTTTTGGGCTGAATAGCTTGGCCGTTGGAGCCCATGAGCTTGACTTGTTTCTTGGGGGCCGCACCCGTGTTGAGCAGACGTCGGGGTGCAGGTGCTGCACCGGTTGTTTTAAGTTGAGGAGTTGCCATAGGTGTAAAAATTGTGCTACGTGCCTCATTCTACCCCTTTTTTGCTCTGAATGCAATCATGTATTTGGGAGGAATGAATTATTTTGCGCGAAAAGTTTTTTTGATGAATGAAGATACAGGCGTATTGCTACCGGCAGAGATTGCCGGTGTTTTGCCTTGATTGTCTCGCAGATTCGGGATTGGCCCCTGCCGCCAGAAGGGTGTGCACCATCTCAACTGAATACGCGTGGTGCAGGGGGCGCTCGCCTTCATCATTCAGCACCTCGTTGGGGTTTACCCCGGCAGCCAGAAGCTGCTGCGCCAAGTCCAGATTGTCACCCCATGTGGCCAGCTGCATCGGTGATTGTTGGTGGCAGTTGCGTACGCAGGGATTGGCCCCTGCCGCCAGGAGTAGGCGAGGATGTCGTGAATCGTACTGCCTGGGCGGGAAGGTCCAAGTCCAGCTATGGCAGATGAGTGGAGTGTCGCCACGCTTGTTGCGGGCGTTCACCATCGCCCCTGCGTCCAGGGCGCATTGCAGCAGCTCTGCTTCGGCATGCACGTTGAATAAAATGCGCGTGGCAATGGCCACTTTCTTTTCCGAGGGAATATGAGCCAGTATCAAGCGGCCAATGTCGGCACGCCGCACATAGTCGATAAGCGGGCGGTTCCCTTTGTTGTGCGCAGTGGGGTCGGCGCCTGCCGCCAGCAGCAGTGCCACTGTCTCTGTGGCATCATTGGCCGCTGCCAGCATTAGCGGGGTGCGGCCTTTGCCATCTCGCGTATCGACTGCCACACCGCATTCAAGTAGTCTGCGCACGCGCGAGCTGTCTCCGCACCATGCGGCATAAAGCAACTGTGCTTCCGGGGTCATGTTAGGAATCATTTTCGGGGCTCATACTGCCACCTGCGTGCAGTATAGAGTTTGCCGGAGGGATGTTCAAGGTTAATGTGAGATGTGTAATTTGAAATGGAGAGCGATTTTCCGCTTCACAGGGTGGTGTAAAAGGTGTAGAATAGGCAGGAGATGAGCGAGGACGAGGCTACAGGAACGATTCGGTTGAAAGATATGGCTGAGGAGGCGAGGCCTCGTGAAAAAATGCTTCAAAAAGGGCGTGCTGCGCTGAGCGATGAGGAGTTGATAGCCATTTTTCTGCGCACGGGGCTGCGGGGTTGCAATGTGCTGGAACTGGCGGCGCGATTGAAGCGTTCTGCCGGGTCTCTGGTGGCTTTGGGGCGCATGGAAGCGAGCGAAATCATGCAATGTTGCAAGGGGATAGGCGCAGCAAAGGCCGCCACTCTGGCAGCGGTGTTTGAATTGGGCCACCGCGCCGTGGCAGAGGAAATGCAGCGCGAGGTGATGGCAGAGCCCGCTACCGTGTACCGGTATTTGAGCCCGGAGATGTTGCACTATACACAAGAGGTGCTTGTTGTGCTGTTATTGGATGCCAAGAGACGCCTCATCCGCAAATGCGAAGTGGCAAAGGGGACAGCCGGTATGGTGGTATCGCACCCGCGGGATATATTCCGCGAGGCTATCAACTGCAATGCTCACGCGATTGTGCTGGCGCATAATCACCCCAGCGGGGATCCCACTCCGAGCCGGGCCGACAAAGAGCTGACCCGCGTGGTGGCCGATGCCGCTGAGTTGCTGCACATTCGCTTGATTGATCACGTGATCATCGGCGCGCCCGGAAATGGTCGCAGCGTGCCTTATTACAGTTTTGCATCACACGGTTTGTTATCATGAAAGACTACCACACCCACACTCCCGGCCCCCATGGGGGGTATCTTTGCGCCGTTACGCGGGCAGATTGGGAAAAGATAGTAGCAGCGGAGGGGATGACTCCGTGCTTTGGCGTGCACCCTTGGCATGCGCACGAGGCAGATGCCGCCGAGATAGCGTTTGAGCTGGACGATTGGCTTACTCGCTACCCGCAGGCAGATGTAGGGGAGAGTGGGTTGGATGCAGCAGAGCGGCACAAAGAGACACTGGAGGCGCAGCGGCTGATGCTGCACATTCATTTGGGGGCGGCATTTCGCCATGATCGCATGGTGCACCTGCATGGGGTGCATGCTTGGGCAGAGCTGCTGGAGATACTGCGCCTACGTGCCCGCAGCAACACCTTACCACGCGTATTGTTGCACGCATGGAATGGTTCGCACGAACTTGCCCGCGAGTTCTTGAAATTAGGTGCCGTCTTTTCCGTCGGTCTGCGGGAGCTCTCTCACCCCAAAGCGCAGGAACGCTATGCACGCATCCCGGCAGATAAATTGTTCCCCGAGACGGATGACCACCCGGAGAACTGGGAACGCACCTTGGCGTTGCTCACGGTGCACAGAATGCACTTTTGAGGCGCAAGGCGATTAACCGCCGGAGGATTCCAGGAAATTTTCCATTTCCTCATGCTCGCTCAGCCTGGCTTCCTGCAAGGGTGTCACGCCGTTGTGATCTTTGGCTTTCAGGTTAGCACCGGCATTGACTAAGACTTCGGCAACCTCGACATGCCCTTTTTTGGCTGCGTAGTGCAGGGCTGTATATTTGAAGTCATCTCGTGCGTTTACATCAGCTCCGGCATCAAGCAAGGCAATCAGCACATCTTTTCGCCCCATGACAGCAGCTTTGTGAATAGCCATGTAGCCATAGGCATCTTTGGCGTTCATGTCTGCCCCGGCTTCCAGTAGGGTAATGACGGTGTGTTCGTTGCCCCGATCAATAGCCCGGTGCAGGGGGAGTATGCCACCTTTGCCTTTGGCATTGGCATCAACTCCGGCTTTGAGAAGAAGGCGCACAATGCGGTGGTGGTTGCTGTCAATGGCGCGGAACAACATACTGTTGCCCTGTTTGTCTTGAGCATTATGGTCGGCACCTGCTCTCAGCAGCACATCCACAGCTTCTTCTTTACCATGCAGAATAGCCTCGCACAAGGGGGTAATACCTGATTTGTCCTTGGCGTTGACGTTGGCCTTGGCGGCGATAAGTTTGGTAATCAACCCGGACTTGCCGTGTTGAGCCGCAACGTGCAGAGGAGTGCGTTTATTGCGACCGGTCATGTTGGGGTCGGCCTTGGCATCCAAGAGAGCAGAGATAATAGCCTCGTCTTCATTCAATATGGCAGAGAGCAACACAGTATCGCCCTTGCGGTTGCGGATATTCATGTTGGCCCCCACGCTTGCAAGCTCTTTCAACACGGCCACATGTTTTTTGTTGGCGGCAAAGAGTACAGGTGATTCCCCCGCATCGTTTGCCAAATCTGCCTTGGCCCCGGCTGCGGTAAGGGTGCTCACCATTGCAGCATGACCGGCGGCGGCAGCTTTGTGCAGCGGTGTTGTGCCACCGTGGTTTTTGGCGTTGGGGTCAGCTCCGGCTTCCAGCAAGGCTTCTGCCAATTCCAGTTCATCCTTTTCGGCGGCAACGTGCAGAGCCGTGCTGCCATCTCCGTTTGTTGCGTTGGGGTTGGCCTTGTTTTCCAGCAATACGGTTACCACGCCGTTGTTGCCTGCATAGACTGCGCAGCTGAGCGGGGTGAGCCCCCGGCCATTGCGGGCATTGGTATCAGCACCGGCCTTTGCCAGTACGGCGATATGATTGGTTAAACTGTGTTGCACTGCCACGTGTAGGGCGGTATCACCTTCGTTGGTGGTATCGTTGAGCCCCGCCCCGGCTTTTGCCAGTTTCTCGTAGGTGGAGGGGACAAGGTTCGCTTTGACTCCAATGTCCAATTGCAACAGCTTGACGATGTAAGGATAGGCAGAAATGCTTTCTACCCCATCCATGCGGCGTTGGTTGTGATCGTAAATTTCTGCTTGCAGACGCGCCAAGTGCTTGTCCTTTACCACGTAGTCCTCTGCCAAAATGCCTTTTTCTGCTTCGTAGGCCAGCGGGTCTGTATCTCCACCCATACACATGATGACAACAACCGCCACCACTACCACGGCGATGAGGCCGAGGAGTGAAAATCTGATTGTTTTATGTTGCAAAAAATCATTAACTTGCATGACACTTAGTGTAGGATGCCTTGTTATAGCTCAAAATGCTATTGATGTAAAGCATTATTGCAGGGCAAACGCATGAGGATTATGACACATCTGCGTGATTTCAAATTTCAGATTTCAAATTGATCATTTATTGGAGCTAGCTGACTTGCGTCAGATGTAAAGCGAAACGATAACGACACGTTGGCCTCGCCCCGCCTTCAAGGCGGGGGCGGCGAGCGCAGATGCACCCCACCCATTTTCTTGCGCGACAGCGCCAATTTTTTCAATGTGAAATTTGAAATATGAATTTTGCAATTGATATTCAAGCAGCAGCAGCCATTTAAGTCAAATCTCGCCTAATGCGTTTGCCCTGAGCATTATTGCGGGTCGGTTTCCTGAATTTGCTTGAGTGCTATTTTGATGTTTTCTTTCCACTGCGGATACATATTCATATCGGGAGAGTTTAGAGCTTTGGTTAAATACTCTACTGCTTTCTTGTGGGATTTAGGAACCCCGCGTCCCTCTCCATAGCAAGTTGCCAAGTAGAACAAGGCAGTGCCATAACCGGATTTTGCTGCCTTGGAAGCTATAGCATAGTAGAGGTCATCCGGGAGACTTCCCCCCACGCGAGTCAGCAGATCAATCAAGGTGTCGGAGTGTTCGGAAGCAGCATGGAGTAGGCGTTGTGCATACATGCGAGCCACTTTCTTGTCTTGATTTTCCAGCAGATGAACAATCAGTTCGAGCAGGGCATCGCGATCCCGATGTTTGATGAAACAATAGCCGGCCATATAGAAGTGTGCTTCTGCAGGAGCATCCTCTTGTGCTGTGGCCAAAGAAAACCATTGATAAGCTTCTTCATTTTGCAGTATGCCGTGGAGAAGAATGTGATAAATCCCCAATGTTG
Organism: Akkermansia sp.; assembly: GCA_017435505.1. Taxonomy (GTDB): domain Bacteria; phylum Verrucomicrobiota; class Verrucomicrobiia; order Verrucomicrobiales; family Akkermansiaceae; genus Akkermansia. The sequence continues at coordinate 5,345 of JAFSEZ010000003.1, forward strand.
TTTGAGCTTTGGCGTTTTTGCTGTGCAGCGCTTCTTTGGTGCAATGCTGCAGCAGTTTGGCGTGGGTGGCAGCGGCTCGTTTGTTGTGGTTGTCTGCTGTCCGGAGAAGCGATGACGTGTCATGGCACGCGGGTGGCACTGATTTCACAAATGTAGAGCAGGTGCAGGGGATTATCCTCTGCGTACCATTGCGGGGATACTTCGCTCCAATCCATGAAATCAGCCTCCTGCATGGTGGTGCAGAACATCTTGCGGCATTCCAGCACCAAGTCTGCATCTTCGTATGTCACCAGTCCGCTTTCCGTGGTGATGGGTTTCAGAGCCGTGTTGGCCATCTTATCCACGTCTTTGCCGGAGTTGCGCCCGCAGAAGAGGAGATCCTTGCGGTATGATTCGGGCATGAAAGAGAGGGTGAATGCCGGGTTGGCATCTATGTAGCCGCGCGTGTGGCGGTTGGGGCGCACAAAGACGAAAGCCACGGGGCGGTTCCAAAGGTAGCCCAAACCGCCCCAGCTGGCGGTCATGCAGTTGAAGTTGCCGGGGGTGCCTGCGGTGATAAGCATCCATTGCTTGCCGATGAGCCGGGCAGCATTGGCTTGCAGCGTCTCAAAGTCGATGGTTTGCATGGCGCGGCTTAGCAGTATCGGGTGAGTACATATTGCAAGATGCCGCCTGCGCGGAAGTATTCCTTCTCGATAGGCGTGTCAATACGCACGATGAGCGGCAGCTCGAATGCGTCTTCCCCGGCAGGCTGTACCACGAGGGTGGCGGCAGAGCGCGGGGGCATGTCGTTGCTCAGCCCGGTGATGGAGAAGGTGGCATCTTTCAGGTTGCGCACACGGTCGTAATCTGCCGGGTTGGCAAAATTGAGCGGCAACACGCCCATGCCGATGAGGTTGCTGCGGTGGATGCGTTCGAAGCTCTTGGTGACTACGGCTCGCACTCCCAGCAGGCTGGTGCCCTTGGCTGCCCAGTCGCGGCTGGAGCCCATGCCATAATCTTCCCCGGCCAGAATGATGGTGGGTACACCGTCTTTCATGTAGGCCATGCCCGCATCGTAGATGAACGTGGGGGTGCCGCAGGGAGCTGCAATATCCGTATCGGGGGCGGAGACGCTGCCCGCGCCGAAGTAGAGGGTGTAGCCGCCCTCCACGCCTTCGGTGAGCAGGTTCTTGATACGCACGTTGGCAAAAGTGCCGCGAGCCATCACCAAGTCATTACCTCGGCGGGAGCCGAAGGTGTTGAAATCCTTGCGCTCCACACCCAGGGAAGCCAGGAACTTCCCGGCGGGGCCTGTGGGCTTGATGGCACCGGCAGGGGAGATGTGGTCGGTGGTGACACTATCGCCGAAGATGCCCAGCGGGCGGGCGTTGCGTATATCGGTAATATCGCCCTTTTGCCCATTGAAACCATTGAAGAATGGCGGGCGGTGAATGTAGGTAGAGGCATCATTCCAAGCGAAGGTGGCACCTGCGGGCCCGGCTACACCATCCCACTCCGGCACATGGCCACTGTAGCAACTGGTGTAGTCTTCCGGCTTGCTGGCGCATGCCTGGGCTGCGGCAATTTCATCGCTGCCGGGCCAGATGTCGCGCAGGTAGACGGCGTGGCCGTCTGCCGCCGTGCCCAGCGGTTCGTTTGCCATGTCGATATCCACGCGCCCTGCCAGCGCAAAGGCAATGACGAGCGGGGGAGACATGAGGAAATTGGCCTTGATGTGCGGGTGAATACGAGCCTCGAAGTTGCGGTTGCCGGAGAGCACGGAGCAGGAGACAATGTTTTCTGCGATAACCGCTTGCTCAATGTCCTTGTTGAGCGGGCCTGAGTTGCCGATGCAGGTGGTGCAGCCATAGCCCACGGTGGAGAAGCCGATGCTGTCCAGCGCGGCGGTCAGGTCATTGTTGGCAAAATAGCGGGCGGCAATGCGGGAGCCCGGTGCGATGCTTGTCTTGACGTGCGCGGGCACTTGCAGACCCAGTGCGGCAGCTTTTTTGGCGAGCAGACCGGCGGCGAGCATGAGGCCATCGTTGCTGGTGTTGGTGCAGCTGGTGATGGCGGCCACGAGGATGGAACCATCTGCCAAGCTGATATTGTGGGTGGTGTCGGCATCGGGATTACCGGCATCGCCATGCATGGTCACGGGGATGGGGGTGGTGTTTTGCTCCTTGCCGTAGGTGGTGGTGCACATCTCGGCAAAGCCGGCCTTGAGCTCGCTCAGCGGGATGCGATCCTGCGGGCGCTTGGGGCCGGCCACAGCTGGCACAATGCTCCCCAAATCCAGCGTCAGCTCGGTGGTGTAGTCAATTTCACCGCTCATGGGCATGCCGAACATGCCTTGGGCCTTGTAGTAGGCTTCGTAGGTGGCCACGTGGTCTTCCGAGCGCCCTGTGGCGCGCAGGTAGGCTGCGCTGGTGGCATCAATGGGGAAGAAGCCCATCGTTGCGCCATATTCCGGTGCCATGTTGGCAATGGTCGCGCGGTCCGGCAGGGAAAGACTGGCAGCACCCTCGCCGAAGAATTCCACAAACTTGCCCACCACACCCTGCTTGCGCAGCATCTGGGTGATGTGAAGTGCCAAGTCGGTGGCGGTGACCCCCTCGCGCAACTTGCCCGTCAGGTTCACGCCGATGACTTCCGGCACCAGGAAAGTGATGGGTTGACCCAGCATGCCGGCCTCGGCCTCGATGCCGCCAACACCCCAGGCCACAATGCCCAAGCCGTTGATCATAGTGGTGTGCGAATCGGTACCCACCAAGCTGTCCGGGTAGTATACCCCGTCTTTTTCCATGACACCGCGTGCCAGGTACTCCAGGTTCACCTGGTGCACAATACCGGTGCTGGGGGGTACCACGGAGAATGTTTTGAAAGCTTGCTGTCCCCATTTCAGGAATTCATAGCGCTCGGTGTTGCGCTCAAACTCGCGGGTCAGGTTCTTTTGATAAGCAGCGGGGAATCCGGCCCAGTCTACCTGCACAGAGTGGTCTACCACCAAATCAACCGGCACCAGCGGCTCCATATCTGCCGGGTTGGCACCCAAATCCTGTACGGCTGCACGCATGGCTGCCAAATCCACCAGCAGGGGTACACCCGTCAGGTCTTGCAGGATGATACGCGCCACGGTGAAAGGAATCTCATAATCCCCCGGCTTCTTGGCGTTCCACGCAGCCAGGTTGGCTACATCCTGCTCGCTCACCTTGAGCCCATCGCAGTTGCGCATCAGGCTTTCCAGCACAATGCGGAGGGAGATGGGCATGCGAGAGATGCCGGGGTATCCCTGCTCTTGCAGGGCGGGCAATGAGTGAAACTGGCCGGTCGTTCCTTGACCTGTGGTGAATGTGCGTATGGTATCCATTGTGCTTGAATAGCTGATAGTAGTTCGCGGGCAGTATACACCCTCCCACTTTTATTGCAAGCTGAAAATGCGTGCCGAAGCACACCCTACGCCGTTTTTTTCGATGAAACGTGGCTGTAGGCTTATTCAATATAGCCGATGAAGGGCAGGTTGCGGTATTTGCCGTTGTAATCCAGCCCGTAGCCCACCAGAAAGAGGTCCTCGCACTCCAGGGCGGCAAAGTCGGCCTCGTATTCCACCCGGCGGCGGCCTATCTTGTTGACTGCCACTACAGAAGCAACCTTCGCGGCACCTTTGGCCAGCAACTGCTCGCACACCTCTTTCATGGTGCAGCCTGTATCAAGTACATCATCTATCACGAGCACGCGCTTACCTGCACATTCCGGCAGGGCGCCGTGCCAATGGAGCTTGCCCGTGCTGTCGGTCCCCTCATAACTGGAGACGCGAAGCGTTTGCAGCTCGAAATGGGGTGGTAAGCAGCGCAGCAAGTCAGCGGTAAACCAGATGGCGCCATTCAACAGGCACAGCGAAATGACCGGTTCTGTGCCACCAAATGCCGCCTCAATGCTGCGAGCTGTTTTTTGCACAGCTTCCTGTATTTGCCGAGGAGTGTATAGCTGGCAGATTGTCATGTCTGAAAGCGAGCTTGAATTGAAAACCGCCGAGCGGATGGCTCGGCGGTTTTGCTGAAAGAGGTTGTAGAGAAGACTGCGAGCTTTACTCGGCAGCAGCTTCCTCGGCCACCACTTCACCCTTGACGGTGAGTTCCACCTTGATGGTAGCGGTAACCTGAGCGTGAAGCTTGGCGGGCACTTCATAGGTGCCGGACTTCTTGAGGGGCTTCTCAAGCTCGATGCTGTGGCGGTCAATCTCGATACCGAGAGCGGCCAAGCCTTCAGCAATCTGCTGGTTGGTGATGGCGCCGAACACCTTGCCGTTCTCGCCGGCCTCAAGGGTGAGGCTGACCGTGACGGCGGCAATCTTGCCGGCAATCTCTTGGAAGTTGGCGAGCTCGGCGGCTTCGCGCTCGGCACGCTTCTTCTGGAGCATGTTGATGAAACGCTGATTGGCGGGAGTAGCCTCAAATGCCAGACCCTGGGGGATCAGGTAGTTGCGACCATAACCGGCCTTCACGGTAACGAGGTCGGCTTCACAGCCCAGACCTTCAATCTTTGTTGCGAGAATAACTTGCATGTTAGCCATAACTCTTGTAATTTGGGTTTGGTGAGCGGATGAGATACACCATCACCGCTCATTTGTCAAGCACAACTTTCATTGTCCGGCCAAAAAAGCAGGTGCAACAGCGGGGCAAACGCATTTGGATGATGATATGTCGGAGAGATTTCCCCATTTCAAATCATTGCCATCCCATAAAGCAATGTTATATGGCAGGCTTATCGTTTTTCGTTCCGGGCCGATGCCCTCCACCCCTAGGGTTGCGCTTTATGTCACCCGCTCGCTCACACTCGCCCGCTGACGCGGCTGGCGGGGTTCGTATGTATCGTGGGTGATGTGTCCAGGGGGCAAGCCCCCTGGCTATTACTATGCCGCCCCGCAAGATGCGGGGCTCTTGTCTTGCCGCGGCTCCCGCCGCGGGGAATTTCCC
>JAFSEZ010000047.1 GCA_017435505.1 Akkermansia sp.
AGCCTAAACACCCCGCAAGCATTTTAGCTGATGCTTGCGGGGGTTACCATATCAAAATCTCATCATATAAGGGCAGTTTGGGCACCTTCGGAGACTTTTTTGGGAGGCTTTTGGGTGTTGCTTTTGTTTTTACACTTTTCACTGGATTTTTCCTGTTTTTATGTGTGTCGAATTATCATTGACATAGAGATAGAATTTTGGTACGCTTTGGCGCATGAAGATACGTAAGTATTTATCGACGCTTTCATTTGTATTCTCGGGTCTGTTGCTTGCGCCGCTGTCAGCGCAGGACACTTCCGGGGAGATGGATACGTTTGAAGAACCCACGGAAACCACAGCTGATGAGTCTGCGGACGATGCGGATGAAGACTCGGAAAAGAAGAGCAAAAAGAAAAAGAAGAAAAAGAGCAAGAAAAGCAGCAAGTCTAAAAAGGACAGTATGGATGCTGCTGACGAGAAGGCAGAAAAGAAAGCTTCCGATGAAAGTGCTGTTGTGGAAGCTTTCGGGAAGTTCAAGAATGTTGGCGGCAAGCTGAACAAAAAGGCCGATTTTTTCATTTATCTGGTGACCTCCAGTACGTGCGTTCATTGCCAGCGCTGTATGCCTGTGGCCATCGAGCAGTACAAAAAGATGAAGGCTCGCAAAGTGGAGCTGATTATTATTGATGCCGATACTACAGAAGAGGCTGCCAAGAAATACCTCAAGTCATACAAGCTGAAGAATCCTTGCATCATGTTCTCGGAATTGCAGGCTACCAACTTCCAGGGCTTGCCCGGTTGTGGGATGCCGTTGCCTCCCTCTATCTCCGTGGTGAGTAAGGACGGCAATATGATTAAGAATGTGGTAGGAGCTACTCAAGTGATAGAGACACTCAACGATTGGAGAAATCTCTGCTCGAAGTAACATTTTCATTATCCCATCATAACAAATCGCCCCGCTTGCCATTGTCTGCGAGCGGGGCGATTTGTTGAGGTAAGAGACCGGGAATGCTTTTACTCATCTCCCTGTTTCCCCTTGCCGAAAAGCTTGCCGATGCGTGAAAAAGAGAAACTCTTGCCAATGCGGAAGCCGCCGATGCTCTTGTTGAGGCGCACGCCGCTTTTGCTCACCGTTGCTCGTCCGGTAGTGGAAGAACCAAAGCTCAGGGTGATGCCGGAAGCACTCAGATTGATGTAGAGGATGCCCGGAATGATGGGAATCCTGGTGTATGCCGGAGAGCGGCGGTAGCGTCGTCTGCTTGTCATGCTCACAGTATAGAGGTTGAGTCACAGAGAGTCAAGTAAGAATGCCGATTAGGCGTTAATTGAAAAAAATATCGGATGATGTCGCGGAGAGCGGCAATTTAGCTTGACTTTTGAGATGAGTTCATGCACTCTCTCGGAGCGATGAACACAGTACTCATTATCGGTGCAGGTGGTGTGGGCCATGTGGTGGCTCACAAGTGTGCTCAGATGAAGGATGTTTACAAAAACATCCATCTTGCTTCGCGCACCAAGAGCAAGTGCGATGCCATTGCGGCAGACGTGCTTGCCCGCGAGGGTGTGACGATTACCACGCACGCCGTGGATGCCGATGACGTGGCGGCTACGGTGGTGCTGCTGCGCGAGATTAAGCCTGATCTGGTGCTCAATGTGGCGCTGCCCTATCAGGATCTTCCCCTCATGGATGCCTGTCTGGAAGCCGGTTGCCACTACATGGACACGGCCAACTATGAGCCCCGCGATGTGGCGAAGTTTGAGTACAGCTGGCAGTGGGCATATCAGGAGCGCTTCCGTGAAGCCGGGCTGTATGCTCTGCTGGGTTCCGGCTTTGACCCGGGTGTGACCAATGTGTACACTGCCTGGGCACTCAAGCACCATTTCGATGAAATTGAGTACTTGGATATCATCGATGTGAACGGCGGCGACCATGGCCAGGCCTTTGCCACCAACTTCAACCCGGAAATCAACATCCGCGAGGTGACAGCCCCCTGCCGCCACTGGGAGAACGGCGATTTTCAGGAAACCGGAGCCATGAGCAAACACCAGGCCTTCACCTGCCCGGATGGCGTGGGTACCTATGAGATTTACCGCATGTATCACGAGGAGATGGAATCCCTCGTGAAACATATCCCCACCATCAAGCGCGCCCAGTTCTGGATGAGCTTCTCCCCGAACTATATCAACCACCTGACGGTGCTCAAGAATGTGGGCATGACCCGCATTGACCCCGTCGTGTACAACGGTGTGGAGATTGTTCCGCTGCAGTTCCTCAAGGCCGTGCTGCCTGACCCCGGTGATTTGGGCAAGACCACTCACGGTCGCACCTGCATCGGCTGCGTGATTCAGGGCAAGAAGGACGGCCGGTACAAGGCCATCTACGTGTACAACATCTGTGATCATGAGGAATGCTTCCGCGAGGTTGGTTCTCAGGCTATTTCTTATACCACAGGCGTTCCAGCAGCCATCGGCGGTAGTATGATTCTTTCCGGCATTTGGAGTGGTAAAGGTGTGTTCAACATGGAGCAAAATGACCCTGACCCCTTCATGGATGCGCTCAATCAATACGGACTCCCCTGGAACTGCATCGAGCTCAGCCGAGAGCAGGCTGAAAACCTCACCGTGGTCAACTGATTGCCAGTTCCTGTCTAGCAAAATCATCGATTTCCGCGCACATTGCGTTGGAAATCGATTTGTTTATAGTGCTATTGAGAGAAGCGTATTGCCTCAAAATAAAATCGAACCCAAGGGGGTGGATTCCTCAAAATTAATCGAACTTTAGGATACACAGTTTTTAGAACTATTCAAGCCCAAAGTTACCTTGGTGCCCAACACCCTAGCCGGGTGGGTTTGGGAGGGGCGGCAATGAGCCCCTCC
>JAFSEZ010000048.1 GCA_017435505.1 Akkermansia sp.
ATTGCCACTGGCAATCCACCCCCACTCCAAAGCACCCGACGGCTGTAAGGGGGATTGGACAAACACGATAGTGTTTGCCCTGCAAGGGTGAGCGCCCGTGGGGCGGGCGTGAATCAACCTCCGGTTGTCGTGGATTCGAATCCGGCCACACTAATGATGAGCAAGCCCCGCACCTTGTCAGGCGCGGGGCTTGTTCATCAAGGGTGGACGATGGGATTCGAACCCACGACAACCGGAACCACAATCCGGGGCTCTACCGCTGAACTACGTCCACCATTGGCAAGAGCACTTGCTGCGAGGGAGTATACGGATTTTGAGGAGGAATGCAAGTCCAAAAATAGAAATTAGCGATTTTTTCTGGAAAACGGAGGAGAGGGATGGTATAAGGGGTGGTATGGAAGAGACAATCAAGATGCTGGATGAGGGGTGGAATTATTTGCAGCACCGGGGGTGGATCAGTTTTGTGCTGAGTGTGGTGTTGGGTGTGGTGCTGACGCTGGTGGTAAGCCGTGTGTTTCGGATGGTGCACAAGAAGGGGCATTACCCCGAGCAGGTACTGAGTTTGCTGCGAAAGGTGGCGATGGGTTTGCTGTGGGCGCTGGTGACGATTCAGGCGTTGCATGCAGTGGGGGTGGATTTACTGGGGGTGCTGGGTGCTGCAGGTGTGGTAGGTGTGGCGGTGGGTTTTGCCTCTCAAACGGCGTTGAGCAATTTGATAAGCGGGGTGTTTTTGATATCGGAGCGGAGTATCAAGCTGGGGGATTATATACGGGTGAATGGCCAGGAGGGGAAAGTAGAGGAGGTGAATTTGCTGTCGGTGAGTTTGCGGCAGTTGGATAATTCGCTGGTGCGCGTGCCTTGTGAGTTGATGATTAAAAATCCGGTGGTGAATGTGACCCATGAGCACAAGAGGCGCTGCGATTATGTGTTGGGGGTGGATTACAGTTCAAATTTGGAGCAGGTGCGACAAGTTATTTTACAGGTGGCTGTGGCAGATGAATTGATTTTGAAGGAGCCGGCACCTGTTGTGACCTTTGCGGATTTCGGGGATTGCAGCTTGGATTTGAAGGTGGGGGTGTGGTGCCGCAATGAAGATTATGTAGAGGTGCGCTATCGTTTTGCGCACGCGCTGTTGGCGGCGTTCGCTCGCGAGGGCATCAACATTCCCTTCCCTGTGCGGCAGGTGCTGTTGCAGGAGCAAAAGGAGGCAAGTGAGGCTAAGAGCTGATGAGGCGAGGAAATGGTAGAGGGCGTATTGTAGGTGTACGCTGCGCGGCGGATTTGCTGGGGCAGGTGAATCGCGTAGCGGCCGCCACGCAGCTTTCACGTGCGGCGGTGGTGCAGGAGGCTATCTCTCTGTATTGCGAGTACCGGGAGAAAGAGGGGGCTGCAATACAGATGGCTGAATGCCGGGGGATGCTGGAAGCGGCGCGGCAGCTGCTGCAGGAGATGAAGCGCGATCCGTGAGCCCGCAGTCCCTATTGTGGCATCCGGCTGCATGGATTCGGGCAAAAAAACGCAGTTTGTGGCTGACAAGGGTGGCAGAATCCTGTATAATGAGGCAGCGCGGCCATGGCATTTACTCATTTACACGTACATACGGAATATTCTCTGCTGGATGGGATGATTCATACGAAAGATCTCATCAAGCGGTGCGCGGAGTTGGGGATGAACTCTGTTGCCATCACAGACCATGGTAATGTGTTTGCGGCGATTGAGTTCATGGTGAATGTGAAGAAGCACAACAAGGGTATCTTGGAGTGGAACAAGGAGCACCCGGACGAAAAGAAGCCGGTGTTCAAGCCTATCTTGGGTTGCGAGATTTACTTGGCCCCTACCCCGTTGGATGTGAAGAAGCAAATTCCCGGGCGCAAGAAATACACGCACTTGGTGCTGTTGTGTGAGAACAATATCGGCTGGGCCAACCTCATCAAAATTGTGTCGCGCGGGCATCTGGAGGGCTTTTACCACAAGCCGCGTATCGACATGGCCACGCTGCGGGAGTTCAGCAAAGGGCTCATCTGTCTCACGGGTTGTATATCCGGCCCGATGCAGGAGTGGATTTTGCAGGACCAGCCGGAGAAAGCCGAAGGTGTGCTGCTGGAGCTCATCGACATTTTTGGCAAGGATAACCTGTTTGTAGAGTTGCAGGACCATGAGTTGGAGGAAGAACGCCGCTGCACCCCGGAGCTGGTGCGTTTGGCTCGCAAACACGATGTGGGCTTGGTGGTGACAAATGATGCGCACTTCCTGAATGAAAGCGACCACGATGCGCATGATATTCTCATCTGCGTGGGCACGGGTAATAAGCGCATGGATTCCAAGCGCATGCGCTATCCGCGCAGTGTGTATTTCAAAAGCGAGGAGGAGATGCGCGAGCTCTTTCCGGAGTACCCGGATGCGTACGAGAACACCAACATTATTGCCGAGCGTTGCAACACCTCGATCAAGCTGGACTCCACCTCCACGGAGCGCTACCCGGAATTCGCGCCGGATGATGGCTCTACCCGCGAGGAGTACCTGCGCAAGATTTGCTACCAAGGGCTGGAGGAACGCTACGGCAAGGAGCGTGCTACGAATGACAAGGAGTTGCGCGAGCGCTTGGACTACGAGCTGAGCATCATCAACATGCTGCGCTTCCCCAGCTACTTCCTCATTACGGCAGATTTCATCAACTGGGCCAAAGACCACGATATTCCCGTAGGTCCCGGCCGTGGGTCGGCTGCCGGTTCGCTGGTGGCCTACTGCATGAAGATTACCAATATCGACCCGTATGCGTTCAACCTCATCTTCGAACGCTTCCTGAATCCGGAGCGTGTGAGCCCGCCGGATATTGATATTGACTTCTGCCAGACCCGCCGCCCCGAGGTGATTGAATATGTGCGCCAAAAATACGGCGAACGCGCCGTGACACACATTATCACCTACGGCACCATGGGTGCTAAATCTGTCATCAAAGACGTGGCGCGCGTGCTGGATTTGAGCTACGCAGACAGCGACCGCATTGCCAAACAGATTGAAAGCGGCCCCGGTGTGACACTGAAAAAGAGCTACGAGGCCAACGAGGATCTGCGCAATTTGCTGCAAGACCCCACCTATGCCGAGGTGTGGGACTTTGCGTTGAAGCTGGAAGGCACGGTTCGCAATGTGGGTATGCACGCTGCCGGTGTGGTGATTGGTGACCGCGCGCTGGACGACTACGTGGCGCTCACCCGAGATGACCTGAGCAACCCGCACGGCGAAGTGGTGGCCCAGTGTGATATGGGCGCTATTTACAATGCCGGCTTGCTCAAGATGGACTTTTTGGGGCTCAAGACGCTCACGGTGATGAAAGATGCAGAGCACTATGTGCGGCGCCGCGTGCCGGATTTCCGCTACGACCAAGTGGACATTCAGGACAAGGAGACCTTTGCACTGCTCAACCGTGGTGACACCATGGGGGTATTCCAGCTGGAATCAGGTGGCATGGTAGATACCTGCCGCCGCTACGGCATTGACAACATCGAAGATATCATCGCCTTGCTGGCCTTGTACCGCCCCGGTGCCATGCAGTTCATGGATGACATGATTGCCGTGAAAAAGGGGCTCAAGCAAGCGGAGTACGAACACCCGCTGCTCGAAACGGTATCCGGGCTCACGTATGGCGTGATGATTTACCAGGAGCAGGTGCAGGCCGCAGCCAAGTTGCTGGCCGGCTATACACTGGGCGGTGCAGACTTGCTGCGCCGCGCCATGGGGCACAAGGACATGCAGGAGATGGCCGAGCAACGCCGCCGCTTCGTGAAAGGCTGCTGGGATGTCAACCAGATAGATGAAAAAACCGCCAACGCCATTTTCGATAAGATTCAAAAGTTCGCCGGCTATGGTTTCAACAAATCACACTCTGCCTGCTATGGGCACATTTCGTACTGGACAGCCTACCTCAAAGCCCACTTCCCGGTAGAGTTTTTGTGCGGGCTGATGTCCAACGAAGCCACCAACGAAAAAATCGGTGTTTTCATTCAGGAGGCAAACCGCATGGGCATTGAAGTGCTGGGACCCTGTGTGAACCATTCGGAGGTGAAATTCTGCCCGGAAACCATGCCCAACGGGCACTTGGCCGTGCGTTTCGGCCTGGCCTCCGTCAAGAGCATGAGCTCGGAAACCGTGCGCGTGATTGTGGAGGAACGCAAGGCCAACGGGCCGTTCAAGAGCTTAGAGGACTTCTGCTACCGCATCCCCCCGCAGAACGTGCGCCGCAACCAAATAGAAGTGCTGGTGCAGTGCGGGGCTTTTGACTGGATGCACGTGAGCAGAGCGCAGATTTTCGACAGCATCGAGCAATGCATCAACGGAGCCGCCAGCGTACACAAGGACAACGAAGCGGGGCAAATGTCCCTCTTTGACATGACGGAAACAACCTCCACCCCGGAAGATTCTCTCTGTCTGCAGGAATGGCCCAAAGACAAACGCTTGGATGAGGAAAAATTCCTCACGGGTGCCTACTTCACCGGCAACCCATTGGACAGTATGCGCGGCGTGATAGATTCCCCCAAGTACCTGCCCATCGGCACCCTGCCCGATCTCACGGCCGAAGAAATACGCGGCAGCCGCGACATGGCCGGTATGTTGCGCAATGTCACAACCAAGGTGAGCAAGAACAGCGGCCAAAAGTTCGCCATCATCACGGTAGAAGACTTCACCGGCAGCACAGAGGCCCTGCTCTGGGGGGATTCTTACACCAAAGCCGTGGCAGTAGAAGGCTTATTGCAGGAAGGCAGCTTCATCCAGTTCCGAGCCCGCATTTCCATTGATGAGAAAACGAACGGCAAAAAAGTATCAGCCAATGGTCTGGAGCTACTGGGCGGGCGCAAGAAGCGCGGCAGCAAAGCCCCCAATTTCTACGAGATTGTGCTCAACACCGCCCGCCACAATGCAGAGGACTTGGAGCTCATCAAACAAGCGTTGCTGGATTATCCCGGCAAAACACCGGTGCACATCACATTCCGCAACTCACTGGGCAACCGCGCCAGCATCGAACTGGGAGAGCGCTACCGCATCTCCCCCTCTCCCAAGCTGGATGAACGTCTCTCTCTCTACAGCTGAGCCATGAACCTGCGCCATAGTCTCCTGCTTGTCACCCTTGCATTCGGGGCGGGGCTGTTTTTCACGCTTTGGAAGCGGAATGAACTGCCCGATTTTGCCGCGCCCGCGCAACCGGAGGCGGCGGTGGGTGCAGAAGAAGCTGTCGCCATCAAAAGCGATACTTTTACCCTGCGTTTGCTGCAAGCCGCCATGGATTGCACAGAAGGCAATATTCTGCTTGCCCCCCACGCCCTGACCGAAAACCTGCGGGTACTGCACCACATGAGCCAAGGAGCCACCCAAGCAGAGCTGGGGGCGCTGAAGCTCAACACCGTACAGCAAAGCGCCCCGGAAGATGCCGGAGAAGCCGCCATCCTCTTTCACGACAACTCTCTGCAATACAGTGATAATGCACCCGCTGACAATGCAATTCCTGTGCCGCTGGGTGGTAAGGCGGCCGAACCGATACTGATACTCAACAGTATTCTTGCCGAGGTAACGGGCGACACGCAGGCTCATTTCATCAACAGCGAACACCTGCCGGCCGGAAGCCGCCTTGTCAGCTTCTGCACCCTGACCCTGCAGCCCGCATGGAAATACCCCGTGCGTTCATATAAAGAAGCCCATGCAGACTTTTTCAACGCGAACGGCAGCATGCCCCAAATCCGCACCGTGCAGAGCTGCGGGGCATTCCGCCAAGCCAAGGCACAGGACGATACTTGGCAGGCTATTGCCATTCCGCTGCAACTCTCCCCCAAATCCGCAAAAGATGAGTGTCTGCTGCTCATCATGCCGCGGGAGCACAGTGCCCGCCGGTTTGCACAGCAGCTGAGCCCGGAGATCCTGAACACCATACGCCAAGCGCTTGCAGAGGCAGGCCCATCTTCTCTCTGTGTGGAATTTCCCCGCCTTTCCTTTGCCCCACCCACGCAAGATTTGCTGCCCATCCTCCGCGCACTCGGTCTCAAAACTCTCCTTTCGCCCCGGGCAGAAATAGGCGGTCTTGCCAAAGATAAGCCGCTATTTCTGAACGCAGTCTTGCAGAAATGCCGCATTCCGCTGGTGGAAAACCGGCCGGAGCTCCCCCAAGACATGCCGGATTTGCGTTTGGACAAGCCTTTTGTTTGGATGATAGGCTCCCTGCGCTCATCTGCCCCGCCCTATGCTATCGGCATTGTGGAAAACCTGTGATGATAAAAGGAAAAGCGCAGACGGAATTCAGCCTTGCATGCAGGCAGGAATTCTGAAATAATGTGCGCCGCAACACCATGCTCAATCAGGAAGTCATCACCGAAGCAGAGACCGCAGCCATTCAAATCCCGGCGGGCAATGCCCTTATCCTGCCGGAAGGCTCACGCATCTACATCACCCAGATGCTGGGCAACTCTATCACTGCCGCCACCGATGTGGGCTTGGTGCGCATCTCCCGTGCAGAGGCTGCCCGCGTGGGGATTATCCCCCCGGAGGAATCCAAAACCGAGTCGGAGGAAAACCTCACACTCGAAGAACGCGTCTGGAAAGTACTCCACAACATCTACGACCCCGAAATCCCGGTAGATATTGCCAGCTTGGGGCTCATATATGGTGTAGAAGTCATCCCGCAGGAAGATGGCAGCAACTACGTGGGTGTGCAAATGACGCTCACCGCCCCCGGTTGCGGCATGGGACCGCACATGATGGCCGAGGCTGAGGCCGGTATCGCGGCATTGGATGGTGTGGGCGAAGTGAACATTGAGTTTGTGTGGGATCCGCCGTGGAACCAAGGGATGATGACGGAGGAAGCCCGCATGCAGTTAGGCCTCATCTGATGGGACGCACCGAAATAGAGTTTACGGAGCAGGAAATGCGCCACTTGGCAGAGATATGTGCCATGGTGCTCTCCATGCTGGGGCAGGCTATGCCGGATATGAAAGATGCCCGCGCCGATGCGTGGCAAAAGCTCTGCATTGGCCTACTGCGTGCAGCGCGCGGCGTGCCCTCCATCGGGCGGGATATGGAGCTGAACCCCGACTGCGGGTATTGGTTTTTCAAGCGTCCATACATCGACTCCGCTTTCTACTCAGACGTACTGGATGAATACCGCGACACCACCTTCTGGGCCGAGCTGGTGAGCCGTATGGCCGAGCAGGTTTTGGTGGAAAGTTTGGGTCCCGAATACGTGAACCAAATGACGGAGGAGGAACGCAACAGCCGTGTTTCCGGATTGGAAAAAGCTCTGTGGAACGAAGTGACGCGCCACGGGCTGGAGAGAGCCATGTTCATGCTACCGCAAACGGAAAGCTGATGCGCCACAGCCCGCAGCCACCCATGTCCGTTCAAATCAGGATTGCGCAAACACCCTGCGGGCTATAGACTGGTAGGTGGGAACTGCGCTTGCTTTGCAGGGTGGAGTAACTTCCCGCCAAACTCCATTAACCGAGCACACAAGAGCTGTTTGAAAAGCGTTGTAGACATTTCTATTTCTTGCAAAATCGTTGGGACGCACGTATTGCCTCAAAAAAAACAGTCACCGAAAAGTGGATGCCTCAAAATTGCGGTCACCGAAATTTTAGCGGATAATTGACTAAAAAACAAGGCAAATCCACCATTTTTCTGCCCCAAAATGACAGCGAGCGTAGCGAGTC
>JAFSEZ010000049.1 GCA_017435505.1 Akkermansia sp.
AGTCAGCGAGACCGGGGCAGTCAACGTGAGCATAGTGACGCTTATCAGTCTCGTACTCAACGTGAGCGGTGGAGATGGTGATACCACGCTCGCGTTCCTCGGGAGCACCGTCAATCTGATCGTATGCTTTGAATTCTGCCTTACCCTGCTCTGCAAGAACCTTGGTAATTGCAGCGGTGAGGGAAGTCTTGCCATGGTCAACGTGACCGATAGTGCCCACGTTCACGTGGGGCTTGGTGCGCTGGAATGATTCTTTGGCCATAATAGTATATTGGTTGGGCTGCTTTGTATTCTTGCATGAGCCGGAAAGCTTCTGGCGGGATTTGAACCCGCGACCTCATCCTTACCAAGGATGCGCTCTACCCCTGAGCTACAGAAGCGTTGGCTCCAGACCGTCCAACAGGACGTAAAAGCGGGGAAACTATACACGACTTTTCACCAAACGTCAACCTTAAATTCAATTTTTTTTCATTTTTTTTACAAAGTACTGAAAATGAGCACCTGAAACAGGTGGATTTTTTCCTTGCAAATAAGCCGTGGTAGATGGAAGCTGGCCTCCTATGAAGACATTAGCCATAGCAACAGCTGTTGCGCTCAGCGGTTTCGCCGCCATGGGTGCAGATACTACAAACAACACACCATCAGACAAAGACGCTGCTTGGAACAACTCAAAGCCGGCAGAGAATTGCTGCAAAGCTGATTCTTGCGCCGCCGACAACGACACTGCTTGGGTGGATATTGAGACCATCACCATCGAAGCAGCCAACGGCGATCCGATTGCACAGTATGCCATTGCCTATATCACCGACACCGGTGCCGGTGATACAGAAAAAGACCCGGAAAAGGCCAAAGAGATGTATCGCAATGCCCTGCCCGGTCTTGAAAAAGCAGCCGCTGAGGGCAATCCCCGCGCCTGCCGCGCTCTGGCACAGATGTATGCAGAGGGCAAGGGTGTAGAGAAGAACGAAGCCAAGGCCAAAGAGTACATGGAAATGTGCAAGAAGTGCTGCGAAAAGGAAGCTGCCGAGAAGAAAACTGATGCGGCTCCCGCCAAGTCGGCAGACGCTAAGAGCATGTAAGCCCGCGCTTTCCGATTCATTCGCATGATTCACGTCCGCTCGGAATATCTCCGAGCGGGCGTTTTTGAGTCATTGTTCCAAGGTCGGATATTCCACCCGGGTCAGATAAAGGCCATCCGGGGGGGCACAAAAACGAGTTTTGGGAGCATCCGGCTCAGTAAGCATCAATTCTAAGTCGTGCACGCGCATGCGTCCACGCGCGACTTGGTGAGCCGTACCGACCAGCATGCGCACCATGCGGTACATGAAGCCATTTCCATGAAAACGCAAGCGCAGCATCCCCTGTTCTTCCCGGCACAGCGTGCAAGAGTATATGGTGCGCTCATAGAAACCGAGGGGAGGCGGCTGGGGCTCATTGCCACGGCTGGCAGCAAAGCGTCGAAAATCATGCGTACCGACGTAGATTTGTAATGCCTCCTGCAATGCCGACTCGCTGAAATCATGCGGTATATGCCACGCGCGTCCGCGCAAGAAGGGGCTGAGCACCGATTCTCGGCAGATAAGATACTCATACACCTTGCCTGTAGCATCAAAACGAGCGTGAAAGGTATCGGGAACAAGGGTAACTGCCAATATGCGTATATCGGCAGGCAGATTGGCATTGAGGGCGGCCTGCCAATTTTGCGGGCTCATGCGGCACGTGTCCGGAGCATCCAGATGAAAATGCTGTGCCAAGGCATGTACCCCGGCATCCGTGCGTCCCGATGCAGCGATACGGAGTGATTGTCCCACAATGGTAGCCACAGCTCTTTCTATGGTGTCTTGCAAGGTTTCTCCGCCCCGCTGGCTCTGCCAGCCGCGGTAGCCTGTGCCGTCATACGCACAGGTGAACAACAATCGGGCCATGTTTTCTTAAAAAGATTGCTTTTTTGCAAAAAAAGAGAGCCGCAACGCCCATCGGCGTATGCGGCCCTCATAAAGTCACCATTCAGAAGACCGATGAAAATTACAGGTCGAGGTCGATATCCACTTCACCGGCATCGTCGCCGCCTTCTTCAGCAGCGGGATCTTCTGTGCTTTCTTCCTCGGCAGCAGGTTCCTCGGCAGAGGAGGAATCAGCATCCAAGTCCAACGAGGGGAGCTCGGCATCACCGGAGTCTTCGGAGGCAGAGTCATCAGCAGCAGGTTCTTCTGTGCTTTCTTCCTCGGCAGCGGGTTCCTCGGAGGCAGAATCGTCAGTTGCGGGCTCCTCGTCAGCGGCAGGTTCTTCGTCAGCAGCGGGTTCTTCTGTGCTTTCTTCCTCGGCAGCAGGCTCCTCGTCAGCAGCAGGTTCTTCTGCAGCGGGAGCATCTGCGGGCATTTCTTCCTCTTCCACCGTCACGGATTCCGGGATTTCCACCACTTCATCAGTAGCCTTGCCGGGTTCTACGATGAATTCAAGAGCCTCTTTCAACTTGGCAGAGCCGTAGTATTCAGCAAAGTTGCCGGGGGTCTCGCTCGTCTCGGTTTCGCCCTGCATGTGCGCCACACCTTTTTCCTTGCGCTCTACGGCAGAGGCTGCATCACCTGCACCATTGGCTGCTCCTACAGCCAGCACCAAGCGGTCACGATCAACCTCGCCATCAGCTGTGACAACAGGCACACTAGCACGGATTCGGCCCACTTCACGAGCCAATTTAGCGAGAGATTCTGCATAGGCATCCCCCTCGTGTCCGGCTTCGCCGGCGCTACGGGACAATGCACTGCCACCCACGGCAAACACGCGGGCACCGGCATTTTGGAAACGCTTGTTGAGAGCTTCTACGCGGGGGGCTGCAGCCTCAGCGCTCTTGTAACTGACAACTTTCTGCAATTCGGCAGTAAGTTCCTGCGAAAGTTCGAGAGCTGTTTTTTCTTCCTTCTGGCAGGAAGTGAGAGTGCTCAGGGCCAAAATGGCACATGAAGGAATGAGGAGGAGACGTTTCATGGAAAATAAGATATGCTACGCTTTGCAAGTTAGCAAGATTTTTTGCTTCTGTCAAGGTAAAGTGTCGGATTTCATAAAAAAAAGCATTTCAAGAATCCACTCCGGGAGGTTCCGGCAACAAATCCGCATAAATTCCCGGTGTCGAGTTCTCAATAAAGGTGGCACCAACCCAGCGTTTATACAACTCGGCAGGCCCCACACCACCAATGATAGCATAGGCGTAGCCCAAAGCTCGCATCTGCTCCAAGCCCGTCACAAAAAGAGCTTTGCCAACCCCAAGTCCACGAGCGTCTTCCCCCACGCCCAAGGGGCCGATAAAGCCACGTGCCGTGGTATCCACACACACGAAGCCGATGATTTGCGATTGGCGGGTTGCAATGAAGCAACCAATAGGCTGATGAGCCATGGCCACGGTACATTCACTCACCCACTTGGGGCTGAAATGCTGCCCCACCCATGCAGCCAAAAGGTGTGTTTCATACGGATTACAGCGGCGGATCATAACCCCTTGCTCTGCCAAGCGATTGCGGAGGGGAGCCCCATCCGGCAGATTGTAGAGGCGTACTAACATGTCTTGCATCTTGTTGTCTCCTTTCCGGTCATGAAATGAGGCGGTTTACAGCTTTCATCATACTGCAAACCGCCTCTTTCAAGTGGTGCCCTTGCCCGGCTGTCTTTCCCGGCAAGGGTTACCATGCTGAATATCAGTCTTCCTTAGCATCTGCGCCGGGCTTTTCCTTGCCTTCAAGCGTATTCACGTGGAAAGATGCCAAGCGGTTAATGGTGCTATCCTTAATCTCCGGGATGTACACGTTCTTGATGAGGTAGGCCAAAGCCACTGCATCTCGGAAGTTGTGGGGAGCTGAGTTCCACTTGTTCAGATCCATGCCGGCAGCTGCCTGCCCGGCATATTCTTTCACGCCCGGCATAGCCCACAGAATCTTCACAGCACGCAACATGGCATCCTTGGGAAGTTCCATGGCTGCACCGTGGGAACTCACGGCAGCTTGGCACAGAGTGTCGATGGCCAAGTTGGCATCTGCCACTTTCGCCTCGGCAATCGTACCATCCAGCTGTGCGGCGGGTATCTGTGCGGCATAGGCGCGGCCAAGGGCATACATCAACCAGCCATACTGGGTGGAGTTGATGTATTTATCCTCTTTGGCAGCATCCACTCCGGCTTTGATTCCGGCGAGTGCGCCGGGGTCATCGCTCACGCCGCCCATGACCTTGGCCACTTCGTAGAGAGCCTTGTCGTTGTACTCAAGGGCTCCGGGGTTGGGGAAAGAAGCCACCAGGGACTTCACGTCTTCCCACTTCATCTGGCGGATGGCGCATTCCAGCTCCATTACAGCGGCCTTGGTGGTGGGGTTGCCGGGCAATCCCACGTAGGCCTTGTACTTATCCTTACAGGTGCCCAATTGCTTGCGAGCTGCGTCGAAGTCGCCGCCCTTAAAGGTCTTGGTAGCAGCAGCAAGATCAGCAGGAGTCTGGATGTAGAAAAGATCACACTTGGTGACATCTCCACCCATCATCTGCTCAGTTTCCTTGTTGATGAAGAAGAATTTGGTTCCATCTTGCTTGGGAACAAGCGCGATATTCATCGGCTTACCCTTATCAAACTGCACATAGGCTTTCACCTGTGCGGCATTGCCGCCTTTTTCCTGAGCTACAGCGATGCCGACAAAGCCGATGGCTGCCAGTGCAAGTGCTACGATATTGTATGCTTTCATTGTGTCTGAAATGGGTTGATGGTTTACTTCTTCTTACCAAGCTTGGCCTGGAATGCCTTCTTTTCCTTGTCTTCCTTCTGCACGCTCGGGTCTGCGGCATATTGGGCTACAAGTTTCACGACTTCATTGAACTTATCGCGTTCATCCGGGGTGAGTTTTTCCTCGATACCGGCCTTGCGTATCTGGGTCACGTAGTCCTGACCCGTTGTCCAAGCACGCCAGCGGTCGGACTGCTTGAATGTACCCTTCATGCGGTCACCCTCCGTGGGCTTGTTGCGATTCCACATCAGCTCCATCATTGCCTTGCAGGCAGGTGCGGAATAGGAGATGTTACCACGGTTCTGGTTGTACAGGTTCATGTAGGTCTGCAAGCCCTTCTCCACATCACCGGTGCCGGCAAAGGCTTCGCCGAGCATCATCATCATCTTGAGACGATCAGCACCGCGATTGGCGCGGTTGTTCACGTACTTGCTGGCGCTCTCCACAGCCTTGGCGTAGTCCTTGGTGTCCATGTAGAGTCGGGTGATACCCACGAGAGCGGGGCCGGAGACCTCGTTGCTGCTGTTGCCGGAAAGTTGGATGTACAGCTTGGCGGCCTCTGCTTGCTTAGCGGCATCACCGGTGAGGGCCAAAGCGTTGGCCTTGCCCAAATTGGCCTCGTTAATCATGTCGCTGTTGCGCCCCAGTACTTGGTCAAAGTAGTTGAGAGCCGTGTTGATTTCTTCCATACGGCTGGCCTGATCCGGCAGACGCTTGGCGTAATCCACTTCATAGTTACCCACCTGCACGCAGATGAAGTTGGTGAGGTCGGAGGGTTTGAAGGAATCCGTCATCTGGCGGAAGGTCTGGGCAATATCGCGTTCGAGCTGAGCCACCAAACCGTCATTGTTGTCACGTTTGGCTTGCTTCTTAGCTTCTTCCATGGAGTTGAGAAGAGCCATACGCAAGATAGCGTTGGTGTACTTGTCATCCTTGGAGATGCCGGGGAAGTTATTGAAGTGAGCGGCTTTTTCCTCCAGCGTGAGCTCCTTACCAAGCAATTGCTTGTGGCCATCCACATAGGAGAGCACATAGGAGTTGAGTGTCTTTTCCAGCTCAGGATTCAGCTGATTCTTGGCAGCAGAGGCATTGGCCTCGCGAGCGATGATTTCTTCCGCATGCTTGAGTGCCTTGGTGTAGGCATCCTTATCGTTGTCAGACATGGCGCGGCTCAGGTCAACCGTGGCCATCTGCAGGGCATAGGGGTTGCCTTCATAGTCTGCCTCAGCCCAGAAACGGTCGGCATAGCCTTGCACACGTGTCTTGTGGTCGGCATCGCTTTCGCCATCGCGCTTCATCTCGCGTCCATAGGACACGAGCCAGAAGAGAGCATTAGCAGCCGTGCTCTTACCCTTTTCACCCTGCTTGATGGAAGCATCGGCGCATTCCTCAAGCGCCAAGATACCTTCGGGCTTTTTGGCTTCATCCTCGCCGTTGATGAGGATGCTACCCGTGAGCAAGCGAGCGGTGGGATACAGGTCGTTTTCCTTCCAGTTTTCCGCAATCACGTTGCAGTATTCCAAAGCCTTGGCCAAATCTTTGGCATCAGCAGTAGGATCACCGTGGCCACGGCGCTTAAGCAAAGCATCCACACCATCGTAATACACGTTGGCTACCAGCGGATTCTGCTTGATGTCCATGGAGGGGAACTCCTTGGTGAAACGCGAGACGTATTCCAAGCACTTGTCAAGATTAGCCCGATCCAATGCGGCCAGTTCGCGGTAGGCATCCAGCACGAAGAACATGGTCTGGCTCTTGTAGGTATTCACCTGCTTTTCCTTAATCTTGCCGGGCACCAAAGAGCCGCTATCCAGCAAGGCTACACCATCTTTCACCACCTTGTCGAACTGACGCAGCTTGTAGTAGGAAGCCACCTTACTGAACTGAGCAGTCACGTAGCGGTCGCCGGTGGGATCGGAGCTGTATGCCTTCATCACGGCATCAGCAGCGGGGATAACCTCTGCCCACTTCTGTTCCTTGAGGAGGCGAGCCATGGTATTCACCAAGATGGTGTTGGAGCCATCGGCCCCCATCTTGCTGCCATCAACCTTACCTTCATATTCCACAGCCTTGGCTTCATCACCCGTGGCGCGGCAAAGCTGGGAGTACTGGAAGTAATTTTTATCCTTCATTGAGGCAAGCTTACCATCCTTACCTTTCTGGGAGAGTTTGGGGAAACGATCCAGCAGGATCTGGTAGCCGGCTTTGGCCAAGCGGTTGGAACCAAACTGCAGCGCCGTATTGGCAGCGGTGATGGTAGCATATGCTTCTACCTGCATGTTGGTCTTTTCAAACTTGTTGTACATGCTCAGCAGCTGTTTCTGTTCGCGAGCATTAAGCACAATCTCAGCAGCCTTGTCGGGCAGAGGCTTGGCATACTTGCCCAAGCGCTGCAGGTTCGTTGTCAGCGCAATACGAGCATCAATCACGTCCGGTATCAAAGCAAACAAGCTCATCTCTGTGCGGGCAGCGGCTGTGGCGGTCTTCATATCGCCCTTGCGCAAAGCGCCATCCACCAAAGAGGCAGACCTGATACCCTGGTTGAGGAACTGGGCACCATAACGTGCCAAACGCACAGGGCCCAAATCATAGCTGGCAGGGTTGGATTCCACCACCTTGTAGCCCCAGTCGATGTACTGAGGGTTGGCGCTGGCTACTTTGATAACGGTATCCAAACCACCCATGGCCATGTTGTCCGGCAGGGGAGACTTAGCCGTGCGGCTCTTCTCCAAGAACTGTTCAGCCTTTTTGAAATCAGGCTCGCTCTTGAGCAGGTTGGCCTGCATGAGCAAGAAGCAAATCTTACCATCTTGCTTGAGGGCTTTTTCCTTGTCGGAAACCTTGCCGGCCTGGTACAGCTTCAGGTATTCTTCCAGAACGGGAATGGCCAGCTCAAACTTGGAGGGATCTCCGGGCTTACCTTCGCTGCCGGTAGCCTGCTGGAAGCGTGTGTAGCCTTCCTGGAACATGGCGGCCGTCAGGAACGGTTCATAGCCATCGGGCGGCACCTGAGCCTTGGCGCGCTCAATCATTTCCTTCTTCTTGAAGTTCTCGTTCGTGTAGAGTTCCTTCAAGGCCTCACATGCCTCATCGTACTTACCGATGGCGGACAGGTTCGTCGCTTTCTGCATGTAGAAGAAAGGCACCAAGTGAGCAAACTGCTGACCTACGCGAGAGGTCGGATTTCCGTATGCCTTGATGACCTTATCGCACAGCTCCACAGCATCTGCCTGTTTACCGGCAGCTGACAATTTCTGAATCTGCGAATAAAAAGTCATGGGGTCCTGTGCCTGGCAGACAACGGGAGCGCTCAGCGCAGCCATTGCAAGCACAGATGCAACTGTTGTGTATTTATTCATGAAACGATTTTGGGGGTTGTTGTAAAAAGTTTTTGTTCGGGCGGGACTTTTGAACAAAAAGAGGGGAGCTGCGGGCTATTCCGCTATGCTCCCCTCCGGGGTTGAAGCATTTGAAGGGGGACTGTTACTCCTCGACAGCTGTGCTCAGGCCAACAGAATGAATGTCAGCTTCAGCCAAGGCAGCCATCACGTCCACGATGCGCTGGTGTGCCGTGCGGGGAGAGCCCTCCAGCATCACGACAGGATTCGTATCAATGGCGGTAGCTTGATCCTTCAGGAGCTTGAGCTGCTCCACCAGCTGTTCCATCTTGCGCTGGGCGCTGTAGGCCGCAGCGGCAGCGGGATCCGTCTTCTTGGCATCGGCCAAGGAGGCATCGTACGGCTCAGATACCTGCAGGTCGTTGTTCCAGAAAGTCGTACCATCACCACGGACGCTAATCTTACCGGGATCCAACGGGGGCTTGGAGGAAGCCTGTCCTTCTGTAGCAGGGATGGAGATATCGAGTTTCTTTTCACTCACGAGCGATGTTGCCACGATGAAGTAAATCAGCAGCAGGAACACGCAGTCAATGAGGGACGAGATGTTCATCTCGGGATCTCCCTGCTCCTCCGTCTGAAGTTGCTTATGTCTTGCCATATCTTAATAGAATGTTAAAAGTTATTTAGACGGGAGGGTACCGAAGACGATATTGTTCACACCGGCAGCGGCCGCGCAGCGGATGGCTGTGGCAGAGCGCTCCCAAGGTGCATTCTGGTCACCACGAAGGTAGAGACGAATCTTGGATTCCTCAATCTTCTGCTGATTCTTGAAGAGATCCTTCTGCTTGGAGATGAAATCCGTGAGTTCCTGAGTCTGGGAAGATGTGTAGCCAATGCTCTTACCACCGGCTTCTGCAACACCCCAATAGGTGCCGGCAGGATAGGTAGCCGTGAACTTGTTGAGCGCATTGCCTTTCATGTTTTCCACATCGGCAAACACGTTGACAACGATACAGCCCTTGGCGTCTTTCAACTCGGTGCAGGATACCGCGCTGGGCATGCCCACACTCGGATCCTTGGAAACAGTAATCTGGGTGGCATTCACCACGAAGAAAATCAGCAGAAGGAAGCAGCAGTCAATCATCGGAGAGAGGTTAATATCGGCGCTAACCTCTTCTTTTGTATTTAATTTTTTCTTAGACATATAAGAATAATTAATCGATGTTGAGATGAGATGCCTGCCCGGGTGGGTAAGACCCTGCATCGGGCAGGCCCGCTACGAAATCAGGCATTAGGCCTGCTCCTCGACTTCTTCTTCAACGACTTCCTCTTCTTCGCCATCATCACCCAAACCTTCGGGGATACGGGCAAGCTGAGCTTCGGCGTTGATGACGTTGATGGAGGTGTTGACCATTTCTTCAATGGTGTTCACACATTCAGCCTCCAGAGCCTGGGCTTTCTTCTTGAGGAAGAAGAAGGCGGGCATGGCGATAATGGAGATAATCAGACCCCAGAAGGTGGTGAGCAGAGCCACGGAGATGGAACCTGCGAGCTGGGTGGGATCAGCCTGACCGGTGGCAGACAAGATGGCGAAAGCTTCAACCATGCCCTGCACCGTACCGAACAGACCGATGGAAGGAGCAAGGGAGCCGCTCAGAGCGAGCATATCCACGTACTTCATGAGCGTGGGGCGCTCGTTGTTAGCGAAGTCAGCAATGGCATCTTCGATACCATCCTTGCCCAAGTCTTCGGGGCGGTTGGCATCAATGTTGGGCAGAGCGTATGCAACCAAGCGGCCAAGATAAGTGGGGCTGGTGGTAGCAAGCTGAATGGCGGACTGCACGCGGCATTCTGTCATGAGAGCGATGAGCTGGGAGCGCAAATCCTCCGGGCAGAACTTATTTTTGCCCAGAGACATGATGCAGTATACGATAAGGAAAATCGTAGCGGCAAGAAGAACCACGAGGGGAATCATGGTCCAACCACCTTCGATAACCCACTTATCGAGCATGGACTTTTCAGTTACCTCAGCCTCCTGAGCGAAAGCTGTGGACAGAGCGAGCATTGCGACAGACCCGAAGGAGAGTGCACGGATACCGAGACGTGTAATGACTGATTTCATAGTGATAAAACTGCGTTTATACAGAAGTGACGTCCCCTATTTAATCAAATTTCCCTCCCATTGCAAGAAAGATTTGCTGAAATGCGGAAATTTTCTCACATTTTAGGGTTGGCAAGACACAGAGCGAGCCGCGAGACAAGAAAGCGCAGGCAATAAAACATTCAGTTTTCCTAACGAAGCGCGCGCAGTCGGCAAAAAACTCGGAGCTGTTCCTCAAATGAAACAGCTCCGGAAAACGGTCGGCGCAGCAGCGCACAGCATCACCGGGCATCACCCCCGGCAATTCTCTTTACTTACCCTTCTGGGGAAGCACCTTGATGGGCTCAGGCTGAACCGCCACCTCAGGAGTATCGCCACAATCCTTGGGCATGGGGCGCAGCGGAGGCATGGGCTGAGACTGGCAGCAGCAGGAAGTGAAGCCTACGGCTGTAGCAACGGCAAGAATAAGAGTAATAGCTTTCATAGAAAATCGCATGTTTGGGTTTTCGATGCGCATTAAAGCAAATTCCCGCCAACAAGTCAACTCTTATTTTGTAATTCAGTCATTTATTTTGCCCGGGGAAGTAAACGCTTGAAAGCAGCGAGCACATGTGATACAAAAAGCCCGGATGGCAACACGCAGACGAGAAAGATTTCAAGCGCGGCGCGGATTTTGGGCCCGCGGCAACAAAGTACGCCGTACTCTCACGTGGGTGCTTATAGGTGCGAGTGCGCTCGTTGTCGTACTCATCGCAGCGTACTACCAACTGTTGGCGCACCTGCAAAGCCCGGATTTTTGCCACAGCCTGAGCGAGCATGCGCAAAATGCGCTCAAGGCAGAACAAGTCACCCTGCGCGACACCTTGCAGATTGACGGCAGTCGGATTACGCTCGGAGAGGCATCTGCAGTAAAATCCGGAGCGATAGAGAAAGCCACCGCTCGTGGCATCAGCATGGAAATAGACCGCGGGGCGCTTTGGGATCGCTGCTTGTCTCTGCGCAAGCTCACCATCGAAGAAGGTGAGATTCGCTTGTCTTTTACTGAACCGAAAACGCCCAAGACACGCCAAGCCCCCACCCCCGGCCAAAAGAACCAACAGCAAGCAGCACCCCCCCCCACGCAGTCCAAAGGCGCTCCCCCCACCACCAACGGCAACGATAGCAGCGGCGGAGACTTTATCAGCAACTTTGTTCCCAACCGATTTGCTCTCCATTTTTTTGAGTGCAAAGATAGTGATGCCCACATACAGCTGGGCAGCAGTCAATACTCGCTCCACGCCTGCACCGCCAGCGCAACGCCCCAGAAAAAACTTGGTGGCAACAGCTGGCAACTTAACTTAGAAAACGGGCGTTTCCACACTCCCTTTTCTTTCCTGCGCGACACCAGCGTCAAGAATGCCACCATCATCGCCTCCCCCAAAGAAATCAATCTCATCGAGAGTCGTCTTCTGCTGACTCCGGGAGAATTGCGCGTGCGAGGTTCATACATCACAGCAAGCAAGCGGTGGAGTACTGTCCTGCGAGCCAACAAGGCGAACGTGGCTCGCATTCTGAACGAGGATTGGAAAAAGCGGCTGCACGGCGAGCTATACGGAGAATTGGAGTTAGCCGGCAAGGGAAGCGAGCTCACCCGAAGCGCCGGTTATATGTCCCTGCAAAAAGGAGTGCTGGAGGGTCTGCCCATTCTCTCTCAGATACCGGTTGGAGACACCTACCCCTACCGCTCCCTCCCACTGGAAAAAGCGGAATGCCGCCTTAGTTTCCCCTACAACGATCCGCGCCACAACCTGCGCAATGCATGGCTGATGGATCAAATAGATGTGCGTGGCGGTAATGGCTTGTTGCATGTCCGGGGGCACATCATCATCGGCTCGGACAAATCCTTGGGCGGCACACTTCGCATCGGGCTACCGGCGGGGCGTATCGCCATTCCCCAAAGCAATACCCTCATCAAGCTTTTTGAACCGGAAGATGAGCACGGCATTCTCTGGCTGAAACTCAACCTCAGCGGCACACTGGATGACCCGCAGGAAGATTTATCCATACGCATTGCCACGATCATGGGGCAGGCTCTGCCTCAGCTTCCCGGCAGCGCTGTGCAGGGGCTCAACAACATGATCAACAACATCTTCTCCCAACCACGGCAGCCTGAGCCCAAAGCCCCAGATTCCCCGCAAGAGCAAGAAAAACCCGCCTCCCCGCTCGACAACGCCGGCAATTTGTTCAAAAACACCCTCCAATCTATCTTCTGAAATTCGCACCATGAGCCAAGCCTCCTACCCCTCCCAATACATCGACAGCATTTGCACTATCCGCGAGCGTTTTGCCCCCACCGCATACCATGCCACCCTACCCAATGGCAAGGAAACCGTAGCGTTCGTGCAAAAAAAAGAAGCACATCTCTTAGACGTACTTCAGGAGGGAGATCAAGTGAATGTGACCCTCTGCCCCGCAGACTTTGACCGCGCACGCATTCGCTCCCGTGTGACAGAATGAGGAGCAAATGGCGCGCTCGGCATGGAATAAGAAGGGGTCAGGGCAAACGCATGAGGATGATGACACATCTGCGTGATTTCAAATTTCAGATTTCAAATTGATCATTTATTGGAGCTAGCTGACTTGCGTCAGATGTAAAGCGAAACGATAACGACACTTTGGCCTCGCCCCGACTTCAAGGCGGGGGCGGCGAGCGCAGATGCACCCCACCCATTTTCTTGCGCGACAGCGCCAATTTTTTCAATGTGAAATTTGAAATATGAATTTTGCAATTGATATTCAAGCAGCAGCAGCTATTTAAGTCAGATTTCGCCTCATGCGTTTGCCCTGAAGAAGGGGTATTTTGTACTAGACATTATGGGTATGGTAGCGTATAATGCGCGCACGCATGACACGCAAAAGATCCATTCTCTCTCGCATCAGCCCGTTAGTAGATCTTTCGTTATCGCTTTTTTGTGCCTATATTTCCCCTGTTTTAACTAACTTGGTAGCCCCGTTATTCGGCTGGCAGATACAGGAAAATTTCAACTTAATCACCACCACGCCTTTCGTGGTAGGGGCAGCTGTGGCAGCCGTACCGGTTGTGCTGCGCCTGGTCGGGTTTTACCACCGGAGCAACCTGCAGCGCACGTCATCGGCCATTCGTCAGCTGTTCACATTCTGCGTATACTACCTGTGTGCTATCGCCATCTACCAAGCGACCCGCGTGCATGGGGACTATTTCTACCTGAATCACACGATTCTTGTATGCCTCTGTATCATCCCGCTGGCTCTTTACCTGCGTTTTCTGCTCTTCCGCTGGTTGCAGCTCAACACGTCCAGGGGGCGGCAGCATCTACGCAACGTCATCTTGGCCGGCAAGCTCGAAGATATCGAAGAAGGAAAAGCGCAGCTCCCTCAGTACTGGATGCGCAGTTTACGCATTGCCGGCTACGCCATAGCCGGTGAGAGCACTCCGGAAGACATCCAAAAGCTGATAGAGGAGCACCATGTAGAACAACTCATCCTCTTTGGTGGGCTGGATGCGTACGAGCCCAACAAAACCGCCGTGAGTCTCTGCGAGCTGCAGGGGATAGATGTCTATATCATGCTGCGCAATGACCACTCCGTATCCCTGCGCGCCAACATAGCGGATATAGAAGACAACCGCGCCCTTATCATCTCATCCACTCCCGTATACTCATGGGCGCAGTTGTGCAAATCAGTCATGGATCGCCTCCTGGCTCTCATTGCCATCATTTGCAGCTCGCCATTGTGGCTTATCGCTGCCATCGGCATCCGCCTCAGCGACCCCAACGGCCCCATCTTCTACCGTCAAATGCGCTCCGGCCTGCACGGCAAACCTTTTGCCATGTGGAAATTCCGCTCCATGTACGCCGATGCCGATAAGCGTTTGGATGAAATCAAGGCCAAATATGGTAACGAGATGGATGGTCCCATCTTCAAACTGACGAATGACCCTCGCATTTTCAAGTTTGGTCACTTCCTCCGCAAGACCTCCATCGACGAGCTTCCCCAGCTCATCAACATTCTCTGTGGTCACATGAGTATTGTGGGACCCCGCCCCCTTCCCACGTACGAGACGGAGATGTTCCCGGACATATGGAATCGCCGCCGTTTGAGTGTTAAGCCGGGTCTGACCTGCTTTTGGCAGGTGGAAGATCGCAGCGACACGGCAGAGTTCAGCACCATGGTTAAAAAAGATTTGAAATACATAGACAACTGGAGTCTTTGGTTGGATTTTGTCCTCATTCTGCGCACAATCCCCGCCGTTTTATTCGGCAAGGGTGCCAAGTAACTTTTTCTGCGAGCATGTTCCACATTGTTCTGTTTCACCCGGAAATACCGCACAACACAGGGGCAGCCGGCAGGTTGGCCGTAGCAACCAATGCTCGATTGCACCTCATCAAGCCGCTAGGATTCAGCTTGGATGAAAAACATGTGCGCCGCACCGGGCTTGATTACTGGCCGCACGTAGATTTACACCTCTGGGACAATCTCGAACAACTGGAAAGCGCTGCCGCCCCCGGAGCCAGATTCTGGTATCTCTCCACCAAGGCCACCCACAGCATTTGGGCTGCAGATGCCCCCATCCGCGATGGAGACTACTTTGTGTTCGGCCCGGAATCCAAGGGGCTACCGGAACGGTGGATAACAGCCCACCCTGATACGGCCCTGCGCATTCCCATGCCGGGGGATTACGCCCGTTCTCTCAACCTTTCCACCTCCGTCGCAATCGTCCTGTACGAAGGTTTGCGCCGCACACTCACCCCCGACACACTATGAAAAACATCGTCTATTTTGATTTGGAAACCCGTTTATCTGCGGCTCAAGTGGGCGGCTGGGGCTTTGCCGAGAAGATGGGCATGTCTGTGGGTGTCACCTATTCCACACGCGACCAAGCGTACCACATCTACAAAGAAAACCAAATTGCCGCCCTCATTGAAGAGCTGCGCACGGCGGATTTAGTGGTGGGATATAACCACATAGGGTTCGATTACGAAGTGCTGCAACCTTTCACCTTCTGGTCCATCAAAGATGTAACCCGCAATCTGGATATCTGCACCTATATGACCGAGCGCTTGGGGCACCGTCTCAAGCTGGATTCCATTGCCAAAGTAACACTGGGCGGCTGTTCCAAAACGGCAGATGGAACAGATGCCTTGAAATGGTGGGCAGAATACGAAAAGACGGGTAATCCGCAACTGATGATGGATATTGCTCGGTACTGCTGCTTCGATGTAAAAGTAACCATGGAAGTACACAAGTTCGGCGTAGAAAACGGCTACGTTCTCTATGAGAACAAGCGAGGCGAAGCCGTACGACTGGATGTGGATTGGCAATAAAGTTCCCGTACAGAGAAAAATTACACCTTCAACGGGGGCAAGGAAACAACGCGCAAGGCATAGCGCTGCAATGCGCGCAGCGGAAAATAAATGGCGGCACACGCCACTATCTTAAAAAGATTGCTGGCCCACACCAAAATCGGCTCATTGGTGAGAGCATACAAAAATACGGCAGCAGCAAAAAGAGACACTGAAAGCAATTTGCTTCTCCCCGCAGCAACGCCGCGCGGCAAATTCAAAAACACGCAAAAAGCCAATAAGACCGTGCAAATGAGGGGTAATTCAGCTTGGCGAAGTAACAAGGGTTCCCCCATCAGCACCATATATACCGCACATACGGGCATGAGCAGCCCAAGCATGGCCGCAACCAACAAGACGTAGCGAGTTCCCTCCATTCCCCTGCCTGCCAACAAAACCATGTGACACCACATGGCAATCCAGAGCACCACCGCCAAAAGCAAACTCATACACAACTCTGACAAGCTGCCGGAAAACAGAGCAACCTCCGCCCCCCCCAAAGGAGCCAATACTAATTCACCGGTTGCTGTCACAGCACATACAAGTGCCAGAGAAGCGGCCAAAGAGGAGAGCTTGGACACCAATGCGCGAAACGCCGGGTAAATGAGCACCTCCCATGTCATGGCATTTCTTGTGAAGTGGTAGCAACAGGTATCGGTGGAGCATAGCCCATGGGGAAACGCGCCTTCCCGCTCATATCGGTAAGCACGCGGGTATTCTCATAACCGGCAGCACGCATCAGCTCACACACAGTTGCCCCCTGATTGTGGCCTACTTCCAACATCACAAGAGCATTCGGGTGCGCATGCGGCAACAAATCAACCACAAATCGGCGCACCACATCCAAACCATCTTCCCCGCCATAAAGAGCGGTCGCTGGATCATGCTGCACCTCTACCGAAACATCTTCTTGCTCCGGCACATAGGGTAAATTGGCCAACACCAAATCAAAACCATCCGGTGGCACAACTGCATTTTCGGGCGAGGGCGCCCAGGCTGAGAACAAATCGCTACGGTAGGTACGCACGCGAGCCCCCAACGCCGTGGCGTTTTCCAATGCCAGGGAGAGCGCTGGTTCTGAAATATCTGCCAGCACCACATCAGGATGCAAAGACGCCAATTCCAAAGCAAGCGTGATGCCAATCACCCCGGATCCGCATCCCATATCCAGCACGCGCATTCCCTCCTTGCGGGGAGCCATCTGCAGAGCCAACTCCACCAGCTCCTCTGTTTCAGGGCGGGGTACGAGTGCTCGGGCATCCGAGCGAAAAGAGCGGCGAAAAAACTCTGCTTCACCCAGCAAATGTTGGAGAGGCACCCCCTTGCCGCGCTCTCGCAGAAGTTGGCGCAACTGCTCCAATTGAGAGTCCGACAGCGCATCTTCATAGTGCAAATAGAGCCATGTTTTATTACACCCCAATACATGCACCATCAGGCTTTGCATCGAGTAGCGGGGGGCATCTACCCCGCGCGCTTCCAACCACTTGGTTCCGCTTTGCAAAACTTCTTGTATCGTATTCATGGTCGGCTGATAGAAAGGAGGACTCAACCCAGCTCGCTCATACGCTCCTGCATTTCCTCATGCTGCATGTGGGCAATCAAGTCGTGAAGCGCACCGGTGGACACCACAATATCCAAATTGTATGCTGTAAAGTTGATGCGGTGATCAGTCAGGCGATTCTGGGGGAAATTGTAGGTGCGGATTTTTTCTTCGCGCCCACCGGAACCGATGAGAGCACGGCGCTGGGCAGAGTAATTCTGCTGTGCCTCGCGCTGCTTCATCTCAAAGAGGCGAGCCCGCAAAATCCGCATACCGGTTTCCTTATTCTTGAGCTGGGAACGTTCATTTTCACAACGCACCATGATACCGCTGGGCAAATGAAATATCTGCACAGCAGATTCCGTGCGATTCACGTGCTGCCCCCCTGCCCCACCGGAGCGGCAAGTTTCGATGCGCAAATCTTCCGGGCGAATCTGCACATCCACTTCCTCAGCCTCCGGCAAAACCGCTACGGTGGCAGTAGAAGTGTGAATACGGCCTTGTGTTTCCGTAGCCGGCACTCGCTGCACACGGTGCACGCCACTCTCGTATTTGAGGTAGCGAAATACCTCTTCTCCGGATATACGTGCCGTCACCTCTCGGAAACCGCCAATATCGTTCGGGCTGGCATCCAAAATCTCAAAACGCCAGCCACGGGATTCAGAAAATCGCTGATACATCCCCAACAGGTCTGCGGCAAACAGCGCAGCTTCATCACCACCGGTCCCCGCACGAATTTCCACCAAGGCATCACGATCTTCTGTCTCATCCCGCGGTAACAAACTATATTGCACTTTCTCCTCCAGCGTGGCAATGAGCGGTTGCAATTCCTCCAGCTCCGCACGCGCCAGTTCTGCCATCTCTTCATCCTCAGCTGTGCTCAACTCCTCATTCTCCAACAACTGGCGGCGCGCATCACACAAGGCGGCCCAATCCTGCATCAATTCTTGGGTGCGGCGGTGCTCGCGCATCAATTCACCGGCACGGGTGCGATCCTCAAACAAAGAAGGCTCCGCTATCAAGCGTTCCAATTCCTCCAAGCGTGCCCGGCGTTTCTCTATCAGGGGGGCGTAATCCATGATGCTTGATCTTCTCTTGCTAAAAAAAGAACCCACCTTCCATCTGAAAGTGGGTTCGTGAATAGTCTCGCCAGGATTCGAACCTAGACAGAGGGAATCAAAATCCCTAGTGCTACCTTTACACCACGAGACCACACTATTGGGTGCATCCGGTAAGAATGCGGACGCATTCTATCACACCGATACCACCTTGGCAAGCCCAAAAAAACCAAATACTTTGTCACACGTACAGAACGCATTGCCTCAAAAATCCAGTCACCGAACTGACACTTACCACGAGTTTGGCTGACACGTGAAAATCTGGATGCCTCACAAATCAGGCACTAACATATACACATGTCACTCAAAATGAGTAAAC
>JAFSEZ010000050.1 GCA_017435505.1 Akkermansia sp.
ATACGGGGGAAGGACTCATTGCCGTCCTTCCCCCGCCCCCCCATCCTGGCTAGGGCAGTTTGGGCACCATTAGTGACTGTTTGGGGTGCTTTCCGGTGTCGCATTTGATTTTACAACTCGCACATCTATCTACCTAATCCACATTCCTGTTGCAAAAGGAGAGAAAGAAGCCCAAGCAGACCTTGGTTGGCAGCATACATTCTCCTTTGTTCGCTTGTGTGGGGCGGGATTGCCTTATATAATTATTGTGCTTGGTGGCAAGCAGATACATGGATGGCAAGCGGATGGAATTGGCAGGGGATTTTCCACTGGTATCTACACACAAACTCTCGCATCGGAGAAATCATCTTACGCCTTGTGCGCCTTGATTACAGCCGATGGTTGAGCTGGAGCGCGTTTCCGTGTTGCATTCTTCTTGTGATTTTTTCCATGTGGAAGATCGGAGGGAAGGCGATACTCCAACTTCCAAGCATGGTAGGATGTTGCTACACCGTATTTACCGCATCCCTACTGCTGTTGGCTGTCAATCTTGATTCCAGCCGAGATTATCATGATTTTGCAGCCATGACAAATTATCTTTGGCCTACGGCTGCATTGTTTCTGCTGCTGACGAGATTTCAAACGCCTTCCTGTTCAGATGTTCAAAGGGAAAGCACGCTTGCGCGCAATCTTAAGTATCTTCTCATATTTTTACTGGGTATTTTCGCAGGTTGGGGAACTGAATTAGGGTGCGTATTATTTGTTATAGGGGTGGGTATATGGCTTTTATTCCATATATATAACAAGCTGATTATAAGCACAGATAAATGGCTATCACTAACAGGATTTGCATGGGGTTGTGTAATGTTATTCTTATCACCCGCACATGCCGGGAGATCTGCCAACAGCGCATCTATGAGAATCGTTAATCCCTCTGACATGAAAGCAGAAGAACTGCAAATGTGGCTCAGCGATTTGAATTGGGAAAAACTGCATCAACTGCAAGCTCAGGGAGTAATACTTCTTGATGGGATACCGTACCCTGATCATATCAAATTTTTACCATTCCTTGCCGAACGATTTTGGACATGTTGCAATGTCCCCAGCATTGCAGTACTTATTCTTCTTACCTTTGTAATGTGCCGTCCGGGAGTGCACTACAAGCGTCGCGTTATTTTGCTTATCACCTTGGGCGCATACTCCTTGACCTGGTTGGGAGTCTGTACATATCTTATCAAAGTCATACCCGGCTGTATGAGTTTCTTACCGGCAAGCTATGTCGTGGTTCTGATTGCTGCGTGGCTCTTTATGCAGTTACCAACAAAATGGATTTCGCAACTGGTATTTGCTTTAGTATTCATGGGTTTTATGCTTGGAATCTATATTCCTCGTATTGAGGTGGGATTGCAATATAAGCCTTTGGAACGAGCCATGTGGAATGAAATCGCAGCACAAAAGAAGAAAGGCATCCAACATATAAGAATAGATAGAAAGTTCATTCCGCCTCACCATGCTCAAATCAATGATGGTGGTCTGGTTTCTAACGGAAAGTTGAATGCTATCGCAAATCAATATCCAAATTTTCTAACAGCTTCATATTTTCAAGTTAAGAGTATTGGATATAGAGACGAAAGTAAAAACTCCAACGAATAGAATTATATTTTATTTGTCTTATGCTTCAATTCCATGATAAGAATGGATTGCAATTTTGCATTACATATATTATGCGAAGTTGCAAGTATAACTTTTGTAGAGGGCACTGCACTTTCTAACTTGACGATACAAGAGAGATAGCGTAAGATGCGCACATGGTAAAGTGCACGGTAACATATCAAGGCGGTTTGCATTGTGAATTGAGTCATGGGCCATCCGGCGCAAAGGTGTGCAGCGATGCACCTGTAGACAATCGCGGAAAAGGAGAATCCTTT
Source organism: Akkermansia sp. (assembly GCA_017435505.1). GTDB lineage: Bacteria > Verrucomicrobiota > Verrucomicrobiia > Verrucomicrobiales > Akkermansiaceae > Akkermansia. The sequence goes on from JAFSEZ010000050.1 coordinate 1,908, forward strand.
TCACCGACGGATTTGATGTGTTCTGCAATGGCAGCCTGTATGGAAACGATTATGGGCATCTATGCAGAAGATCAAGGTATAGATTTGAATGGCACAACCATCAGCGTTGAGAAAGAAATGAGCGCAAATCCTCGTCGCATTGCGCGAATCATTACAACCATTACCGTTCCCCTGCCCGAAGATACGCCCCACAAGGCCGCGCTGGAGGAATGTGTACTGGGAAGCCCGGCCATGCGCAGTCTGCATCCGGATGTGGAAGTTCCCATCACATGGAATTGGGTTGGATAACCCGATAAACTATTTCTATGCAACGCACTACATACATATATCGCTTAGTACCACTCATGGTGGTACTGAGCTGTGGACGTCTGATAGAGGGACTATTGGGCAGTCTTGGAGCGTTGGTAGTAGGCATAGCTGTGGCCGTAGCGACATGGGCGCTCGTGTGGTTGCGTTTGTTTGGGATGCGCCGGTTGAGGCCAGAGTTTGCCGTGCTGGCAATTTTGCCTCAATCCCTTTATTTTATCGCCAAATCAATAGATGCAGAAACATTAAAGCCATTTCTTGCGCCGGCGTGGCAAAACATGTACTTCATCGCATGGTTGGCGGCCATGGGTACCATTATCTTTTCCCTGCGACCGGGTTATCATGATACCCGCCGGCCTGTAGCGCATGATCCGCTCTTTATCATGATGGCCATCATCACCATTGCCTATGGTGTAACAACCTGGGCCAACTACGCAGCTGATATTTTCTCTATATAATTTTCATTATCAATCATCAACAATATACACAATCATGAAAATCCATCATTTCAGTCTCCCCCTTTTGGGTGCTGTAGCAATGACATCCTGCTCTGAGCCAACTGATGTAGTAACGGGGCGCGCTACCGTCATGCTTCGAGATGTAGCCCCTGCACCCGCAGCTGCAACGCCGACTCCTCAACCGGTCGCAACGCCTGCACCCGCTCCGGCTCCGGAAGCAGCTCCCGCAGTCGCAGTATCACAGCAACAACCTGAACTTGAGGCTCCGGCTCCGGTTGTTGTTGAACCCGCTCCGGTAGTAAAACCCGTTGTAACCACGCCTGCACCCGCTCCGGCTCCGGCCACGCCCGTAGCTCAGCAGCAGCCCAAGTTCATCGCACCTTCCGCAGTTACACCTGCACCCGCACCACAGCCCGTAGTGGTAGCCCCTGCCCCCACTCCGGTGGTAGCAGCCCCGGCTCCGCAACCCAAGGCCACGCCCGTGGCACAGCAGCAGCCGAGACTGAGTGCACCGCCCGCAGCTCGCCCGACAGTCAAGACAACGCAGCCTACCTGTCCCACCACCGGGCGCCGCATCTATCCCGTGATGCCGGGGCAGAATCGCGGTTTGCGCATTCGTTAAAAATAAACCAAGCATGCCTAAGCAGCGTTTAGATGTGCTTGTGACTTCGCTGGGTCTGTGCGATTCTCGCGAACAGGCCCAGCGCCTCATTCTCGCCGGAGAAGTCTCTGTCAAAGGGCAAGTTATTACCAAACCCGGCACCAAGGTGGATGATGCGCTGCCCATCACCATAAAAAACAAACCACGCTATGTAAGCCGCGGTGGTTTAAAGTTGGAAGGTGCGCTCAAGGCATTCCCTGTCAAAGCAGAAGGAAAAATCTGCCTGGACATCGGTTCCTCGACAGGAGGTTTTACGGACTGTTTATTGCAAAATGGGGCATTGCGGGTACACGCCGTTGATGTTGGGACAAATCAATTGGTATGGAAATTGCGCAATGACCCTCGTGTCATTGTCAAAGAACAGTTCAATGCCCGCTACATGACACCGGCAGATTTGGGAGAGAGAGTACAGCTTATCGTGAGCGATGTTTCTTTTATTTCACTGACAAAGATTCTGCCGGCAGCATACGCTTGTTTGGAGGATGGTGGAGATTTACTGGTGCTTATCAAGCCGCAATTTGAATTACAGCCGGAGGACATAGGACCCGGGGGGATTGTGCGAGATCCCCTGCTCCATCAGCGAGCTGTTGATAAGATACACGATTTTGTGACCAATGAACTGCACCGCAAATGGATGGGTGTAGCAGATTCGCCCATCACCGGGATGGAGGGCAATAAGGAATTCTTGGCGTGGCTACGCTAAAAGCTTGGCGAATCAATAGCCAAGGACGCATTCCGAGTCTATATCTTCCTGACCGTGGATAAGTTCGGCCACCACAGGGACACCCGTGCAATCTTCAATAAGCTGACGATTCGTCACGGATGCCGTATCCCATTCTTCCCCAATGTGATTGAGTATAATCGCTCTGCATTCAAGGCCGCGTTCGCGGATAGCCCGCACAGTCATCGTAGCCAAGGCGGCAGCTCCGCGTTGATTTTTTACCACGAGGATGACAGGCAGTTGCAGTTGGACAGCCAAATCAGCCATGGAAATTCCTTTAGCGAGCGGAGTTTCCCAGCCCCCCATGCTATCTACCAGCACAGGAGAATAGCGGGCATTCATCTGCCGGTATGCATCAACAAGCACCGGTAAAGAAACCTCCTTGCGTTCCAACCCTGCTGCAATAGCGGGGTCTGCGCATGCTCTCAGATACAGAGGGTTGATTTGTTCAAGAGAATCGCTGATACCGATTGCATCTCTCAACAAACGAGCTTCTGCACGGTCGCCGCAGCAGATGGGCTTGAAAGCTCCGGCCGGAATGCCCCTTTGTTTCAAATCTCGGAGCAAACAGCATGAGACATAAGTCTTTCCCACGCCAATATCCGTACCGGCTATAAAAAAGTTGGACATATAGTAAAAATATGTAAGACGTTATTCCGGAATAGATAAACGAATCTCATCCATATCCCATTCCGTATTTTCATCACGCACATAGAACCAATCCACCCAGAGCCACACAATGATGGCGAGCAATAGACAGATGAGCTTCGGGCGCCAATTAAGCGTTATCAGTTTCGTTATTCGTTCCCGTATTTTCATGTGTGTAAAGAAGTTGGGTAAGTCGCTCCTTGAGGAGTTCCAAGTTCAAATCACGCTGAATCATATTACCAACCACCAGAGACACCGTGCCGGTTTCTTCTGACACGATAATCACGATAGCATCCGAGTTTTCCGCCAAGCCAATACCGGCACGATGGCGCAAGCCCATGGACAAATCCTTCAGTTCCCGATTGGAAACAGGTAAAATGGAAGCAGCGGTCACGATACGCTCATTGTCAACGATGACAGCGCCGTCATGCAGCAAGGTCTTGGGCATGAATATGGTGCCAATCAGTTCGCGAGAATAAGCTGCATCCAACAGCGTGCCGGTCTTTGTGTATTCAGAGAGTTTATCTTTGCGACAAATGGCAATCAGTGCGCCATAGCGTTTACTCACAAGATAGGAAACAGAGTCTTTCACTTCGCTGATAAAGTCCCTGTTTTCCGCATGATTCAGGAAGCGCCCCATGATACGCCCGATAAACGGATGCGAGCCGAGTTTGGCCAAAGCGGTGCGCAACTCCGGTTGGAAAAGCACAATCAAAATAGTACCTGGCCCAACAATCGCGCCGGCAATTTGTTTAATGACTGCGGCGTGAGCCAACTCCAAGATGAACCCGCCCAATATCACAATGGCCAATAAACCACCGAGAATAGCGGCGCCACGGGAATCCTTGAACGCGCGGTACAATTGGTAAAACAACAGCCAGAGAACCAGAATCTCAAATGTTGCCCTGATGTAGTAGACCACCTGCATGACCTCATGTTACCTTTTCCTGCATTGTAATGCAAGAGGAAATGTAGTCTGCGCCGAGCGAATCTGACAGCTGATGACGCAGCCCGGAGTTTTACTTGCCACTATATATATATATAATAGGGACATGAGTGAGGAAAATGTTGCCACTTTCCAAATTGAACGAGACGAACTGACGGCTGCCATCATTGAGTTAAATTCCATGTCCCCATGTGATGGCGTGGTCATGAAACGGGATGGGCATGTGACTGTGGGGTATGAACAGGATGCAGAAACGCTGTGCATGCTGATACCGGCTCCGTTATTAGCACGGCAGCTCACGGCAGATGGCTTAGCTTCATACAGCGGCAAAGAACTCAAGAAATGGGCCGAGGGATATGATTTGGTTTCATTGCAACAAATCATAACCGCCGCGCTGCAATAAAGAGATTGCCAAAAAGAGCGTTAAAGCGTAGAATGACACCAGACACGTGAGACTATCTCCTCTTAAAATATATACACTCAAGCTAACACTGTTTTCTACCGTGCTGGCATACCTTGCTGTGGACATGTGGTGGTGGCACGGCCCTGTATGGCAGGCCATGCACTCACAAGAGCAACCGGCACAGGCAGAAGGAAAAGTGGTTGCGGAGGTATTGGGAGAACGTATCACCGCAGAACAATGGGCGCGCTATGAGCGCGAACAAAATTACTTGGCCGGCAGAGAAACCGCCAATGAGCTGCGCCGCATATCCATGCTCATGGATATGGTACGCGCGGCAACCCTCCGCATTCGCACGCGATACAACGATAAAAATCTGCCGGATTTACGACAGATTGCAGAAGAAGAAGTGGCACGCTTGGCATCGCGAGCACGTACTCCCGAAGAATTTGAAGGCTGGGTGCGCTCACAAGGCTACAAAACCAGCCAAGAGTTCACGGATAAAGTGGAAGTGCGCTTGCGCGGTCTGTTCCAACTGGAGAGAGCCATTGCTCCCCTTTGTGAGGTGACAGATGCCGAAGTGGAAAAACATTATGATTTGCTGAAAGATCAACTTGTGTTGCCGGCGCATCGTACAGCCAAGCACATTTTCTTGGAAACACACGGAAAGAATCCACAGCAGGTTCAACAAAGAGCACAAGAACTCATGATTCGCCTGAAAGCGGGCGAGTCATTCAACCAACTGGCAAGGGAGCATAGTGAAGACCTGCACACGGCAGCCCAAGGCGGTGAGCTGGGGCTGATTTGGGACGATGCGCGACGTCCCTTGCCGGAGTTACCATTTTTTGACGAAGGAGCAATCCCGGCAGGAACTCCGCACCTGGTGCAGAGCCGCTGGGGCTGGCATATCATACAAGCAGGGGAGATTACTCCTGCTCGTCGGCAGACTTTGGCCGAGAGTCGGGATAGCATACGATCAGCCCTTATCAGCGCCCAAAGGGAAATTGCCATTGACACTTATTTTACAACAGGCGTACGCGAAGGCATACGCCGTCAAAACATCAAAATCCATGCCAAGTGATACCATCAGCGTGACAGCTGCCCGAAACGGACTTCGCGGAACGATTTGCGTACCGGGAGATAAGAGCATTTCCCACCGAGTAGCCATATTAGGTACTATGGCAAGCGGCACAATGCAGGTGCGCAATTATCTGTGTAGTGAAGATTGCATCAACACCTTGCGTGCCATGCAACAACTGGGCGCCAAGGTCGAGCCGGGAGATTCCCCCCCCAATTTCACCCTTACCGGCACGGGTATGCAGCCGGTAGCCCCGCAGCATGATATTGATTGTGGTAATTCCGGCACCGGGATGAGACTTATGGCCGGCATGCTGGCCGCCCTCCCTTTCAACAGTCGGATGTACGGCGATGCATCGCTTTGCAGCCGCCCCATGAAACGCATCATCGATCCGCTAGCACTCATGGGGGCCGACATCGAAGCCTGTGGCAAGAAGCCCGGTTGTGCTCCCCTGCTGATACGAGGCAAAAAACTTACTCCCGTGCATTATGATTTACCCATGGCGAGCGCACAAGTGAAAAGCGCCGTGCTGCTGGCCGGTATGATGATACCGGGAGAGACATCCGTACACCAACCGGCCATCACACGTGACCATACAGAACGCCTGTTCGAGCACTTCGGCATTCCCTGCACCACATCGGAGGACGGTCTGGACATAACCGTGACCGGCCCTGCTGCCCCCATAGCCAAGGATATCACCATCCCCAGCGATATTTCCTCTGCAGCTTTCTGGCTGGTGGCAGGCAGCGTGGTTCCCGGTAGTGAGATTCGGTTGCAAAACGTGGGATTAAATCCCACACGAGATGCCATCATTCACGTGTTGCGCCGAATGGGGGCAGATATAGAGATATGCAACCGAGTTGATTGTGGCGAACCCTATGGCGATATTCTTGTGCGACACAGCTCACAATTGCATGGCACAACCATAGAACCGCACGAAATTCCCAATTTGATAGATGAAATTCCGGTTCTGGCTGTGGCAGCAGCCTTTGCCAAGGGGGAAACCCACATCCGCAATGCTGCGGAATTACGAGTCAAGGAAAGTGACCGCATTGCGACCACAGTAGGCAACCTACGTGCCATGGGAGCTCACGTTCAGGAATTTGACGATGGTATGATTATTACAGGCGGCTCTCCCCTACACGGTGCAACTATGGATAGCTACGGAGACCACCGCATCGCCATGGGTTTCCTTGTGGCCGGGCTGAATGCCACCGGCGAAACCACCTTGCAGCATTGCGCAAGCATCAACACCTCCTACCCCGGATTCGAGGAGCAAATGCGCTCCCTCATCATCTGATTGATTCCCATGGCTCGCATCAAAGAGGAATGCATCGCTCGCATCAAAGACTCTACAGACATTGTGGAGCTGCTCGGTCGTTACCTCCAGTTACGGCGCTCCGGGAATGGATGGACAGCTTGCTGTCCTTTCCACAATGAAAAGACACCGTCTTTTCATGTCAACCCCGCACGGCAGATATTCAAATGTTTTGGCTGTGGCGTGGGGGGAGATGCCGTCAAATTCCTGATGATGTTTGAGAATTTGGATTATCCTACTGCTTTGCGCCGCATAGCGGATATGAACGGCATTGCCGTGATAGAGGAAGAGGAAAATCCGGAAATGGCACGCATGCGGCGTATGCGCAGTCGCGTTATTGAGGCAAACCAACTGGCTGCCGATTATTATCACCGCATGCTTTGTCGCAATCAGGCCGCAGCACATGTGCGGGCTTACCTCAAGAAACGAGGGTTCAACATTGATGCAGCCAAAGCTTGGCAGCTGGGGTGGGCTCCCCCTTTTTTCGAGGAGTTACAACAGCTTGCCGCGAACAAAAACTTGGATGCGAAGCTTCTCACCGAAGCATATCTTCTGGGCAATGGGCGTAGCGGGAAATACCCTGTCTTCCGAGATAGGCTCATGTTTCCCATTCACAATGTACGTGGTGAAGTGGTTGGCTTTTCCGGGCGTGTGATGCAGGATGACCAAGACCCCCGCAAATATGTCAACACGGCAGAAACCGTGGCTTTCCGCAAGGGCGAGCAGCTTTTTGGTCTACACAAAGCTACAGGGCACATTGGCAAGGCAGATATGACAGTGGTTGTCTGTGAAGGCCAGCTGGATGTCATAGCTTGCCATGAGAAGGCTGATATCCGCAATGCTGTGGCCGGCTTGGGAACAGCATTCACGGATGAACACGCACTCATCCTACGGAAATATGCCAAAAAGGCCATTTTGTGCTATGATAGCGACAACGCAGGCATCAAAGCCAGCGAAAAAACCTACCGCAAGCTTGCACAAGCCGGGCTGGAGGTGCATATGGCCACTCTGCCCGCAGGTGAAGACCCGGATTCGCTCATCAGCACCCAAGGAGCAGATGCCCTGCGGCAAGCCGTTGCAGAAGCCCGTCCCTATCTGGAAGCGCGCATTGGCTACGAATTACAAATGGGCGCAGGCCGCACGGACACACGCGCAAGCCTGATAGCTCGCATGGCAGATTTGGCTGCTGAAATCAAGGACAGCAATAGACGGGATGTAGCTGTGGTGGATTTAGCGACGCGACTGAATACGGGTATGGATGAATTGCGTAGTACAGTCAATGACATCATACGAACCCGCAAACACACAGCATCCACTTCCCACCATCGCACGCCACAACCTGAGTGGGCAAATGTACCGCCGGACAGCAATGACGCGGAGAAAGAAATAGAACCTGCGGCACCTGTAGTGCCTGTACGCTTGCACCCTACTATACGGGGACTTATCAGTATGGCTGCCGGCAACGAAGAAATACAGCACCTCTTGGTGGAACGCATCGAAGACCTGCAAGAGCCCATCCGGTATCTCACAGGCGGCGAGATTCTACAACGCATGCTGGAGACATTGCCGGCTCCCGGAAACAACGCCGATTGGCAGCGTTTCCTCTCACGTCTTTCCCCCGAACAAGCCGCAGGCATACAAAACCTGAGCAATGCCAACATTGAGCTTTCAAACCCGCAGGAAGTGGTTGAGCAAGCATGTGCACGCGCTGCGCGCGATAGTGTCTCTGCCCGCATTGATATCTTACGAGCCCGTATTCGAGGCAACGATGTAAGCAACCAGGAAGCCCTGCAAATCCTCGCAGAAACAACAGCGCTGCAACAACTCCTTAACAACTAATTCGACCTTCTTTCATATGTCCTCCCATTTACCTCTCTACATAGAGATAAACTTGGCGCTGCTCCTCATGAGTGTTTTGCTGTGCCTCTTTACATGGCTAGCAGGCATGTGCGTATCACCGTTTACCCGCAACAAGCTGAAGCTCCCCCCGGTCACACTCTATTCCGGAACTCGGTTTCCTACTTGGCTGGATCAGGTGTACACCATTGCGTTTATCGTCTACTTTGCCTGGAGCAGCGGGCAATCCCATTTTTATTCTGCCGGGGCACCAAACGACCCAACAAACGCCCAGTATAACGTGGTGATGGTTCTGAGTAATCTACTCATCTACTTGCCCATGTTGGTACGCTATGCTACTTTGCCCCGATGGCAAAAACCCGCCTTAGACATAGGCAAGAGCCTTCTCTACATCTTCGGTGCTCTCTTTACCATTTACCTGATAACCGGCACTCTTGAGCTAAGTGGCATATTCCGCATGCTGGTAGATAAGACCGGAGCCCCGGAGATGCAAGACGTATTGGAAATACTGCAACATGGTGACACCAACACGCGGATATGCCTCATTATCTCCGCAGTCATCATCGCGCCGATATGCGAGGAATGCTGCTTCCGCGGCTTCCTGTACAATGTTCTGAAACGCTACAGCGGGGCTTTCGCCGCCACACTTGCAACGGGACTTGTCTTTTCTGCCGTACATACCGCGTTACTACAATTCATTCCTTTGGCTGTTTTCGGGTGGGTCATGTGCTATGTATATGAGCGCACCCGCCGGATTTGGATTCCCATCGTCATCCACATGATTTTCAACGCAGTATCCACGGCTGTTGTACTCCTTGTTGGTGTACCCGTATGAGCCACCTTCTTTCTCAGCTTGGCGAAAACGCTATCTTGCAGCGCATTCTCCCCGGCTTACCGGAGAATGCGGCTTTGTTGGTCGGCCCCGGAGATGATTGCGCCGTTGTGAGCAGAGATGAGTACTGGGATACCTTACTGAAGACTGATGTCGTGGTTGAAGGCGTGCATTTCACCCCCGATACTCCCCCTCCTCTTATTGGACGCAAAGCACTGGCGAGAGCTTTGTCCGACATTGCCGCCATGGGGGGCTTGCCGGAACATGCGCTAATCACCATTCTCATCCATCCATCACGCACTCTTGAGCTACTTGAGGGCGTATATACCGGCATCTGCTCTCTGGCCGCTCAATTCGGTGTTTCCATCGCCGGCGGCGAGACTTCTTCTCTGCCGTATGACGGACTGGTCATCAATGTAGCGCTTACCGGCAAAGTGGAGAAAAACAGAGCCATTCTGCGCTCCGGTGGGGCACCGGGAGATATTTTGTGCGTCTCAGGCTCCCTGGGAGGCTCTTTCCCGTCGGGGCGGCATCTTTCCTTTACTCCCCGCATTGAGCTCAGCAGAGCCCTTGTACAGTCTCCTGTGCGGGTAAAAGCCATGATGGATCTCTCCGATGGTCTGGGGACAGACCTGCCGCGGCTGGCAAAAGCATGCGGCTGCAGCTTTGAAATTGACCTTGCAAGCATACCCTGCCACACAGGGTGTAGTGTGCAACAAGCCATCTCCGACGGAGAAGACTACGAATTGCTCATGGCTATTGATACACACACTTGCTCTGCAGAGCTTTGCGCTCAATTTGGCATCACCCCCATAGGCCAACTTGTCTCCGGCCGTGGAACGAGCCTCCCTGAAGGGTGGCAGCACTTCAACGCATAAGTGCGCAAAAATCAAAGCCCTATCAGTAGTACCACTGTGCCTGCGCAAGCGAATTTTGCAACCCCGCAAAATTAGTTAGCTTGCTTAGCTTTAACGCTTTATAAACATATAACAAATGTTCCACAGAGATATTTAAGCAAAGCCAAACAATCAAAATAATTATCAAGAATACTTAACTTTTGTTTGTTTACAGACAGAAAAAAATAAAAGACGTGGAACGCCCGTGGAACCTGAAAGGAATGGGGGTGGCACACAAGGGAACAAAAAAAAATTCCTTTTATGCGGGGGACTATCGTGGCATATTTGCCCCCGCAACGCAGCAAGCCCCTGCCCCAAGGATGCGAAAAGGCGGGGGAGCGAACAAGCGAAGCAAAAAAAGACTTACTCGGGAAACAAGCAATGAACCAACAGGAAAAGGAAAGCAAACTTTGGGACTCCATCAAGGTTGATATGGAGCGCCAGGGTAGCGTGAGTGCGTATGGGTTCGAAGCTTATATCTCGAAACTTACTCTGAAACAGGACACGGGAACAAAGCTGGTATTTGAGTATCCGGCCGGCTTTCTCATTGACTGGGTAGAGATGAACTACCTGGCACACATTAAAAATTCGGCAGCACGAGTCATGGATGCAGCAAGAGAGATAGCTTTTGTTGCAGCAGGAGAGATGAACACCGAATCGGTAGAAGCAGCACCTGTCAGAGCAAAGAGTGAAAAAGCAGTATCGACTCAGGGCAAGGAACGCCACAAGAAAACAATCAACAAGAAAGTGCTGGCAAACAGCGGGCTGAACGGTGATTTCACATTCGAGAATTTCATCGAAGGCGCCAATAGCGAATTCGCCTACGCAGCAGCCAAGGCAGCGGCCACCGCAGAGAAGGAGTTCTACAACCCGCTCTTCATCTATGGCGACTCCGGGCTGGGTAAGACCCACCTGCTCCACGCTATCGGCAACGCCATCCGCGAGCACCGCGAAAACGCGCAGGTCATTTATGTAACCAGCGAAGATTTCACCAACAACTATATCGAAGCTATCTCCCGCAAGGGGGATGCCCTCAACAACTTCCGCCGCAAATACCGCAAGGCCGATGTATTGTTGATTGACGATGTGCAATTCTTGGCCTCCAAGGGAAAAACTCAGGAGGAATTCTTCCACACTTTCAATGCGCTTTTCTCCAGCGGCAAACAGATTGTTCTCTCCTCTGATTGCCCGGCCAGCGAAATCACCACCTTGGACAAGCGTCTTCAATCTCGCTTCGAACAAGGCCTTTCCGTGGAGCTCCTGCCTCCGAATTACGAGACCCGCATGGCTATTCTGCGCCACAAAGTACGCCAGTGGAAATGCAATGTAGCAAGCCCGGAATTGCTCGAATTCCTGGCGCGCAACATTACGCGCTCTGTCCGCACCTTAGAAGGAGCTCTTGTACGCATCGGCACCTACGCGAGCTTCTCCAACCGCAAAGTTACCGTTGCCGAGGCTAAAAAGCTGCTGAAAGACCTGCTGAACACCGAAAAGGCCAGCACCATCTCGGTGGACGAGATTCAGCGCCGCGTGGCCGATGAATTCAACATCCGCCAAGCAGACCTCAATGGCCGCCGCCGCACTGCGGATATCGCTCATCCCCGTCAGATTGCCATGTACTTGGCACGCCGTTACACGCAACTTTCCTTGCAGGACATCGGCGCTGCTTTTGGCGGGCGAGACCACGGCACCGTCATCCACGCATCCAAGACCATCGAATCCAAGATGCGCAAAGACCCGGATTTACGTGCCGTCATCAACCGCATGGCTGCCGATGTCATCTAATTGCTAGCATATCCTGCTACCTGTTTCTTGCACAAGCCGCCTTCTCCTTCCGGGGAAGGCGGCTTGTTTTCATACAAACGCCCCCAATTCAGGCAGAAAAAGCACACTTTTTCAACAAGATAACTTGACATATCCTACCTTTTAAGTGTACTCTTACAGAGACGCCTATGATGAGAGTATCGACAAAAGGACGCTACGCACTGCGCATGATGATAGATTTGGCACGCACCGGGGATGATATGCCTATTGCGCTGCGGGATATAGCAAATCGGCAGCAGATACCGATTAAATACACCGAAAACATCATGGCTCTGTTGCTGCATGCAGGCATGGTACAAAGCACCCGAGGAAAATCCGGTGGTTATCGCCTGCTCAAGGCGCCACATGAGTACATTGTGTACGACATCATAGCGGCGGCTGAGGGCAATCTGGCTCCCGTGCAGTGTCTGGATGATAAGGCTCCGGAATGCCCGATGCACACGAAATGCGCAACGCTCCCCATATGGCGAGGTTTGGATGAGGCGGTGCGCCATTATCTCAGCCAATATACGCTGAAAGATTTGTGCAGCCAAGACAAGGAATCAGGGCCCTGCCAGGGTGAAAGCAAGTAATACGACTCAGGCGCGCGAATGAACAGTTCGCGCGTTTTTTATTTATCTTGTTCGGACTCCTGCTTGCGTTCGGAATCTTTGCGGGGTTCCTCTTTATCAGCGGAGAGGAGTTCCTGCTCAAATTCACGCTTTGCCTTTTTAAAAGATGCAAACCCCCGGCCTAAATTACGGGCAATATCCGGCAAGCGCTTAGCTCCGAAGATAACCAGACAAATAATGATAAGAATCAACCATTGGGAGGGCGAACCAATCTGAGCAATAACCTGCATACGCGTATATTAGCCCGCCTGAGAGCGGGATGCAAGCAAAAATACACAGCAGGAGTAATGCTTGACGCAAAGCCGGAATTTGTGTACTCTATAGACATGAATCGTAAGCCGCTCATCTTACTTCTTGCCCCCTTGTTGTTGCTAGGCTCCTGCCAGCAGCAGCAACAGCCGCAAGCACAGGCAGAAGAACAGGAAGAGCAAAAATCGAAGGTTCCGCCACCCCTGCATCTGGGGGCGGTGCACCAGGTGTATCCGGAGCAGAACTTTGCATTACTGCGGATTATTGGTCCCATGCCCGGCCCCGGTGTTACACTTATCACCCACCCGGCAGATGGCTCTAATTCCCGTATCGGCAATCTGGTTATCTCCACAGGGCAACCCACACGCAACAACATCATTGCGGCTGATATTCGCTCCGGCACAGTCGTGAGAGGAGATCGTGTCTTTCGCTACCGCAATATTGCCAGTTACACCGAGCCATCACAGGATACAGAGCCGGGGCAAGAAGATATGGCAGAAACCGCAACTGCGGCAGATACCTCAATGCCCCAAGAAGAAGCAGAACAGGTTTCAAATATGCGAGATGAAGACTTCCCGGAGCCGGTTCTCAACCGAGAAGATGACGACACACAAGACACAGTTGTCGAAGAAGAACCGGAGCCATCTGTACCGGTAACCCCGGCAAGTCCTACGCCCCAACATGCTGCGCCATCTTATCTCAACGATATTCCGGATGACATCAGCCAGTGGGATTAACTTTTCACCATATTCCGACACCATGAGGCTTCAATACTATGTAGACGAAGAAGGCGAGAGCGTCATCGGCCTTTGGATTCCTAAGCGGCGCGAATTCATTGATGTAACGGCACAAGATGAACAACTGTGGGCAGCCATGCTGCCGGATGGTAAAAAGCTCCGCAAAGAAATTGAAACATGGATTGCCAAAGGAGCGCCTGATGGTGTAGCGGTAGACATGAAAGGTTTGGTCGTATCAAGCGCATTGCATGTGCAGCCAAACACCATCGCTTGTTTGGGCAAATGCTATGCTGCGCATGCCCAAGAGTTCAGCGGAGATTCGCAAGTGAGCGAGCCTTCCCTTTTCCTCAAAGCGACCTCCGCCATCAGCTCAGATTTAAGCTACGTACTCAACCCCGATGGAGCAACCAAGTTAGACTACGAAGTGGAACTGGCTGTTATCATTGGCGATACGCTGCACCGCGCAAGCGAAGCAGAAGCCCGCAGAGCCATTCTGGGCTACACGCTCATGTGTGATTATTCTGAACGCTCCTACCAATTGGAACACGGAGGGCAATGGACCAAGGGTAAGAGTTACGACACCTTTGCCCCCTTTGGCCCGATATTGGTCACAAAAGACGAGATTCATGACCCCGACCACCTGCAACTTCAGCTTAAAGTCAACGGAGAAGTGAGACAGAGCGCATCGACCTCAGAACTCATCATGCCCGTAGCCGCATTGGTGGCCTATGTATCACAGTATATAACCCTCAATCCCGGAGACGTTGTATCCACAGGCACCCCCGGAGGCGTAGGCATGGGCATGACTCCACCCCGCTATTTAAAGCTTGGAGACATTGTTGAGTTCAGCTGTAATGCCATTGGCGCTGTCAGTCAAACTGTCGAGCAAGAAGCTGAATTGCAAGACCAAATGCGACAATAGGAGTTTTTTCTTCTGATTAAGCGGCAAATTTGATAAAATGAAGGTTTTCGAGGCGTGCCTTTGTGCGTGCAGATTGTCCGTTGAAGATACGACGTGGATAACGGTTCATC
>JAFSEZ010000051.1 GCA_017435505.1 Akkermansia sp.
GGGTTCGATTCCCGCTACCCGCTCTCTTTCAACCCCTGAGCTCATTATGAAAGTAACATTATGCCTTGCAATGGCTCTCGTAGGAGGGTTGTTTGCACTTCCTGTACAGGCGGCGGGTCCGATGCTGGATAAAGCCGTAGAGTTGGCCGCAGTTGATTCGAAGGCCTCGTTGGATTCGATTTGCTCTGCAGCATATGAGGCTGCGAAGGAGGCTCCTAATGAGTTGGATGCGGTTTTTGAGTCTATTTTGAGTCAGCGTACTACATGGAAAGCGAGCGAGACGTACGCAATTATGCGTGCAATTCTGATGGCTCGTCCGGATTTGGCTCAGAACCTCTGTGCACACGTTGCATCATTCCGCAAAGCTCCGGCAGATGAGAAGGGTGAGGTGACGTATGAAGCATCTCCTGAGTTGAACGCTATGGTTTGCCGTATGCTCAATGTGCTTTTTGTTGCATCTCTTGAAGAAGGTGTTGCCGAGAATGCTTTGAACAACTTGGTGTGTGTCTATTGCGGCGTGTATGAAAACGCTGTGAATGCTGCCCACAATAATATCAATGTCAATACCAATATGGTGGATGGGGTGTACAGGATTGATGGGCTCATCGCCACACCACCTTCTATTTCCCCGAATAATTGATTAAACTTGTAAGGAAGAATGTACATGAAAAGTACCCTTTTGAAAGCTTTAGTTTGGAGTGGGGTGTGTGCTCCCGCATCTTTCGCGCTCTCTTTGTACGACACAGCGCCGCCTATTGGTTTGCCGGAATCGTACGCTGTGAGATACAGCGCCAATTTGAGCATGGGTTATGATGATAACCTGAACTCCACCAAGAACAATCGCGAAGGCGGTGGATTCGTAAACTTCGGTGTGGGTGCTTCCTATGCCGATCATGAATCGGTGACCCACATTTCGTATAGTGCCCACATTGGCGGAACTTTGTACGACAATAAGGCGAATGGGACAGATGAACAGTTGTTCTCGGATATGTCGCTGTCTGCCAGCATGACGCATTCTTTCACTCCGGGTAGTACGTACAGTCTGAGTGTGAGTGCTTCATACAAACCAGAGCCTGATTATGAGAATGGTATCTCTGCCTCGCGCACTCAAGGTGATTGCTTGAACTGGAGCATCTCCAATGCCTATTCGCAAGCTATTGATGCTCGCTGGAGCTGGACGCTGACTGCTGGCTATAGTGGTAATATCTACAGCAACTCCGCTTACCAGTATGATGATCGCCAGTACATCAATACCGGACTGTCGCTGAATTATAAATATTCGCCCCTTACTTCATACAGCCTCTCTACCAGCTATCGTTTTGATTTCCGTCGCGTGGGGTTGGATTCCAACAACCTTTACGTAACCCTGGGTATGAATAGTTCACTGTCCCCCGTTTCCAGTATTTCGCTGAGTGCGGGTATGCAGACCAAATTCATTGACGGTGAAAATAACCTCTATCCTACTGTGCGCATGGGTTACAATCGCAAATTGACAGAGGGGCTGAGCATGTCTGCTTATGTATCATTCGACAATGAAAATGTGGATACATACGGCGGTTTTGGCAACTATCTTTCCAATGCCACGTGGCGCGTGGGTGCTACAACAAATTATCGTCTTTCACCGAAGGTTTCGTTTAATTTTGATGTCTCACTGTTGGATGCAAACTATGAAGATGGCACCCACGGTTTGAAAAACAGAGATCGCCTTACGTGGACGGCTTCTGCGGGCATGACATATATGTTCACGCAGTCGCTTTCCGGTAACATTCGATACACCTATACCCGCCAGACCGGGTACAGCGAATACTATCGTAATGTCATGTCCGCTGGCCTTGGATATTCATTCTAAAACAAGTTAAAATGCTATAGAGGTGAAATTTTTGCGTTTACGTAAAAATTTCACCTCATTTATCATGTGATTTTACACCATCATGATTGACAATTCATCCTCGACAAAACAGACAGAAGTTTTGCTTCACGCGCAGGACTATCTACAGATTCTGCGTAACAGATGGAAAGAGGCGTTCTTGGTCTTTCTTCTCATTTTCATTTCTTGTGCCGTTATCACAAAGATAACGACTCCGCAGTACAAGAGTATGATGAGATTTGAGATTAAGCCCCCGCGAGACTTGATTAATCTGGCAGTAGGCGGTGATGTGAATCCTGTAACTGCTTCTGAGGAGAGTGGTGCTTACATGCAAACCCAGTTCGAGATTTTAGTCTCTGAACAGAACTTGATGGCGGTCGCTTCCAAATTGGATTTGCCCAATGAATGGGGTGTCAGCGAGCAGGGCGCTGCCGGTATTCTCATGGGCATGATTCAGGTGATGCCCGTAAAAGGCACGAACCTGGTAGACTTGATTGTACGCAATTCCGACCCGCGCGTAGCACAGAAAATATGTGAAGCGGTGACAGAGTGCTACCGAGAATTGCGAGAAGAAAAAGAGAATTCCATCATCAACGAAGCGATTAACAAGCGCTACGAGGTATTGCGCTCGCGGCAGGATGAATTAGAGCGCAAGGCAGATGTGGTGAGGCAGTATATTCGCTCCGGTAAATACTTGCAGAATATTTGGACCGAAACAGGGAGAGGTACGCCCACTTCTACCGGTTCGGAAGAACAAACTTTGCAACAACTCAATAGTTCCCGCCTTGCTTTGGAATCAGAAATCTCGCAGATGTCTGTCCATATCGGCCAGTTGCAGAAGTTGAAAGATGCGGACTTGTTGAATTATGTGACGCGTACGGGGCTTTTGACGGCAGAATCATATTGCTCCGCACGAGTGAGAACGCTTAATGAGCAATACCGTAAGGAAGAAGAGGAACGCCAGCAGAAGCTTCTTAGCGGGTATGGTGAGCTGCACCCCGTTCTTCTTCGCTTGGCAGAGCAACACAAGAGCACACAGGAGCAACTCTTTGCTGAATTGGTTGGTATGCGTGATGCCATGGCTGATCAGTTAGATGTGAAGAAATCTGAGCTGGCAAGTTTGGAGTCCCGCTTCTCGGAAGCCAGGAACCAGCTGAGAGATAAAACCTTGGAAGATCAGAAGGTCATGGCTGCTCTTCAGGAATATAACGCTGAAAAAAACCGATACGACAAGCTTGAAAATGACTACATAGTCGACAAGATGCGCATGATGGCACCACGCAAGAGCGTTGAAATTTACAGCCGACCGGTTGCGGCCGGGGCGCCGAGTAGTCCCAATTATAGGATAAATATGATTATTGGTGCCGTCGTTGGTGTTATCGGCGGTATTGTGGTTGCGTTTATTTACAACTACTTTGATACCTCTGTTAAGACGCTTGAGGACGCTGAACGCAGTCTTGGACTACCGGTGTTGGGTGTGATTCCTCAGGATGTAGGTCTCTTGGCTTTGCAGGATGGTGAAAGCCCTGATGCGGAAGCATACCGAATTTTGCGCACAAATATAGAGCTCAAAAAATCTCTGTACAAGGCTACAACCTTTGCCGTGGTATCTGCCAATGCCGGTGAAGGCAAGACCACGACTCTCAGCAACTTGGCCTATGTGTTTGCAAGTGCCGGCTACAGTACACTGATGGTGGACGGTGACTTGCGTCGCCCGCGTCTGGCTCGTTATGCAGAGTTGGATTGTAGTGTTGGTTTGTCCAACTATCTCACCAGCGAAATGGATTTGAAAGATGTAATCTTCAAGACACGCGTCCCCAATCTTTATTTGCTTCCGGCCGGGCCGCAACCTACAGATACGTCCGGCTTGCTGAGCTCTTTCCGGATGGATAAGCTCATGGCCGAGGTTGCAAAGAGGTTTGACATCGTGCTCATTGACTCTCCCCCCGTGCTGGGCGTGAGCGATGCATCACTGTTGGTAAACAAAGTGGATGCCACCTTGTTGGTGTTGCAGCCACGCAAGATGCCGCTTAAAGCGCTTTTGCGTGCCAAGGGTGTCATTCTGAATGCCGGTGGCCAGATGATGGGCCTGGTCATGAATAACGTAGACATTAGCGGTGATACGCAGTACCAGTACTACACAACATACTATTCGTACTATACTTCGGATACATCTCGTAAGGAACCGAAGTTGAAACAGCCTGTCAAGCCTGAAACGCTTGTTGCAGCCCCGCAAAATAAGCGGGTTGCTTCTGAAACCGATGCAGATGATGATTTATATTAACCAATCAGTATAAGATGAGAGCGAAAGTTTTAAACATATTGGCATGCCTCTTGTTTATATGGATAGCATTGCCGGTCGTGGCGCAGCACATTTCTGTTGAGCCTCGCGCAGTCAAAGGGGGCAGGGTAACATTGACTTTCCGCAATGTCCCCCCCGAAGATGCCGGAAACGTGAATGGAGCGTATACAGTGAACCATGGAGATGGTACTATTTCTCTTCCTTATTTATCTTCCCGCGTACGAGTAGTAGGAAAAACCGCTCGGGAAATTGAGGATCACGTCCGTGCGTTGTACGTGAATCAGAAGATTTATTCCCAGCCTATTGTGATGGCCGCTGTGGGGTCGGAGCAGGAGTCTAATGATTTGAATCAGCGCTATATTCAAGTCACAGGCAATGTAGCCGGGAAGAAGAATTTGCCCTACCGCCAAGGCATTACTCTTATTCAGGCATTGCTGGATTGCGGAGATATTACGGATTATGGTTCCCGCAAGATACAGGTGACGCGAAAGGGGGTAACCCGCACATATGATTATTTTAGTGCAAGAGATCGTGCGATTCAGCTGATGCCCGATGACGTTATTTTCGTGCCGACACGACCAGCGTTTGAACGCAGGCCAAGTAAGATTGGCCCCTAATATATCGTTTTCAAGAGACGGCCGCAGTATCTCAGCGGCCGCTCTTATTTGGGGGGATGCACACAGTATGACAAGGCAAAGAAGATCATTGATATTGAGTGTAGGTTATGGCGAAGGTCACCATGCCGCCGCCCACGCCATGCGAGAAGAGTGGGAGAGCCGAGGCTGGCGGTGCAGGGTGGAAGATGTTTGCCAAAAAGCAACCCCTGCAGCGTTTCGACTGACGCAACGCTTTTATCAATTCTGCGTGCGCCGCTTGCCATGGCTTTGGGGGGTGACATATGCGCAGACAGAGACCCCTGATTGGGCCGAAACATTACGCTTTCCCATAGTGTCCAAAAGCCTGGTGTATTTGGCTTCCCTTATAGAAAGTGAAAATCCGGACATAGTCATCTGTACTTATCCATTGTTTGCGTACATGCTGGATGCGCTTAAAGAAAAAGGCAAGTTGAGCGCTCCTTATGTCGTTATTGTCACGGATGCGCTAGAGATAAGTCGCCCGTGGATGCGAACCAAAGCACCATTAGTGTGTGTGCCCGACGCCCTTTCACGAAAACTGGTACTGGAGCGCTACGGCTTGCCGGAACAGCGGGTTGTAGCAGCGGGATTTCCCGTCAAGAGGGCCTTTGCCGCTCATCCTACAAGAGATATTCCGAATGAGAATAACTTAAAGATCATTTACGGAGCATACGCTCCCACGCGCCGCGTATGTCGAGACATACGGACTATCCTTGCCGGCATTCCCGGAAGCGCTATAACGCTTATTGCCGGAGCCCGCAAAAACAAGTTGTGTCGATACTTAATTCCGGAGCAACTATCGGGGCGTCTTCATATTATTGAAAGAACGGATGCCATGCACCGTTTGTTCTTAGATGGCCACCTCTATATTGGCAAAGCCGGAGCAGCCACGATGTTCGAGGCTTACGCTGCGGGCATACCCATGGTGGTTAATTATGCGCTTCCGGGGCAAGAACAAGGCAATTTGGAGCTGTTGTTGAGTGATGGCGCCGGGGTATACGCGGAAAGCACGCAGGACTTGTTGTCTGCGTTGCATGCCATGTTGATGAATGACTCTGCCGGTTGGTTGCGAATGCACGCAGACATGAAACGAGCCGCACGGGCCGGAGCCGCTCCTCGAATCGCTGATGAGGTAGAGAGGAGGTTTTTTGCATGATTTTATTGGTGGATAATTCTAACACTCGCACCAAGTTCATGCTGCTTCCGGGCGAAGGTATTGAGGAAGGTGAGCTGAGGATTATACCTACGGCAGACCTTACTTCTGAAAACATATTGGATGTAGTAAAAGAGCATACGCTTACAGGGGCGGTTGTTGCCTCTGTTGTACCACGCACTGCAAATCTCCTTAAAGAAGTGTTGCAAGTGTTGTGTCCCGTCTGTCTATTGCATGCGCAAACAGCTGGACTGCCAATAAAATACGATTATCCCGGTGTGGCTACTCTGGGAGCCGACCGAGTGGCTAATATTGTGGCGGTTTCGCAATACTATCCTTTACCATGTGTTGCGGTTGATGCCGGTACGGCGATTACCTTTGACGTTGTGGTGCCGACTACAGATCATAAAACCTGTTACGTGGGTGGCGCTATCGCCCCGGGGATGAACACCATGCTGGCTTCGTTGAATCAACAAACTTCTCTTTTGCCGCATATTCAAATGGATTCTCCGGCTCCATCTATTGGGAAAAATACATGCGAAGCTATACAAAGCGGAGTGCATTGGGGGGTATGTGGTTTGGTAGAGCGCGTGTTGCAGCAAATTGAAGTCGCATTAGGTTCAAAACCATACGTTGTGGTCACCGGAGGTGATGCAGAAAAAATTGCGTCTTCTGCCTCGAAGATTGATGCTGTAGATGAGCTCCTCACATTCCGAGGCTTACAGCGAGTGGCAAACTTGTGCTTGTGATACTTTTTTGACGCAAAATCAAAATTTAAGTTGCATCTTCCTCAAGTATGCTCTATAATGAGTGCACCTTAAAACAGACACATCTTATGTCCGACAATATTAAAGACCAAGTGAAGGAAATCATCGTCGAGCAGCTCGGCGTTGACCCCGAAAAGCTGACCGATGATGCTAAGTTCATCGAAGATCTCGGCGCAGACTCTCTTGACACCGTTGAGCTCGTTATGACGTTCGAAGAAAAGTTCGGCGTTGAAGTGCCTGACGAGGATGCCGAGAAGCTTAAGTCTGTGGCTGATGTAGTTGCTTACATCACCGAGCACCAGGCTTAATATAGCCCGGCAAGCTTTTTGATTTTACGGGCGGCTCTTCCTTAAAGGGATGGAGCCGTCCTTTTCATTTTTCAACGTCATACGCACCGGAGGTGTCATGATGAACAATGGATGATTCGGATACACAGTATGCTTTGCAAAATACGCACGTATTGTACGTGCCGGATCGCCGTATAGACACATTCGGTGATACGCGCTTCAACTATAGGCTCCTCTCCGAACCTATGGACGCGGTGGGGCATTGCCGCGTGCGCAGCGGATGGGTGGAAGCTCGAAAACCGCGCATCATACGCCCGTCGGACATGCGAGGGATTGAAACAGAGGGATTCAGCCGCGATATGTCACGATTTTTTGATTGGATGATGCGCCAAGGAGCCCGCTTGCAGGCCCTCCTTCAATACGGATTTCAATTTAGTCGCTCTGATACATCAGAAGAATATTTGCATGAGGACATAAGGGAAGTTTCGGATCGCGTTGTGAAGGAAGCTTTGCACTCCGGGGATACGTACAGAGCAGTCATTCGAGGTGTGGATGATGCTTGGGAAATATCGCTTATGTACTTCATGCTGGAAATGATACAACAGTCTCATGAAATTAACATCTTTGATTTTAAGCGTCGCGGCCTTTTGTAGTATGCTGTGTAGTGTATTGGCGGCAGAGAACTATTCCCTTTGGCCGCGCAGACCCGCTGAGTTGGAACAAGCACGTCATTTAGTACGTGAACAAAAAGTCATGGAAGCGGCAGCACTTCTTGAGCCTTACGTGATAGAGCAGGGGATAGCCGGACGTGAAGCTAGGCAAATTATGGGGGCTGTGAATGTTCGCCGTTATTTGTCGCGGCGGCATCCGCAAGCAAAAGTTTATAAAGTGCAGCGAGGCGATACAATAGAGCGTATAGCTTCTGCGCATAACTGCCCAACAGATGTCCTCATGCTTCTCAATGGCTTGGTGGAGCCGTCTATGGTCAAACGAGGACAACGCTTGGTTGTAGTGCCCATGAATTTGCGCATAGAGGTTCACCCAGCACAGCGTGAAATATCGGTGTGGGATGGCACACAATTGGTGGCTGATTATGATATCGTGGACATGAAGGTTCCCGACTCCAAAACGAACCACGAGACTCGCGTTATTGCCAGGGAGGGCTACGTGCGCGGTGCAGCCATTCCGCGGCGGTCGCTCATGTTCGCTGCAAGTCATCGTGTTTTGCGTTTAGAGGGGGATATATGCATTGCAGGTGCACAGCGCGTGCCGGGAAATGTCTTTAAAATGGAGCCGAAAGATGTCAACGAATTAGCGTTACTCGTGGGCGTTGGGGCGCGTGTGTCGATTGTGTGGGATGAAGAGTCTTATAAAAAGCTTGACCCCAAAGCCGATGCTACCCCGCAACAGAAAACGGACTCGCCCCAGGCGAAATCATAACGCCTGATTGGGTGATTCTTTGCTCGTGTGAGAGTTTGAGCCTTGAGCTGAGCGCAAAGTTACACCGATATAATTACGCACTTCTTTAAAAGAAGCTTTATATATACGAGGCTTTGCAATCCAAATGGCAGAGGAAGTGCCGCCATCCAGGTTCATAGCGGTCTGAATGTTGAATTTTCCCATAGCCTGGGGTTTGGACAACCATAATGCCAGTTGGCGTAAGGTGAGAGGTGTGGTTGTTGCGAGACACCATTTCCCTTTACCATCCGTAGCGACAAACGTGCGCCGCGCAATTTTCTTGTTGTCCAATCCCGTAACGGCCCGTCCGTTATCTATCAAAAATGGTCCACCTTGAATAGCTTCCGTCATGCGCGGGATGGGGGTGGATAGTTTGGTGCTTCTCTCAAGCTTGATATCTTTCCCGGTATCGTACAATACGCCTGCTACGGTAAAGGCTCCGCTGGCAAGTTGATGACCTGCTTTCCCTTTGTGCTTCAGCAAGCCAAGAGGTGTTCTTTTCTTATCGGCAGAAAAGTAGCCGCCATTTACACCTGCGACGCATGAATTCTGCTTCATCGCAACTTCCAACGAGCCATACTTTGGCTGCTCGTCTCCTTCATCTAAAACGGCTAGTGCATGTGTGCCCGCCTGAAAAAAATATGCATCAATGCGTTCTTCATGCGATAATAATCCCCAAATGCCCGGTTGCTTACTGTGCCGTGTGAAAGCTTGGTACGCAGCATGGCTGGTGTAGCTGAGAGTACATATGAGTATGATGAAGATGATTCGCGCCATGCGCCTCTATGATAGTTTGTTTGTCTTATCTGCAACAGTACGCAGTGTGTCATGATATGGCAAACTTCCTGTGTAAATTATCACAAAAAAGCTTTTCATGAGCTGCCCGATTTGCTAGAATGAGCCCGTGCCGAGTGCAGAGTGCCCCCGGACGCTTTATTTACACACATAAAAGCAAATACTACATATGAACGATAAAAACACTACAGAACAGTCAGCAGGTAAAATGATGTCCGGGGCTGAGGCCCTTGTGCAGAGCCTAGTGCGCGAAGGTGTAGATGTAGTATTTGCCTATCCCGGTGGCGCGAGCATGCCCATGCACCAGGCATTGAGCCATGAGCCTTCTATCCGCACAATCCTGCCCCGTCACGAGCAGGGCGGTGCTTTTGCTGCAGAAGGATATGGACGCGTAACGGGAAAAGTTGGGGTGTGCATGTCTACCTCCGGTCCCGGGGCAACCAACATGATTACGGCCATTGCGGATGCTTTCCTTGATTCTGTCCCCATGGTGGCCATTACTGCGCAGGTGGGCAGTGGATTGATTGGCAGCTCTGCTTTCCAAGAAACCGATGTGTTCGGCATGACTGCGCCCATTGTGAAGCACAGCTATTTGGTGACCAAACTTGAGGATATTCCGCGTATTATTCGCGAGGCATTTTACATCGCACGCAGTGGTCGCCCCGGTCCTGTGGTGATAGACATTCCTAAGAACTTCCAGGAAGGCAAGTTTGTACCGGACTTTGATGCACCTATGGATTTACCCGGCTATGTAAAGGATTTGCCGGTGCCGGAGAAGGAATTGGATGCCGTATTGCCCATGCTGATGGCAGCTAAGCGTCCTGCTATTTATGCAGGTGGCGGTATTGTTATATCGGAGGCATCTGCAGAGCTTTTGGAATTTGCGGAGCGCTTGCAAATACCTGTAGCAACGACGCTCATGGGTATTGGAGCCATGCCGGAGAGTCACCCCTTGTCTGTGCGCTGGTTGGGGATGCACGGCCCGGTGTATGCAAATAATACTGTGAACGAGGCAGATGTGGTGCTTGCTATTGGTGCTCGCTTTGATGACCGCGTGACCGGTGCTGTTAAATCTTTCTGTGAGCATGCCAAAATTATTCACATTGATTACGATGCGGCGGAGCTCAACAAGAACAAGCGCGTAGATGTTGCCGTGCGCGCTGATGCTCGTGCTGCTTTGGCATACATGAATTCCCGCTTGGAAGAGCAGGGCGTGAAAGTCCGCCCCTATGCACCGGAAAATCGCCCTGAATGGTTTGGCATCATCAACCGCTGGAAGCAGGAATACCCGCTTTGCTACGAAAAGAGAGAGCGTGAGATTGCCCCCCAAGCTGTTATTGAAGAACTTTACCGCCAATTGGGCAGTCAGGAAGCCATTATTTGCACCGGTGTGGGGCAGCATCAGATGTTTGCCGGGCAGTTCTACCGCTTTGAGAAGCCCCGCCGCTTCTCCACGTCCGGTGGTTTGGGTTCCATGGGCTATGGCTTGCCGGCTGCCATGGGGGCTCATGTAGCGTATCCTGAACTTCCTGTTGTCAACATAGATGGCGATGGCTCCTTCCTCATGAATGTGCAGGAGCTGGCTACTATTCATGTGGAAAAAATGCCCATCAAGTGTATCATCCTTAATAACCAGCACCTCGGTATGGTGGTGCAGTGGGAAGACTTGAAGTATGACTCCAACCGTGCCAATACTTTCTTGGCTGACCCTGCCGATAAGTATGACCCGACTCACCACACACCGGAGATTCTCTACCCGAACTTCTCCGTCCTTTGTTCCGGTTTTGGGGTAAAGTGCGAGCGCGTCATTGAACCGGAGGAACTTGCACCTGCTATCAAGCGCATGCTTGAAGCGAAAGAAGCCTACATTCTTGACGTGATGGTTCCCTATGACGTTCACGTGCTGCCTATGATTCCCGGAGGAATGGGATACCGCGATGTGGTGCTCGAACGTATCGCGGGTGATGGCAAAGGGCGCCGCGCCTCGGATCTGGGCAAGGAAATCCCCTCTGCTCTTTAAGAATCTTGCATGCTAAGCCATGGGTTCCGGCATCATCAAAAACATCATCATCTGCCTTATCTTGGTGGTGTTGGCGTTTGTTGTCGGATCCATGGCGGCAGATGGTGCGCGTGACTCTTTGATGGTGTTGGGCGCCATTCTGGGTGGATTTGCCCTTTTGTATTTGGGGAAGAACTGCTGGTGGTTGGTTTTTGTAGTACCCCCGGTATTGGGTGTTTTACCATTAGGCTTTTTGCAAAGATTGCCCGTTGCTTACTATCTTTGCGGCGTGATCCTTTTGTATTGGATGATGCTGCGAATGATGGGGTATGTGCGAGTGACCTGGCATAAGGTCGCGTGGATTGATTTTATAACTCTCATACTCTTTCTCTATGTAGCTTATTCATACTTCCTGCATCCTGTAGAATTAATGATTTTCAGTGATGAAGATACCGAGTTTGTAGGGGGTAAGGAATATGTACATGCGATAGCTGCGTGTGTTGGTTATGTGGCATTGAGCATCATTCCATGTTCGATTGAACGTTTAAATAAGGTGTTGAAATGGGCGTTATTCGCGCAGTTTGTGGCTCTGGCATTGGTGGTTGTTAAATTTCATACTCTTAGTGCTCTTAGCGTGTTTGGTCAGCCCATATTTCTGATTATGGCGTGCAAGTATTCCTTATTTGGGCTTATTATAGCTCCATGGAAGTTGCTTTTGCTGCTTTTTGCACTAAGCTTATCCCTTCATGGGCAGCGAGAGGTTTTTGTGACTGCTGCGTTTACGTACATAGGAATTTCTTTCGTAAAAAAACAAGTTATCTTATGCATGCTGGCCGCGGCTGCTACAGTCGGTATGTTGACTTACCTGAGTTCAGAAGGTGTTTTGCTTTCCCTGCCCCATCGTATACAGCGAACCTTGTACATCTTGCCATGGTTAAAGATTGATAAAGAAATAGCAACGGAGGCGCAACATTCAAGCGATTGGCGTTTGGAAATGTGGGGCTGGGCAATGGACCCTCGAACGCGTTACATTAAAGATTATGTGTGGGGCGATGGATTTGGGCAATCCCTGAAGCTATTGAGACTAACAACCATTGCTCTTAATCGAGGTGACGTGTCCGGAGGTGACCAGCAGCGCTTTGCTGAAAGCGGAGTGTGGCACAGTGGTGTCTTTACAACGATACACCGTTTGGGTATTGTCGGATTGTGTATCATTGTGTTATGGCATTTAGCCGCCATGTTCATGATTATTCGGGTGTGCATGGTTTTTGATAGACAAAAAAAAGGATTGTATCTTATGTATCATACCATGCCCTTTGTTGGTGGTGTGTTTACATTCTACATATCGGCAGGTACAATTGTGATGTTCTTTTCCCAATTACACATGGTTGCAGTGGCAAAAATTGCATATAGTGAGGCACTCAGGACAGGCATGATGCTGCCTCTCTTTACGCGCCATCAGTACATTCCTCTCGCCATTCGGGAGATGGATTCTGCCCCGCCCCCTGTTACTCGTTGAAAAACAAACACGAAAAAGCCGCAAAGTATTCTTTGCGGCTTTTTGCAATAAGTGTTTGACTTCTCTCTTGCAGAGAAATCCACTCCCTATGATTAGTGGCGGAGCGAGAGACGAACAAGCAGGCTCTTATAGAGCTCGTTGTCCGTGCGCTTGGCATAATCAAGGAGCTTACGGCGGCGAGCCACCAGCATCAGCAGACCGCGGCGAGAAGCATGATCATGCTTGTGTGCAGCGAGGTGCTGGGTCAGGTGGGCAATACGCTTAGTAAGAACGGCCACCTGGAATGCGGTGGAGCCGGTGTCCTTCTCATTAATCTTGAAGTCGTTGACGTTGATTTCGCTCATTGTCTTGTATCTTGTATTTAGTGGTTGATTTTTCGTGGCTGCGGCAAATCGACCTGACAAGGTGAGGGGATGATAGCATCAAATTCAGCAGATGCAAGCCAAATTTGATGAAAAAGAACTTATTTAGAGTAAAAGGTGGCCTATGGGGTAACGAATGGCGCGCTTTCTGTTTGACACGTTGAGTTGCTCTATGCTAATTTTTCGAGTAGAGAAATATGGAAGTGCTTTCAACAATATTTGATTGGATAACCTTAGCATTGAAGGCTGCAGATTTGTTGCCGGACTTCTCATCGCCCCGCGGAATTTTCTGTACAATAGCTTGGCTGTCGACTGTTATATCGCTGGTTATGCTAGTGCTCTCTATCTTTTCCGATTTTGGCGGAGAAGGTATGGATGTGGCAGATGGTGACACCGGTTCCTTTTCCGTGCGAGCGTTGGTAGGATTTGCATTGGGGCTTGGTTGGGGTGGTTTCATCGCAATCCAGTCAGGTGCCGGTGTGGGACTTTCTATTATGGTGGGACTCATGCTTGGTGCTATCATGTTCTTCATCGTGGCGGGCATCATGCGCGCGATATATAGTTTAAAGGCAGATGGTTCCCTCAACTACTCCAGCCTGGTGGGGATGACCGGCACCGTCTACGTGACGATTCCACCCCATGGTGAGCCCGGGGGCCAAGTACAGGTAGCTCACCCCAGCCAGATGATAACCATGCCTGCCGTGCAGGAAGGCGATACCCCCCTGCCGGCTATGACCCGCATCGAAGTAGTGGCTGCTACCACCTACCAACTTGTTGTTCGTCCCATTTCCTCCACTTCTACAAGTAAATAATTCCTCATCCTCACGCATATGATAAACACAATCACTCCCATCCTTGCCAAAGTGGCAGATTCCTCTGCCTCCGGCATCATCGCCATTTTAGTGTTGGCTCTTTTCCTCTTGGGTACCGTGGCCGTGCTGTTCAGCCGCTACAAAATGTGCCCTTCGGATAAAATCCTCATCGTCTACGGCAACGTTGGGGCAGGGCGCTCTGCTAAGTGTATACACGGTGGCGCCACCTTTGTCATGCCTATCATTCAGAGCTGCGCTTTCATGGATTTGAACCCTCTCAACATCGACGTACCCCTCAAGGGAGCGCTCTCCAGCCAGAATATCCGCGTGGATGTGCCATCATCTTTCATCGTAGGTATCAGCACGCAGCCGGAAATCATGCAAAACGCCGCCAGCCGTCTCCTTGGGCGCTCGCGTGAAGAAATTCGTGCACTCGCCTCAGAAATCATCATGGGCCAGATGCGCGTGGTCATCGCCTCCCTTACCATCGAAGAAATCAATGCCGACCGCGAGAAACTCATCCGCGGTATCACCGGTGGCGTGGATGTGGAACTGCACAAAGTAGGCCTCTACCTCATCAACGCCAATATTACCGATATTCGCGATGCCTCCGGCTACATTGCTGCATTGGGGCAGGAAGCCGCAGCCCGCGCCATCAACGATGCCATGATCAAAGTGGCAGAAGAAACGCGCCGTGGCGAAATCGGCAAAGCGGAGGCTCTGCGTGAGCAAACCGTGCAGGTGGCCATGGCCAATGCTGCAGCCGTAGAAGGCAACAACGAAGCTCAAATGAAAGTGGCAGATTCCAATGCTCGTCTCAAAGTTCGCCAAGCAGAAGCCCACCGTATTGCACTCGTGGCAGAGCGCGAGCAAGCTGCCAAAGCAGAGGAAGCCGGTTACATTGCAAACCGCGAAGCCGAAATGAAACGAGCCGAACTTGAGCGCGCCACCCTCACCGCCAATGAAATTGTGGCGGCCGAAATTGAAAAGCGAAAACAAGAAATTGCCGCAGAAGCTGCTGCAGCCGTTTTAGTGAGAGAAGAGCAGGGCAAGGCAGATGCTCTCGTCATTGCCAAGCAAGCAGAAGGTCAGGCTGCCATCAAGCTTGCCCAAGGTGAGGCAGATGCCCTCCTCCTCAAGAAGAAAGCAGAAGGCGAAGGCCTCGAAATGGTGGGCCGCGGCCAGGCATCGGCTATTCAGGCTGCACTCGAAGCCAAGGCCAATGGCTTCCGCCAAATCGTGCAAGCGGCCGGCGATGCAAGAGCCGCGTCCGGCCTTCTCGTCACCGAGCAGCTCCCGCAGATTGTCGAAACTCAAGCCAGCGCTGTGCGAAACCTCTCATTCGACAAAGTTGTTGTCATGGGTGGGGGGGATTCCAAAAGCGGTAGCGTAGGTAGCTTTGTGCAGAATCTTGTCACCGGCACGCTCCCCCTCCACGAGCTTGCCGGTAGTGTCGGGGTGCAACTGCCGGATTACCTTGGCAAGCCCGCCCCCGAATCCGACACAACTACCCCGCAGATCTAAAATCCTGTCATTTCATTTTTTCGCCCCCGGTGTGCCGAATGTGCGCCGGGGGCGTTTTCATGGCTGCTTTGGTCAAAAAATTGTGCATTCGTGCAAAAAGATGCAAAAAATCTTGATTTTTATGAAGAAAAGACTTGCCAAATCAAGAAAAAAAGGTAAAATGCCGTACCCCTTAGTGGCGTAGGAATACGCAAAGGGAAAGGATTTTATCGGGTCCGCCGCCGGAAAAACGGTAGGTTTCCTCTGGTAATGAGGAGCTTGCAAGTTTTCCGTAAGCGCCTGAAAAACAACAAACTAGAAGGAAACATGCCGACCATCAATCAGCTCGTCCGTAAGGGACGTATCGTACCGGAAGAGAAATCGAAGTCTCGTGCTCTTCACAGCTGCCCTCAGCGCCGCGGTGTCTGCCTCCAGGTGATGACCCGTACGCCGAAGAAGCCGAACTCCGCTCTTCGTAAAGTTGCTAAAGTTCGCCTGACCAATGGCGAAGAAGTGATCGCCTACATCGGTGGCGAAGGTCACAACCTGCAGGAACACTCCATCGTGCTCGTTCGCGGTGGTCGTGTGAAGGACTTGCCGGGTGTGCGTTATCACATTGTTCGTGGTGCTCTGGACTGCCTTGGCGTTGATAAGCGCCGTCGCGGCCGTTCGAAGTACGGTGCTAAGCGCCCCAAAGCCGGTGCCGCTCCCGCAACAGGTTCTAAGAAGAAGTAACTTAACCCCTTAATATAATAAAGTTATGGCTCGTCGTAAACGCGTCTATAAGAAGATTGAACAGCGCGACTCTCGCTACGATTCCGTGCTCGTAGGCAAGCTCATCGGCAAGGTGATGCTCGCCGGCAAGCGCTCTCTGGCAGAACGTATCGTCTACAAAGCTATTGATATTGCCAACGAAGGCACCGATACTGTCAGCCCTCTTGAAGTGCTGACCCGCGCTATAGAGAATGCCAAACCCCGTGTGGAAGTGAAGAGCCGCCGCGTGGGTGGTGCTACCTATCAGGTACCCTTGGAAGTAGCCCCCGATCGCTCCGAAGCTCTGGCTATGCGCTGGATTATTGGTTATGCTCGCAACCGCAAGGGTATCCCCATGGCCAAGGCTCTTGCCAACGAAATCAAGGAAGCCGCAGCCAATCAAGGTGCCGCCGTTCGCAAGCGCGACGATGTGCACAAGATGGCTCAGGCCAACCGCGCCTTTGCTCACTTCCGCTGGTAATCAGCTCGCGGAAGTTTTCTCGTAATCTCTGAAATTAACAACATTCATATTACTTTCAACTATGGCTAGTGTTAGCAGCCCCGACCGTAAGGCCCCGCTTGAGCGTTACCGCAACTTCGGTATTGCCGCTCACATTGACGGTGGCAAAACCACGCTTTCCGAACGTATCCTCTTCTACACCGGCATGATCCACAAGATCGGCGAGACCCACGAGGGGTCTGCGACGACCGACTGGATGGAACAGGAACAGGAACGCGGTATTACTATTACCTCCGCCGCCGTTACGACCAACTGGAAACAGCTCCCCGCTGAGGGCTGCTGCAAGCTTTTCGAGAACGAGAACTTCCAGCTCAACGTTATTGATACTCCCGGCCACGTGGACTTCACCGCTGAGGTGGAGCGCTCTCTGCGTGTGCTCGACGGTGCCATCGTTGTGTTCTGTGGTGTTGCCGGCGTGCAACCCCAGACCCAGACTGTGTGGCGCCAGGCCAACAAGTATGAAGTTCCCCGCATCTGCTTCGTCAACAAGATGGACCGCACAGGTGCCAACTTCAACAACGTTCTCAGCGACATCAAGACCAAGCTCGGTGCCAATGCCGCTGCTGTTCTCATCCCCATCGGCGCAGAAGACAAGCTCTGCGGCCAGATTGACGTGGTGAACCAGAAAGCCATCTTCTACTCCGATTCCGACCGCATGGGTTCCACCTACGAGGTGAGGGAACTTGAAGGCGAGCTCAAGGATATCGCTGAAGAAGCTTTGGAAGAACTTAAGGGTGCTGTGGCCGATGTGGACGACGAGCTCGCCGAACTCTTCCTCATGGAAGAACCCATCGATGCTCCCACTCTCAAGGCTGCTATCCGCCGCGCTTGCATCGCCAACAAGTTCGTGCCTGTGACCGGTGGCTCTGCTTTCAAGAACAAGGGTGTGCAGGGTCTCCTCGATGCCGTGGTGGACTACCTTCCCTCCCCGCTTGAAGCCAAGCTTGCTACTGTGACCGGCACCGTTGCTACCGGTCTGGATGAAAACGGCTACGAAACCTTTGAAACTCGCGACATCATCCCCTCTGATGAAGATAAGCCCGTTGCCCTCGCATTCAAACTCTGGGCAGACAAGTTCGTGGGTTCCCTCGTCTTCATCCGCGTATACACCGGCGTAATTCGCAAGGGTGACACCGTGTACAACCCCCGCACCCGTAAGCGTGAGCGCGTGGGCCGTCTCCTTCAGATCCAGGCCAACGTGCACACCGATGTGAACGAAGTATACTCCGGCGACATCGCCGCCATCGTGGGGCTCAAGAACGCCACCACCGGTGACACTCTCGCCTCCGATGACTTCGACTTCACCCTTGAACCTCCCACCTTCCCGGATACCGTGATTTCCATGGCCGTGGAACCCCTCACCAAGGCCGACCAGGAAAAGATGTCCAACGCTCTGCAGCGCCTTTCTGCAGAAGACCCCACTTTCCGCGTCAAGACTGATGAGGAAACCGGCCAGACCATCATCGCCGGCATGGGTGAGCTTCACCTCGACATCATCGTGGATCGCCTCAAGCGCGAATTCAAGGTAGAGGCCAACACCGGCAAGCCACAGATTGCTTACCGCGAAACCATCACCAAGTCTGCTGACCGCGTACAGGGTAAACTCGTCAAGCAGTCCGGTGGTCGTGGTCAGTACGGTGACGTGGTTATCGCCATGCGCCCGGGTGAACGTGGTACCGGTCTTAAGATTGCCAACAAGATCGTTGGTGGTGCCATTCCCAAGGAATACATGAATGCCGTGTATGCCGGTCTGAACGAGGCAATGAACTCCGGCTCCGTGGCCGGCTACCCCGTGGAAGACGTGGAAGTAGACGTCATCGATGGTTCCTACCACGAAGTTGACTCCAACGAAAACGCCTTCAAGATGGCCGCTATCTTCGCTATGAAGAACGCCTTTGCCAAGTGCGCTCCCGTGCTGCTTGAGCCCATCATGGCCGTGGAAGTTGTAACACCCGCTGAAAACCAGGGCGATATCATGGGCGACCTCAACCGCCGCCGCGCCATGGTCAAGAACATGGAGCACAAGGGGGCCGAATGCGTCCTTACCGCAGACGTCCCCCTGGCCGAAATGTTCGGTTACTCTACCGACATCCGTACCCTCTCCAAGGGCCTGGCCTCCTACTCCATGGAGCCTTCCCACTTCGAACAAGTACCCCAGAACCTTGTCAACGACATCGTCAAGGCTCGTGGTGGTAGCAAATAAAACAACCTGAATTACTAACCTAAACATAACCGCACGTTCATGCAAAGTCCCAAAATCCGCATTCGTCTCCGTGCCTTTGACAGCCGCGCAATCGACCGCTCTGCTTCTGAGATTGTCGAGACCGCTAAGCGCACAGGCGCAAAAGTCGCCGGACCGATTCCTTTGCCGACTCGTATCGAGAAGTTCTCTGTGAACCGCTCGGTCCATGTTAATAAGAAATCTGCCGACCAGTTCGAAATCCGCACCCACAAGCGTCTGCTCGACATCGTAGAGCCGACCTCCCGCACAGTGGAAGAGCTCAAGAAGCTCAACCTGCCTGCCGGCGTGGATATCACCATCAAGATCTAATCCTGCGTGCCCAGATCCATCATTACGAACCCTAACACAGATTCTTTATAACATGTCTTTAGGACTCATTGGTAAGAAGGTTGGCATGACCCGCGTTTTCAATAAGGAAACCGGCGCCATGATTCCCGTCACCGTCATCGATGTGACCGGCAACACCTATGGCCAGATCAAGACCGTCGAGAACGATGGCTACTCTGCCGTGCAGGTTGCATTCGATGCTCAGAAAGAGAGCCGCCTCTCCAAGCCCGTTGCCGGCCATTTCAAGAAGCTTGGCATCGCTCCCGCCAAACTCCTCAAGGAGTTCCGCGTAGAGGCTTCCGAGCTCCCCGCTGAAGGAGCCACTCACCCCGGTTGCGAACTCTTTGAAGAGGGCGCATGGGTAGACGTGATTGGCACCTCCAAGGGCAAGGGCTTCCAAGGTGTTATGCGTCGCCATAACTTCCATGGCTCTCCCATGACGCACGGCTCCATGATGCACCGCCGTACCGGTGGTGTGGGTGCCTGCGCCACTCCCTCCCGCGTATGGAAGGGTCAGAAGATGCCCGGCCACATGGGCAACGAGCGCAAGACTGTGCAGAACCTCAAGGTTGTGCAGGTGCGCAAGGACGACAACGTGATTCTCGTGTCCGGCCCCGTGCCCGGCGCCAAGGGTTCCTACGTTGTAGTTCGCCCGGCCAAGAAGAAGAACGGTAAATAATAAACGAACTAGGAGAACCTATCTATGTCCGCTACTGAATTGACAATCCAGGCAGCCAACGCCGCCAACATCGTGACGGTGGGCCCCGAGAAGGGCAGTCAGGCTGTACATGACCTGGTGACCGCATACCGCGCCAACCGCCGCACAGGCTCTGCCAACACCAAGACCCGTGGTGAAGTGGCCGGTAAC
>JAFSEZ010000004.1 GCA_017435505.1 Akkermansia sp.
AACTAGTTGATTTGTTTGCAGAATTCCAAGGAAAAGCGAGTTTTTTCTTCCAAGGGAACAATGCAGAAGAGCATCCGGAAATTGTGCGCTATGCATTTTGCTCAGGGGGAGATATTGCCAATCATAGTTATAATCATCCGCACTATGATAAGGTAGGGGCACGAGAGATGGTGCGCCAAATTGCACGGACTAATGCTATCCTGAAAAACATCACAGGCGTACAACCGGCGTTTCTTCGTCCTCCGGGACATCGTTTTACGCAATGGCAGGCATTTGTCATCTGGGCTCGCTTTCACCAACTGATAGTAGAAGCAAATTTGGCGCCCATGGATTGGAAACACCCGGATGCCGAATCCTTGAGTCAATTTATAGTAGAAAATGTTCAACCCGGAACGATTGTTTGCCTGCATGATGCTTCTCCCATTACGGTTAAGGCTCTTGAAAGGGTTTTACCCATATTATCTGCAGACGGGTACAAATTTCTATCGTTGTCGGAATTGAAGGCAATGGGCAAGTTTTCACCGTATCGCCGCATGTTGGTGAAGTATTGAAAATTGTGTCTGCTGCAAGCACGTATCGCTTCAAAAAACAGCTCCGTCATCTCATTGTAATTTTGCATGAATGATTGACAGGGTATGTATATTGTGCTAATCTCACATCGGAACAAAGTTTTTGTATATATGCGCGTTTTTTCTGTACTTCTGACCCCTCTTGTGCTCGCAGCTGTTGCTCTTTCCGGTATGGCTGTGGCGCAGGATGATGCCGGCAATAATAACAAGAAAGGTAAAAAAGAGACTCGCGCCCAAAAAGCGGCCAGAAAAAAAGCAGTGAGAGATGCGAAGAAAAGCGGTGTTAAGATGACGGATGAGGAACGCGCTGCAATCGAAGCACGCGCTGCTGAAGACGCTTTGCTTGAGGAATATAAAGCCGGCAAGCAACATAATTATGACCGCGAGTTTGAGGCGTTGAATGAAGCCGCTGCTATTTTGGCAGAACTCCCGCCTGATGATGAGAAAGCTGCTGAAAAAGCAGCCAAGAAAATAGGTACCCTTTTCCATTCACTTCCTATTCCCTTGGGGGCAACTGAGAAAGAGCTGGAGATGTGGGCCACATACATGAATAAAGTTAATTTTCAAATGGAGCGTCTCATGAATAAGCCTTATTTTGTATCCTCCGGTTTGCAGGAGGCATGGAGCTACGCTACGGATCCGTACTCCCGCCGCCGAGCAGATAAGACCAGGTAAGTTTAAAAACCATATCAGCAAAAAAGCACCCTGAACCGGGTGCTTTTTTGTTGATTGGTTGGGTTGTGGCTGTTTAATCTGCCAAATCTTCTGCGGGAGCAGCACATTTGTACCAATCTTCCGGTATGCGGCAGGGGCGCCCCTTGGGCATTTGTACGAGGGCTAAACGCTGCCGGACGGAGACACAGAGTTTGTTGTTTTCTTTTCGCCGTACTTCAAAGCGGCACCAGAAGCTGGATTTTTCTACGCTTTCTACCCAGCCCAGCACCTTGATTTCATCTGCCATGAAGGCAGGTGAGTGGTAGTTGACCTCGTGGCGCACGATGACGAGATGACAGTCTTGGCGAGCGAGTGTCACATAGTCAATACCGATGGCCGGTGCCATTTTTGTGCGGCATTCTTCTACCCAGCGCATGTAGGCCAAGTTGTGTACCACGCCACCACAATCTGTATCGTAGTACATGACGGAGTAATCAAGGGTAAATTGAGGGTTTTTCATGATGATTCTTCAGAAGTGAAAGGCGGGAGGAAGCTATCAACTTCGTCCCGCCCGGTAGTTAAAGAGTTACTGCCGATAAACGGCGGGGTTATTTAAGCTTGAGCACATCTACAATGGCAGAGGTGATTTCCTTCATGTCATCCATGCAGAGTTCGCCCATGTGTGCAATGCGGAAGGTCTTGTCCTTGAGACCACCATAGCCGTTGCCCAGTTGCATGTTGCGCTCGGACAATGCCTTGTTGAGCTCTGGGATGGAAATCATTTCGTCGCATCCCTTGGGGTGAGAATCAATGACGGTGAGGGTCTTGGAGAGGTACTTGCGGTTGGGGTATACGCGGAAGTATTCGTCTGCCCAAGCGCGCACATATTCGGCCATTTGCTCGTGGCGAGCAAAGCGATTTTCAATGCCTTCTACCTCTACAATCTTCTGCAGCTGCTTGTCCAGCGCATACATGAGAGAAAGGCAGGGGGTAGAGGTGTACTGGTAATTTTTCTTATCAATGAAATCCCAGATGGTGCGCAGGTCAAAGTACAAGCCACGGTTCTTCACCTCTGCCGTGCGGTCGTAGGCTTTGCGGCTCATGGCGCAAATGGCCAAACCGGGAGGAAGAGCCAATGCTTTTTGGGTAGAGGTGATGAGTACGTCAATTCCCAGCTTGTCGGTTTCAATCTTGGAGCCGGCGGCAGAAGAAACGGCATCCACACACCACACAACGTCCGGATACTTCTTCATCACCTCAGCAATTTCTTCTACGGGGTTTTGAATGCCGGAGGACGTTTCGTTGTGCGTGACGGTGATGAGGTCATACTTACCGGTGGCAAGTGCTTGGTCTACCATTTCGGCGGTGGTGGGCTCGCCCATGGTGCTGGAAAACTTGTCTGCCGGGATTCCGTTGGTTTCTGCCATTTTGAACCACTTGTCACCGAATGCGCCGATGGAGAATACTGCTGCTCGTTTGGCAGTGCAGGAGCGGATGGCACCTTCCATCAAGCCCGAACCGGAGGAGGTGGAGAGCAGGATGCGGTTCTCGGTGAAAAGCACTTTTTGCATGTTGTCTGAGATGCGCTTTTGGATTTCGGATGCCTTTTTGGAGCGGTGCCCAATCATCGGCAGACTCATTTCCTGCAGAATATCATCCGACACAACGGTCGGTCCCGGTATGAACAATTTGATAGCCATGGTAGGGTGTGTTTTGTATACTCTGACAGTCTAGCACAATTTTACCCTGAAATGCCAGCACAAAGTTTGAATGTGACAAAGAAGAATGTTGCAAAGGATGGGGTAAATCGGTAATATAGGCGCGTATGAATCTTTTCTGTCGCTTAGCTCCTTTGGCTTTGGTGGTGGCACCCTGCATTTTGCCGCCGGAAGCGGACGCACAAGAGGCTGCTGCATCTAAGCCTAATCGCATTGTAAACCGCGTAGCTGCGACGGTGAATGGTCGCCCCATCACCTCCAGCGAGGTGCGTGCGCGCCTTACGCCTTACATTCGCGAGCTGATGATGCTTTATCCCCGCCAAGGCCCCCGTTTTTCTGCAGAATTGATTAAGGCGAAAAAAGCAGTCATGCAGGAGCTTATCGAGCGCGAGTTGGTGCTGAGCGAATTTGAAACGAAGGGCTACCAGATGCCGGATTCTGTCATTGATGAAGAAATCAGTCGCCGTGTTCTGATACAGCACAATGGTGACCGCGATGATTTGCTGGACAACCTCCGCAAGAGCGGCATGACATATAGCGAGTTCCGTGAGTCCGTGCGCAAGGAGACAACGGTGGCAGCCATGCGCAGTAGTCGCTATGACCGCGGTATCCCCCCCACTCCGGATGAAATTCGCGCGGAGTATAATGCCACGAAGCATGAGTATCGCGATATTTCGCAGGACTCTATCCGCTACGAGAAAATTTTTATCCCGGCCATGGCGGATGATCCCAACATTTCTCCCGAGCAACAGTACGACTTGGCGAATGAATTGAAAGCGCGTCTGGATCGTAAGGAACTCTCCTTTGCAGATGCGGCTCGCGAGTATTCTCGTGATATGCATGCACAGGATGGTGGGGTGTGGCCCAGCCTCAAGCGCTGCGATTTGGCGGTAGACTTTGCCAACATTGTGTTCAGCGTAGAGCCGGGCAAGATTGTGGGTCCCCTGCTGGATCCCGCAGGTTTTACGATTGTGCGAGTCAAGAGCAAGAAACTTGCTCCTGCTCCCTCTCTCAGCAAGCCTGAAATCAAGGAACAGGTGGATGATGCAGTGCGCCGCAAGCAAAGCGAGGCTCGTTACCGCCAATGGGTAGAGCGGCTGCGGGATAAGGCCATTATACGCACCTATATTTGATGCTCATTTGATAGTATGTTTCACAACCGCCGCTCCGTATATGGTTCGGCGGTTTTTTCGCAAAAAACGCTCTACCCGGAGTTGGTAGAGCGTTAGGAAGTGGGATGGTTCCTATACCCGGTGAATCAGAGCTTGGAGATGAGTTCCACTGCGCGTCGGGCGTGTTCTTCTGCTTTGCCGAGTATCGTTTCCATCTGTCCCGGTTCGTGGCGCATAGAGTATGATACGGCTCCCGTGCTGATGCTTCCTGCATATTCCATGCCGCAGAATCCGCAGGCTGTTTTCAGGGAGAGGAAAAAGGCATCAAAATCAAGAGCCTCCAAGGGAGCCCCGGTGGTGTAGGAAAGGACGAGTTTCTTGCCGCGCAGCTTGTTGCCGTCGGAGCCATGGGAGAAGCCATGCAGGAAGGTGTCTTCCATCCAACGGTGCATCAACGAAGGCATAGAAAACCAGAAGACCGGAAATTGCAGCACAATAATATCAGCCCACATGAGTTTTTCTTGTTCTGCTTTGGCATCAATTTTGAAATCCGGGTACAATTGGTCTAGGTAAACGGCCTTGCTTTCGGGAAGCAGCTCTGCGAGTTTTCCCATGATGGCTTTGTTTGCAACAGAATCATCCATGTCCGTGTGTCCTGAGATGATGAGAATGTTTTTCATGATGTGATGAGGGGTGAGTTTGCCGGGAGTTTAGCACGCAAATCACCGCTTTGGCAAGATGTCATTTCGTAAGCCGTAAAAAAATGCGGTACGCCACAGCGTACCGCTCGGAAGAAATGGGGGCTGGATAACGGGGGTCAGCGGCGTTTGCGACCTGCTGCTTTTTTTGGCTCTGCCGGTGCCATGTTGATTTTGAATGCCTTATCGGGTGTTTCTTTCCAGGCAGCACAGGTCATAACACCATTAATCTTGCCATCGGCTGTCAAGGAGAGCTCAAGCATGCCGTCCTTAGCATCGTATACTTCGGCCGTGGGTTGATCCGGGTCGTATTGTCCATCATAGATGGTTATGTTGATGCGGGATGTCCCATCTTCGTTCTTTTCAAAGGAGCAGCGACCGTCAATATCCAAGCATGCTTCGGGCAGTTTTGTGTCGTACAGACGCCCAATAAACTGTACCGAGTCTTCGAACTTGACTGTCGTGTCAATTTGGATGGAGAGGGAGCCGAAGTGGTCTCCGCGAGTCCATTCGCCGGAGAATAGCTTGCCCTCCGCAATAGCTGCTACGCAGTGGTTAATCCATGCTTCTTTTTCAGCGGCCGCTGCGCGAGCTTGTTCCTCTGCCTTGCGGGTTTCTTCCTCTCGGCGCGCCTGGGCTTCTACCATGCGAGTCCTCGCTGCATCTTCGCGTCCTTTGATGTAGGGGGTTGCCTCGGCGTTGAATGCTGCTATTTTTTCGCTGATAAGATTTTTGCGGTTTTGTTCAAAGTCGGCAGTCATCACCGCGGCACCTTCCGGCAGAGCTGATTCGGGGGTGCAGGGGGCTAATTCCAGCAGAGCTGCGGTATCGAGTACAATATCGCTGATTTCCCAGTTGCCTTCGTTCAGCTTGGCTTTGAGTGAGCCGGTAACATTGATGGTTGTGCCGGCCTGCGTGGTAACCACGTATACGGCAGATTCCGAAAGATCTTTGAGCTCGTTGGCCAGATTTTGCAGGTTGGCGGGCAGGGGGGTGGCTGCGCGGTCTGCATCGGTGATAAAATCGGTCGGTGCGCCAACTTGCATCAGGTAGCTGGCTTCCGGTAGCATGGCCGCTGCTGCGCTTTCGTTGATGGCTTTGCGTTCTTCATTGAAATGCGCCGGCGCATTTTGGCTTGTGAACAAGTTCTCTTTGACGGTCGTGGGCTGGGTGATAGCTATGGTGAAAGACTCATCCGGATTGGGGGTTATCTGCATGCTCAACTCACCGAGGGCCACGAAGCCGAACTCAGCCAATTGAGCTTGCACGGCGGGAGCCACTCCTTCCACCGTCGGTTCAATGGGCTTGGGCGGTTCCGGGGCAGGTTGCTCTACCTGCTGTGGTTGCTCGGCTGGTTTTACTTCGGCAGCTTCCTCTTCGTAGCAGGAGGGCAGCGCCACCAGGGTGGTGGCAAGAAGCAATGCGGACGGTATCAAACGTGTCTTCATAGCGTTGCAGAGTCGCGGCGTGCTCGTGCGCTGAGCATGCCTGTGCGCGCGCATTTTAGCAGCTTTTTGCTGCGCTTGTCAAGCTTTCAGCTCGTGTTGGCGTGCAAAATCAGCGATTTGCCAGTCGGTGAAGCCGAGGTGTACCGCGAAAAGCGGGGTGTAGGCGGTTATTCCGCGTTCTTGTCCTTATTTTGAAGCTTGATGAAGCTCCACTCTGACACACTGGGGAAAGAGGGGAGCGCAACCGTACCCAAGCGCGCACGCAGCAGGAACCAGAGCTTGCGAAAGTTATTGACACTGTATCGGCGTTCGTAGATTCGGTATTCATCATCCCGCATCTTTTCCAAGATGGTGTGGTAGATAAGGCTCATGGCTTGTGCGGGGATAAGCGCGTTGCGATCTTCTACCGAGAGAGCTTGGTAGTATTCATCTGCCTCTCCGAAGAATTTTTCAGCCAGAGCTGCTTCATATGCCAAAAGCTGGCGCAAGCGGTAGTTGTATTTCTGTTCGCGGATATCCGCGCAGGTTACGCCAAAAAGTTTCATGTCTTCTGCCGGTAGGTAGAAGCGTCCGTACTTGCGGCAATCCTCCGCTACATCTCGCAGGATATTGACGAGCTGCAGGGCATATCCAAGCGCAATGGCATAGTTCTTTGCCTCTGGAGAAGCTCCCATCACATGAGCACTGGTGATGCCTACGCATGCGGCTACCTTGTATGCGTAGGCCAGTAATTCTTCTCGCGTTTCCGGCTGCCGGGGTTCTATGTCACTGCGACAACCGGCTATTAGCTCAAGCATGGGCTTGATATCCGGCTGAACTTCCTCCACCAGCTTTTGCACTTCTTCTTCAATGCCGGGTGTGGGTTCAACTCGCATGGAGATGACCTCTTCCCATCTGTTGAGTGCGGTGTGGCGTTCTTCCGGGCTCATGCCGGGTTCATCCACAATATCATCAACGATGCGGCAGAATGCGTAAAATTGAGCCATGTGGACGCGCTTTTCCACAGGCAAATCCATGAGAGTGAATGCGAGGTTTGATTTGGCGTTGCGGGTGATGGTGTCGGATTCAGCCATGAGAGTATGTGTAAGAGAAGGTTAGTGGATGCTGCCCCAGTGTGCGGTGAATGGCCACAAGGTGAAAGAGGCCGGTCCAAGGATGTTGAACTGGCGGACGGGCCCCCAGTAGCGGGAGTCAAGGGAGTTGTCGGTATTGTCTCCCAGCGCAATATACTCACGCAGGTTGGGAGTATCTTGTGCTGCGCGGAGGATGATGCTGCGTCCCGCCGTGAGGTATGCATGGGGATACAAGTGGGAATCGAGAGCCTTATATCCGCCGGGGTTGAATGGTTGCTTGCCTGCGGCCACTATGCCCATGCTGTTCTCCTTGGCGGGGATGCCATTAATAAGCACGTGCGGGTTAGAGATGCAGATGGTATCTCCCGGCAATCCGCACAAGCGTTTGATATAATGCGTGCCGCTGCTTTGGTCTTCTATGCTGCGGGTGGTTTTGCCGCTGGTGTTGATACCGCGGGTGTCGAAGACAAACGTTTCGCCGCGTTCCG
Source organism: Akkermansia sp. (assembly GCA_017435505.1). Taxonomy (GTDB): domain Bacteria; phylum Verrucomicrobiota; class Verrucomicrobiia; order Verrucomicrobiales; family Akkermansiaceae; genus Akkermansia. The sequence goes on from JAFSEZ010000004.1 coordinate 7,761, forward strand.
GCTTGCGGAAGTGGTAGGCCATGCGGTTGACGATGACCATATCGCCGGCATCCACTCGCGCTTTCATGATAGTTTCGCCGGCACGGTATGGTAAAAATTGAAGACCCAGCGGGGTATCTATCATTTTGCCTTGCTCACGCAGGTACTGCATAATTGTGCCTTGAGCGGCGGGAATGGTGAGGGTGCTGCGGTCATCAAAAGAAAGTACCGTCTCCGTAAAAAGAAGCCACTTCTGTTGCTGGTGCATGCCGACGATGCGCTTATCCGTATCTGCCACTTCATCAATATACGAGCTGCCCAGCGTGAGAGTGTGCCACCAACGGGTGGGTGCAGATGGAATTTCTTCGATGGGGTGGACGATGATGCCGTTGAGCGTGGGTTGCATGGACCCGGTGGGAATGCGGAAGGGTTGTGCATAGTATGTGCGGATTCCCAAGAAAACCACCATGATGATGAAGAAAGACTCCACCATTTCTACCAAGCCGTTGCGTTTGAAGCCCGGCATGGGCTCGCAAACGGTATGAATAGCCAGTATAAGATTCTGAACTTCCTCTTTTTTCCACGATGCAAGAGCTTGGCGCAACTTGTTTTGCATCGTGCTGAGTTCTTCCAGTTTGTCTTCTTTGATGCCGGGGCGGAAATGGTTGAGATAACGTCTCAGTGCGGCGGCTGTTTCATGCCCGTTGCGCCGCCAGCTTGGGGTAAACCAAGCAAAGCAAGAATCAACAATGACGTTCAGGACTGGAAGAAGATGGCGCATACGTGTTGATGCTATTGTACTTTATTTATACGACTTGAAAAGGCAAAAATGCAGTGGAGGGTTATTCTTCTCCGGTCGGGGCAGCTGCTACCGGTGTTTCCGATGCGGGCGGCTCCGGTGTTTCATTGTCGCTTATGCGCAGCCCGTGCCAAATGAAGAACACCATGACAATGGCGGCGGCTATGCGATACCACCCAAAGATGGAAAGCCCATGCTTGTTGAGGTATCCTACCATCCACTTGACGGCAATGATGGAGCTGAGCCACGCCGTAAATGTCCCCACCAGCATGGGAGCCCACCCAATGACGGCCACCATTTCCGACCCATGTTTAATCGCATCATGGCAGGTGGCGCCGCCCAATGTCACCAAGCCCAGCAAAAAACTGAACTCTACTGCGGCCGATACGCTTAACCCTGATACCAAGCCTCCCAGCATCGTCATCAGACTTCGGCTCACACCGGGACACATGGCTATGCACTGCATGAGCCCGACTTTCAGTGCTCCTTTCCATGTCAGTTCTTCCAGCGGTTTGCCGCCGAATCCCTTGCCGCTTTTCTCGCGAGCGCGGCTGTAAAGTAAAATCACAATGCCGCCGAGAGCCCACGTGATGGTGACGGTTGTTTCATTGAAGAGAAGACTTTTGATGTAGCTTTCGCACAGCAGCCCCAGTACTACGGCCGGCAATACCCCGACAAACATATTGATGATAAGGGGTACACCAGTCTTGTTGCGCCCCATCACTCCATCCCACATCTCCTGCACACGCTGGAAATACAGTCCCAACACCGCCAAAATGGCTCCGCTTTGGATGCAGATATCAAACGCATTGAGGGCATCCGACGAGCCTAGCCCCAATATGTAACGAGTAATGATGAGGTGCCCGGTGGAACTCACCGGGAGGTATTCTGTAAGCCCTTCGACAATGCCGAGTATGATAGATTGCAAAATAGTCATGTGCGAACCAGTATACCTTATTTCAAGCGGAATCTCAATCCTAAAAGGTGGCTGTGGAAGACGCAAGATGCTTTTTGTAGGGCAATTCAATAAAAATTGAGCAGAATACCGCTTGGAAGCGGAAAAAAAGATTGAAGCACCGTGCCAAACATGCTATAGATAGTGTCGGGCTTGTCCCGATTCTGTTCGTACGTGCTATGAAAAGCTTTCGCAGGAAATTAGGTAAAGGGTTCACTTTAGTAGAATTGTTGGTTGTGGTGGCCATCATCGGTATCATGATGACCATGGCGGCGAGTGTGCTGCGCGATGCCGGTCGTGGTCGCGGCCTGGAATCCGGCGTGGATATGCTGGAATCTCTTGTGCGAGAAGCGCGTGCTACAGCTCAGGGTAATGACACGTACACGCGCCTGATTATTGCCAGCGATCCCAAGGATAAGAGCAAGGATTCCCGCCACTTGCGCTACATGACGGTGCAGATGTTCCGCAAGGATGAGAATCATAGCGGTAACTATGATGGTACATCCGTCACTCAAACCGGTCGTTGGGTTTCCACTTCCTCCGGTACAACGTTGCCTCCCGGCGTGTTTTTCAGCCCCACATACAGCAAGGCGTTGGGGTGGGCAGAGGGGGCTCCCGGTGAAATGATTGGTCAAGAAGTGACTCGCCTCTCCGGCAAGGGACAGACACGTATTTACTACATTGAGTTTGATGAAAAAGGGCGTTTTGTAGCACCCATGGCCGATCCGCTTAATCCTACGCGTCCGCAGCGTTTGGTGCTCATGAATGCGCGCATAGGCTCCGGTCGCAATGCAAAAGATGGTATTGTGCCATTGGTGACGGATTCTTTGCGTCGGCCTGTTGGTGCCCGTGGTATCGTGGTGTGGCCCAATGGTGACACCAGCTTACTGCGCACGGATGAACAAGTTTTTGAAAAATAAACAAAGAGTCTGATTATATATGAAGAAGAACCTTATGAAAGGTCGCCTCGGTGGTTTTACACTCATGGAAACCCTGTTGGCTGTGGCGTTGGTTGGTTTGCTTGTTTCCATTTTCCTGACAGTTTTTGTGCCGGCACGCGGCATGGTGCAACAGGCTCTCACCAAGCAGGAATCCGAGCGTATCACCGGTATTCTTCGCGCTGAGTTGGCTACGCTACACCCGCATGAACAAGCCAACGCCGGTGATAAGCGCTCCTCCGCCAACAAGTACTTGTCTACTTTTGACAAAGGCTTCTACTGGTTGCTTAAATCCAAGCGCCCCAGTTCTTCTATCGTCATCTTTTCCTACCGAGCAGATACGGCCAAGCCCCCGCGCCAGGATGGCTCCTATCCTCCTGTGCCAGCCAATCGCGCCGTACCCGGTAAGAACAGCCAGTTGGTGACGGTGGCATGCCCTATGAACGATCCCATACATAAGAATGATATCAAGGATGCTGTGGGGCCGGTCTTTATCGCCAAGATGACCCAGTTACTGCCTGCTAAAAATGGTGAATATGAGCTCGCCGGGCAGCCCGGCGTTATCAAGGGTGCTTCTTCGCCGGAGAATTACTTCTCGGAGCGCGAGAATGATTCATGGGGCGGCGCCATTTTTTACCGCGCGGATTTTTACCTGATGTCTCCTCCCAATCCTGCGCGATATCGTTCCCGCTCGTGGGCCAAGATGGGGCGTCCGCTCTTTTCGTCCAACCTTTCTTTCCGTCGCTGATTTAATTTTTCTTTGTTCAGTTCTATGAAAACACGGGTTTCCATACTTCGCCGCGGTTTCACTCTGGTGGAACTTATTACGGCCATGGCCATTACCAGTATTTTGGTGTTGGCAATCATGCAACTTACCAACCAAGGCATTGCGCTGTGGAAGATAGTGCAGCAAGACGTGAGCACCGCAGCAAGTTCGCGAGTTGCGTTGCAAATTATGAGCCGCGATATGGAGTCGTTCCAGATGGCCGGTGGTAACAATAAGTACCAGTGGATGTATGCCAAGATTAATTCTGATACGTCCGGTGCTCCTAAATCTCTGCCTATTCCCAAATCAGCCCAGTGTGTGTTCTTTGCATGTGCTCCTGATCGGAATCCTTCGGTAAGCAGTAGTTCGTCTCTGCGCAGCAACTATCGCGATGCTCGCGCTCATAATATGGAGACGCAGGGTGATGTCAACACAATTGGCTACCGCCTGATGTACCGCGACCAAATTCTCAATCTCCCCGGCAGGGAGGGAGATGAAACAACGTTCCCCTTGTTCTCTCTCTATCGCCAAGTGATTTCTCCGCGCGAAACATACGAGCAGTTGTTGGGTAAAGAGAATATGGAGCAAGCCTACGTGCCATACGAGGAGAAAGAAGAAGAAAATTTCCTCTGCGAAAATATCGTGGAATTGAGCATTATTTTCACCATTCAGTACCCGAAAGGTGATGCTGATGCCAAGACCGGCCGCGCTTCATACGAGACGGTGACAGTGCCGGTCATCTCATCCCGCAAGGGAGGCTCCGGCCGCCACTTAGCTGTATACGGAGATCGCATTGAGGCCAATGGTCAAGTGTACGAGAACGCGCGTATCCAGTCGGCAAATCTGGCCATTACCGTGCTGACGGAAGAGGGCGTGGCGCTTGCTGAGCAAGTGCGCCGAGGGCGTCGCCGCGCTCCCAAGCCCGCAGATTTCTTTGCGCGCTACACACGCTCTTTCTCTCGCTTGGTGGCGCTTCCCCAGCCTCTTTGATGCTTTAATTCTTTATTTGCGGGACCATGTTTACTACGTTGGCGGCGGAAGAATGCGTTACGTTGCAAAAGCTTTATTTGTGGCGCGACCCTGTCCTTCGTACCGGTTATGAGAACATGGCGGCAGATGAGCTTCTCTCTCGCAGAGGGGAGGCATGGTTGCGCTTCTATGGCTGGGCCAAGCCTGCGGTGAGTTTTGGCTATTTTGATACCTCGGCAGAGGCTCGCAGTATCTTTCCGGGAGATGACATTGAGTATATACGGCGCTGGACAGGGGGCGGTATTGTAGATCACCGCATAGGCTATACCTACACTCTCACACTGCCGGCTATCCCCGATTACATGTATCCTACGAGCGCCAGTCTGTACAAGTGGATTCACGGAGCCTTGGCCGTAGCCCTGGCTGAGAGTGGAGTGCAATGTACGTTGTTGGTGGCCGATGCCCCGGATGGTGGCCGCGCTTGCTGGGCCAGCCCGGTGGCCAGCGATATTGTGGATGCGGCCGGCCAAAAGCTGGCAGGTGCAGGCCAGCGGCGTTACAAAGGTGCGGTGCTGCACCAAGGACTCATCCAACAATGTGAACCGGCAGAGGGGTGGCAGCATATTTTGGCTTCTCAATTGGCTCCGCTGGTTGAGGAGGTGCATGGCGCAGAGCCTTATCCGGGTTTTGATGCCGAACTTGCTCGACTTTGCAGCGAAAAGTACCGGACGGCCGAGTGGAATGATGAAAGTCATGGCCGCCGCAAAACTTCCCATACATGAGCGATTTTCTGCCTGAACAATGGCGACAAAATGTTGCTGCGGTTATTCTGGATGCCGCAGATAACGTGTTGCTTGGAACGACATCGGGGAAAAGTCCTTATTGGCATTTTCCGCAGGGGGGAGTGGGCAAGGATGAAAGTCTGCGAGATGCTGTCTTACGCGAAGTGTGGGAGGAAGTTGGCATCCCGCCGGAAAAATGTACCATCTTGGCTTCATACGGCGGCCTTCGCTACACCTACCGCCACAAAAATAAGAAAAGCGAGCGTTGGGTAGGACAGGAGCAAACATATTTTATCATCCGCTGTGCCGGGGTGCAACCAGTAGCATCCGTCAAAGCTCAGTCGGATGAATTTGCGGAGTTGCGTTGGGTGCCATGGCGCCAATTGACGGCAGACATGTTTGTGCCATTCAAACGAGAAGCCATTATACCTGCTTTGGAGGCATTTTTCCCGCGAGGCTGTACAGATTTAAGCGATATCTCAAGTCGCTTGTCGCCCTTGCGTTATGTGTATGCTGCGGCAAACTCCCTGTCACAATATCCCAGTGCTGATAAGTCGCTTTTCGGTGGAGGAAAAGCAGAAATGGTGGCTCAGATGGCTGACTTGGCGCGCCGCATCAACAGAGCCCAGAGACATACGTACACCGGACGTCTGATGGTATTGCTGGTGGGCTTGGCCGGTGCCGGGCTTACCAATGCCCTGCGCCATTTAGCTCGTAGCATGGATCCACTGCACACGCATGCCGTACAACCCCGTAGCTCTTGCGAAGTCACACTCCCTGCTGAGGGGGAATGCACCCTGCTGAATGTGACACCGCATGCTCATTTTATAGCCGCTACTTCGGAAACGGAGGACGCAGACTTGCAGACTGTTCTTGCACAAGAACATAAATGGAAAGAACAGGGTGTGAGTGTGCTAAAAATCTTTTTGCATGTTTCGTACGCCGAACATTGTAAGCGAGCGGAGCTTCCCCTTTCCCCGAAGCAATGGCAAGTACAACTCAGCCGTGCCGAGACAATGTTGAGTGCTTCTTCCTCATCCGCCGAACCATGGTATATCATACCTTCCGACTGCCGTTGGTATCGTGATTATGTGGTGGCTTCTCTCGTAGCGCATGTGCTGGAAAATCAGGCATGATGTTGAGCTGATTGGGTGCAAATTGTTTGCTGTAATGTTGAATTGACGCATTCTGCGCTTGCATGTTGAGCAAAAATGACTATAATCTGCGCGCTTACCATGAAAGACGAATTAGCTCAAAACGCGCTTCATTACCACGAGACACCCCGCCCCGGCAAGCTGGAGGTGCTGCCCTGCAAGTCTTGTTTCACGATTGATGACCTGACTCTGGCATATTCCCCCGGGGTGGCTGTGCCCTGCATGGAAATTGCCCAAGACCCCACCGCTTCTTCCCGCTATACCGGGCGTAGCAACTTGGTCGGCGTTATCAGCAATGGCACGGCTGTTTTGGGATTGGGAAACATTGGTGCGCATGCTGCCAAGCCCGTGATGGAAGGTAAGGGCTTGCTCTTCAAAATTTATGCGGATGTAGATGTCTTTGATATCGAGTTGGATATCAAGAAGCCTGAAACGCTTATCGAGGTTATCAAGACCATGGAGCCGACTTTTGGAGCCATCAATTTGGAGGATATCAAAGCCCCCGAATGCTTCATTGTTGAGCAGCGTTTGCGAGAGGAAATGAATATCCCGGTCTTCCATGATGACCAGCATGGTACGGCTGTTATCTCCGGTGCGGCATTGCTCAACGCCGCTCACCTGACGGGGCGTCTGTTGCAGGATATGAAGTGTGTGGTGAGTGGTGCCGGTGCTGCCGGTATTGCCTGCGCTAAGTTCTACATGGCTCTCGGCATACGCCGCGAGAACATTTACATGTTTGATTCCAAGGGGTTGATTCACACCGGGCGTTTGGATTTGCACCCCACCAAGGCTATGTTTGCCCAGAGCGAGGACTGCACCCTGGAAGTGGCTTTGCAAGGTGCAGATATTTTCCTTGGCCTTTCCAAGAAAGGTCTCCTCAAGCCGGAGATGGTCAAGAGTATGGCCCCCAATCCCATCATTTTCGCCTGTGCTAACCCCGACCCCGAAATCACCTATGAGGAAGCCAAGGCAGCCCGCCCGGATTGTATCATGGGTTCCGGCCGTAGCGACTGGCCCAACCAGGTGAACAACGTGAGCTGTTTCCCCTACATGTTCCGCGCGGCCTTGGATATGCAGGCCACCACCATCAATGAGGCAATGAAGATTGCCGCATCCCGCGCTTTGGCAGATTTGGCTCGCCAGGAAGTGCCTGCTGAAGTGGTGGTTTCCAATGGCGGCGTGCCGCTGCAATTTGGTCGGGATTATGTGATTCCCAAGCCCTTCGATCCCCGCATGATTGAGTACCTGTGCCCCGCGATTGCTGAAGCAGCCGTCATTTCCGGTGTGGCCCGCAGACCTATGCCGGATAAGGAGGCATACAAGGCTGAGCTCAAAGCTCGCGTGGCCAAAGTACACGAGCGAACTCATACTCTGGTGGAAAGTTACAACAACTAAGCACCATCGTGCACCTTTTACCCCCGTAGTTCATCTCCAACTGCGGGGGAAATTTTGATTCTCGAGTTTCTTTAATCTCGCCATGCCTACTCCGCGAAAGATTGTACGAGGCAATCAAGAGCCGCTGGTTTATGTTGAAGAATCGCGCTCGTATGCCGGTTCTTTCTTCTTTTGGTTTCTGATACTTGCATTGTGCGCATGCGGATACTGGTACTACCAACACATGGAAACTCAAAATGAAGCACGGCGGCACAGGCAAGCCACCAAAGCTGCCGAAAAAACGAACGCTCATCAACGAGCCCAGTCCGAGCCGCATTCACAGCAGTGGCGGGCGCCTCATCCTCAAAAAAGCCAAATGGGACACCAAGGTGCCGGGATGGGGAGTAAAAAACAACTGTAACGTTGCCACCCCCTTGCCTTAAAGTACTGACCATGAATCCTCGCCGAAAAATACGCTCCGCTGCAAAAGTTGCCCCGATTCCGTTCGTGGAGGATAAGGCATCTGTTAGCTCCGGTTCATCTTCCATGCTCTTTTGGCTTCTACTGGCATTGCTGTGTTTGGGGGGCTATCTCTATTACGAGTACGCTCAGGAGCGTAATATGGAAGCCCGATGCGAGCAAAGAAAACGCGTTCAGGAAAATAAGCAAATAAGAGAGGCCAATCAAAACAATGCGCAGCAAAGGCGCGAGAAAGAAAAACAACGTGCTCTGGAAATAGAGCAGAAACGCCGCGAGTATGATGAAATTGCTGCGCGAGAGGCCAAAGAACGAGAAGTTCTTTTGGCTGCTGAGGAATTGAATCAATTGCGGGAAATGGCTGACCGGGAGGAAATGCTCAATCCCTACCGCGATGAAGAACCTGAATCTCTCCCGGAAGAATCATCGCGTCCCGTGAAAAATGCAGTTGTTTCAGCATTGGAACAATATGATGTTTTTAATGCCAAACCGAAGGAAAATGCGGAGTATTACATTTATCTGTGTTCTGCCGGTTGGTGCGGAAAGTGTGTTGCTGAGTTGAAATCTACCGTCGCGCGTGAATATGGAAAGATCAGTAAAACCCCCAATGTGGAGCTTATTCTTATCTCTTACGATAGGAGTTTGGAGGAGGCTCGCGCTCTCCCCCAAAAATGTAAGCTCACATGCCCCACGCTCTGGGTGGAAGATGTGAGAAAAAAAGTATTCCAGCGATTGCCCGGATTTGCGGACATGGGGAACGCTGTTCCTCTTGCTTTCATCGTTGACAAAGATGGCTTGGTGATTATACACGGGCATGGTTCTCTTCTCAACGATTGGAAACAAATTGTTGATGATGTTGAAAAGCTTTCTCGGCAATAGAGGAAAGCATTTTATTCTAAAAGTTGTTTCGTTGGCAATTCTTCAGATTTCATGCTTGACATTGAGTCGACATAGGCGTACATGATAGGTATGTCTATGAAAACAGGCATTTTAGCAATTGGAACACTTTCATTAAGCTTCTTAGCGGTTGCTCCGTCGGTCGTGGCAGAAAGTGTCGAGACAGAAAAGGCTGTTTCCCCTCAGCCTGTCAGTAAAGAACAAGCCATAGAGCAGGGGAACTATGCGGCTGCGTATGCAGTCTTGATACAGGAATTAAATAAACGCACCATTTCCCCCGCCGATGCGGAAAGCTTGCGTCTTGCAACCTTGCTGGAGCTTATCCGCGTGACCGGGGCAGATGTCATGACTGAGTATGCGGCAGATGCTGATAAACGAGCCTTTTTGACGGCGTTTGCCAACGACACAGCGTGGCAGGAATTGTACTTGGGCTGCGGCTTGGTTCCATACCGAACCACGGTGGGTATTGATGTGCTTTATCGCATCTGGAAATCGGAAAAGGGCAATGTGAAGAACAAGCCTTTGGCTGTGGCACTGGCATCCGTATGGGGGGGCGGCGAAACCGCACCCAATCCTCCGATTCTCAAGCGTGACCCATCGCGCTACAATCCTGTTTGGCGCTATCATTTCTTTCAGGCTCAGGAGGCCAAGGGGAAGATGCATCCTAACTATAAAAATTTAAAACCGTGGGAACTGCGTTTCGTGGTGGGTATCCCCTATCAGGATTGGGATGATGGTTCCTATGCATACGCCGCAGAGAATATCAACATCCCGTGGGATCAATATGGCCAAGCCTGTTGGTCTGCCATATATACCGGAACCTCACGCTTTGGTGATTCTGTGCAAGGGGGCTTGTACAACTTGCCCTATTCCATGGAGAGTGTGGGTGAAACAACCCACCGCAATGGTGGTGTATGCGGCGCTATGTCTCACTTGGGAGCTGTGGCCGCTATGGCTCACGGCATACCGGCCTTTACCGTGGGGCAGCCCGGGCACTGCGCTTATGGTGTGCGCCCGGAACGCGGTAAGTGGGTAGGCGGTTTTGGCGGCCCGGATGGCGGCGGTCAGAATTATATTTTCATTCAGAAATACCCGACCGGTTACCTGCTTATGGAATCGGTGTTTGGGCAAGATGCTAAGGTGGAACAAGCATACAAATTGAGCATGTGTGCGCGCGCGCTGGAAGCTGTTGGTAAGCCTGCCGAGGCATCTGCCATGTGGCGTGACGCGCTGAATCTATCTCCCCTGCATCCGTTTTTCCGCAAGGAATTACATCGTCTGATGCTTGCCGGCGGTATGACTCCGGATGACTGTTTCCGTTACCTCGTGGATACTATACCGCTCTACGTGGGGAATGGTTTTGCCGCAGTTGCGATGGCAGAGGATTTGTCTCCTGTGATTGCCCGCATGACAAGCGAGCAGAAACTGACCGTCTATGGCAAGATGCACGCTTTGATTGCCGACACGCAAAGCTCTTGGGCAACAACATGCGGTGAGTTGTTAAACAAGCAATTTGCAACGCTTGCCGGCGAGGCTGCGCGAGAAGCATACCTCTTCATGGCATTGAGTGCTCATGTCAACGCCGGTGATGGTACCACTTTCGGGCAAGTGCTTGAGTGGGCTGTTCAAACCTTTGTACAAGGAGGGAAGGCCGAAGTATTCGGTAAGGCGTTTGCAAAGGCGGCAGATTCTGCGCCCTCCTCCGGTGCTGCAGATAAAGATAAAGCCAAAAAGATGCAGGCTGCGTATTCCAAAGCTATTGTGGCTGCTGAGCAGGCACGCTCTGCTCCGGCATTCAAGACCTTGGTCGCTGCGGCGATAAAAGCCGCCGCTCCCATTGTTCCAGCCGGTAAGCTGACGATGGCAGATACCCCCGGTGGTGCGCCTGCCGCCGCAGCATTGTTCCGCTCATCTTCTTCCTGCCAGTGGGATACCGCTGCGGCCCATGCCTCGCTCATGACTCCGGCCGGCGGTAAGTGCCACTCCGACAAGGAAAAAATGCCCTTTTTCATTGTTGAACTTGAAAAATCCGGAGAGTTGACCGGATGCATCATCCGCAAGAGTGATGGAAATGAAGATCGCATGAAACGTGCGACGGTCTACACTAGTGCAGATGGTGCCACGTGGATGAAGAAAGAAAGCGTGCAGGACATGCCCAAGGAATGGTGCGTCAAATTCCCGGCCGGAACCCAGGGTAAGTGGGTGAAGGTTGAGTTCGATAATGGTGATGAGTCCCAGTTTGCTCATCTCTCTCACTTCGTTGTCTATACCAAATAATTTCAACTTGTTATACCATGAAAACATCACTTTTGACTCTTGCTTTCCTCTTTTCGGCGGCTTTGCCGGGGATGTCAGCTACCGTCCCGTTCCCGGAGGTGCCGGCAGCCTTGCAACAAGCCAAGGCAGAAGGAAAACCGGCGCTTATTCTTTGGTATGGTTCCGATTGGGTATACCGGGTTGAGGATCTTTGCCAAGACTGGGTTGCTTTATCTGCGAGTGGTATGCCGGTCGTATTCGGTCAATTCGATGAGAAGACGGGTTTGCCCGGAGACGTACGCAAAAAGACTTTGCCTTTGGAGCGCTACAACATCCCCACGGCTGTGCTGCTCGCGCCGGATGGTTCATTCATGGCGACATTCCCGCCGAGTGTTACGCGTGATACGAATACTCTGAAAAAGCAAGTTCTTGAAATCGCCGCTCAAGCACCTGAGTTCATGAAATTGGCTGCTATTGCACGCAGTTCTACCGGTGTTGCAGCCGCTAAGGCGGCCGGGCAGGCATTGGAGCTCTTGCGTGTTTCGGATGCTTTGCATTGTTATGATTTGCGCAAAATCATCAACAATCAGGATCCTGATGATTCCACCGGTTACCGCGCTTTGTATGGTATGGACCACCTTGATATGTATGCCAAGATGAATATCATCCTCAAGGGTGGTGCCGATGGAGAATTGCAGGGAAAAAATCGGGACTTTGCTGCGGCAGAGGCTTTCGTGCGCAAGGCTCTTGGCAACAGTAAGCTCAAAGGTGAGCGACGTCAGCAGTGGCTTGCCGGGCTCTATTATGTACAGCGTTTGCAGATGGAGAACTCTGCTAAGAAAGACCGCTCTGTCATGCTTGCCACTTTGCAACAGATAGTGGAGGTTGACCCTGAAAGTGAATACGGAAAGGGCGCTGCCAAGTTCCGTCACTATTGGGATCCGAAATCCGTACACGTTATCACCCGCGGATATTTTGATACAGGCGAACAAACCTTGGGTTTTGAGAAAGATTGGCATGTGGATGTGAGTGATTCTGTATCCTCCCCAGGTGTGTACCGCTTTACGCTCCGACAAATGGACGGAGGGAAGCTGATTAGCCGAAACTTCCGCCTTGCGGTGAATGGGCAAGTGGTGGGCAGTGCGCCTATCGACCCCAAAACTGACACCAAGAGTGTAGAGTTGACTGTACCGGCGGGCATCCCCGCAGGCGCCAAGGTAGAGGTGTGGCTCACCGCTGAGTGCCGCGATGGCTGGATGGGCTGCTCCGGTTTTATTGAGATGAAGAAAAAGTAAGTTCTTTTTCGACCAAGTGTGGCTCGCCGTTTCTCCGGGAAACGGCGAGCCGCTTTTTTATTTCACAATGTTGCTTGACGCAAAAACATGCGACTGGTAAGATATCACCCATGAGAGTGGTAGAGGCAAGAATCGAAATCCCTATGGGGAGTCGCAATAAGTACGAAGTTGATTTAGAGACCGGGCATATCAAACTGGACCGTGTGCTCTATTCATCTGTGTACTATCCTGCAGAATATGGTTTTGTGGAAAATACCCGCTATCTGGATGGCGACCCGCTTGACATTCTCGTTTTCACCTCTGCCCCCACATTCCCCGGCTGCTATGTGGATTGTCGTATCATCGGCGGTATGGATATGATTGATTGCGGGGAGCCGGATGTGAAAATTTTGGCTGTCAATCAAGGAGACCCCCGATATGACCACGTGTTCACCTTGCAGGATTTGCCGCCACATTATTTGGAGGAGATACAGAATTTCTTCCGCACTTACAAAACATTGCAAAATAAAAAGACGGAAGTAGGTGAATTTTTCGATGCAGAAAAAGCCTGTACCATTTTAGATGAGTCTCTGGCGCGTTTCCAGGATGAAGCAAAGAGGTGAATGGGGAAAATAGATTTATGTTCCTTCGGTAGCCCGCTTCAGTTAAATGAGTTCGTCTGCAGTTGTTGTCATTCAGATGGTGTGAGAGGCTGCTGAATGATAGTGTTTACCCTGTAGCTTCTTGCCGCAATCATGTTTGGGTAATCTTCTGGTCTGTCATGCAGCCCCATTGACCCAATAAGTCCCAATTTATCTTGAGGGGGCACATTGTACAGTGGGGGGAGAATGATGTCTGTTGCGCCATCAGATAATTGCTTGTGGATGTGTGCGAATCGCAGCTTTTCAAATTTCTTATATTGGGCAGCTTCGATTATAGACGGAGCAATGGTGAACACCGAAACACACGTTACTCCGGCTATTACTATGCAGCGTGCGGCTTGTCCAATTCTGTATTGTAAACGAGTGTATAAGTATGAGCAACTTGTGAGTAGAATAAAAGATGGGGGAAGAAAACTCATATCAGAAGGTATGCATGAATACAAGTAAGAGCAAGCGTTCACAACTGAAAAAATGGCGATGCTCCCACCTATGATAAGGGTATGCTTGTGTTGCTTCTTGTAACAAATGAAGTGTACAGCCATTAACCCTAAAAATACAACAAAGGCAGGTTCACAACAATTGTAAAAGTGGTTGATTAATTCTGGGACATAACACACATGCAATATTAATGGGATTCCATCCAGTAAATATGCAACAGTGCTTGCTCTCAGCAGTTCCATATTTTCCGGTGTTTGGTGTGTTACAAAATGCAGCATTTGCTCCCAGTTGTATTCACTTGGATTGAAAGGTCTGGAGGCAAACTCAGCCGCAGCTCGTCTGGATAATGCAGGAGTTGACACCAAAAAGAATGCTCCCAGAAGCGCACCAACAAATCCACTAGCACATTGAAGTGGAATATGTTTTTTTCGTAATAACCGAAACAGTGTCCAAACGCATATTCCGGGAATCAGGAAAAGAGTAACACATTCTAAAGACCATGCGCTGTATAACCCGAACACAAATCCGGTTACGATTGCGATTTTCTTATGACTGATTGCCCTGCGGTCCGTGCGAAAGAAAGAAAGAAAGGTACATATGATGGGCAAGGGCCATATGTAGTTGACAGATGCTGCGAAACACCAGAAGTTGCGCCATGGTGTGAGCGAAACGGAAATGGGGAGAATAGCAGTGAAGAATAAAATGAATCCTGCTCCACGAAGTGAAAAAATACTTTGATTGATTGGGGCAATCAATCTATGCATGGCAAATGGTATGGCAAGAATGAAGCAAGGCGTTATAAAAACTTGTTCCCACCTGTTTTCAGATAAGCCGATGAGGGTTCCAAGTATATCGCCAAATCGGCCATTGCTGTTCGGATAGCGGCCAGCTATGATTTTTAATTTTTCCCATAAGGAAATATCCTGGTGGAAAAAAAAGATGTAGTCGTCTCCTTTAAGCCATGCGGTAGAAATACAGAACGCCAAAACTGAATACAAAATGACCACCTCACATGTAACAATGCATACCCATATTTTTGATATATTATAACTGTGTGTTTTCGGTGCCAAATCGCCGGTTCTATTATATTTGCGATATATCAGACAGAAGATGACAGCGACTATAAGAGTCAGCAAAAATAGTGAAGCGTACCGTATCATATGTTTATGATGATGCAAGAGAAGCTACCGACAGTTTGACAGAATTTCTATTACATGCAAGCTTTTTTATTTGGCGGAAGTCCGCTGGTTGCTGAGCGTTTTACAATCCAATGCATGTATCCTTTTGTGTAGGTAATGTACGTTGTACTCGAACTTACTCAGAGAAATTCGCTTCTTGTGAGTGGGGTAAAAAAGTAGAGCTCTCCATCGAAGATTCGTTCGGAGAACTCTACTTTGTGAAGATCAATCAAAAATAATATCTTCTTCTTATTCGCCGGGTGTCCACTCTATGCGGTTCTCCGGCTTCCAGAAGTTTTCCAGTCCGTAGAACTCACGAACTTCTTCGGCCATGACGTGCAGCATCACGTCAATGTAATCCAACACACACCATAAGGCGTTGGGGGTGCGTTCGGCATATACGGGATTCATCTCGTACTTTTCATACAAGTCTTTGTCCACGTTGCCGAGAATGGCTTTGAGGTGCGGGGCAGACGTAGCTGTACACACGATGGCGAAATCGGTGATGGAGGAAGTGCCACGCAGGTCGTAGATGGCGATATCGGTAGCCTTGGCGTCATCTGCGGCTTTGGCGCAAGCGAATGCGAGTTCCTGACTGGTCATGACGGTAAGTGTTGTAAGTTGTTGGTATGAATTTTAAGAGAAGGGATTTGAATTGGAGTTTTGCGGTATCTCACCGGATTGAACTTCCGGGGCAGGCGGTTCATCATCGGGTGTTTGCAAATCGGTGGGTGCATCTTCTGCAGGGGGGATGGCCGGTGGCAGCTCTCGCACGGGGGGAGAGCTCATTTCTCCTTTGTCCACCAGCTCTGCAATTTGTTCACCGCTCAGCGTTTCGTATTCCATGAGCTTATCTGCAACCAGCAAGAGCGCGTCCTTATTGTCGCGCAGAATGTTCAGGGCACGAGTGTAGTTTTCCTCTACGATGCGGCGGATTTCTTCGTCGATAATCTGCGCCGTATGCTCGGAGAAGTTGCGGGTTGTTTGTGTCAAGTCGCGGGCGAGGAATACCTCACCGTGGCTGGAGCCATATTCCACCGGACCAAGCTTTTCGCTCATGCCGTATACGCATACCATCTTGCGGGCAATGGCGGTGGCTTGCTGAATATCGCCGCGTGCACCGCCGGATATGTCATTGAAAACCACTTCCTCTGCGCAGCGCCCACCCATGGCCATGACGATGTAGTCCAACAGTTCCTTTTTGTACTCGCTGTGCTTGTCCTCATCCGGCAACATCATGGTGACACCCAATGCCGGCCCGCGGGGGATAATGGTGACTTTGTGAAGAGGGAGCGTCTTTGCCAATTCTGTCTTGAGTAGGCAAAGAGCGTGGCCGGCTTCATGTACGGCGGTCATGTACTTCTCCCTGTCGGAGATTTCCAAGGAGCGGCGCTCGCGTCCCCAGCGTACCTTTTCGCGGGCTTCTTCCAGATCCTGTTGGGAGACAGCGGAGGCATTCTTACGGGCTGCAATGAGAGCTGCTTCATTGACAAGATTGGCGAGCTCAGCACCGGAGAATCCGGTTGTGGCGCGGGCAATCGGCCCCAAATCAACCGAGGGAGAAAGTTTTACCTTGCGCACGTGCACGCGCAAAATCTGCTCTCGGCCGGCGGCATCCGGCAGGTTGACAACGACCTGGCGGTCAAAACGACCGGGACGCAGCAGGGCAGGATCAAGCACGTCCACCCGGTTGGTGGCGGCAATGACAATCACGTTTTCGTTGGCCGTGAAGCCGTCCATCTCCACCAATAAAGCGTTGAGCGTTTGCTCTCGTTCATCGTGCCCGCCGCCGACACCATGACCACGGTGGCGTCCCACTGCATCAATTTCATCAATGAAGATGAGACAGGGAGAATGTTTTTTTGCCTCGGCAAACATATCACGCACACGGCTGGCTCCCACGCCTACAAACATTTCCACGAAGTCTGACCCTGAGATGGTGTAGAATGGTACATCTGCTTCACCTGCAATAGCCTTGGCGAGCAGGGTCTTGCCGGTGCCGGGAGGGCCTACCATGAGCACACCCTTGGGAATAGTGCCGCCCAGATTGCGGAATTTTTGGGGATTGCGCAGGAATTCCACAATTTCCCACACTTCTTCTTTGGCTTCGGAGATGCCGGCAACGTCCTTGAAAGTAATGTTGTTGCTACCGGGGTCCAGCAGTCGGGCTCGGCTGCGGGCAAATTTCATTGCTCCGCTGGGGCCGCCGCTTTGAGCACGGAAGAACAGAATCAAAATCACGAGGATGAGGATGACAGGTAAGCAGTTGATGAGGATGAGTTCCCAAGTGTTGTCTTCTACCTTGTATATGGCATGGTTGCCCAGCAAATCACGCACCTTGTCACCTTGGAATACGGGGCTGAAATCCACCACCACCAGTTCAATGTCCTTGCGGTTGATGGTTCCGGTGGGATTTTTGCGGTAGGAACCGACGATGACACCCTGCCCATTGTTTTCATAGATAGTAGGGCTGTCTTTAAGGATGATGCGGCCTTCCTCCCCCAGCTTGCGGAAATCATCCGTGGACCACACACGATCCGCTGCTTCGGGGGCGGGTGTTGGGGCATTGACTTGGGTTGCCGTGATACCGTATCGGTTGCAGAGTGCTTTAATTTCCTCACTGCTGGTAAAAGGCATGTAAAACTTTCCGATTTCGTACTTGGGAGCCACGCGGTACTTGTAGGCAGAAATGGTGCCTTGGCTACCGCTGCTGCTCGTCACGACCTCAATAGGGTATTCGCGGGATTGAGTCAGTACGATGAGGCCTTCGCGGTAATCTTTTTGGAACTCGTCAAGCTTGATAGAGCGAGCAGAGCCGCCCATGCTGCCGTCAAACATGAATGCGAGCAAAAGAATGCCGGAAATGACCGCCATCAGAATCCACAGCCCCCAATTGGGCTGTTGGTTGGAAGGTTGCATCGGGGGAATACCATTGGGCTTGTTGTTTTGGGGATCCGGCATGAGCTGAAAGTGTAATTTTGCTTATTCTATGCCAAGTTAGCATAGAGGGAAACGACATTTCAAGACATACCCCGCAAAAAGAATGTCATTGCGCTTGAAATTTTCGGTTAATTTCGTTGGCTGTGAAAGGCAGCATCGTGGGTTTGCCTGCGGGTGTGCAGTATGGAATCTCGCAGCGCATTAAATCTGCAATGAGGGCAGAGGCCGAACGCAACCAGGATTGCATGTCTTCTTGGTGGGCGTATTGTTTGGCTAGTTGGCAGGCAAAGGGTTCGAACGGGCTGCGTGCGCGGCGGTTTTTTTGTTCACCGCATGTATATTGTTGAATAAGCTCTTGCAGGAAATCTGCCACACGAGAGAGCGGCAGCATGGCCGGCACAGCCTCAATGCGCATGGTGCTACGCCCAAATTGCTCTAATCGAAATCCTGCCTGCTCCAGCAGAGGTTTTACTTCCAAGATTGTACCAAGTTCACGTACATCAAACTCCAGCAGTTCGGGGGCGAGCAGACGTTGTGCCAGTATGGGGCGCTTGTGGCTCTCCATCAATCGCTCGAAGATGATTCGCTCTCGTGCAGCTCGTGGAGAGAGAAGCACCAAGCTTTCCTTGTTTTCAAAGATGGCGTAGTGTTCTCTAAATAATCCTATGTAGCGGAACTGCGGATGGGTATCCGGTGTGTGTTGCTGCACAGGGGAGGGGGGAGGGGGCACCTGCGATTGTACTTGAGACGTTGCTGCGGGCTCGGCTGCTTGCTTCTTGTTGGTGCAGAGATTGAGCTGGCGCTGCTGAGGCTCCAGTACAGGGCGCAATGTGAACGGTAATGCCGCACCGGAGGAGATGGGCGCAGAAGGTTGGGGCTTTTGCTCCGGTTTCGGTTCAGGTGTTTGTGAGGGGGGCGTAGGAAAGGGGGCAGGGGGTACACTTTCCTCGCCGCGAGCATGAGCCCGCAAGGTGCTGTTGATGGCATCCAGAATAGCCGTTGTGACTTCCGATGGCCTTCGGAAGCGAACCTCTCGTTTGGCGGGGTGCACATTCACATCCACAAGAGCCGGTTCCACCTCCAGATACAGGAAAAAGGCCGGGTGCAATCCCGTTGGGAAGCCGCCGTAGCCATCGCGAATGGCGCGAGCCACAATTTTGTCTTCAATGGGGCGGTTATTGAGGAATACGAATTGCATGCGGCGGTTGCGGCGCGCAGCTTCAAGCGGCATCAGGTAGCCTTCCACCCGCACTCCGACTGTGTGGGTGGGTTTGATGCGAAGAAGGCTCGCTGCCAGTTCTCGCCCATAAAAAGCTGCAATGCGGTGTCGCATGTCGTGGGTGGCCGGGGCATCAAACACAACTTGTCCATCTTTTACGAAGCAGAACCGCACATCGGGGAAAGCGAGAGCATGCAAGCGCAGTTGGTGTTCAATGTGACCGGCTTCTGTCTCCTCGCTTTTCAGGAATTTGCGGCGCACCGGGATGTTGTAAAAGATGTTTGCCACGCTGATTTCCGTGCCGGGGGCACAGCCTGTATGCATGGTGGGTGCCATGTCTCCCCCTATGCAGCTTACCAGTGTGCCTTCCACATCCTGTGCTCTCCGTGTGGTAATTTTTAATTCCGACACAGAGGCAATGCTAGGCAATGCTTCGCCGCGAAATCCCAACTGGCGTATTTCAAACAAATCCTCAAAGCATTTCAGTTTGCTCGTGGCGTGGCGCTGCAAACACAATTCTGCATCAATTCGGCTCATGCCGCAGCCATCATCCGTCACCTTGATGAGAGAGATGCCACCCCGCCGGATTTCTACTCGTATGCTGCGCGCTCCGGCATCAATGCTATTCTCTACCAGTTCCTTAATGACAGAAGAAGGACGCTCCACCACCTCGCCGGCTGCCACCTGGCTGGCCAGAACGGAATCCATCAGGTGGATGCTTTGCTGCGCTTCTTCTGCCATAACTCCGCAGAGTTTACCATGCACATTTCTTATCGTCAATCTTTCAGCTCGCCTGCATCTTGCATTTTTATGCTTTGCATTGCAGAATCAAATGTGGTAGCATACCTGCGTATGAGTTGCGATGAGCTTTCTATCGGTGTGGACATGGGCGGAACCTCCATCAAATTTGCTGTGGTGAGTGGTACTGATATAGTATACAAGGGCGAGCCTATTGCCACCCAGGAGTACCCCACCCCTGAAGCGATTGTGCAGGAAATTGGCAATCGCTTGCATGTCATCCAAGAGCTATACCCCTCTGCATGTGCTGTGGGAATGGGGCTCCCCGGCTTTGTGGATCACCGCGCAGGTACTGTGGATTCTCTTACCAATGTGCCGGGCTGGTATAATATCCATATCCGCGATATCCTGACAGAACTTACCGGCTTGCCGGCTGCGGTGGATAACGATGCCAACTGCATGGCCTATGCCGAGTGGAAGCTGGGAGCAGGGCGCGGCATGAATGATTTGGTGTGCCTCACGTTGGGTACAGGCATAGGATCAGGCATCATTGCCAATGGTCAATTCCTGCGTGGACACCTTGGCGCCGCCGGTGAACTCGGCCAGATGACCATTGATTACAAGGGGCGTATTGGTTACTACGGTAACCGTGGCGCGATTGAAGATTACATCGGCAATCGAGAAATTGCCTCCGAGGCACAAATGCTCTATGCTGCTGCCGGTATTTCCCGCAGCGAGGATGAATGCACGCCCATTGATTTGGAAAATGCCGCCAAGGCCGGTTGCCCTGTGGCCGCTTTTGTGTGGGATGACATTGCCTGCAAGCTGGCCAGCTGCCTCATGAATTGCCACTATATCCTCAACCCTGAGGCGTTCATTATCGGTGGCGGTATCTCCAAGGCCGGCGATTTGCTCTTTGCGCCGCTGCGCAAGTATCTGCGCGCCCAGCTCTATGGCCCGCACTACGAAAAAATCAAGATTTTGCCCGCCCAGTTTGCCAATGATGCTGGTATCATCGGTGCTGCACGCTTGGCTTATAACGAGGCAAAAGGCCTGTGATGATGCCCGAATCTCCCAGCCATGCGGAACTGCGCCTTTGCAAGCGCTTACAACTTAGCGATGCTTCTGCGGCATCGCTCATAGCAGCCATGCGGGCCGGGGCATCTTCTCGACAGGCGGTGGTTCTTACCCCGCTTGCTCCGCAGGACTATGTACCGCCATTTGCATGTGTTGATACAACTGCGTGGGGCTGGCTTCCCCCGGCTGTCTTTGTGCCGGTGGAGGGTGAAAAACCTACTGCCCATGCTGATTACCGCGAAAAGGGGTATTACTACTCGCTGGATTTGTCTTCCTGTTGGGAATCTGCGGCATTGGCCGTGGTGCCGCAGCCCGGCAGCAGTTTGGATATGTGTGCTGCACCGGGCGGTAAAACCATGCTCATGGCTGCGCGCCATTTGCCCCAACATCATGTCGCCAATGAGGTGAGCCCCTCTCGCCGGGGAATCCTGCGCCAGAATTTGGAGCATTGCGGTGTACCCAATACGGAAGTGACCGGTCTGCGCCCGGACCAATGGGGGGCTGCCGGGCAGGTGTTTGATTTATTGCTGGTTGATGCACCATGCAGTGGGCAATCTTTGCTTGCCAAGGGAATTCGCAATCCCGGTTGTTTGGGCGCATCGATGGTGAATGGCAACGCCAAGCGCCAAAAAGGCATCTTGCTGGCGGCTGTGCGCTGTGTGGCTCCCGGTGGGCATTTGCTCTATACCACCTGCACCTACGACCCGGACGAAAACGAAAAAGTCATTGCATACATTCTCAAACGCATGCCAAGTTGGCGCGCGGTGGAGGTGCCTGAGCTGGCTCCGTTTCGTTCTGCGTTGGTGGATTTTCCTGCCTACCGCTTGCTGCCCGAACATGGTTTTGGGGCAGGTGGGTTCTGCTGTCTGTTGAAAAATACTTAAAAAAAGATAATTTTTTTAAACGGATGGGGCAAGTGCTGTGTCATACACCTACATGAAGAAAAGCATTTTATCACTTATTGCCGCTGCATGCGCTGCAGTAGCCTCCGCAGGGGAGTCCGAGCTTCTTGCCCGCAATACCGTATTGGCAGTGTATGAAAATACCGTGGAACAGCCCTGCCGCTTCATGACGGCCGATTGCCCGGATCGCTGCGACCACGCCACGCGAGCCGCCATTTTCCGCGTACTCAAGAATGAGGATTATGCAAAACCCGGTCAGTACGGGGATGATAAGATGGAGGAAGGTGCTCATGTATACATCAACATCCGCAAGGATGAACCCGGCCAAGCTCCGGAGGTCCGTAAACTCATTTCCGAACTTAAACCCGGTGATCAAGTGCGCATGACGGTGCACCACAACTACATCAAGGACGAATCAGCTCATTATCCCGCCCGCCCCGTGGTGCAGATGGAGAGAATCCCTGCTGCGTCAGACGGCAGTGATGTCAAACACGTTCAGCAACCGTAAAAGCCAAGAGCACAAAGCGATAAGGGCGCACAAATGCCACAGGATGATGGAGCCCTCGCTCACGCAGCGACGCTGGGTATTCACGGGAGTTCCGGTGCTTGTCTTGACCAAGAGCTCCTGGCGGACTCGTATCAAGTCCTCGTTTTTGCTCATCTCTTCTCGCATAATCCTGCGACCATACTTTAACATACCAAACACCTTGCTGCAACTCTAATTCTGCATTCCCCGAAAAATTGCAGGGGAGAGGCGCATTGCCTCAAAAAAACAGTCACCGAACTGACACTTCCCACGAGTTTGGCTGACACGTGAAAAGCTGGATGCCTCATAAATTAGGCACTAACATATACACATGTCACTCAAAATGAGCAAACAAGCGACAATAGAGTTACTGAATTCCAACGCAGCAAAGTATCGAAAGACTCACTCTCGCAAAGCTAAGGGAGGACTCCTGAAGCAACTAATGGAACTCACTGGTTACAAGTCACCTAAAAGCATTATTCGATGCTTTTCGCGCACACGAAGACGCAAGCGGATGGAGAAGAGAGGGCGTCTGCCCAAATTGCAATCCTGCGACATCGCGCTCATAAAGTCAATTTGGTTGAAATCTGACCAACCATGCGGTAAACGGCTCCATCCCATGCTGCCAACATGGCTGCAGGCTTACTCAAAACGACAAGAAATTGATGAGGTGTCTCAAAGACGTATCCTGAGTGTATCACCTGCCACTCTGGACAGAGTGTTGCGTGATTGCAAAGTGGATGACCTCCATAAAGCCAATAAGCAAACTATCAGCGCATTGAAGCAATCCATACCCATTATAGACACATCGCGCAAGATTGATGTTACCGGGCATCTATATGCCGATACTGTAGCTCATTGCGGGGATAGTATCCGCGGCAATTTCGTTTGGACGTTAACAGTAACGGATGATTTGACCTTATGGACACTCAACCGAGCAATATGGAATAAATGTCAGGATACCACATGAACGGCCTTTCTATATCTGCTACGCGAGATGCCGTTCATGGTTACAGCATCAACACAGACAATGGGGCAGAGTTTATCAATCACCATTTGCAAAGGCTGCTTAAAGAAAAGTACAAGAGGTGTAAACTTACCCGCTCCCGACCTTACAAAAAAAATGACAACGCCCGTGCAGAAGAACGCAATCGTCACAAAGTAAGAGAATTAATAGGCTATGAGAGAATAGATAATGAGCAATGCGTATTTCTGCTCAACCAGGTATATCGATATCATAACCTGCTCACTAATTTTTTCGTAGCCAGTACACGGTTAGTATCAAAGCAACGTAATCCGGTCACCGGCAAAACGAGAAAGAAATACGACAAAGCCCGAACCCCATATGAAAGAGTTATGGAACAAATGAAAGACGGGGCAAGGAAAAGAAACCTTGTAGCCCTGAGGGAATCTCTCGACCCCATCGAATTGCAGGAAAATATCCAAAAATCCCTCAAAAGGCTCATCAATCACATGAAACCCGAGAGCATTTTATGAACCTCTCTCACCCCTTCCGGCGAATTTTTCTGCCCCAAAATGCCGACTCGCTACGCTCGCTGTCATTTTGGGACAGAAAAATGGTGGATTTGCCTTGTTTTTGAGTCAATTATCCGTTAAAGTTTCGGTGACCGCATTTTTGAGGCATCCACTTTTCGGTGACTGTTTTTTTTGAGGCAATACGGAGAGGTGAATGATAAAACAGTACATGGTCGCGCATTAGGTGAGGCTGAACTTAAATCTCCTCAAACGCTCAAAAGTGAATTTTGAATTTTACGAACATTTTTATTCTTCAGTGATGTATAGCAGGGCATTTAACACAAGGTATGGTGTTGATATCTCGATTTGCCCTGGATTTGCCCCTTGCCGGTCTTGCAAAAAAAAATTACATGTGATAGACTCTACCCAGCATGAAAAGGATTTTGTTTGCAGTAATGTGCTTATCATCAGTTTCTGTAGCTGAAGAAGACTCAACGTGGCAATACCATTTGCCGGATACGGGGGTGGCACCCAGCTATGCCGCAGCAACCGTCATTTCGCAGATGGGGGAGCGTCATGGAGGCTCCAAGCTTGGTATGCAGACATTTGAACTTACGCTCCCCTTATCGGACCCACGCAGAACGTCCTACGGGAACTGGTACATCAACGCGCAGTTAGACTTGCGCCTCTCCTTGCTCCAGGCAGAGGGGAATCTTTATCTGGAGCATGATGAAATGTATAGCGGCTCACTTCCTATTACGATGATTCGCAACTTTGCGTCCGGTAATCGTCTGTCCGTAACTGTGGCACCGGCCGTAGCATCGGACTTTGGCGGTACCAATCATTTCTTTGATGTAGTGGGGGGCTCCACTTATACCGTAAAGCATAGCGACTCATTTTCATACTCCGTTGGTGTGGGTGTTTCCCCTCGTTTTGCCACGCATGCTGTGGTGCCGATGTTTGGTTTTTCCTGGCAGCCCAATGAAATGTGGGATGTGAGTCTGCGTTTCTATAAGCTGAGCGCAATGTATAAGGTGAATGAGCGCTTGGCCGTAGGCCCTTTCCTGAGTGGTTACAATCATTCGTGGATGGTCAATACGGAGCGTGGAGACAAAATCTTTCGCTTCCGCTCCCTTGTAGCCGGCGTGACGGGTGAATACGATTTTTCCCGTGCAGGGCAGCGCAAGCGCATCATTACAGCCTCTGTGGGGTCTGCTGTTGCCACAACGGCGCAGTTTTGTAACCGCACGGCGGATAAAGATGCCGTTGAATCTCATCACTATAAGCCGGGCATCTACCTGTCTGTCGGGGTGGATTTTCGCTTCTGATTTCGCAGTGTGACAGCGTTTCTGCTGTTGACTTTTAGCGGGAATCTGGCAGAATAAACGCAGCGATGAGCACATACGGATATTATCGATTTGCCGCAGCTTCGCCCCAAGTGCGCGTAGCTGATGTGGAGTTCAATGTCACCGCTATGGTGAAAGCCGCCCGCGAAGCTGCCGGGAAGGGGGCACAGGTGGTGCTTTTCCCGGAGCTGGGTATCACAGGTTGTAGCTGTGCAGATTTGTTTTTTCAACCGGCTCTGATGCTGGCTGCTCGCAAGGGACTGGGGCGTTTTGTGGCAGAGACATCGCGTCTTAAGTCCGTGTGTATCGTTTCCTTGCCACTAGTGGTGCAGGATGCCCTTTACATCATGGCCGCCGTGGTGAAAGATGGACATGTGCTGGGCTTGGTACCCAAGTCTGTGTTGCCCAACTACCGCGAGTTTTACGAGAAACGCCATTTCTGTGCCGCTGCACAACTACCGGTCAAGAGTATCGAGTTGCCGGGGTGCGGCGAAGTACCCGTGGGCACGGATTTGCTTTTTGCCGATGATGATGAGTTGAGTTTCGGCGTGGAAATCGGCGCAGATCTGTGGAGTGTCATCCCTCCTTCCGGCAACTTGGCGTTGCAGGGTGCGCGTGTGATTTTCAATCCCTGTGCATGTGATGAGCTGGCCGGTAGCGCCGCCTATCGACGTATGCTTGTTGCTCAGCAGAGTGCCCGCTGCGTGGCGGCTTATGTGTTGGCAGGTGCCGGCGTGGGCGAAAGTTCGCAGGATGTGGTGTATGGTGGGCATTGCCTCATAGCGGATAACGGCCGCATGGCGGCAGAGAGTAAGCGCTTCTCGCGCGATACGGAAATTATCTATGCAGATGTAGACCTCACTCGTTTGGCTGCTGCCCGCATGAGCGAGAGCACTTTCCACGATAGCCGGGCCTTAGCTGCGGAATCTTCCGTGCGCCGGGTCATGGTGGGAAGCGTAGCATCTTCCAGCGACTTGGCATACGCCCACATCCCGCCGCGTCCCTTTGTGCCCGCTCCCGGAGAATCTGCCACACGCTGTGAGGAAATCCTCAACATTCAGGCATGTGGTTTGGTGAAGCGTATGGAGCACTCACGCGCGCGCAGCATGGTGCTGGGTGTATCCGGTGGTTTGGACAGCTCTCTGGCTTTGTTGGTGTGCGAGCGCGCTTGCAAGATGATGGGTATCCCCACTTCCAGCATCTTGGCTGTGACGATGCCGGGCTTTGGTACGACCGGTCGCACCTACAATAATGCAGTAGCTCTTATTCGCCACATCGGCGCGGATTTCCGAGAAATCAACATCCGCGAAGCTTGTCTGCTGCACTTCAAGGATTTGGATTACGACCCCTCTTTGCGCACCAATACGTACGAAAATGTACAGGCTCGCGAGCGTACCAAGATTCTCATGAATTTAGCCAACAAGACGGGTGGTATGGTTATCGGCACGGGGGATTTATCCGAAATTGCACTGGGCTGGTCTACCTACAATGGCGATCACATGAGCATGTATTCGGTGAATTGCTCCATCCCCAAGACTCTCATCCGCTGTCTGATCGAACATGTGGCGGCACAAAGCCCCGCAGAAATGGCAGCCACCCTGCGGGATATCAACGACACTCCCGTGAGCCCCGAACTTCTGCCCCCGGCAGACGATGGAACGGTGGATCAGAAGACTGAAGACATCCTTGGCCCCTACGATATTCACGATTTCTTCCTGTACCACTTCATCAAATACGGAGCCACACCTGCCAAATTGCAAGCCTTGGCTTTGCTGGCCTTTGCGGGAGAATACAGTCAGGATTTGATTGAGCGAACCTTGCAAACATTTATTCGCCGTTTCTTCACCCAGCAATTCAAGCGCACCTGCGTGCCGGACGGGCCCAAGGTAGGCACCATTGCGCTTTCGCCGCGTGGCGATTGGCGCATGCCCACAGATGCGTGCAGTGCTGTGTGGAATATGCGCTGATGCATTTTTCTACGCAATATGAATCTGAGAACTTGTCAAAAAAGCCATTTCGTGGCAAACTAGACCGGAACACATGGATACATCCACCGATTTATACCGCCCCAATGCAGCCATCATCTACCGCCGTTCGGATGGTACGGTGTTGGTGTGTGAGCGAGTCAAGCCCGCCGGCGCTTGGCAATTCCCCCAAGGCGGCATCAAAAAAGGCGAATCGCCCATGCACGCAGCCTGCCGTGAGGGTATGGAAGAAACGGGTTTCCGCCCCAATGAGTACGAAGTGGTGCAGGAACACGGCCCTTATCGCTACGATTACCCGCCCAAGGAACGTGAACGCGTTTTCCGCAAACGAGGTATTCCATACGCCGGCCAAGAGCAGTTCTATTTTCTTTGCCAAATGCACAGCGATACAGCTGAACCTTGGTTGGATAACAAGGAATTCCGATCCTACCGCTGGGTGCAACCCGCAGACTTTGATTTGGATAGTCTCCCCTCTTTCAAGCGGGGGGTCTATGAACAGGTGTTGCGAGACTTTTTTGGGGTATGAATTTGCAGCCCATAGCCTATCTGCGCTCGCCTTTTGCAGATAAGTTCGGCGTGCCTAGGCAGGGGAATCTTGCCCCCCATGTCATCAGCGATATTGTGTTCGAACCGGCCTATTCCCAAGCGGAGTGCCTGCGCGGTATAGAGCAATTCAGCCACCTGTGGTTGATATGGGGCTTTCATTGCAATGAGGAAGGGCAGTGGCACCCCACCGTGCGACCACCCCGATTAGGCGGCAATGAACGAGTGGGGGTATTTGCCACCCGCTCACCCTTTCGGCCCAATCCTCTTGGCTTGTCCGTGGTTCGCATAGCATCGGTAGACCCCGGTGTGCGTATACGCGTGTCCGGTGCGGACATGGTCGATGGCACTCCCATCTACGACATCAAACCCTACATCCCATACGCCGATGCTGTTCCTGATGCCGCTGCCGGATTTACCGCGCAGCCTTGGAATCCGCTGCAAGTACGCATTCGAGCTCACTTGCCTGCCGGGGTTACCCCTGAATGGGTGGAGGGCTTGCGCGAGGTGCTGACCCAGGACCCGCGCCCGGCCTACCAGAATACCCCTGACCGCTTGTACCATATCGTCTACCTTCCGTATGAGGTGAGCTTCCGCGTGGAAGACGGAGTGGCCAATGTCCTTTCTTTTACTCCCGCTCTACCATGAAACACCTGCGCCAAGCCTTTGAGGCAAACCTGCGAGACGGGTTGGAAAATGGTGGCTCTGTCTCGGTATGGCAACAGGGACGAGAGCTCATCACCCTGTGCGGAGGCGAGGCTCGCCCCGATACCCCTTGGCTGCCGGATACCTTGGTGCCTGTGTATTCTGCCACCAAAGCCGCCTCTGCCGCATGTTTGCTGCAAGCTCTGTACAACTGCTGCCGGGGGCCGGAGACGGAAGTGGGGGATGTGTGGCCGCAATTTCCGCTACCGCATTGTACTATGGCGCAGTTGTTGTCGCACCAAGTCGGCTTGGCAGCCTTGGCTGAGCCTGCCCCATTGGGAGATTTGGATGCCTGCCGCCGCATTATCGAAAAAAGCCACCCCCTATGGCTACCGCCGCAGCATGGCTACCACCCCCAGACCTTTGGACCCATGGTGGATATCCTTATGCTGGAGCTTACCGGTATGCGTGTGGGAGATTTTTGGGAGCAATACGTGCGTACTCCGCTTGAGCTGGAGTTCTACATAGGACATTTGCCGCAGGATGCCTATCCCCGCGTAGCCCACCTGCGCACCGCCCGCATGCTGGGCAGCATGCCGCGCACCCCCTTTTACCGCGAGTTTTTTGATGAATCAAGCGCTGTTCACCGCGCCTTTCATAGCATCGTCGGCTTCGGCTCTGCCCGCGAAATGAATACCCCGGATGCTTGGCAATCCGCATCCCCGGCCAAGGGCGGCGTGGCCTCAGCCCGTGGCCTTGCCCGCTTTTACCAAGCGCTGCTCGGCCATGTGCCTGCATCTCCCTTTGCCCCCGATGTTTGCGAATGGATGAGCACCCCGCAATGCAGCGGTATGGATTTGACTCTGTTGGAGCCCACCAGCTTCACCTGCGGAGCCATGTGCGAGCCTGCTCGCTTTTTCCCGCACGGTGGTTTTGGACATGCCGGGGCAGGCGGCTCCTTGGGCATGGCTATTCCGTCCATCGGGCTCTCCTTCGCCTACGTCATGCGCGGTATGGAGCTCGGCAACCTCCCCGGTGAGCGCGTCTGCCGCCTGCTCGATGCCTTGGAGAGGGATATCTCCCTCTGATGCAACGTTGTAATCAGCGATTTCGCATGAATTCCACCACGCCTCGGCCGATTGACTCGGCAAATTGGACGGCATTGGCATGCTTGGAGAGGTATTGGGCGTGTTCCGGGTTGGAGAGGAAGGCTACCTCGGTGATGACAGCGGGCACGTAGGATTCATTGCAGGTATTGAGCCAATCTCCTCCACCTTTGCGGCCGTCATTGCGCACCACGACCCCGCAAGGGACGCCGTTGTTGGGCATACCGTGATCCAGCACATCGCGGTTCATCACTTGAGCCATGGTATTGGCCAGCTTGACCCCTCGTTCGTTGCAATAGAATGCACCTTTGTTGGACACGAGCCACTTGGCAGAGTTGCTGTTGTGGTGCAGAAAGACCACAGCACCGGGGCGTTGGTCCAGGGCAAAGTCGGCGCTGAGCATGCCTACCGCTACGCGGTTGGGGTGGTGTTTGGAGCGATAGATGGCTGTGGGGATAGGGGAGTTGATGTGTACGACTCCGCATTTCTTGGCAGCTGCTGCCAACTTGGCATCTGTAGGCATGGAGCCGCGGTTGCAGATGATGCAGGTGTAGCCCGCTTTTTCGATGACATTTTTCACGTAGCCGGCGTAGCGGTACCAGAACTCTGTTTCCTCGATGACACCGTATTTGGCATCGGGGGTGCGTGCACCCTGGCCTCCTCGCTGCGGGTGGTAGTAGTGGCCGATATCCAACACTACGGTGTTGGAGGTGTTGGCCTGTCGTTGCATTTGCTGCTGCACACAACCGCTCAACATCATGCAGATGCCGAGTACGAGTGAAAGGAAGATGTGTTTCATGCGGGAAATCAGAGCGGGAGTTCTGCTTGGCCGGAGGCGGGGATAGCACCAATCTTCCGGTAGGCTGCGGGCATGGCTTCGCGCCCGCGGGGCGTGCGCTTGATGTAGCCTTGCATGATGAGGAAGGGCTCGTGCACGTCCTCGATGGTAGATTCATCTTCCCCTACGGCTACGGCAAGCGAGGCCAATCCCACGGGGCCTCCGTTGAACTTGTATATCATCGTTTCCAGCAGGCGTTTGTCCATTTCATCCAGCCCGTCTTCATCAATGTCAATCATCCCCAGCGCGGCTTCTGCTACGCTGTCAGTGATGCGTCCATCTGCTTTCACTTGGGCGTAGTCTCGCACCCAGCGCAGCAGGGCATTGGCCACACGGGGTGTACCGCGGGAGCGCCTCGCTATGCCTACGGCTCCGCCGTGTTCCAGCTCAATATCCAGCAAACCGGCAGAACGGTGCAAAATCTGGCATAATTCATCCACCGAGTAATAATCCAGGCGGTTGACCAGCCCAAAGCGTGAACGCAGCGGCCCGGTGAGCATGCCGGCGCGGGTTGTGGCACCCACCAGCGTGAATTTGGGTAGATTCAGTTGGATAGAGCGGGCGTTGGGGCCTTGGTCAATGATGATATCCAGGCGGAAATCCTCCATGGCGGGGTAGAGGTACTCCTCGATGGCGGGGTGCAGGCGGTGTATTTCATCGATGAAGAGCACATCTCCTTTCTCGACATTTGTCAGAATACCAGCCAAATCACCGGCTTTTTCAATTTGCGGGCCGGAGGTGGTATGCAGACGATGCCCCACGGCGTTGGCGATGATGTTGGCAAGGGTGGTTTTGCCCAACCCGGGCGGGCCGCTGAGCAGCACGTGGTCAAGAACGTCACCGCGCATCTTGGCAGCCTCCACCATCAGCAGCAAGCGCTCTTTCACCTTCTCCTGCCCGCAAAACTCGCTGAATGCCGGCGGGCGCAGCGATAAATCATAACTCGTGACGGGGGTGTCCGCCATTCTGGTGTAAAGAGATTCTGCCATGGTGCTTTTCTTACGAAGAAATCTACCACACGCCCACGCACGCGTCAAGAGCGGCGTGCTGCATAAACAGCGTGTTATCTTTCGTTTGCCGGCAAGAGGTGAATGAGCGTAATTTCTGCGGGAGTGAATAGACGCAGGGGGAAGCCGGACCAGAGGGATGTGCCGTTGGAGACGTAGACTTGGGTATTGCCGATGCGGTAGAGTTCACGTGCGAGCCCCCCGTTGAACATGGCGATGAGTTGGCGCAAGCCGGGGGCGTGGCCTCCGTGCGTGTGGCCGGAAAGTTGCAGGCTCACTCCGGCTTGTGCAGCTTGGTGTGCTAACTTGGGTTGGTGGCAGAGCAGGATAATCGGTTTGTTGACAGGAGCTCCGGCGAGGGCTTGATGGATGTTGGGTGGCGGGCAGTTATCGCGTTCTGCAGCAGGATCCGTCACCCCGGCCAAGACGATGTGACCCGCCCCCGGCAGTACATGTTCATTGTTCAGAAAGCGAATTCCCAGCCCGGATAGGTAACGCTGCCATGCCTCGTGGCCCGAAAAATAATCATGGTTGCCATCTACAGCAAAAGTGCCCCAGCGGGAGCGCAAATCGCGCAGCGGGAGCAGGGCGGGGGCTAATTCGTTCACTGTGCCATCTTCAAAATCTCCGGTGATGACGATGGCATCTGCCTGCAATGCGTTGGTGCGCGCCACTATTTCTCGGAAAAAGGGTGCTTGCTTGTGGCGGTCTGCATGCAAATCGGTGAGCATGGCCAGGCGCACAGGCTGCTGTAGCTCCGGCAGATGAATACACACTTCTCGCACTTGGGGCTGAGCAAAAGCTTGGTGCATGCCCCATGCAATCAGGGTCGGCACCCCCAGCAGGAAAATTAGGTTGAACCCATTGTGAAAACGACGTAGCGTCCCCCTTTGCTTGCGGCAGATGAACCACAAGGGCAAGCAAAGTATTTCCCACACCAAAAGCCACGCAGCAAGAAGCATCAGGCTCATGTACAACCAGTTACTCCCCAGCTCCAACCACATAGGGACTGCCGGCCGGAAGAAATGCCCGCCCCATATCCCATACAATACTTGGAATTTGAATGCGACCAAGCCCACCGGGATGCAGAGCAGCATTTTCCACCACCAGCGCGTGCGCAGCGGTAAAATCATGCTGCTCCCTATGATAAGAAATAGCAAACTGCCCAGCAGGATGGTTCCTTTCATGAACATAGGCTTGAAAATCAGGGATGAGGCTCCCACTTGCCTTCGGCCATGAGCTTATCGTATAGCTGCTGGGCCTTGTCTCCCATATCCAAGGATGCCATGCGCACGTAACTTTCTGCCAGTTTAGGATTTGCTGCTAAATTGGTGCCGCCTTTGGCGGTGATGAAAGCCAGGTATACGTATGCCTCCGGTGTTTTCATGACGGCGGCATCATTCAGATACTCTGCTGCTTTCGATGCATCAGGCGAGCCATCGAACCCGGCGTATTCTGCATGGGCTTTGAGCACACAGGCGTGGCCGTAGCCGGCATTGGCTGCGATGTTCAGCAATGTGGTGCCGCGAACCAAATCTTGTTTCACGCCTTCACCCTTCAGCAGCAGGTAACCCTCTGCCGCAGTACCGGCAATGTTGCGGGCTCGGCGTGCGGCCGCATAGTGGCGGTATGCTTTTTCCGGATTCTTCTCCAGCCCGAACGTGCCATCGTGGTAGGCATGTCCCAGAGCCATGTTGGATTGGGAATTACCAATCATGGAAGCCAAGCGAACCAAGTGAATACCCGCCTTTTCATCTTTTTGGATGCCGGCTTCTTTGGTGAATACATTGTTCGGATCGGGGTCTGCCAAGGCTGTGCCCAACACGAACATAGCGGCCGGGCTGTGCAGTTTCACGGCCTCTTGCAGCAATACATAACTATCCTTCGGCTTGATGCGCGAGGAGAGGGAAGATAGGGTGAAAAGGGCTTCTGCATTGCCTTTTTCTGCCGCCTTGCGCAGCCATTCTACCTGTGTGGGGGAATCCGGTGCAAAAGCGCTCAAATAGTATATGATGTGGTGGTTGCCTCGCTCCATCTCGGCTTTAACTTCGGGGCGTTCCTTGTCATCGAACTTGGTGAGACGTCCGGCAAGCTGGAGCCATTTGAAACGTGTTTCAAAACTGCCTCCCTTGCAAGCATCCAGCAGTTGCTTGTTGGATGCGGCCTCGTTTTTCGTTGTGCCGATACCGTGTTTCAGGCAAATACTCACATCCACCCCGGCAGGGTCGAATCCTTTGTCTGCGGCAGATTTTGCCATTTTGTACGCTGCAATCGTGGCGGGATCCTGCAACTTGTCTCCGGGTACGTTGCTCAGAACACGTCCTGCTACGTAGCTGAGGGCCGCAGCGTTCCCTTCACTGGCGGCGCGCTGCATCCAAGCCTCTGCCGCCCACTCGTCTCCCGTGGCTTCCAACACAATTTGCAGCGCCGGGCAGTAATCCAGACTGTCTGTTTTGACCTGCTCATCCAAGCGTTCCACGAAAAGTTTGTATTTTTCTTCCTGTTCGGGAGTCAGTGTCAATACCGGTGCGGGAACCTGCAATTTTTCTGCGGTCGCAGGTGCCTTGAGCTTGGATTGGCCTCGTTTCTTGGCGGTGCTACGCTGAGTCTTGGCTTTTCGACTCGTTTTTTTTGCCGTTGCAGCCATGGCAAGGGGGGCAATAAGCAGGGCGGAAACAAGCCCCAAGGCTATTGTGGGAAGAATTCTCATAATTCTAATGTGTGTGTGGTAAAATCTACTCTGCCTCTATTCTATCTATCTTCGAGCTTCGTTCAAGCGGTAATTTTGTCACAGATGGTAAGAGTGTGTGCATCACATGAAGCCCAGCACAATTTCATCTGCAAGCAAGCGACCTCGGCGGGTGAGAGTCAGCCCTTCTTCTGTACTATAGGTTGCCAACCCTTCGAGGCAGAGCTCTTGGATATAGGGGAAATCCTGCGAGCGAAGGAAGGATGAGGGCAGGGGGATATCGGTGCGGAGCCAGAGCCCAAGGCGCTCAGTGCGTTTAT
Organism: Akkermansia sp.; assembly: GCA_017435505.1. Classification (GTDB taxonomy): domain Bacteria; phylum Verrucomicrobiota; class Verrucomicrobiia; order Verrucomicrobiales; family Akkermansiaceae; genus Akkermansia. Next base: position 42,016 of record JAFSEZ010000004.1, read on the forward strand.
CCGCATGAGAGAGGTGTTCTGTGCTGTGGGGCGGGAGATGACCGGCCGCAAGCGCATGGATGTAGTCCGGCGTGTTTTCGGCGTTGGCGTAGCGGGTGTGGCCAAGGGTAGCGCAGGCTCCGGGGCCAAGACCATAGTAATCTTCTCCTTGCCAGCATGCAAGGTTGTGAAGGGAAAGACAGCCGGGGCGGGCGTAGTTGGAGACTTCATAGTGGCGGAATCCCGCAGTTGTGAGCAGTTCGTCCGTGAGGTTGAACATGGCTTCATCCGTTTCCTCATCTACCATTTGTTGGCCGAATTGTTGGTAAAAGGGGGTGCCTTCTTCGTAGGTCAGGTTATAGGTGGAGATGTGATTCGGAGCCAGTGCAAGGGTGTCTTCCAGCGTGCGTTGCCATAGGTCAATTGTTTGGCCGGGCAGACTGAACATGAGGTCGATGTTTACTTGGGGGATGCCCACCTCTCGCAGGATTTGCACACTTTGGATCACTTGTTCGGGGGTGTGCTCGCGCCCGAGCATACGCAGAGTGGCGGCATCCATGCTCTGCACACCGAGAGAAACGCGCGTGATACCCAGTCGCAGCCATTGCTCCACCTTGGCGTGTGTGAATGTGGCCGGATTGGCTTCGAAGCTCCATTCCTCCAAGTGCGATAAATCTGCTACCCGACGCAGCCCCTCCACGAGGTTTTCCAGATGGGTGGGTGACAACATGCTGGGGGTGCCGCCTCCAAAGTATAACGTGCGGGGCGCAAAGCCTACAGGCAACCGCAGTTGAGCTTCCTTTGCCACAGCACGCACAAAACCCCGCATATCCGTATCGCTCGGCGTGTGCTTAAAAAAGGCACAGTAGGGGCAGATGCGGTGGCAGAAGGGAATGTGGATGTAGAGGTGGCGCGAGGACATAATCTGCACGTTGGGAGGATGAAAAAGGAGCCGGGTGTGGCACCCCGGCTCCCAGATAGATACAACCAGTATTTGCCTCCTGGTGCTGTAGTTGGCTTTACAGCTCAGCAGCGGCCGGCTTATCCAAGAAGTACTTGGCATCGGCGTGCTTCTGCAGGTAGGAAGCGGCTACATCAATGGTGACGGGGCCGTTGATAGCCTTGTTCACGATGGAAGCTTTCTTCTCGCCCCAAGCCATAAGACGCACCTTCTTAGCACCCATGATGGTGGCTACACCCATGGTGATGGCGGTCTTGGGCACGTTGTCGAAACCACCGAAAGCGGGAGCAGCATCGGTCTTGGTGAGGTCATCGAGAGTCACCTGGCGAGTGATGGTGGTGTCATCGGAGCCGGGTTCGTTGAAGCCGATGTGACCGGTGCGGCCGATGCCGAGAATCTGGAGATCCAGGCCACCACATGCCTTAATCTTGTCCTCGTATGCCTGGCAGTGAGCGGGAATCTCCTCGGGAGCGAGGGTGCCGCAGGGCAGGTTGATGTTTTCGGCGGGGATGTCGATGTGGTTGAAGAGGTTGGTGTGCATGAAGTACCAGTAGGACTCCACGTGCTCGTGAGGGAGCCCGGTGTATTCATCGAGGTTGAACGTGGTGACGTTCTTGAAGGACAGGCCCTCTTCCTTGTGGAGACGAATCAGCTCAGCGTAGAAAGGCAGAGGGGTAGCACCCGTGGCCAGACCAAGAACAACGCCCTTGCCCTCAGCGGCACGGCTGCGAATGAGCTCTGCAACTTCTGCGGCCAGTTTCTTGGCGGCAGCTTCCTTCGTTTCGAAAACTTCGTATGTCATAGCGCACTTATTCTATACATTCCAACATCAATTTCAACCCTAAAATAGACTGATTGCCGAAAAAAAGATGCTTTCTCCATCAGTTTTCTGTTGCATTGGGTGCAAAATCAAGGTAGGATGCGGCTATGTCCGCAAAACGCTTTATTTTGAATGAGACGAGCTACCACGGCGCCGGCGCCGTGCGTGAGATTGTGACTGAGGTGAAGAACCGTGGCTTTCAGAAAGCTTTGGTGGTGACTGATGCCGATTTGGTGCGCTTTGGCGTGGTGGCAAAAGTGACTTCCTTGCTGGATGAAGCAGGTTGCGCCTATGAGGTTTATGACCAAGTGAAGGCCAATCCCAGCGTAGCAGTGGTAGAAGCCGGTGTGGCTGCTTTCAAGTCAGCCGGAGCCGATTATATGATTGCCATTGGCGGTGGTTCCCCGCAGGATACAGCCAAGGCTATCGGCATCATCATCAACAACCCTGAGTTCTCTGATGTGGTGTCCCTGGAAGGTTTGGCTCCCACCAAGAACAAGGCTGTGCCGATGATTGCCGTGGCTACGACCGCAGGCACGGCGGCCGAGACAACCATCAATTACGTCATCACCGATGAAGCTAATCGCCGCAAATTTGTGTGCGTAGACCCCCACGATATCCCCGTGGTGGCTGTGGTAGATCCGGAGATGATGTCCTCCATGCCCAAGGGGCTGACCGCAGCTACCGGTATGGATGCTCTGACTCACGCTATCGAAGGGTACACGACCCTGGCTGCTTGGGAACTGGCAGATACGCTCAACATCAAGGCTGTGGAACTGATTGCCAAGAATCTGCGCCAGGCTGTGGAAAATGACCCGGCCGGCCGCGAGGGTATGGCACTGGGTCAGTACATGACCGGCATGGCATTCTCCAACGTGGGGCTTGGTGTGGTGCACGGTATGGCTCACCCGCTGAGTGCGTTCTACAACACGCCTCACGGCGTGGCCAACGCTGTGCTTCTCCCCTATGTCATGGAGTATAATGCAGCTTACACAGGTGACAAGTTCCGTGAAATCGCCCGCGTCATGGGCGTGCAGGGGGTTGATGCCATGAGCCAGGAAGAATACCGCAAAGCTGCCATTGAGGCTGTGTGCCAGCTTTCTAAGGATGTGAACATCCCGCAGACACTGGCTGAAATCGGTGTCAAGGAAGAAGACCTGGAGGCTCTTACTGATGCAGCCATGGCCGATGTATGCACCGGCGGCAATCCCCGCCCCTGCGCGCGCGAGGAGATTCTTGCCCTCTACCGCACAGCTTACACCGGGTGGGCCAAGTAAAGCACGGCCTCAACGTTCAACCTATAATCTTGCCGCACGGGGGATTCCCCCGTGCGGTGTGCTCAATCAAGATGAAACGCACAGCTGTATACGCCGGGAGTTTTGACCCGCCTACGAACGGCCATCTGTGGATGATTCGCCAAGGTTCTGCCTTGTTTGATGAATTGGTGGTGGCGCTTGCCGTGAACCCGGATAAACCCGGTTTTTTCAGCCGGGAGGAGCGTTTGGCAGTGTTGCGGGAAATGGTGGCAGAGCTCCCGGAAAATGTGCGAGTGGAGGCCGTGAACCACGGCTTTTTGGTGGATTTTGCACGCGAAGTGGGCGCCACCTATCTACTGCGTGGTATGCGCAATACCATTGATTTTGAGTATGAAAAACCTATGGCACGCATGAATGCCCGCATGGAACCGGAGATACACTCCGTTTTCCTGATGCCGCCCAGCGAGCTGGAGGAGGTGTCATCTTCTTTTGTGCGTGGTTTTGTAGGCGTGCCGGGTTGGGAGCGCTGGGTAAAGGCATGTGTGCCACCCTGCGTCTACCGTTTGATAGAAGCTCGCTCCTGAGCGCGGCTTTTAACAAATGTATAGGGCAGGCGCGGGCTCACGATGTTGCTCCGTATGCAGCCAGCCGTGTTGTAGCATGCTCCAGAATGCGTAGTGGGGGCTTTTTTGCTCTGCCATCATTCGCTCCGGCACCATGCGGAAAGGGTATATTTGCACGGGTATACTCTCTTGCCCCGCCAAGAAAGCCTCGTGTACAAGGGTGTAGATTTCTTCAATGCCGGCATCTGTCATGGCAAAGCAGCCGGAGGAAGTTACGCCTCCATGAACCATGATGTAGGAGCCCGTGCGGCCTTGGGCGCGGTCGTAGGCATTGGGGTAGCCAATATTGAAAGAGAGATGATATTTGCTGCGGGGATTGAGCGCCTGCGGCGTGACGGAATAGAATCCCTCCGGCGCTTGGCGATCCCCCTCGGCTACTTTGGGCCCCAACGTTCCGCTCATTCCGGCAATGGGGTAGGACTTTAGTACGCGCCATTTGCCACCTTGCTGTACCCACAGCTCAAGCTGCAAATCTTCCTTGATGATGCGGATGAAAACCGGAGAACCAAAATACGCCCCCAGGGAATCTATGGTGTTTTGCCGAGCGCAAAGCGTACGGGTAGTGCCGGACTCCGGTAGATTCATAGCGGCACAGAACGGAGAATGGCTTATTTTGCAGCCGGTTTCGTTTCCTCTTTGGGCGTCTTTGCCTCCGTTTCAGACTTGGCTGCGGTAGCAGCTGTTTTGAGCACCGGTTTGGCGGCAGACTTGGGCTTGGTCTTGTTGATGGGCTTGGGCAGTGTGGGAACAGGCAACTGGGTAGCAGGTTTTTCTGTCTTTTTGGCGGGAGCGGATTCGGCTTTTGGCTTTTCCGAAGCTTTAGGGGCTTCTTGTTGCTCCTGAACGGTTGCTGCCTGTTTTTTCTCTTTCTTTTCTTGCTTCTTTAGCAAGGCTCTGGGAATCAACGCCTCAAAGATGGAGAGGAAGAAAGTGTAGAGGAACATGAAAAGACCGGGCAGAATGGCTGTGCTCCAGCGCATGGTTTTGAACTGTGCCAGCAGCTCCGGCTTGTATGGCTCTTGCATCGTTTCCCATTGCTGAGCCAAAGCATGGCAGGCGTAAGAGAACAGTAACCAGATGATGAAATTGATGCAGCATGCTGCAGTGATGCTGCGGAATGCGTTGGTGCTTACCGTGCCCAGCAGCCATGTAATGGGCACAATGTACATGGTAACCGGGTATTTTGCGGGGATTTGAGTCAATATCTCTGCTCCGGGAATGCTCCACAAAGCTGTGGGTAAAATAGCCCCGCCTATGCCCACCAACAGCACAATTTCCAGTAATAGAAGTATCGTAGCGCAGCAGTAGATTGCGTTCCACACCAATGTCATCCCTCGCACAAACACTAACAACAGCAATACTCCTGCCGCTATCAGGAAATCCGGGTCTCCCAGTACATCCATGATGCGCCCGCTTGCCGCATTCATGAAGTCCGCGATACTGATACCGGGCCTGCTGATTGTATACAGCACCACAATGTAGAGAACAGGCAGAATACAAAGGTATCGGAGCAGGTGTCGCGGAAGCCACTTCATGGGGCTCATTCTACGTGAGCAAGAAGCCTTCTGTCAAGGCAAAACTCATGTGATTTTGCAGGATGAAGAATGGATATGGCATGCCGCACGACGCCGATGAATTTATTTCAATTCAGGGCATAAGTGGCAAACGTAGGGCTTGCGGAGCAGGGGGCGATGTGGTATACTCCGCGCCATGCCTATTTCAGAATTTCAAATGGCTGTTGATTTGGTTTCCCAGAACTGGGGGGCGTTCATTTCTGCCAGCCTAATGGTGATTGCCAGTTTGGTGTTGATTGAGGGCTTGCTCTCAGTTGATAATGCGCTCGGTATTGCAGCGATGGCATCACATTTGCCCAAACACCAACAAAAAGCCGCCCTGCGCTGGGGGCTTATCGGAGCCTATCTTTTCCGTGGTGTTGCTCTGGCGTTGGTTGCGTGGCTTATGCACAATGCTTGGGTGAAGTGGTTTGGCGCATTGTATTTGATTTATCTGGCATGTGATCACCTGAAGTTCACCTATGTTGAAGCCCACGAAAGCGCGGGTTCTGCAACGCTCAAGACGGCCGGTAAGGGATTTTTGGCCACCGTTTGCAGCATTGAGTTGATGGACCTCTCCTTGTCATTGGACAATGTGGTAGCCGCAGTTGGTGTGGTGCAGGGTTCCAAGGATATCCCTGAGTATTTCCACATCTGGGTGGTATGCTTGGGCGTATTCATCGGTATCGCCGCTCTTCGAATTGTGGCCGGTTGGTGCATTGATATTATTGCTCGGCATCCCATCTTGGGCTATACCGCTTTCATTCTTGTAGGCTTTGTGGGCTTGGTTATGACGGTTTCCAATGCGTTGGAAACGTTCTGGGGGATTCATTACCACATGGAAGTGCTACCCAAGTTCTGCATCATCATCTTCATTGTGGCTCTGAGTATTTGCTACGAGAAATTCAGGGCGTTGCACCGTTTCCTGCAGCCGGCTGTTTACGTGTTTCGTCTGCTGTGTTCCGGGTTTGCGTGGATCGTAGAGACTATTTGCATGCCTTGGCGCCGTTTTAGTAAAAATTAACTTAACTTCCCACTTATGTCTGAAACTCACATTAATCTCACTCCTGAGCTCATTCGTGCAGCTCTTACGACGGTAAAATATCCCGGATTCAGTCGCGATATTGTTTCGTTCGGTCTGGTAAAAAACATCGAAGTAAACGACGGCGGTGCCGTGGTTGTGGACCTGATTGTTGAAAGCAAAAACGCCGATGTACCCCGCTATATCTATGAAAATGTGATGGGGGTGGTCAAGGAGCTTCCCGGCGTGAAAAAGCTGGATGTCAATATTGAACATCATGCACCCAAATCCAAGAAGGCTTCTGCCAATGATGACCCTGCCGACTGGAAATCCAGCGTGCCGGGCGTGAAGCATGTGATTGCCGTGGCTTCCGGTAAGGGGGGCGTGGGCAAGAGCACCGTTTCTGCTAACTTGGCTGTGGCACTTTCCAAGCTGGGCTACCGCACAGGTTTGTTGGATTTGGATATCTACGGCCCCTCCATGGCGCTGATGTTCGGCACCAAAGAGCGTCCCGGTTGCTCGGAGAAGGAGCAATTCCTGCCCGTTGAGGTTCACGGTATCAAGTTGCTCTCCATGGGTCTGATGGTGGATGAAGCTGCTCCTGTGGCTGTGCGAGGCCCGCTCGCTACCCGTTACGTGCAGCAGTTTCTGCGAGATGTTGATTGGGGTGGTTTGGATTTCTTGGTGCTTGATATGCCTCCCGGTACGGGGGATATTCAGCTCACTATTGTGCAGACTGTAGATTTGGCGGGGGCCGTCATCGTGACGACACCGCAAGAGGTAGCACTCATTGATGCTCGCAAGGCTGTGGGGCTCTTCCAGCGTGTGAATACCCCCATCCTTGGCATCATTGAAAATATGAGCTACTTTGTGTGCCCGAGCGATGGCTTGGTGTACAACATCTTCGGTGAAGGCGGCGGAGAGCGCGAAGCTCAGAAGCTCGGCGTGCCCTTGCTGGGTCGTATTCCCTTGGATATCCGCACCCGAACCTGTGGTGATGAGGGGCACCCTGTGGCTCTGGAAGATCCGGGGCAAAGCATGGTTGCCGCCGCATTTGAGGGCGTGGCCAGCATGCTTTCAAGTGTTCTGGGTGAGTAAAGCTTCGTCACAACAAATCAGCTGCATCTGACAGATGGGGAGCATCGTTCTCAATTCCTTTCTTGCGACGATTCCGGTCTACGTCTTCTTTGCGATAGGCTTTTGGTTGCGCCGTAAGAAGGCGATAGAGGCGCATCACGATGCTCCTATCATGCAGTTGGCTATGGATGTGGGCTATCCTTGCCTCATTTTCCACAGCATCATGAAATACATGGTGGTGGAGGCGCACCCCACTATCTCTACTGTGGCGTTCTCCTTGCAGGCGATTGCCTGCGGTTTTATGGAGCTGCTTGTTGGTGTGCTGGCAGCGTGGCTGGTGGCACGTTTGCTGCGACTGCGCATCGGCACGGGCCTGCGCACTTTCACTCTTACCGCCGGTGTGCAGAATTACGCATTCTTCGTCATCCCCATTATCCAGATGCTCTTTTCTGCCCAGGGAGACCCCACCATGGGGGTGCTCTTCATCCACAACATGGGATGTGAGATTTTTGTGTGGAGCTTGGGGGTCATCCTCATGTGCGGTGGCGCGAAAGACTTGCGTCTTTCCATATTGTTGCGCGGGCCGCTCTTGGCGGTGTGCGTCTCGTTGGCCATTGCGTGGTCCGGCGTGGGGGAATATGTGGCGCTGCCTCCCATCATGAAAACAGCGGAGATGATAGGCTCTGTTGCCACGCCTATTTGTCTTATTCTCTTTGGCTGCTCCATGTATGATCTCACCCGCAATTTCACATGGCAGCCCAAGATGCTTTCCGCCGGGCTAATCGCACGCTTGGCTTTGGCTCCCGCATTCATCATCCTGCTGGCATGGGCTCTGCCGGTCGATCCCCTTATCAAGCGCATCATGGTCATTCAAAGTGCCATTCCCAGTGCGGTCATCCCGGTCATCCTTGCCAAGCGTTTCGGGGGGATTCCTGAGTTGGGGACTCAAATTCTCCTTTCCACCACGGTGTGCTCTTTTCTCACGCTCCCCATTTGGTTGGCCATTGGCAATGCCGTTGTGGTACCCCTCTTGCCAAGGTTCTGATGAAGCAATATAGAGAATAAGATTATTTTACAGAAAGACAACAACGGCGGGAAGCAATTCCCGCCGTTGTTGTTCAATGAGATGTGGTAGCTCTACTCTGTGGCTTTATTGACTGTCGTCACCAAAGGAGATACCGATTTCCTTGGCCGCTTCAATGAGCTGGCTCTTGCTGTCTACCAAGTGCAGGGAGCGCACGGCTTCCTCAATGGGCATGGAAACCATATCGTTGCGGTGCAGGGCTACTGTTTCGCCGAACTTGCCTTCCTCAATGAGGTCGATTGCCTTGGCGCCGCAGCGCACACCCAACACGCGGTCGTAGGGAATGGGAGAGCCACCACGCTGAATGTGCCCCAGCACGCAGTAGCGAGTTTCTATGCCGGTGATGGTTTCCAGTTTGGTGGAGAGGAAGGAGGCAATGCCGCCCAAACGTACCTCGCCCTTTGTTTCTTCATCGAGGGTGAGGAGTTTGCCGCCAATCTTGGCACCTTCTGAGACAACCACGATGATTTCGCGCTGGCCGAGAGCTTTGAGAAGCTCGACCTTGCGGACGATGTCTTCAAGCTTGAACTCAATTTCGGGCAGCAGAATCACATCTGCACCGCCGGCGATGCCGCCGTACAGGGCAATCCAGCCGGCGTGGCGCCCCATGACTTCTACCACCATCATGCGCTGGTGGGAATCTGCCGTTGTGCGCAGGCGATCCAGATTGTTACTCACAACGGAAACTGCCGTCCAGAACCCGAAGGTGTAGTCTGTGGCACCCAAATCATTATCAATCGTCTTGGGTACACCGACGATGGGGAGACCAATCTTGCGGAGTTCCTGCCCAATGGTCTGTGAACCATCGCCACCCACAACGATGAGCGCTTCGAGGTTGAGGCGTTTTACCGTTTCCTGGCTGCGTTGCAAGACTTCGGGGGCAATCTCCATGCGACCGCCCACACCGCTTTTAACGGTGAAGTTGCCTTTGTTGACGGTTCCCAAGATGGTACCGCCCGTGGAGCGGATGTTGTGGCAGTTTTGCGGGGTAAGAATTTTCCAGCGCTCGTTGTCGGGAGTGGAAAGAAGCCCCTCGAAGCCATCGTAGAAGCCATAGACGGTCCAACCGCGTGCAGCGGCGGCACCTACTGCACCTTCAATCACGGCGTTGAGTCCGGGGCAGTCGCCACCGGCGTTGAGAATACCTATATTCATGAGAGTTTAGTGTGGAAGGATGATAAATTTGTTGTGGTCTTTGAAGTCATTTGTTTTTTGCCAGTCTTCCCAAGCGCCCCAGCCATCGCGCAGAAGTCCTGCTGCAAGACTGTATCGTTTTTGGGAGGATGGCATGCCCAACACAACGACAAGGAGGCGCTGTGCATAGGTAGACTGTTTATTCAGGTTCGGATTATAGAGCTTGACGGAGGCTCGCTTGGCGGAGGCAATGAGACATGCCCCGGCTGATTTGGAGCGAGCCGCCTTAACGCCATCTATGCCGGAGGAAGAAAGCATGCTGTTGGAGTTCGTAATCCGCTGTTGGCGCGTACCGTTGATGGTGGCCACATATGAACGCTGGGAGCATATGGATTGGAAGCCGGGATTCTCAATGGCATACATGCCCAAGAGCGCCATGTCGCGAGCACAGGAGTATGAGACAACGGCTCCGTTGTTGCCCTTGAAGCGTGTGTTGGACATGCCAATGGTGCGAGCCATTTGGTTGAGCTGTGCCAAGAATGCATCATCCGGGTCTGAGGGGCTGATATCGCGCCCGCAGGCTCTCGCAATTGTGGCAGCGCAGGCGCTATCGTCCCACATGATGGTGGAGTGCAGGGCATCTCGCAGAGAGATGCGATCCCCCGGACGCAGTTTGAGCAGATTGGTGCGTGGCCATTGGATGACGGTTTCCGGTACTGTCAACATGGTATCCATGTTGACGCGGCGGCTTTTTACCCAGTCCAGCACCATCAATCCGGTAGCCACATTGGACAACATGCCGATGGGGCGCTTGATGTTTGCGTTGGATGCGTAAAGAATACGCCCGGAGTTCGTTTCCATGGCTACATAGCTGGGCAGTTCGCGAGATCCCCCGCCGGACATCTCCTCTATGCTTGCGCAGTTGCTCAGCAGCAGGGAGCCTGCTGCCACAACCAGTGCGGATATGGTCGATTTAATACTCATGCTTTTTTCTTGCACGTCTTGCGAGGCATCTTGCTGTCTTGGCTCTCCGGGACGTCGGTTACTTCTGCTTGCTTTTTGTGGCCATACAGTTCTTCAGGAGGCAAATCACCGAAGATGACACCAAGTTCACGAGCAGTACGCACAATTTGGCTGTCTGCACGCACCATGCGCGGCTCGGCAATAGCTTCCTTGATGGGTACATGCCCCACATTGAGCCCATTGAGCACCACAGTCACACCAAAGGTGTTTTGTTCGATGAGCTTGACGGCCTCTACACCGAAACGAATACCCAAGATGCGGTCGAAAGGACAGGGGCTGCCCCCGCGTTGGGTGTGCCCCAGCACGCAGTAGCGAGCTTCAATGCCCGTTTCTTCTTCCAGATTGTGGGAAATTTTGTTGCCAATACCACCCAAGCGTTCATCGCCGTTGTCCTTGTTGCGTACGGTGACGAGATTGCCGTTGAGGCGGGAGCCTTCTGCCACAACAACGATGATTTCGCGCTGGCCTTGGGCTTTGCGAGCCTTCACGCAGTCAATCACGTTTTGCATATCGAAGGGAATCTCCGGGATGAGCACAACATCTGCTGCGGTGGAGATGCCACTATGTAGTGCAATCCAGCCGGAGAGGTCGCCCATCACTTCTATGACCATGATGCGTTGGTGGGAGTTTGCCGTGGTGCGAATGCGGTCAATTGATTCGGTAACAACGGAGACCGCACTTTGGAAACCGAAGGTGAAGTCGGAGGCGGGGCAGAGGTCGTTGTTGATGGTTTTGGGAATGGAAATGACCGGTAGCCCTTCCTCTGAGAGAAGACTGGCTGTGCGGGCAGAGCCGTTGCCACCGATGACAGCCAGTGCTTGCAAACCAAGTGCGGTAATGGTCTTGCGCGCTTTATCCATGACGGCCGGTTCCACGGAGGCGTGTCCCAGCTTGTTGACTCGCACATTGAAATTGCCTGTGTTGGTGGTACCCAAGATGGTGCCACCCTTGGAGCGAATTTTGTGTGCTTTGATGGGGGTCAGGATTTCGTAGCGGCGTCCACTCACCATGGGGAGTAGGCCTTCAAAGCCGTCATGGAAACCAATCACTCGCCAGCCGCGGCTGTATGCCGCAGAGACAAAGCCTTCAATGACTGCGTTGATGCCGGGGCAGTCACCACCGGAGTTGAGTATGCCAATAATCATAGAAATTTATGATAGTAAGTGAAGAGTCTGTATTATTTTGCGGTAGTGGGTGCAGGAATGGCGCCAAAGTAGTGGGCACAGCACCAAAGAGCTCGCGGATGGTGGAAGAAGGATTTCCACATGGAGCCTTTGAGCCCATTGGTGGTAGAGCCATCCTGATTGCAATAGCCGAACCACTCGCCGTGCTCTTTGTCTTGCAGATGCTCGAATGCCCAGTCGTGAATGCGCTGGTGCCATTCGGCGTATTTTGCATCACCTGTCATGACGTAGGCTAAGCAAGTGCCAATGAGTGCTTCATCGTGCGGCCACCAGAATTTCATGTTGTGCCAGTATTCCTGCACGGGTTTGTTGTACACGTCAGTATAGTACAGCAGGCCTCCGTACTTTTTGTCCCAGCCTCGGGCGAGTGCCCAGTCTATCATCTTGCAGCCTATTTCTATCAGCTTTTTATCACCCCCGCGGTAGCGTGCTTCTTCCAGCACGAACCAGCCACCTTCAATGTCGTGACCGGGGTTGAGAATGCGCTCATCGAAGTGGTCGATGACGGAGCCATCCGGTGCTACGTTTTCCAGTACGGCCTTGATGTCTTCGTGCAGGAAAAGACGTTGCAAGTCATCTATGCAGCGGTCTATCCAAGCCGTGTAGAAGCCGTCTGCATCTCCGAGATAGCGGCGCAGTTCTTGCGCGGTGACAATCATAATCATGCGACACCCCAAATTTTCGCCGGGACGATTGCCGGTACTCTTGGGGAGCATCTTGCCGGGTGTGAAGAAGATGTCTGCGTAGATGTTGAACCAATGGCGAGCGCGCTCAGCACTATGCGGGTCGCCGGTGGCACCGTAGTGCGCGGCCCAAGCAATAGCGGCAAAGCATTCGCTGTATGCGTAGCGACGCTTGCGGATGGGGGTGCCATCGGCCGTCATGTGGAAGTACATTCTCCCATCTGTGGGATCAACGCACTTTTCCTCAAGAAACTTGAGGGCGCTCTCTGCATACTGCATCCATTCCGGGCGCTTTTCGATGCTGTTGTAGCAGGTGAGGAGCATCCAAGCCATACGGCCTTGTGCCCATACGTTCTTGTCCGTGTCTACCAACGTGCCATCTGCGGCACAGCAATGGTAGAGACCCCCGTTCACTGTGTCCAGTGAACGGGGAAACCAGAACGGCTCAACCTCATTGAGCAGCTTGTCTTTGTAAAATTCGCCAAGTGCTTTGGTGTCCATGAGGAAGCGGGGGTAAATTCTTTATTTGTAGATAGCCCAATCGTAGAATCCGATGGCTTTCAGTTCGCTCTTGAGCGCATCCAAAGTGGCCTTGTCCTGCTTGCCCATGGGCAGACGAGCCGGGCCGAAGTCCACGCCGGTCCATTCGCTCATGAGGTACTTGCAGCAACCCATGTAACCCTTGCCGGCAATGATGTTAATCATGGTGACGGAAAGTTGCTGCAGGCGACGTGCCTCTGCCAAGTCACCGGCATCTACGGCTTTCATGATGTCATTATACAGCTTGGGAGCATAGTTGAAAGAGGAACCGACACCGCCTTTGGCACCCGTGGCATAAGCGCCCAAGAACCATTCATCTACGCCCCAGGGAATGTCGTACTTGCCACCTTCGTAGTTGAGTGCATCCATATACAGAGCGAGATCCGGGTTCGTGAACTTGACACCCACAAAGTTCGGAATCTTCTTGGCACAAGCCTCAATGACTTTGCAGGGGTTGAAACCTACGTGAGTCAGCACGGGGATGTCGTAGAAGTAGTAAGGGAGATCCGGAGCACCGGATGCTTCAACGGCCAAGCTGTCCACCAGCAAATCAATGTTGCCGGGCTTAAAGTAGCAGGGGGCGTTGCTGGCAGTTGCCGTAGCCCCGCATTTAGCCGCATATGCAGCCAATTCGCGTCCGTCGTACACGCAGTTGCCACCGGTGTGCACCACAACATCGATGCCATATTTCTTGCCGGCTTCGCCCCATGCGGCCATGTTTTCCTTGCGCTCAGTCAGCTGCATGTGAGCAGATTCACCTGTGGAGCCGGTGATGAAAACTGACTTGATACCTTGGCTGGCCAAGAATTTCGCCTGAGCATCTACTGCATTGGGGTTGCAGGAGCCATCTGCGTTCATGGGAGTGTGCGTTGCGGCACAAAGTCCGTGGATTTTGAATGTTGTTTCCATAGTTAGAGTGCGGGATGTTTTCTCCCTGCCACCTTTTTAGCCCATCTCTTGCTTGTTTTCAAGTCAATTCTTTCAGTATTCCCGCTTTTTTTCGCGCATGAGTTGCTCTCTCTCGCGCTTCTTCTTGTCTTGATATGTCAAATATATCAGGGGGAGGACAACATTTAAGCTTTCCTTATTAAATGCAATATGGCAACATAGAGGCATGAAGACATGCCAACTGCTCATGAGTGTATTGATGGTGTGTGGCGGGATGGTTTCTGCCGCATGGGATGACGGAGGGTACTCAGCATATTCTGAAGAGATGTCGGGTGCCGGCTCAGAGGAGGTTTTGATTTTTGACGAGCCGGCAGGTATAGACCCCATGTATTCGACACCCAGTATCAACTCATCTGCCTCTTATGCCGGGCAGCACGCTTTTGTGCCCAACGACTTTTATTTTGAGTATTTGGGTAAGATGTCCGTTAGTGGGCCGGCCGGTGGCTCATTGCGGGTGACAAATGCGTTTATCACGATGCCGTTCACGAATCCGAAGACGGCGGTGTGGCGCGGGTGGCATTTGGATGCTAAGCTTTCTGCTCGTCTCACACATATTCATTCCAGCGGATCAACCGTGGTGGATGAAGACAGGTTGTACACCCTGGGGTTGAATGTTGCCGTATCGCATGCCGTAGGACAGCACGCGCAGATTCAGTTTGGTTTTACCCCGCAGCTTTCGACTGATTTTGATGTCATGTCGAGCCACAATTTCTTCTGGGGTGGCTATGTGGCATACTCTGCGAAAGTCAATGAGCGTTTTCACTACACGGTAGGGTTGGCGTTTATGCCGGATTACTACGAGTACTATGTATTCCCGGTGCTCAATATGCGCTGGCGCTATGCACCCACGTGGGAGATGCGTATACAGGCATCCCGACTCTCAGCTGTTAATGTGGCTTCGGAGCGTTTTCAATGGGGACCCTTCTTTCAATGGAACGCGGGGGTGTGGACAGTGCACCGCGGGGGCGAGACTCAGCAATTTCGCATGACGAATTGCATCATGGGTATGGGGGCAGAATACAACATGACTCCCGGTACCACGAAAGTTTTGCTGATGGGGGATTTGGGAATGACTTTCAACAACACATTCCGCGTGCGCGACAAGCACGGAGATGATACGTTGGAAAAGTATCGCACGCATCCCGGTCTTTATGCTCGGTTGGGAATTCAGGTTCAATTCTGATTTTTATAGGGGACTGGCGCATTTTTGACTCGCTTTTTGAGTCTAATCGTGGCAGAGTATCCGGGAACAAACATATTCTGCTTGCGCATGAGTACCCAATCAACCCCGCCTTATAAACGTATCCTGCTCAAATTGAGTGGGGAAGCACTTCGTGTGCCAGGTAGCCGCGATAATATCTCTCCGGAAATTGTGGCTCGCATCGCTCGTGAAATTGCAGAGGCCCAGCAAAAGGGTAATTTGCAGATTGCTATCGTGGTGGGTGGCGGTAATATCTGGCGTGGTGCAAAGGCCAGTGTGCGCGGTATGGATCGCCCCACGGCAGACTATGTTGGTATGCTGGCCACGGTGATGAATGCTCTTTCTATATGTTCAGCGGTGCAGGAAGCCGGTGTGCGTTGCCATGTGATGAGCGCTATAGAAATGAAGAACGTTGCAGAGCCGTATGTGCGCAATGATGCGCGTGAGATGCTGCGGGGTGGCCAGGTAGTTGTCTTTGCCGCCGGCACAGGCAATCCTTTCTTCAGTACCGATACGGCGGCTGCGTTGCGCGCTTGTGAAATCAATGCAGAAGTGGTGATGAAGGCCACCTCTGTAGACGGTGTGTATACTGCTGACCCGAAGAAAGACCCCACCGCTACGCGATTTGATGCTATTTCTTATGAGGAGTGCATCACCCGCGAACTGCAGGTTATGGATCAGACTGCGTTTACGCTTTGTAAGGACAACCACAAGCCCATTATGGTGTTTGATATGCACCAACCGGGCAACATCACCCGTGCCTTGCTTGGTGAAAAGATTGGCACTGTGATTTCCGATTGATTTTTATTCAACTACAACACACATCATTATCATGGACGAAGAAACTCTCATGTTTGAGACAGAAACCTCGATGGAAGAGGCCGTAGAACGCATGACCGCTGATTTTGCCGGCGTGCGCACAGGCAAGGCTTCACCTTCTCTCGTGGACAATATGGACATTTTTGTGGCTTCCTACGGCACCAGCATGAAGCTCAAGAGCTTGGCTGTGGTGTCTACGCCGGATGCCCGCTCCATCCTCATCCAACCGTTTGATCCCAGCACGCTCAATGACATCAAGAAAGCACTTGCTGAGAGCCGTCTCAACATTACCCCCATCATTGATGCTCGTTCCGTGCGCCTTCCCATTCCCGAACTTTCCGGCGAGCGCCGCAAGGAGCTTTGCAAGTATGTGAAGAGCTTGGCAGAGGATACTCGCGTTCGTGTTCGCGGTGCACGCAAGGCCGGGATGGATGGCATCAAGAAGCTCAAGGCCGACAACATTCTCACGGAGGACGGTGTGCGCCTGGCAGAAGATAAGGTGCAGAAGCTTACCGACAAGTTCGTCAAAAAGATTGAGGAGCTTGTTGTGGCCAAGGAAAAAGAAATCATGACCGTTTAATTTACCCCCCCCTATCACACTCATGAGCAACAATACTACCAATGTTCTGGCTTCCGGTATTGAAATTATCGGTTCCATTCGCTTCCAGAACGATATGCACATTGACGGCAAAATCGACGGTGAAATCCAGTCCGAATCCGGCAAGGTGACTATCGGAGAAATGGCTGACATCAAGGGCAACATCGAAGCCGGCGAGGTACACATCTATGGCCACGTTATCGGCAATGTGCGCAGCAATCGCTGCCACCTCAATGAGCGCGCTGTCATCAACGGTGACATTACAACCCGCGCTCTTTCCATGGATGAGGGTGCTCGCCTGAGCGGTCGTGCCGAAATCGGTTAAAGTTCGCATTTCCTTATTTACTTTTCAAAGTAGCATCTCCTGCATGGGGATGCTGCTTTTTTGTATATGCTTCCCGAGGGTGCAGCATGTGCGGCGGTTGAGATATCGTTGCGCTACGTGCCTTTTCGTGGTGGAATGTAGTGTATGCAAGAAACACCCTACATATCCGGCTTTACTGCGGGTGAGCTCAGCCCTTGGCTGACTACTCGTTTCGATTTACAGGCATACCAGCGCGGAGCGCAACGTATTGAAAATTTTTGGGTGCAACCCTACGGCGGTCTGCAAAGGCGCAACGGCACGGAGTATGTGGACGAAGTGATGCCTTTGCTGGGGGCAGATGTTCGGCTTGTGCCTTTTGTCTTTTCTGAAAGCGAGGCATTGATGCTGCTTTTTTACCCGGGTGGCATGAACGTATACCGAGATGGTGAGCGACTCCGAAAAGACGGGCAAACCTATGCACCCAGTATGCCTTGGATAACGGCAGATATGCTCAATACTCTCCGAGTTGTTCAGGTGAATGATGTTGTTTATGTCACATGCGCGCAGCTAGCTCCCATCAAGCTGATGCGATACGCAGATGATGATTGGCGATGGGAATACATGGACATGACCCCCTATCCGCGAGAAACATACGTGGCACAGGCGCACGGAATGCAAGTGCTGATGGAACAGGAGGGGCGGTACGCCCTGTTGAAAACAGAGGCGGGTGCACCTGAATTTACAGAGTCCATGGTCGGAAATGAATATGTGCTGGCGGAATCTCAAATTCCCTCTCAAACACTCTTCATGAACGAAAAGTTTACCGTTACGCCTGTTTCTTTGCCGGATTTGAGCAAAAATGCCGTAGAGCCCAACGCTGTATACCAAGTCAAAAATGCCTCTACCGGGCTGTATGATTACTACACGTGCATCCGTGCATACGAGCCCGACTCGTACAATGGTAGTAATTCCCCTGCGGATTATCCCAACTATTTTATTGCCGGAGTGATGCGTTTGGATGAGTCGGGTTTGCCGTACGAGGTGAATGGCGATTGGGAACTCAAAACACATGGGGAGTGGAACGGGCTGTGGGAATTGTGGCGCAGTTACGATACGACCGATGTGGAGCCTGATTTTAAGTGCTGGAGTTGGACTCGTATCAAAACATTCGGTCAAAATGAGTATTCCGAACGACAAAACTGGGCTTTATCCGGCTCGGAAGACACACCTTGTCGCATGGTGCTCGTGTGCAAGTCTTCGTCTTCGTCACAAATGGGAGCTTATATGTATTTTCGCATTCTTGGGGCGAATCGAGAGTACAAAATGCGTATTGTGCGCTTTGATTCGCCACGCAGGGTTCGAGCCCAGGTGCTCACCACCCACTTGGGGCCTAGTAAGAGTTTTTACACGCGGCGTTGGAGCTTCGGCGCATTTGGTTCGCGCAATGGCTTTCCTCGCTTTGTGGCATTTTATCAAGGTCGCTTGTGGTTTGGCGGGACACAGGGACTGCCCACCACCTTGTTTGCCAGTAGCGTCAATGATTACGAGAACTTTCAGGTGGATTCATCAGACGATTCGGCATTGCACCTCACCTTAGCCTGCGATGACCAAAGCAGTATTTGCTGGATTTGTGCCTCACGTAGTTTGCTGTTGGGGACAACGGAAGGTGAATGGGTGCTGAGTTCTCCGGAGGGACAGGCTATTACTGCATCCAATGCGGCATTTACCCGCCAATCTTCAGTAGGAAGTGAGGATGCACCCGCCATCGGCATGGAAAATACAGTATTCTTCATCCAACGTGGTGGGCGGCGCTTGCGCGAAATTTCCTACAAGTTGGAGGCAGATGGCTATACCTCTACCGATGTAAGCCTGCTGGCAGAGCATTTGTTTGCTGCCGGTGTGAAAGAATGGATGGTGCAGCGGGGCACTACTCCGCGCCTGTGGGTGCTGATGAATGATGGAAGTTTTGCGGTGCTCACGACCAATGTCGAACAGCAGGTGACAGCCTGGCAGCGTGTGTCCGTCCCCGGACGCAAAGGTGTGCGCATGGCTTCTCTTGTGCAGCCTGATTCGCATGATGATGAGGTGTGGCTCGTGTTGCAGAACAAAGCTAACGGCAGCTTATCTGTTGAGCGCATTCGTGATGTGTCCGACGCTCCATGCGTGGATAGTTGTATTAAGGTTCCCGTTTACAGGCCGGATGTCGTTTATCCGGGGGCTCATTTGCAAGGGGTAACGTGCCTTGTTTATCCGGATGGGAAAATAGAGGAGGCGGTGGAATCCGTGTGCGATGAAACGGGCGCTTGCTCCATACCCGGAGCCGTGCCGGGCGAGTCTTACTGTGTAGGAGCTGCTTTTGATTCGTTGCTGCAAACAATGCCGTTGGAAAGTGAACTCAGTTTTAATTCAGTGCGCCAAATCGGACGCGTGAAATTGAGGTTGCTCCAAAGCGATCCTCATTTCTCTTATCGCGCAGACCATTCCGATCGGTGGGAAACCTATGACCCGGAGCGCGAACTCTTTAGCTATCCCTATACGGGTGCCATTCACCTATCTCACATTCCGTCACCGGGAGAAGGCCAAGGCTTTTGCCTGCGTGTGCGCACGGCAAAAGAATTCCGGCTCCTCTCTCTCACGGCCGAGGTCGATTACCACGGGAAATAAGCATGTAGCTTAAAGAAGATTGCACACTTGCCCCGGTTGGGGAACCAAAATGTTGCTATCGGGCAGTTTTTCTTCTAATGCGGAGCGCATGCTTTCCTCTGCTTCGGGGTCACCGTGTACGAGTACTACGGTGCGGGGCGAGAGTTTGCATGCGTAATCTATAAGCGCATTGCGAGAGGCGTGCCCGGAGAAGTCAAAACTCTCAATTCGGCAGTTGACTGGATAGGCTTGGCCTCCATTGGGCTTCAGGTGTACCACTTGCCCATGCGGCGTTGCCTTAATTCTCCCGGCGGGGGAGTCGGGATCACTGTAGCCGACAAAGAGGATGGCATCCTTGGCGCGGGGCAGGACTTGCTTGGCAAGGTTGTAGGAGACGGTGTGTTCGCTCATCATGCCGCTGGAGACCAAGTAGATATTGCCGGGAGAAGCTACGAGCGGGGCTTTCCCTTGTTTTGGCAGTCCGTGGGTTTCGATATGCTCTTGCAAACGGTAGCCCGGAACCAGTCTCGGTGTGCAGTCGGAAAGTTTATCGTAAATCTGTGTGATTTTGGAGCTCAGTCCACCAAAGTAGATGGGTACGTCCGGGATGAGCCCTTGCTCTTTGAAGCGGCCTAATTCCAACAGCAAACCCTGACTTTTGCCGAGAGCAAACACGGGGATGAGCACGGTGCCGTTGTTTTCCAATACCTCACGTATGGCAGAGGCGAAGCGCATGAGCTCGCCCTCGCGGGTGTAGTCGGCCGGGCGCTCAGTGCAGCCATGTGTGCATTCCATGATAAGAACGTCGATGCCTTTTTCGGGCACTTCTGCACCGGGGATGATGCTTTGCGGTTCGAATTGCAAGTCACCAGTATAAAGAATAGTTGTCCCGTCTTCGGCCTCCAGTTCTACACAGCAGGAACCCAGGATATGCCCCGCATCATGCAGCGTGGCCAAGATGCTGCCGCTACGTCCCGTGCGGAATGGTTCACCATAAGGACGCGTAATCCATGAGTGTGCTGCGCGTTCTAGCTCGCCGTGCGTGAAAAAGGGGTATTCAAATATGCCTTCTTGTAAGTGCTTGGCCGTCATCACATTGACTGAGTTGTGCAGCATGGCGGCTCCTACCTCAGCCGTGCCGTGTGTCATGATTACCTCTGCACCCGGATACTCATCTTGGAATACAGGCAGGGTGCCAATATGGTCCAAGTGAGCGTGGGTGATGAAGATGGTATCCGGATCAGCAGCGCCAATCAGCGCAAAATCCGGTTTGGCTGCGTTGCCCTCCTTCTTGGGGTGCATCCCGGAATCCAGCACGATGCGGGAGCCGTGCATGTCCAAGATGTAGCAGTTGGAGCCGATTTCGCAAGCTCCGGATATGTTGGTAAAGGTAATCATAATTGCGTGCCGGCCACCATCAATAGTCGCGCTTGAGCAGGTAATCGTTGATGGCAAGCAGGTTTTCCCGGCGCTTGTCGGAGAATACATCCAGCGCAGCACGGGCAGATGCCGTCAGCTCTCGCGCTTCCGCGCGGGCTTCTTCAATACCCACGAGCGCGGGGTATGTGGCCTTTTGCTCGCGGGCATCTTTGCCGATGCTCTTGCCCAGCACCTCCGGGGTGGAGGTGATGTCCAAAATATCATCAATAATCTGGAAAGCCAAGCCCAAGCATTTACCATAGGCGGTGAGGGCATCCAGCTGTTCTTGGGTGCACCCCGCAGCCATACCGCCCAATCGCAGGGAGGTGGTGATGAGGGCGGTGGTCTTTCCATTGTGGATGGCTCGCAGGTCTTCTGCGGTAAGTTGGCGTCCCTCGCCTTCCAAATCCAGCACCTGTCCGCCCACCAAGTTGAGACTCCCCGTCTGGTAGGCCAACTCTGCCACGTAATCGCGCACGTTGTAGCGGTCGTTTTCCGGCACACTGGCCAGCATGGCAAAGGCCTCGGTGAGCAGTGCATCTCCGGCCAACACGGCTATACCCTCACCAAAGACCTTGTGGTTGGTGGGGCGGCCGCGGCGCAGCTCATCGTCATCCATGCAGGGCAGGTCATCATGAATCAACGTGTAGGTGTGCAGTGCTTCCAATGCGCAAGCGGCGTTGAGTGCCACTTCCTCACTGCCTCCGCAGGCTTTGGCTGCTTCCAGGCAAAGCAGAGGGCGTATGCGCTTACCACCGGCAAAGATGCTGTAGCGCATAGATTTGTGCAGCGTGGTGGGCGGCACATCTTCTGCGGGCAACAGTTCGTTGAGTCGTTCTTCTACCTTGGCAGCTGATTCTTTGATAAGTGTTTTGATATCCATGGATGAAAAGGGTAGTTGGGGGGGGATAAGTTTAGCGGTTGACGAGAAGTTCTGCAATTTGCACCGCATTGAGTGCGGCACCCTTGCGTACTTGGTCACCTACGACCCAGAGATTCAGGGCATTGTCGATGGCGATATCCTTGCGGATGCGGCCCACGTAGCAGGTGTCTCCGTTGGTGGAATCCAAGGGGGTGGGCCACACGCCGGCGGCGGGGTCATCCATCAGCGCGACACCGGGTTTGCCCTCGTAGCAGGAGCGAGCGCCCTCTACATCCACCTGCTTGTCAAACTGGGCAATGCAGGAGATAGAGTGGCTGCGGTACACGGGAACGCGCACGCAGGTGCAGGTCACCTTGAGTTCCGGCAAGCCCATAATCTTGCGACCTTCGTTGAGCATCTTGAGTTCTTCCTTGGTGTAGCCGTTGTCTGCAAACTTATCAATCTGGGGCAGCACATTGAAAGCAATCTGTCGGGGATAGGTGGCGATTTCCACCGGGTGCCCATTGGTAATAGCACGCACTTGGTTTTCCAGCTCAAGAATGCCATGCTGTCCACTGCCGGATACGGCTTGGTAGCTGCTGGCGATGATGGCCTTGAGCCCGTAGCGCAGGTGCAGGGGGTAAAGAGCCATCAGGGTGATGATGGTGGTGCAGTTGGGGTTGGCTATGATGTTGCGGGGATGGTTGAAAGCCGCCTCGGCGTTGATTTCAGGTACAACCAAGGGTACGTCATCATCCTGACGGAAGGCAGAGGAGTTATCAATCACCACGCAGCCGCAAGCGCCGGCAATCGGGGCGTATTCGCGGGAAATATCCCCACCTGCGGCAAAGAGCGCGATGTCTACATCATGAAAAGAATCCTTGGTCAGTTCCTCCACGGTGAGCATTTGCCCGCGGAAAGCAACCTGTTTACCCGCAGAGCGTTTCGATGCCAATAATTTGAGGGAAGCCAGCGGGAATTCGCGGGTTTCAAGGCAGGAAAGGATTTCGACACCAACAGCACCGGTGGCACCGACGATTGCTACTCTGGGGGTATTCATCTTGGGGTATTGTCTTGTTGTTCTGTGCCCGCCTGCCGGCGAGCGCGCACGCGAGTATACTCTATTTGCCGTAAATATCAAGTGTTAATTTTATGTATGCTTGCCTTTGTGCTTGAAAGTAAATAATCAAATCTCCGCTTGCCTTGAAAGAAGACAAGCGGAGACTGTGTAAACGATGCTACAGGCAGCTCTTACTTTTTGTCAATGGTGTATTTTTTCCAATTCAGTACAATGGTACCATGGTCGGAGATGATGATGTTGCCTGCCTTGTCCACAATGACGGCTCCGGGAATGCCGCGCGGCGGTTTGTTGCCGGGGATGCTCGCGACTCCCTTGGAACTTTGCCAAGTGGCAGGAAAATCCACTTTGTACTTGTCAACGTATTCTTTCACCTTCTTTTCATTTTGGTCTGCGCCAACAAGGATGAGTTCTACTTTTCCGCTCTTTTGGATGTCGGCATATTCCTTCACGATATCGGGCATGAGCTTGCGGCAGGGCGGACACCAGCTGGCAGAGTACAGGTATATATAATAGTCTGCTTTAAGGTTGGGTTTTCCGCTTACAAACTTAATTTCTTTGAGCGCCTTTGCCACAGATGAGGACTCATTGTCGGTCTCGGAGCATGCTCCACCGGCGCAGTTTGTGCTTTCTGTTACGGTGGTGGTGCAGTTGGAGCCGCTGCAAGTACCCGTTTGGGCGAATTGCTTGATTTGATTGTCGGCGGCTTGCACCAAGCTATCGAATGCGGTCTGCGAGAACGCGAGCGAGCTGCTTGCTGCAAGTACTGTGGTGGCGAAAAGATGGAAGATGTGCTTTTTCATGATACGTGCTTATTCTAAAATATCCGGCGCGGGATGTAAAGGCGATTTTGAGACTCTTTCCGGAAATTCATCAGGCAAGACAGCCGGGGCAATTTCTGACCCAATGAGCAGGGAAGATTTCTATCAACTCCGGCGTGTGGTCGGTGAGGCAGAGCTCTGCCTTGCCGATGGTGTTGCGGGGGCGGAAGGCGCAGCCGCACACGGGCTCCCGCAGGGTGGGGGGGAGCCCGGGAATGGTGCAGAGGGGCTCTCCTTTGTTCTTATGGGCGGGGATGGATGCCATGAGCGCTCTGGTATATGCATGGCGCGGGTGTGCCAGTAATTCTGCTGCCGGGGCACTTTCCACAATGCTGCCAGCATACATGACTTGGATACGGTGGGCGTATTCCTTGACTACGCCCAAATCGTGCGTGATGAGGATGATAGCCGTGCCAAGCTCTTGCTGGCGAGCACGCAGGAGGTCTAAAACCTGCTTTTGCACGGTTACATCCAAGGCGGTCGTGGGTTCATCTGCAATGAGAATTTGCGGGCGGGTGATGAGAGCCATGGCAATCATTACGCGTTGGCGCATGCCACCGGAAAATTCGTGAGGGTAGGAGCGTGCGCGATCTGCCGGATTGGGGATGCCGGTGCGAGCCAGTTCTTCCACCGCCATAGCGCGGGCTTCTTTCCGGCTGAGCCCATGGTGCAGCACGAGAGGCTCGGCTACTTGGTCGCCAATGGTCATGCAGGGATTCAGGCAGGTCATGGGGTCCTGAAAAATCATGGAGATACGCTTGCCCCGCAAGGCTTGTTTCTCTTTTTCCGGTAGGTGCAGCAGGTTGCGCCCATCCAAGAGCGCTTCTGCTTGCGGGTTGATGCGAGCCGGGGGCTCCGGTAATAATCCCATGATGGCAGAGCAAGTCACTGATTTTCCGGAGCCGGATTCCCCCACGATTCCCAGAGTCTCGCCGGCCCGGAGGTCGAAATTGACATCATTGACGGCGTAGTTGATGCCGGCACGTGTATGGAACTCGATGCTTAGATTGCGTATGCGAAGAAGCGGAGCGGTCATGGCAAAATCAGCGGTCTTTGATGGCGAATGGGATGAGTTCGGGGGTGGATTGCCCCATATTCAGCTCCCGCACCAAAAGACGCAACAGGAGCAGCGAGGCAGCGGCATCAAACAGCGCATCGTGCCAGCTTTTGCCGGGTACGAGCGCTTCTATTTCCGGCTCTAGGTAGCACAGGCGGCAAAGAGCCCCCAGGGAGTAATCTCCCTGTCCGGGAATGGCTTTGCGAGCCAAGGCCAGAGTGTCCAACCAAGGGGTGAAGCCGTGGCCGGGGAATGCGCTCAGGAAACGAGCCTCGGTGGCGGGGTTATGGCCCACAACCATGCAGCCACTCATCATGCGCTTGATATCAGGCCAGAGTGATGAGAATTCCGGCGCGTTGCGCAATACATCATTCGTGATACCATGTACCTTGGCGGCGCTCCAACGCACGGGGCGAGGGCATGCTATGTAGGAGGTGAAACATTGCATCTCTCCGAACAAAGACTCTGCCCGCACGATGCCTACCTGCACCGGGCAATCTGTCTCGCCCGGTGCTGCCCCTGCAGATTCGAAGTCGATAGCGGCGCACGGGATTTGCCCTAGGGGCATCTGCATCAGGCTTTCACCCATGAGCGTGCTTGTTTCATCTCGGCGCAGAGCGCTGCATAATCACAGGTCAGGAATTCACCATCATGGTACAGTTCCTTGCCATCTACCACGGTGAGTCGATTTTCCAATCCGGTGGCAGCATACACGATATTGGAAACGATGTTGTGCACGGGCTGCATATTGGGTGTGGTGAGATCCAGCGCGATGAAGTCTGCGCGCATGCCGGGTTCAAGTGTGCCGATGAGCGGCTCGTGCAGGGCATCGGAGCCACCGCGGGTGGCCATATCCAATGCCAATTGTGCCGGGCTTGCGGTGGGAGAAAGGTTGTGTACTTTGTGCAGAAGGCTTGCTAAGTACATTTCACGCAACATGTTTTGAGCATTGTTGCTGGCAGGGCCATCTGTACCGAGCCCCAGACCGATGTTGCGGGTAGCTATGGCAGGTATGGGTGCTACACCGCTGGCCAATTTCATGTTGGATGCCGGGTTGTGCACAACGGCACAGCGGTTCTCTGCCAGCATATCCAGTTCTTCCTCGTTGGCATGTACCACATGGAAGAATGTACTGTCCGGTTGCAGCAGCCCCAAGCTTTCACAATATGCAATCGGTCGTTTGCCGAAGCGTTGCAGGCATGTTTCCGTTTCGTTGGCTGTCTCTGCCAAGTGCATGCCGAATATCGCGCCGGTTTCATCTGCCAAAGCTCGGCATTCCTGTAATAGCTCCGGCGTGGTGGTGTAGGGAGCATGCGGCAACACGGACATGCGAATGCGTGGGTGATTCTTCCATTCTTCCGCATAGCGGCGCACGCGAGCCATGTAGCCTGCTTTGTCTTGCGCAGAGAGGGAGGGAAAGAATTGTGTGACACTCTCGCCCAGTACCGCGCGCATTCCCATGGCATCTGCTGCGCGGAATACGCTATCCTCCAGCATATACATGTCGTAGCAGGCGGTGGTGCCGGTGCGTATCATTTCTGCCATACTGAAGCGAGCGCCCAATTCTACCAATTCGGGGGTGAGCTTTGCTTCTTGCGGGAAAATATCCTTGGTGAGCCAATCCATGAGTGCTTTGTCATCGGAATAGCCGCGCAGCAGGCTCATGGACACGTGAGTGTGGGCATTGATGAGGCCGGGCATGATGACAGAAGCCCCCATATTCACGCGGCGAGCATCCGGGTAGAGTATTTCCAGCATGTCTGCATGCCCCACGCAGAGGATGCTGTTGCCGCTGATAGCAACGGCTCCGCCGCGGATGATATCTCGCCCCTCGTTTTGCGTGACTACGTAATCAGCTGTGTAGAGCGTATCGCATTTGTTTTCCATGAAGTGCATAGCCGAAGAAAAGAAGAAGATTTACCAGAAAAGAATGGCACAAAGTAGGATGAGCCCCCCATAGACCAAGCCACACCACGCGCCCACGCGGTATACTCCGGCGTGTGTGCTGAGCCATGTTGCCCAATCGCGGAAAAGATAGGGCTTGGCCACCCAGAACATAGCCACGGTGAGCACCGGATACCACCAGATGGGAATGAGTAGGCGGGTGAGCGGTTCTTTGAGGAAAGCTGCGCTGAGCGGAACAATGGCCATGAGTAGGAGAAACATGCCCAATGCGCGGGGAAGAAGATTTTCCTTGCACATGCTGCTCATCACAAACCAGATGATGGGGCACAAAATGAGCAAGATGCCACGCATATTATTGAATTCAAACAAATCCATGCGCAGGGGATTCCACTCGGCATCGAACAACAACAACGCTACCCAGATAAAATCAATCCCCAGCAAAATCTGCCCGGCTTTGGTGGCTTTGTGCGCGCTGGTGAGCAGTTGCATGCACTCGCCGGGTTTGATGATGGCTATCAGGTGAAGGACAATAAGTACCATCCCCATGATGATGCCGGCTGTCGGGAGCGAAAGCTGCTCGTATGCGTGTATGTGTTGCTCGTACATGTCTGTAGGTTATCCTATCGGGTTTCTGCTCAAGTGGCAAGTGCAAATCAGGACAGTTCCCAATTTCAGCTTGTGCCGAAATGAATTCACTCCAGCCCCAAGATTTCCTTAATTTGCTTGAGCGGCTTTTCCGGCCAAAACTTGTTAGCTGCCGGGCTGGCCGGACTGGGATGCAGGATGGTGCCAAGGGTAAATTGGCGATGAGGAAGAGTCGCTGCGGCAAGTTCCATTTGTTTGAGCGCATAGCCGCCTACACCAATGAGGTATTGCGGCTCAAGAATCTCGATAAGACGCACCAAATGCCGCTGGCAGGCAGCATCAATCCGGGCTACTTGTTCCTTGGGCAGCTGGGTAGGTGTGATGTTTGCGCCGCTTTCGCTCATCCAGATGAGGGGGCAGTAGTTTGCTACATACGACTCTGCAAAAAAGGCCTCTGCGCTGCCGTACATTTCCTCGAATAATCCCCACAGTCGCCGCCCGCTGACTTCTGAGCGCGGACAGGAAAATCCCTGGATGGGCCGCTTGGGGTGGGTGGCCGGGGGCTGCGCAATGGGAGCACTGATACCCATCCACAGGGTCACGGCTGCAATCTCTCCAAAAGGTACACCTGTTTGGGCCATGCCAAAGGGACCGGGATTCATGCCCAGGTAGAGGACTTTTTTCTTGCCGGTTGCAAACTTGCGGATGTAGGCCTCGTGCCCGGCCCATGCATAGGTGAGCGGATTGTAGGTATAGGCTACGGGGGCATCAAATGTCAATTTTTCCATCGATGCGGATAATTCGCGCGCTGCTGCAATAACATCTTCTGTGTGCATGCGCTCAGTCTAGCACAGAGCTACTGTCATGGCAACAAAATATCGGCTTGAAAACCGTGTGCGTTTCCTGTATAATCCTGCGCGTGAAAGTTATTGCCATAGCAAACCAGAAGGGTGGAGTAGGTAAGACCACCACGGCGGTCAACCTCTCAGCTGCGCTGGCTCAGCGAGGAAAACGCGTGTTGCTTATTGATGTGGATTCTCAGGCTAATGCCTCATCGGCCTTGGGAATTGAAGCCTCCAGCGAGGAGAGTATTTACCAGGCTCTCATCGGCAATCGGCTGATGGAAGAACTTATCATGCCAACACACCGCCGCAATCTTTCTATCATTCCTGCACACATGGATTTATCCGGTGTGGAAGTGGAACTCACCCAAAATGGCACGCATACCACCTGCATGCGGGATGCTATGGCCGGCTTGCGTGGTAGCGATTTTTACGACTATGTGTTTTTGGATACGCCACCCTCGCTGGGGGTGTTGATGACATCCTCTCTCTGCGCATGTGATGAGGTGCTTACACCGATGCAGTGCGAGTTCCTGAGCTTGGATGGTTTGTCTAAAATATTGTACGTAATCGAGCAGATTCATGATAGTGGCGCCAATCCGAACCTGGTGCATGAAGGGGTGCTCATGACCATGTACAATAACACCAATCTGGCCAATCAGGTGATTGCTCAGGTGCGGGATAATCTGCCCGATAAGATTTACTCCACCGTCATTCCTCGCTCTGTGCGCGTGGGCGAAGCTCCCAGCTTCGGTAAGACCGTGATTGAACACGATCCGTACGGTACTGCTTCTTTAGCATACCAAAATGCAGCCAAAGAGTTCATCAGTCGTCATCGTTGATGAATCATGCTGCGTTGGATATATCCGGTGACTTGTTCTGTATGCGGAGAAGCTGCGCCGCAGAGTTTGTGTGAATCGTGCATGGATGCTTTGCCTCGCGTGCCGCGTCCCCTCTGTTTGTATTGCGGAGCCGCTACGTATGGCACGGCTTCTGAGCCGGATTGTTGTGATGCGTGCAAAGGGGGCGGGCGAGAGTTTAGCTGGGCTCGCTCTGCTTTGGCGCTGGAAGGAGAAACCCGCCGCTTGGTGCATGATTTGAAATATCACCACGCATCTTATTTGGCTGCACCGTTGGCAAGAATTTTGCACCGGTTATGGGAAGATACCCCGCAGTTGAACCGGGGTGGAGAATGGGGGCTCGTACCGGTACCCGTCGATGCTCATCGGCGGCATGAGCGTGGCTACAATCAGGCCGAGCTTCTCGCCCGTGAACTCGCCTTGCTGTGCGGAAGTCGTGTTGTGCAGCCACTCACTCGCATGCAGAGTGAGGAGGAAAAACGCAGCATGACCCGCATGTCTGCTCGTGCTCGCAGGCAACAAGCCAATAAGGTCTATGCCCTCTCCAATACTTGGGAAGAGAAGAACGCATCGTTGCCCTCTCGTTTGGTGATTGTGGATGATGTGTACACAACCGGGGCAACCTCTCGTGCCTGCGCTCGCATCTTGAAGACGCTCCCCGGTGTGCAGGAAGTGGGCGTTCTTACCCTGGCGCGGGCCATGTGAGCTCCTGCTTACTTGTCTTTCCTGCCGCGAGGGTGAAAATGGCGGTGCAAACTCACTAAGCGTTTTTGCTCTACATGAGTGTAGATTTGCGTGGTAGCCAAATTGCTGTGTCCCAGCATATCTTGGATAACGCGTAAATCTGCACCGTTTTCCAACAAATGAGTGGCGAAGGAGTGCCGCATGATATGCGGGTACACTTTGTCGCTAAGCCCGGCCAGCAATGCTCGCTCTTTGATAATTTGGCGAATGCGTTCGCGCGTGAGCATGCGGCCTCTGTTGGAAAGGAATACAGCTTGACTGTTCCCGCCCCGCCTTTCTCCCAACAGAAGGGGCCGGGCTTTTTGCATATAGCTCTTTAACGCTTTGGCGGCCATGCCTCCCAGGGGGACATAGCGCGTCTTGGAGCCCTTGCCGGTTACACGCAAAAAGTTATCTTCCCAATCGATGTGGTCCGGGCGCAGCGAGACAAGCTCGCTTACTCGCAACCCGCTGCTGTACAAAAGTTCCAGAATAGCTCTGTCTCGTGTTCCGAACGGAACTTCTGCCGGGGATATGGATTCCAAGAGCTGCCGAACAGTGTCGGCTGAGAGGGTTTCCGGTAATTGTTGGGTCGCCTTGCCGGCGCGCAACAATTCAGCGGGGTTGCGCTCTATGGTTTTGCGCGATGCCAGGTATTTGAAAAAAATCCGCAGGTGAACCACCGCCACGCGGCAGGACGCCGCTGCCGCCCCGCTGCTGCGCAGTTCTCTTTGGTAGCTTGCCAGATGCTCCTCAGTCAACGCTTCCGGTGCCAACGCACGTTCATGACACCACGCTGCAAAACGACTGAGGCTGCGGTGGATGGAGAGACGATAATTTGCACTCAAGCCTCGCTCTGCTGCCAAGTAGAGCAAAAAGCGTTCGATGAGTGCCGCATAGGCTGACATGGTTATTCTCCGGCGGAGCCGCTAGGCTCAGGAAGCGGCACATCTGCGGGGTCGGGCAGGGGCACAGAGTCCAGCGATTTGCCTTCCAGCAAGGCCTTTTTGCGTGCTTCAAAAGCACTGCTCTTGTCGGACTGCTTTTTGGACACCACAACCGTACGCCCCACGCTATTCGTCATCAACTTCTGGTTAGATTCCAGCTCAATGACTTCTCCCGGTTCGGGGAACATGGCATCGGCCGGGGCGGTAAAGTCCGCGCCCGGAACGCTCATTTCAGAAGTGGAAACCAAGTGAGTGACGGGACTTTGCATGTCAGATTCGCGCAGGAAACCCTTGCTGCCATCGTCTACTTGCACAAAGTAGTAGAGACCTTCGCAGGAAATAATTTTGGCGTTTTCCGTGTTGACCATTTTGCCGGACACATCTTCATCGTAATCCGGATTGCGTTTGAAGAGGAATACCTTACCCTCATTTACTTTTTGGGTACTACCTGTTTCAAATGCGCCTTCTTTCACGCGCTTTGCTTTTTCGGCGGCGCGAGCTGCTTCGGTGCCGGGAGGATCAAGCGGAGAAGGCTCTTTGAGATATTCCGGTACATATTCACCCTTCTCCAGCAAGGAGCAGGAGCTGAGTAGCAGAACGGGGGCGAGTACGAGAGGGTAAAGCTTCATGTGTAAACGTATTTTATAGCTTCTTCGGTAAAAAACAAGCACCTTTGTCGTCATGCTCGCATGAGAGCCTCGCGGTTCACGAAAAAGACGGCTCCCAGCACACACAGAAACGCCCACAGATAATCCCATTTCCAATGTTCACCCATGTATAACAGCATGAATGGGATGAAGATGCTCAGGGTGATGGTTTCCTGCATGATTTTGAGCTGCGCCAGCGATAAGCCGATTGAGCGCCCCAGGTGGTTCGCCGGCACCATGAAACAGTACTCGAAAAAAGCCAGTCCCCAGCTCATCAGGATGAGTTTCCACATGGATGAATCTGCGGTTTCGCCCGGCTTCCGCAAAAAGCCATACCAAGCAAAGGTCATCACAATGTTGCTGATGGTCAGTAGCAGAATAGTGAGGGAAAGTTTAATCATGGCCGCTTGTGTCGTCGCGGCATCATAGACCTGCATTCTTTTTAAGTCAATGAAAATGCGAGTAATTTTCAACAAGTGAAATGAGAGTGTTGAGATTTCCTGAATTGCGTGTCATTCTACGAATGGTTGGCGTTTTGTATTGGACAAGCGGGGGTGGGGTGTCTATAATACCTGTGGTAAATGCTAAATCGAGGATTCAGAACACAAGAGAGCCTTGCTCGCTATTGGGCCGAGCAGGCTGTTGATTTGTGCAATGATATTGACGATGAATCTCTTGTAGAGCATATTGAGCCGGTTCATGCCGCCATTCGCGGCTTGGAAAAAGACCGCCGAATCATGGTCATAGGTGGTGATTCCTGCGGTAAATCCACTTTGCTTTCGGGGATTGCCGGAGCACCCCTTATAGCGCGTGTGCCGCTCCAGCGCCATTATGTGTGCTGGCGTTATCGTAGTGCCGATGGCGATGCTACTTGCTCGCGCTTTTTGCCATACGAGCATCTTTCCGGGCTGGAATTGGTTGATACACAATCGTGCTCCGATGCAGCGGTGGCAGATACGGTGCGGCAATTGTTGCAGGGGGCAGATGTGGTGATAGCCACGGTAGATGGGCGCAATTATGCGCAATCCCCCGTGTGGTCGGTGCTCAACTCCATGCCGGATAAGATGGTGGGTGAGTGCTTGCTTGCAGTCACTTTTACAGAAAAACTTGCCGCTGAAGCCGCCCTGAACCTCAAAGAAAAACTGCGCGATTTTTGCCGCGAACAGTTGGGAAACACCTTGCCCCTCTATTTTGTGAATCCCACCGCTGAGCAGGACTGCGAGGTCTTTGCAGAGCGCGTACAGGAGGCTCTGCGCATGCCTGATGGCGTGCGTGCAACCATTCGTCGCGTGCTTGATAAGGGGGTGGAATTGGTGCGCAAACAAGGGCGCGTGCTCAATGCCCGTGCTGCTGTGGGGCGCACGGATAGCGGTTTCTTGGCCGGTATTGAGCAGGAGATAGATAATTTCCTTTCCCACCAGATGCTGGGGGTGAAACAGCGTTGCGAAGCCTATGTAGGTTCTGTCAATGCGACACTCCCTCTTTTACTGGGATGTGTGCGCCGAGCCCTGGGATCGACCCTTTCCCCCGTGGTGCTCATGCGTTTGGAACAGATGGGTGCAGGTACTGAAAAGTGCTTCTACCGCATGATTCTTGATGAAGTGACGAAACAACAGCAGGAATCTGACGAACAGTTTATTCTCTCCTGCGCCGGACACTGGAAGAGTGTGCGACCTCGCATGAAAAAGACCTTGGAATGCGAAATCGGGGAGTTCCCTACCGAATCGCTCGAAGTTGAATTGTCTGAACTGCGCAGTCGTATGGGGCGGGAGCTTTATGAGCCCTTTAAGAGTGCAGGGCTGCGCAACAAAATGGCAGATTTGTACAAGAAGCGTATCGGCTGGATGCGCGCTTTTGTGGGGTTTGTTTGCCTGTTCCTTTTCGTGGCCGGTGTACTGGGCTTCATTGGACAGGACGAGCCGGCCATATATAGCGTAGGTGTCGCCGGTGTGATTTGGCTGGTTGGTTCTCTGGCACATTTGGTTGCGTCCCGTCGCATCCGTTACGAGGTGCTGCGACTCGCAGCCACATTGGAAGCACCTTTGCGCAGTGCCATTGCGGCAGCTGTGGAAAAATTGGTCATTTCCCGCGTGTCGGCATACAGACGCCTGTATACCGCACCACGCCACAAGGTCGCACAGCAGGAGGCCATGTTGGAGCCTTTGCAGAAACGATACAGCACCATCAATATCCAGCTTAGCTCGGTATTCCCGCGCATCTGATAGGCAGCTCCTTTTTTCATCTTGGTATGGACGACCTTTTTACACCGCACGGGAGAAGCACCGACGGCGAGATGCCGGAGACCGATGCCTTATCTGCCATGCCCTTGGCCGCGCGCATGCGCCCTGAAACCCTGGAGGAGGTCGCCGGGCAAAAGCATTTGCTGGCAGATGGTAAATTGCTGCGCCGCGCAATAGAAACCGATCGCTTTTCCTCCCTTATCTTTTATGGCCCGCCCGGCGTAGGTAAGACAACTTTGGCTTATGTGATTGCTCAGCAAACAAGCGCATATTTTGTGATGCTCAACGGGGTAGAATCCAACGTGAGTGAGGTGCGTGACAAGATAGCTGAGGCACGGGCTCGCCAGACCTTGCATGGGCAGAAGACCATCTTGTTTGTAGATGAGTTGCACCGTTTCAACAAAGCACAGCAGGACGTGCTGCTGCCTCATTTGGAAAAGGGGACAGTACGTTTTATTGGAGCTACAACGGAGAACCCTTATTTTGCCATCAATTCTGCCATGTTGTCCCGTTCCCAGATTTTTCCCTTGGAACCGGTGCCTGCTGATGAATTGGTGAGTCTTATGCGGCGAGCCGCCGCAGATACTCGCAGAGGCTTGGGTAAGATGCTTTTGCGGGTGGATTCGGATGCCTTGGAACACATGGCGCTCAAAGCCGATGGCGATGCTCGCAAGGCTCTTACCGCACTCGAAGTGGCTGTTCTTTCCACCCCGGCAGGAGCAGATGGGTATATTCATGTTGATTTGGCAGTGGCAGAAGAATCCATCCAGAAAAAGGCTGTCAAATATGACCGCGCCGGTGATGGACACTACGACACGATATCCGCCTTCATCAAATCCATGCGTGGTAGCGACCCTGATGCTGCGCTCTATTGGCTGGCCTACATGCTCAATGCGGGCGAGGATATACGCTTTATCGCGCGCCGATTGGTCATCTGCGCGAGTGAGGATGTGGGCTTGGCCGACTCAAACGCGCTGCGGGTAGCTCTCTCTGCTGCACGCGCTGCGGAGATGGTAGGCATGCCGGAAGCGCGAATACCGCTGGCTCATGCGACCGTTTATATCGCTACTGCACCCAAGAGCAATTCTGCATACAAAGCCTTGGATGCGGCCTTGGAAGATGTGCGCAATGGTAAAACTCTGGCCGTGCCGGATCACTTGGCCACACCTACTCGCAAAAAACTGGCTCGCCTGCGTGGTGTAGCAGAGGAAGACACCCGGTATAAATATGCCCACGATTTCGGAGACGAGCACTACGTGCCGCAGGCTTATTTGCCGGAGGGGCGTGTGTATTACCATCCTACCACAAACGGAATGGAGTTGCGCATCACAGAACGCATGGAATACCTGCGCAAACTGCGGGAGCAGTAGGGGATTTATGCACGGGCTCAGCGGTGCTCGCGACTCTTTTTCTTCTTGTCCCCGGCTTTCTCTTCCTCTTTCTCCTGCTCGGTGTCTTCTGCCGGGATAACCGTGGGGTTGATGCGCTGGATGACGTTGATACTGCGTGCTTTCATGCCGGTCACCTGAGCGTGTTCCAAAATCATGGCCAAACGCTCCATCTGCTCCTTGATTTCGTATACCTGCATGGTGACGGAAGTACCATTATCCAGCGTGAGCTGGATTTTCCACTCTTTGGGGCGGAATATTTCGCGGATGGCGGGAATTTCCGTCAAATCATAGGCGTTGGAGGCTGCAATCAGTTCGCGGATGGGGCGGCAGCGTTCCTCTGCAATGCGTTCTCCTACCTTGAGCTCTTTCACATCTGCCAATTGCAGATACCACGTGGGTACACCCATGTACTTGCTGTGGTATTCTGCATTGACGGGGAATAGCACCCCCTTTGGATCCATGAAAAGTCTCGTGCGCCGCCCGGTGCTGGCTCCGCTTTCCATCTCCACAAAGACAATAGGGATGCGCTCGTCTACTTCAATGTGAAGTGTGTCCGGCAGCTCGGCGCGAATGCGTACTGAATCAATGCTTGGGATGTTTTCCAGCTTTTTCTGCATGCCTGCCACATCCAGCGTAGCCATGTTTACCGATCCCTCGATGCCGAGGATTTTGAGAGCTTGTTCCTTGCTGATGAGGTCGCGGTGGGATTTGTAGCTGATGT
Organism: Akkermansia sp.; assembly: GCA_017435505.1. GTDB lineage: Bacteria > Verrucomicrobiota > Verrucomicrobiia > Verrucomicrobiales > Akkermansiaceae > Akkermansia. The sequence continues at coordinate 77,565 of JAFSEZ010000004.1, forward strand.
TGTCGATGCTGAGACTATAGGCTTTTTCAATGGCGTAATTGCAACAGAGCCAGATACCATAGGCCAGAGCTATTGCACCAATGACGATGAGTGAGTAACGCCGCAGCCATCGCCCTGCGCGCCGCAGGGCAATCATGCTGAAAAGACGCGTTTTGAGCGACAGAGCCTTCTCAAGCAGCTGGACATTTGTCTTCTGCTCCGAGCGGAATTTGTTCTGTCGTTTCATCGCGGGTTTGAGGCGGTTCAACCGCGGGGCTGGTTCAGGGAAATTTCTGCGATACGGGTGCAGAGTTCCCCGAATGAAATACCCACTGCCTTAGCTGCCTTCGGGAAAAGAGATGCGCTCGTCATGCCCGGGATGGTGTTGATTTCCAACACGTAGGGTTTGCCATCATCCGTCAATAATACGTCCACACGGCCATACACTTCTACGTTCAGCGCATGGTATGCCGCCAGAGCCGCTTGTTGCACGGCTTTGGTCTCCTCCTCGCTGATATCGGCGGGGCAGATGTAATCGGACCCGGCTCCACCATACAGGGAAGGGTATTTGTTGTTCATATCGTAGAAACCGGAGCGCGGGCAAATGTGGATGACGGGCAGGGCTTCACCATTGAAAATAGCTACGGTGAGTTCCTTGCCCTGGATGAACTCCTCCACAAGCAACGTCTTGCCGTATTTACCGGCCTCGGCTACGGCGGGGGCTAGTTCGGCGGCTTCTTTTACAATCTGAACCCCTACGGAAGAACCTTCGCATGGCGGTTTGATGACACAGGGTACCGGAATACTCGGCATCTGGTCTGCGGTGATAACCTCGCTGGCAGGTGTGGGCACCCCAGCAGCTACAAAAGCTTCCTTGGTGAGCACCTTGTCAAAGCATTTTCGACTTGTTTCTGAACCGGCACCGGTGTAGGGGATTCCCAGTTTTTCCAAGTAGCTTTGCAGACCGCCATCTTCGCCGTATGTACCGTGGATGATGTTGTAGCAAAGTTCTGTTCCTTCGGGAATGACCGGGGATTCAGAATCCACGACAACCGGGGTTACATGGGTGAAACCTTCTTGTTGCAGTGCTTCCAATACCGCTTTACCGGAGGTGATGGACACCTCTCGCTCCGAACCGGGGCCACCCATCAGCAGTGCAATGGCCGTCTCTTTCGTCAATGTTTTCATGGTGTGTTTGAAAGGGTGTGAAATCAGAATTCAGCTTCGCGGTCACCCACGACCTGGACTTCCGTCTTGAGGGTGATGCCACGCTCCTCCTTAGCCTTACTGCGTATGTAATCTATCAACTCCGTTACATCCGTGGCTTTGGCTTGCCCAAGGTTCACGATGAAGTTGGCGTGCATGGGCGATACTTGGGCTTTGCCAATGGTGTAGCCTTTGAGCCCCAGTTCATCGATGAGCTTGCCGGCAGGAATTTCGACGGGGTTCACAAAGGTGCAACCTGCACTGGGAAGCTGCGGTTGGCTGGCTTTGCGCTGCTCGCGGTTCTGCTCGGTTCGCGTCTGTATTTCCTTGGGGTCACCGGGCGTGCCGGTAAAGGTGGCTTGCATCACCAAGTTGTGCTCAAAATCAGGGATGAGTCGATAGCGGGCAGGGCGCATGCGTTCTTTCTCAAACTCCACCATATCGCCATCATCATTCAGGGCAATGGCAGAGTGGAACACACTCCACATATCACCTCCCATGGCACCGGCATTCTGCCGCAGGCTACCGCCTACGTAGCCGGGGATGCCGTCCATCCATTCAAAGCCGCTGATACCGTTTTGTGCGGCAAAAGTAGCCAGCTTCTTGAGTTTGACACCGGCGCCGGCAATGATGTGCTTGCCACGCATTTCAAGCTTCTGGAAATCTCCGGCCACGGGGTGAATGACAGCTCCGCGTATACCGCCTTCGCGGACGATGAGGTTGGAACCGCGTCCCACGATGTGTACGGGGATGCTGCGGTCTTTGAAGAAGTTGACAACGGCCTGCATCTTTTCAAAGGTATCAGGCTCAATCCAGTACTGGGCTTCACCGCCAACACCGCAGGTGGTATGCTTGCTCATGGGTTCGTAGAGGCGGCAGGTGAAATCATTGCCGCATTCCTGCTGCATTTCTGCCAGTACACGCAGGTCTGCCGCAATTTTCTTGCCTGTTTCATGCACATTGCCGGCTCCCAGGGTGATAAACATATCTCCGGGTCGAAGAATGTTGCCTACTTTGTGGTGAGCCAAGGGTAGGTTCGGCAGGAATTCTGCGTCCACAGGCCCGTTTTCCAATACTGCGTCCACGATAGTCTGCCCGCTGATGCCCGGTATGGGGGGCTCGCTGGCGGGGTATACATCTGCCACGTACAGCTTATCCACATTCTGCAATACGCGACCGAAGTCATCGCGCAGCAGCTGGGTGCGGGTGTAGCGGTGCGGCTGGAAGAGGACAATCAGTCGATCGGGCTTCAAGCTTTGAGCCGTTTGCAGAGTGGCAGCTATTTCCGTGGGGTGGTGGCCGTAGTCATCCACAATGCGGTAATTTCGGGAAAGGTACTTTGTTTCAAATCGGCGGCGTGCACCGGCAAAGCTCACCAAACCACGGGTAACGCTGGCAAAATCACAACCCAGTTCCAGCGCGAGGGCAGTAGCAGCCAGAGAGTTGAGAACATTGTGGCGACCGGGAATACCGAGTTCAACACGCCCCAGCGGTTCGCCTTTGTAGTTGATGGTGTAGAGGGTGCGGCCACGCTTTACTGTCATATCCGTGGCGGTGTAATCAGCGTCTTGCCAGCCATAGGAAATGGTGTTGGGGTACTGGGAACACACATCGGCAGCTCCCGCATCGCTCTTGCAATAAATCAGCTTGCCGCGTGTTTGCTTGCAAAGGCGGTGGAACACGCTCTTGATGTGATCCAAATCACGGTAGAAATCAAGGTGCTCGGCTTCGATGTTGAGGATGATGCTGTGCTCTGGAATGTAGTTCACGAGAGTACCATCACTTTCATCGCCTTCTGCCACCAGGTATTCGCTGTCCTGTGTCCAGTGTGCATTGGCTCCCAGCACGGGAATCTCTGCACCCACGTAATGGCAGGGGCGCATGCGCCCCTCTCGCAGCAGGTGAGCGCTCATGGCAGAGGTTGTGGTCTTGCCGTGCGTACCGGCTACCACCACGCCCTTTTTGTTGTTGAGGATAGCAGCTAAACATTCGGCGCGGCGAAGACACAGGCAACCGTTTTGGCGCGCAGCAGCCAAAGCCACATTTTCCTCGCGAATGGCGCTGGAATATATGACCACTTCTGCATCTTTTACGGAGTCTGCGCTGTGCGGGCAGGAGAATACGAGCCCCGCTTGCTGCAAGCGCTCCGTCTCGTCACTCGTCACGCGGTCACACCCGCTTACACGATGCCCCATTTCCAGCAGCATGCGTGCAAGCCCACTCATGCCTGCACCTGCCACACCAATCAAATGAATGCGTACGGGGTTTTCCCGATCCAGAAGCCGTTTGCGTAACTGTTCGATCATAATACTCGCCCCGCATTATACACAAAACGTCCTTGGTGCGCAAGACTAATGCAAAGACGATGGGTAAAAGCCTCAGAAAAAATTGGCAATCGGTTGTTTTGCCGATTGCCAAGCGTTCAATCCCACCTCTTGGGGCGCGGAAAAGCGTGTTTTCCTATTTTGTTGCCTTACTTGCTTTTTTTGCCGTCGGTTTTTTTCGTTGTTTTGGTGGCCGGTTTTTTTGGGGATTTGGCAGTTGTTTTGCGCGGCTTTTTGGGGGCGCTTGGTGCTTTTAGCTCCGGGGAAGCCACATTTTCAAACTCAATGCGGCTACTTTCCGCATTTCGTTTGGCAAGAGAAGCTGTTCCTGCTCGCAAATCTCCGCGCAGGATGGCTTCTGCGATGGGGTCTTCAAGCATGCGTTCAATGGCGCGGCGCATGGGGCGCGCACCATATTGTGGGTCATAGCCTTTGTCCACCAACATGCCAATGACTTCAGGTGAAAGTTCAAGCTGAATCTGCTTGTCTGCCAAGCGATTGATGAGCTTGCGAGCTTCCAGTTGCACAATCTGCTCCAAATCGCGGCGTTCGAGCATGCGGAACACAATCAACTCATCGAAACGGTTGATGAATTCGGGCCGGAAGTGCTGTTTTGCCGCCTCTGAGATGCGTTCTTTCATGGTATCGTAGTCTGCTTCATCGGAACTGGCGGCTCCGAACCCGACTTTACCTTGGCGGGATGCCAAACTGGCACCGATGTTGGAGGTGAGGATGATGATGGTGTTGCTGAAGCTGACCTTGCGGCCCATTGAATCCGTCATGTTGCCTTCTTCCAGAATTTGCAGGAGCAGGTTCATTACATCGGGATGGGCTTTTTCTACTTCGTCGAAGAGGATGACTGCGTAGGGCCTACGGCGCACTTGCTCGGTGAGCTGCCCGCCTTCATCGTGCCCCACGTAGCCGGGAGGCGAGCCGATGAGTCTGCTGGTGCTGAATTTTTCCATGTACTCACTCATGTCTACCTGAATGAGCGCATCTGCCGTGCCAAACATGATTTCTGCCAAGTTGCGAGCCAAGTAGGTCTTGCCCACGCCCGTGGGCCCCATGAATAGGAAGGAGCCTATGGGGCGGCGCGGATCCTTGATATCTGCACGGCTGCGGCGCAGAGCTCGTGAAATGGCAGAGCACGCTTCGTCTTGGCCTATCACTTTGCTCTTGAGTTCTTCTTCCATGCGCAGGAGTTTTTCCGTCTCCTTTTCTTCCATGCGGGAGAGGGGGATGCCAGTCCATTTGGATAGCACCGTCATGATATCTTCTTCATCCACATCGGCGTAGGAGGAATTCATGGATTCTTTCCAGCTGGTGAGCTTTTGCTGTAAGTCGCTGTGCAGGGCGTTCATTTCATCGCGCAAGCGGGCGGCTTGCTCAAAATCCTGGCGGCTTACAGCTTCGCGTTTGGCTGCATCCAGCTCGCTGTGCTTTTGCTGGCCGGATTTGATTTCTGCCGGGCGTGTCATGCGGGCAATACACAGGCGAGAGCCTGCTTCATCCATCACATCGATGGCTTTATCCGGCAGGAAACGCCCGGAGAGATAGCGCTTGGACAAGCTTGCCGCTGCTACCAATGCTTTTTCGGTATAGCGTACGTGGTGGTGCTCCTCGTAGCGGGGGGCAATGCCTTTGAGAATAAGGAGAGTGTCTTCTACCGAAGGCTCGCCAACCTGCACCTGCTGGAAGCGGCGTTCAAAAGCGGCATCTTTTTCAATGTGCTTGCGATACTCATTGATTGTCGTGGCCCCGATAGCCTGCAACTCGCCACGAGAGAGAGCCGGCTTGATGATGTTGGAGGCATCCATCGTGCCTTCTGCCGAGCCGGCACCGATGAGGGTGTGCATTTCATCAATGAAAAGGATGATGTTTTTTTCGGCACTGATTTCATCCATGATGGCCTTGAGTCGTTCCTCAAATTGACCACGATACTTGGTTCCGGCCACCATGAGAGCCAAATCCAGGGAGATGATCTTCTTGCCGATCAGGAACTCCGGTACATCTCCGCTCACAATCATCTGCGCCAGCCCCTCAACAATGGCAGTTTTGCCTACACCTGCTTCGCCCAGCAACACCGGGTTGTTTTTTGTGCGGCGGCACAGAATCTGCATCACCCGCTCAATTTCTTTGCGGCGTCCAATCACGGGGTCCAACTCGCCGTTGGCCGCCTTTTGTGTTAAGTCGCGGCCAAAGGCCTTGAGCGCAGGTGTTTTACTGCGTCCCGATCTGTCATCTCCGCGATCTGCTTTGCCGGAGTGAAGAAATGCGTTGGCATCTTCTTCCTCTTCATCGGGGCGGAATCCGCCTCCTCCGTTCGCGGGTGTTTCATCTCGCTCATCTCCGCCATCGTTGTCGAAGCGCGGGTCAATCTCTTGCAATACGCCTTTTTTGGCAGATTCGTAGCTCACCCCGGCAGAGGTCAGAGCGTGCCACGCCAAGCCGTCGGAATCTTTCAGAATGGCCAGTAGCAAGTGTTCTGTACCCACATAGGTGTGGCGAAGTTCGCGGGCTTCGTTGCCGGCGGTAGTCAGGAGTTTGCGTACACGCGGGGTGAAGGGCAGGGAGCCATTGTTGCTGCTGCCTCCGTTGCCCGGCATGATAGATTGCTCTATACGGGATACGAGTTCCGGTATGTTGACTCCGATATTTTCCAACACGCTTACAGCTACACCTTGCCCCAGTTTGAGCATACCTAACAGGATATGCTCCGTACCGATGTAGTTGTGCAGAAAGCGGTCGGCCTCACGGCGGGCAAGGCTGAGCACTTGTTGAGCTCGGGGAGTGAAATTATTATTCATGCGTTTTATATATCCAATGGGGAAAAATCTTCGTTGGGGGATATACACATGCCAATGCTGCTTAGCATGCTCATCCGCAGGATTTTGTGCACTTGGGAAGAATCATCTTCCGTGGTAAAGAGTAAGTGCGCGGGCGCCGTGTACAACAAAACATTGCTCATAGTTGTCTGCAATGCCGACTTCTCCTTGCTCAGTATCAGCATTTCCAGCTCCAAGGCAAGGTTCAATACAGAAAGCGTATGCAGAAGCTCCGGGTACTCCATCATGCTTCCGTAGCGCAGGGTGCCATACACTCGGCCCACCATGTCAGTCAACTGGATGGGATCCTCTACGTTCATTTTATCCTGTAGCATCAGCTCCTTTTCAACGATGCTTTCAGCTATATTGAGCATGTGCCCCAATACATCATTGGTGGCGCCCATCGGGATAGGAGTGGAGAAGAGTACATACAAGTTGCCCGTTTCTTCACCATGTTCGTTGAAGAAGGGGGATAGATTCAGGTGCATCTTATTGAGCGCACGCTCCAGTTTATCTATCTGGTTCATCATGGCGTGTCCCGGTAGGTGCAGCACCATGTAGAGTTGCAGGCCATCGCCGCATTCAGCTGCCATGCTGGTAAGAAAACCATACTCTTCCCCATGGGCAAACTCTACGTCTTTTGCCAGTTGCTTTGCTTTTTTGCTGAGCTCATTTACAATGCTTTCCAGCCTGTTTCCTGCGGCAAACTGGTGTATGGCCAAATGCTCCTCCTCATTGAGCATGATGATGGTATCCTGCTTCTTGTTGATGAACACGTGGCAACCATCTTGCCTTGCTGCCATGCAGGGAGTGATGAGCTTACGCTCCAATAATACCCGGCGCTCAATTTTGCTCAGCTCGGTCATCTCGGCATGCTGTGCCTGCCTGAATCCCGGCAAGCTCCGCACGGCCGGAGTCAACTGTTCCGCGATGCGGGCGCGGCTCTCGCCTGTGCTCCATCCGGGGAAACTTTCTCCTTTGAGGTTGCGTACCAAGCGCCCCATTGTACCCATGATGACGCCGCTTTCATACCCATGGTGGTTGAACCACGGGGGCATGTTCTTAAAAAGAGAGGTGAATTTGATGGCCATGAGGAGGGGCTTGTTTAGTGAAGGTTTTTAAGCTGATCCCGCAGGCGAGCCGCCATCTCATAATCTTCGCGGGTAATGGCTTCCTTCAAACTCTTTTCCAGAGTACTGCGTTCCGGGGTGGTGGCTGTATCTGCTTTAGGCGGTTCTTGATTCGCGCCAGTGCCCATGATATCCAGCTCGCGGGAGAATACGGTGTAGCAATCGGGGCAGCCTAAGCGCCCGGTTTTGCGGTATGTTTCCAGCGGAAAATCGCATACGGGACATTTGGTCAGCACATCGGTCTTGACTTTGCTCGGTTTCTCATCCCGTTTGCCCTCAGCCAGTTCGCGCACGAGTTTGTCCACTTTCGCCTTGAATTCCTCCGGGAAAAACTTCTCCGCAAAGGTGAGACTCTGGGGGTCAAACAGACCCTTTTCGCGCGCGCATGTCTCGCATAAGGCTAAATCCGATACCTGCCCGTTGACAATTTGGGTCAACAACATGGTGGCTCGCTTTCCGCATATTTGGCACTTCTTCACGCGATGCATTCTACATGACCACCTTCTTTCCTTCCAGTTTTCCGCGTGTCAGCATGGCATTTGCTGTCACCATTTTCAAAAAAAATGTCTTTTCATCCCAATTTGCTTGACATTTCGTAAAAATGAAGTAAACTTCCGCCACCAAAACGAAAAACCAATTCTCAATTTTACTATGGCTCACACCCAGTCCGCTAAGAAGCGTATCCGTCAGACGATTGCCCGCACCGCTGTCAACCGTTCCATCATGTCCCGCGTTCGCACCCTTCGCAAGAAGGTAGCTGTGGCCGTTGCCGGTAGCGATAAGGAAGCCGCCGTGGCTGCTTACAACGAGTTCGCCTCTGTCATTGACAAGGCCGCCAAGAAGGGTACTGTTCCTGCCAATCGCGCTGCTAACTACAAGAGCAAGGCAGCCAAGTCTGTGGCTACCATCGCCTGAGTTCCCTTTCAGGTTTTCCGTTTTTGATAAAATCTCCGGCTGCTGCATACGCAGAGCCGGGGATTTTTTTTGCCATTTATTCCACCATCCTACACTCCGTCGATGCAAGATAGGGGGGTGGCTCGCCCCGCCTGCAAGGTGGAGTTGGTATGCGGAGTTACACCAGACACAGAATAACCATGATGCCGGAAACAATCAACTTGCTTACGACCCCGGCCAGTAGTCCCAGTGTGGCGCCAAGTCCGGTGCGGGCAGATTGTTTCATGTCCCGGCGTGCCAGCCACATCTCTGCAATAAAAGCCCCCAAGAATGGCCCGATGAGAAGCCCCAAGGGGAAAAAGAACACACCGATAAAGAGCCCCAGCATGCTGAACCAGAATGCAGATTTGCTGCCGCCGAATTTGCGAGCGCCTAGTGCCGTTGTCAGATTATCCACCAATGTGCCGAAAAGGGCGAGTAGTGTTTGAATGAGCCAAAACCACCACTCCGGATAGGGCTCGCCCATGGCTGCTACCAGGAAAATGCAGCCGGTAAGGGTGACAAAATTGCCGGGGTAGGGCAATACTGCACCCAAAAAGCCCAGAGCAAACAACAGGATGGCCATAAAATAAAAGCCCCCGGTCGTGCTCCATTGCAGGATGTCTTGCCACATGTTGTGCAATGAGAGGAGGTGCTTATTGCTGCTGCATCTGGTAGGCTGCTCGCTTGCGAGCCGTGGCATCAAGAATACGCTTGCGCATGCGGATGAAATGCGGGGTGGCTTCTACCAATTCATCCGGCTCAATGTATTCGATGGCTCGCTCCAGCGAGAACACGCGTGGGGGTGTCAGCTGGATGGAATCATTCTTCGTAGCCGAGCGGTGGTTTGTCAGGTGCTTTTCTCGTGTGGGGTTTACGGGAATATCAATCGGCTTGGGGTTTTCTCCCACAATCATTCCCTCATACACCTCATCGCCCGGTGCGATGAAAAGGGAACCGCGCTCCTCCATGGCTTGCAAAGAGTAGGGGCGCGCAATGCCGTTTTCCATGGAGACGAGTGTGCTGCTCTGGCGGGTCACAATCTCCCCGGCGTAGGGGGCGTACTCCTTGAACAAATGAGAGAAAATGCCGTGGCCGCTCGTCAGGTTCACCAGTTCGAACTCGAAGCCAATCAGGCCTCGCGTGGGAATGGTGGCTTGGATGAAGGTGCGCCCGGTTCCCTTTGTTTCCATGTTCTCCAAAATACCGCGCCGATTGCCCAGAATGCGCACCGTGCCGTTGGCGCATTCGTCCGGGACTTCGATGTATACTGTTTCAAATGGTTCGCAGCGCACACCATCTATCTCGCGGGTGATGACCTTGGGGCGGGAGACCAGCACCTCGTAATTTTCGCGGCGCATCTGCTCCACCAAAATGGCTATCTGCATCGTGCCTCGGGCGGATACCATAAACACGCCCGCCAAATCCGTATCCTCGACCTTGATAGAGATGTTCGTACGCATCTCGCGCATCAGACGATCGCGAATCACACGGCTGGTTACATTCTTGCCATCCCGGCCACCCAAGGGACCATCATTGATGCTGAATTCCATCTGCACCGTAGGAGGCTCAATCTCCACAAAGGGCAGGGGCTCGCCATCGGGGGCGGCCGTGAGCGTCTGGCCGATGTCCACGTCTTCAAAGCCGGAAAGGCCGATGATGTTGCCGGCGGTGCCAACCGTAGAGTCCGTTGTTTGCAAGCCGCTGTATTCAAAAATCTTTGTTACCTTGCCGGGGGTGCGGCTGCCATCCGGGCGCAGCAAGTACAGCGTATCGCCTTTTTGCACACTACCGCGGCTGATGCGCCCCACGGCTACGCGCCCCACATAGTCATCCCAATCTATATTGGAAATCAGCATTTGAAATTGGCCTTCCGGGTCGGCATCTTTCGGCGCGGGAATGTGCTTGATAATTTGGTGCAGCAGGGGGGTGCAATCCACCGGCGGCTCGTTCTCCGGGCTGTTCATGAAATAGCCATCGCGGGCAGAACCGTATACAAACGGAGCTTCAAATTGCTCGTCATTTGCATCCAAATCCATCAGCAGCTCCAGCACCTGGTCATGTACCTTCATCGGGTCTGCGTGCGGTCTGTCTATCTTGTTGATGACGACTATGGGTAGTAGCCCCTCTTGCAGTGCCTTGCGTAGCACAAATCGAGTCTGCGCCTGCGGCCCTTCGTAGGCATCCACCACCAAAATCACACCATCCACCATCTTCATCACTCGCTCTACCTCGGCACCGAAATCAGCGTGCCCCGGCGTGTCTACAATGTTGATGGTGTACCCATTCCAATGGATGGAAGTATTCTTCGCCTTAATCGTAATACCCTTTTCTCGCTCCAAATCCATGGAATCCATGGCGCGATCCTGCACCTCCTGATTCTCACGGTACGTCCCGCCTGCTTTTAACAGTTGATCCACCAAGGTCGTTTTGCCGTGGTCTACGTGTGCGATAATGGCCAGATTGCGAAATTTGCTGGGGTCACTCATACTATTATCTTCGGCGCTACTGCGTGCCGTCACCCCATTTTACCACATTTTACCCCCAATAGAAAGCCAAATCATTAGATGTTGCCGGTATTCTTTCATCCGAAATGTATTTCGGATAGATGATAAATTCGTTGCAAGAGTGTGGTCGGCGGTAAAAAGGGCTTGCTTTTTGGGAGAAAATAGCGCATGCTAAAGCCACGTGAGGCTGAAGACTCGCTCCCATAACACACTCCAACGAGCAGCGGAACGATGATACGCATCTATACACAGTCGGAGAAAGGAATCTCACGCACAGTCGGGATGGAGGATCAGCCCGACAGCTTGGGTGCTGTATTTTGGATTGATTTGCTGACTCCCAGCGCGGAGGAATTGGCGTATGCGGAAAAGCTGTGCGCCATTGAGATGCCAACCAAGGACGAGATGCGGGAAATTGAGGCCACATCGCGCTTGTATTGCGAGGATGGCGGCCGCTTCATGACGACAACGGTGCTCAGCCGAGTGGAGACGGATGAACCCATCATCGCTGAAATTACGTTCATTTTGAAAGGGCGCCAGCTCATCACCATTCGCCACACGGACTCGTATTCATTCCGCGTATTCTCGCACCAGTTGTTGCGTACGCAGGATACGAACCGCGATTTGGTGTTCATTGGGCTGTTGGAGACTTTGGTGGATCGCCAGGCAGACGTGTTGGAACGATTCGGTACGGATTTGGATGCTCTTTCCAAAAAAGTATTTGGTACACACCACACGCGCCGCAAGGGCCGCCGCGAAGATCCGGATACGGATGATCTGCGCGATGCACTGGAAGAACTGGGGCGCGTGGGTGACTTGATTACCCGCCAGCGGGATGCTCTGGTGAACCTGTTGCGCATGATTACCTTTGCCGGCAACGAGGATTCCTGCATGAGCGCGCACGATAGCCTGTATGTGCCGCTGCGTCCCGTGTCGCGAGACGTGAATTCACTGGCAGAATATGCTTCATTTCTCTCCAACAAGATTAATTTCATGTTGGATGCGGTGCTGGGGCTCATCAATATTGAGCAGAACGATATTTTCAAAGTGTTCACCATCATGTCGGTGGTGTTTCTGCCGCCCACGCTCATTGCAAGTATTTTTGGCATGAATTTCAAATACATACCTTTCTTGGACACAGAGTGGGGCTTCTGGTTCTCCATCGTGCTCATGGGATTGGCCGGAATTTTGCCGCTCATCATCTTCAAAATCAAACGTTATATCTGAAACATCACACACGCCATGATTAGTACTCGCAAGGTAGAAAAACCGGAGCAGGAAATCCAGAAAGCCAACATTCTCATCGAGGCCCTTCCGTACATGCAGTCATATCGCGATAAGACCATCCTCATCAAGTTTGGTGGTTCTGCCATGGATGACCCTGAATTGGTGAAGTCTCTCATGCGCGATATCGTGGTGATGGAGGCCATGGGCCTCAACCCCGTGGTGGTGCACGGAGGCGGCAAGGCTATTTCCAAGGCAATGCAGGAGGCCGGGTTGGAGGCTCGCTTTGTGAATGGTCTGCGAGTGACAACCCCTGAGGCGGTGAGCATTGTAGAGCGTACCCTTACGGGTACCATCAATCCCGGTTTGGTGGAAATGGTGCGCGATTGCGGAGGAAAGGCTGTGGGTATCTCCGGCACGAATGTCTTTGTGGGCGAAAAACTTGTGGAAAAGGATGCAGATGGCAACGCCCTGGATATCGGCATGGTGGGGCGCGTGATTGGCACGCAGCTCTCACGAGTTGAGGAGGCGCTCTCTCTGCAGCTCACCCCTGTGATTTCCCCGCTGGCTCGCGAATTGGGGACTAACCAGGCGCTCAACGTCAATGCAGACTTGGCCGCTGCGGCGTTGGCTCGCGAGCTCAAGCCGGTGAAGCTGGTCTACATCTCCGATGTGCCCGGCCTGATGATGAACCCGAAAGATCCCAGCACAATCATCAAGAGCATTGATCGCAAGGAGGCTTTCCAGTTGATAGAAGAAGGCGTCATTGCGGGTGGCATGATACCGAAAGTAAAGAGCGCCGTGGATGCTCTGAATGCCGGTGTGCGCAAAGTTCACTTCATTGACGGTCGCTTGCCTCATACTCTGCTGTTGGAAATCTTCACGCCCGAAGGCATCGGCACAGAGATTGTGCGGGAACAACGATAAGATTTCAATTTGTGAGAATCCCCTCATCCATTGGCATTTTTGCGCCGCAGCGTACAGCTGCCGGGCTGCTGGTAGCCCAGCAGTTGATGGATGCTTGTGCAGCGGCCGGTTTGGTAGCCTATGAATTGGGCCGACACACACTTTCCGATCCCGCTTTGGGGACGCCGGATGTGATTATTTGCTTGGGGGGAGATGGCACGATGCTCTCTGCTGCTACGGAGGCGGCTCGCAACGGTTCCGTGCTTTGTGGGGTGAATCTGGGGCATTTGGGATTCCTGAGCGCCTGTGGCAAGGAGGATGTCGAAACGCTGGTAGAGGCATTATCTTCGGGCAACTATGAGGTGGAGACTCGCTCTCTTCTCCAAGTCATGCAGCGCAACGTTGAAACCGGTGTGTGCATGGCACCTCACTTGGCTCTCAATGAAGTAGCTCTCATGCGTGCGCAAACGGGGCGCATGATTGATGTGGATGTGGAATTGGATGGCCTGCTGCTGAATCGCTACCACGCAGATGGCGTGTTGGTGTCTACTCCCACGGGCTCCACTGCTTATTCACTTTCTGCCGGTGGCCCGCTCGTGTGGCCCTCCACCGGGGTCATGTGTCTCACCCCCATTTGCCCCCACAGCCTTACCAGTCGCTCCGTGATTCTGCCGGAAGGGGTAGAAATCACCATACGCCCGCGCGCCCGCCGGGGGCGGGTGGGTGAATCCCTCATTTATTCATTGGATGGTCGCAGCACATATCCCATTGCTATCAATGCCACACTAACCATCCGCAAAGCAGATGTTTCCCTGCGCTTGCTCAATCTTCCCGGAGCTGATTATGCGGCTCGTCTGCGCGCCAAATTGCGCTGGTAATAATGCTATTACAGCACGAGTGCCATGATGAGCATGCCTGCTGTCACGCCGTAAATGGAAATGTGGTGGTGCCCCCAGCGTTCGGCCATAGGCAGCAGCTCGTCAAACGAGATGTAGACCATGATACCTGCCACCCCGGCAAACAGAATGGAAAGCAACATCGGCGAGAGAAAGGGCATGAGCACCAGCATGCAAACCAAGGCCCCAAGCGGCTCGGCCAAGCCTGTGAGCGTGGCCAGCCGGAATGCCTTGCCCCGCTGCCCGGTACCATAGAGAAGAGGAACAGCCACGGCGATGCCTTCCGGTATGTTGTGAATAGCCACCGCCAATGCTACGGATGCCGCAATCTCCATGTTGTCGAATGCCGCGGCCACCGTGGCGATACCTTCCGGGAAATTGTGAATGGCAATAGCCGCTGCAAAGAGAAAAGCTGAGCGGCGTACTTGCGAATTGCCGGAGAATTGCCCCGTCTTGCGGATGGAGTCCATCTCGCTCAAATCGTGTACCTCGTGCGGGTTTTCGTCCTCCGGAATGAGCCGGTCTATAAGGGCTGCCATGAGCATACCCCCGAAAAATGCGGCGATGGTAATCCACTTTGCGGCGTTATGCCCCTCCAGCATGTCGGTTGCGGTAGGCATCAGCTCCATGAAAGAGATATACACCATCACCCCCGCGCTTGACCCCAACGCAAAGGTGAGTATTTTTGTATCCGTGCGCCGCACAAACAGCGCTACTGCTGCCCCAATGCCCGTGCACAAGCCGGCCAGCAGCGATAATACGCCACCCACCAGCAATTCTTGGCTCATCCAAGCATCAGACATGCACCCCTTATACCGCGCTGCTGCTCACAAATCAAGATAAATGTAGGAATTAAAAAGTTCAAAGTTCACATTTTTCATTGGGGAATGCGCAGAGATGACGGTGAGAATGAGAACGAAAACTGTTTTTAGAAGAAAAGTTTTCAGATTCCGGGGTATAAAACGCAGAAAGCGCGTGACATTCCCATCATTTGGGCATACAATGCCTGCATGCACTACACTCCCTATACACTCTATCCCATCGGGGCCATGAGCGCACGTGCCGCGGCCCAGCCTCGCGAGGGCGTACTCCTGCGTGGTGATAACGGCGGTTACGCTTGTTTGCAGCCATGGCCGGAGCTGGGCGATTCTCCCTTGGAATATGAGCTGGATGCCCTGCGCGAGGGAAGCCCCATGCGTTTGGGTGCTCGTGCTCTCAAGTGTATCGAGCTGGATGGTGCTGCCCGCGCTGAAGGCGTGAGCTTGTTTGCGGGACTGAGCATTCCCCGCAGTCATGCCACTCTTACTGTGAGCGCCACCCCCGCCCAAGTGTATAATCTGCATCAACGTGGCTTCCGTGTGGGTAAAATCAAGGTTATTCCCAAGCTTGCCTCTACGGTGGAGCGTCTTACAAATCTCGCCTCCATGGTGCCGGAGTGGAAATGGCGTGTGGATTTCAACTGCACCCTCAGCCCCGATGAAACGCTGGAGTTCTGGGATATGCTCTCCGATGCCATGAAAGAGCGTATCGACTTTATCGAGGACCCTTGTTACTACGACGTGGACGCTTGGCAGAAGTTGCAGGATGCCGGCATTCCTCTGGGGTACGACACACCCGTGCAGGATGAGCGCATCATCCCCCAACGCACAAGTAAGCCCATGATGCGTATTGTTAAGCCGGCTCGCCACCACAGTAACAGCGGTTTGCCTGTTTTCACGACCTACATGGATCACCCCCTCGGACAGTGTTGGGCTGCGTACAATGCCGCTCTTTTCTATTCCGATAAACCTGTGGAAGAAATACCACTCTGCGGATTGGTGACCCACCATGTATACCGCCCCAATGCCTTCTCTGAGGAACTGGGTATGGATATCACCCCTGACTTTGTTCCCCCCAAGGGAACGGGGCTCGGCTTTGATAACATCTTGGCTTCTCTCCCTTGGAAGAAGCTCTAACGCCGGTTGATTCATCATCCTTTTCTCACAGGCGGGTGGCATAAGCTGCCCCGCCTGTGTTTTTTCTACCCCCCCCAAAAATGCCATGCTGAATGAGAATCTTGATTCATTTTCTTGAGATTGGGTGATTTTAGACTGGAAATTCAGCAGAAAGAGCGTATAATACCCGCGCTATGTCAGATACACCAGCAACAACTAATGCACCGGGTTCCTCCGAAGAGGAATTGATTGCCGTGCGCCGTGAGAAGGTGGCAAAAATCCGCGAATTGGGTGTCAACCCCTTTGGCGGCCGTTTTGATGTGACTGCTTCCCCGGCCGAAATCAAAGCCGATTTCGTGGAAGGTAAACAGGTGAAATTGCTGGGTCGTATCACAGCTTTGCGTGATATGGGACGCACCCAGTTTTTTACCGTAGCCGATGTGCAGGGTGGCATACAGTGCATGCTCACCAAGAAAGCTTGCACGGAGGAAGTGTGGGCTCTTTGGAAGCTGCTGGAGCGTGGTGACTGGATTGGCGTGGAGGGCGAGACTTTCATCACCCGCACGGGTGAGCCCTCTGTGCGTGTGGATTCTTTCAAAGTGCTTTCCAAGGCTCTGCGCCCCATGCCGGACAAGTTCCATGGCTTGGCAGATATGGATTTACGCTATCGCCGCCGCCACTTGGATTTGATGAGCAATGCAGAAAGTGCAGATCGCTTTGTGAAGCGTTCCCTCATCATTCAGGAGATTCGCAACTACCTGACCAACCGCGGGTTCTTGGAAGTGGAGACTCCCATGTTGCAGGATATTGCGGGTGGAGCCGCCGCCAAGCCCTTTGAATCCTACTACAACGCACTCAAGAAAGCCGTGACACTGCGTATTGCACCGGAGCTGTTCCTGAAGCGCTTGCTGGTGGGTGGTTTCCCGAAGGTGTTTGAGCTGAACCGCAACTTCCGCAACGAAGGTGTGGACCGCCGCCACAATCCGGAGTTCACCGTGTTGGAGGTATACGAAGCCGGTGGTGACTACGAGACGATGGCCGCCATGATGGAAGAGATGATTTGTACCGTGGCAGAAAAGGTCTTTGGTACGCTCAAGTTCGACCAGTACGATGAAAATGGCAATGTGCGCTGGACGGTTGATTTGACTCGTCCTTGGCGCCGCGCAGATTACAACGACTTGGTCAAGGAAGTTGCCGGGGCTGATTGGTTCGACCTGACACCGGAGCAACGCCGCGAACGCGCAGAAAATGAACTGAAGCTGCAAATTGGTGAAGACTTGGATGACACAGCTGTAACACAGCAGGTGTACGAGAAGCTTGTGGAAGAGAAGCAGGCAAATCCCCTCTTTGTGTGCCACGTAGCGCGTGATTTGGTGCCGCTGGCCAAGGCTAATCCGGAGAACCCCGACGTGGTGGACGTATTTGAGCTGGTGATGAATGGGCAGGAGCTTTGCCCCGGTTACTCCGAGCAGAACGATCCTATTGAGCAGTTGGAGCGCCTCAAGCACCAAGCCGGTGAGGAAACCCAGAAGATAGACTACGACTTTGTAGAAACACTGGAATCCGGTATGCCCAGTGCCGGCGGTATCGGCATTGGTATCGACCGCCTTTGCATGCTGATGACGGGTGCTTGCTCTATCCGCGACATCATTTTGTTCCCACAGCTGAAAAATCGCGCCTGATTTTTGACATACAGCCCCCGCAAGACAGTTTTCTCTTGTCTTGCGGGGGCTTTTTTGCTATTCAGGAGATTGCGATGGATGCCCGTGTAGCACAGTGGATTGGGAAGCGTGAATCCCAGCAGGATGTATACGCAGTAAAGCATTACCCCCAAGGTACGCTGGCGGTGGTGTGCGATGGCATGGGCGGGCATGATGAGGGTGGCAAGGCTGCACGAGTGGCGGCAGATACTTTTGTGAAAGTGTTCAGTTCTGCTTCGGATGCTCCCGTGCGGGAGCGTCTGCAACTGGCATTGGATGCCGCCAACGAAGCGGTGGGGAAGCTTTTTCCCGGTTCGCAATATGGCGGCACTACCTTGCTGGCGGCCTTTGTGGGAGGCGGTGTCGTTTGGTGGGCAAGCGTGGGCGATTCCCCCTTGTATATGTGGCGCCGCAAGCGCTTACTCCGCCTCAATGCAGATCATTCCATGCGGGCCATTTACGAGGAGTTTGTGAGAAATGGCACGATGTCGGCCAAAGATGCCATGCTCAAGGGGCACATGTTGCGCTCCGCGATTACCGGGGAACCGCTGGAGATGGTGGATATTTCCATTACGCCATGGCCACTGCTGCCGGGGGATAGGCTGATTCTTGCTTCGGATGGGGTTGATTCCTTGTTTATTCCAGCTGAGATGACGGCCGATACCCGTGCTATGTTGGAGACTCGCACCGGTAACTTGGCTGCCGATATTGTGGAGGCATGCCGTGCGTTGGAGGAGGAGCATGCTGATAATGTGACGGTGGTGACCTTGGATTGGATGTGAATTTATCCATACTTTATTCAATGTTTGCATGAGGGGGTGGAATCTCACCCCACATGGAAACACAATTGCTGACACACGCTTACCAGGCCGGCAAGTATGCGTTGCCACCGCTGCCTTACCCGGCAGATGCGCTGACGCCCTACTTGGATGAAGCTACGGTTCTGCTGCATCACGACAAGCACCACGCCGCATACGTAGCGGGCGCTAATGATGCTGCTGATACCTTGCGGCGAATTGCTCAGGGAGATGCATCTCCCTCGCTCGCCCCGGCGGCCACCCTCAGTTTGGCATTTAATCTCAGCGGGCACATATTGCACACGCTCTATTGGGAGAATATGGCACCGCCGCCTCAAGAAGGCCCCGGTGGAGAGCTGGCAGATGCCATGGCTGCAACCTTCGATTCTCTCGATGGCTTCCAACGTGTTTTTCGCGCAGCCACCATGGCGGTGCAGGGGAGCGGATGGGGGATTTTGGGAGTGGAGCCGGCCAGCCGCCGTTTGGTGGTTTGTGCCGTGCAAAAGCATCAGGATGCGCTCATCCCCGGTCTCAAACCCTTGTTGGTGTGCGATGTGTGGGAGCACGCTTATTATCTTCACTATCGCAACAACCGTTCATCCTATCTGGATGCCTTTTTCGCTTTAATCAACTGGGAAGTAGTTGCTTCCCGCTTCCGTTCATACTGCCATGGATACGCATGAATCAAACTTTTGGAGCCGCATGGCGGGCAACACGTGGGTGGTGTCCGTTTTGGCTGTGTTGGAATTGATACTGGGGTTCATCCTGTTGAGCTTTCCTGTGCTGTTGGGGGCATCTGCCGTGTGGGTGGGTGGTTTTGTGCTGCTCATTGCGGGTGTGCTGCGCGTGGTGCATATGTTCAACTATGCGTACAATCGCTGGTGGAATATGCTCACCGCCATTCTTTACTTCTTCACCGGTGGGGTGATGATGTACTACACCGGGCAATCGCTCGCCATGATTACCCTGTTGATTGGTGCTGCCCTGTTGATAGGTGGTGTGATGCGGCTGCTGGTCGCCTTTAGCATGCTGAAAGCACCGGGGAGCGCGTGGCGCTTTTTCAACGCTATTATTTCTCTGGTGTTGGGTGCTATGGTGGTTTATGGATGGCCGGAATCATCTCTCTGGCTGATTGGTACGATCATCGCCGTGGAAATGATTTTTTCCGGTTGGACCTTGCTGTTTATGGCGCTACCTCCCCGCAGCGAAGCATCCTGAGCTGATTTTGCCTTGCTCCGCTGAGCATATTGTGCCATACTTCGGCCGTCAGTTCATTATTTAGCATGGAGCAGAGCAAGAAAACAATCGGCGTGGATTTTGGTGCTACCACTATTATAATCGGCGTGGTGCAAGGGGCGCGCATCTTGGATAAGACCGCACCTTTGCCCACGCAACAATTCACCGACCCCGCTGCTATCATGGATGCCATGTGTGCTTCTATACGCGATTTGCAGACCCGCCACCCTGAAGTGGTTGCCGTGGGACTGGGTATGCCCGGATGGGTGGATTTTTACCGCGGGGTACTCTATCAGCTTACCAATGTGCCGGTGTGGAATCACGAGGTGCCTGTGCGCGAAATCATGGGGCGGGCGCTGGGATTACCCATTGTGCTGGATAATGATGCCAACTGCATGGCTTATGCAGAATGGAAACAGGGTGCCGGTGTGGGACTGGAAAGTATGGTCTGCCTGACCCTCGGCACCGGAATCGGCGGTGGCATTGTGCTTCATAATCGCATGCTGCGCGGGCGCACCGTGTCTGCTGCGGAGCTGGGACAAACGAGCGTGTGCTTCAACGGCCGGCGCGGCCCTTTCGGTAACTTGGGCGCGGTGGAAGAATACATCGGCTGCAATGAAGTGGCTGCTGATGCCGCAGCGATGTATGCGGAGCAGGGGATTGCTTGCACCGCTGCGGAATGTACTCCCTATCATTTGGCGCAGGCTGCTCGCCGGGGTGATACTGTGGCGCTGCGGGTATTCGAGAATTTTGCGGAGAAATTGGCCTGCTTGATGATGAATATGATGTACGCCTTTGTGCCGGATGCCTTCATCATCGGCGGTGGTGTGGCCAAGGCGGGAGATTTACTTTTTGCACCGTTGCAACGCCGCCTGCAAGAGCAGCTTTTCCCTGTGCATTACAACGCGTTGAAGATATTGCCTGCTCATTTCGGTGCAGATTCCGGCCTGGTTGGAGCCGGACTCATGGCTGCGGATTATGAAGATGCCTCACTTGCCTAACTGTTTGTTTCAACGCTTTCCCTTGCTGCATTGTTAAACTCTGCATATGAATGCGCCTATTCCACCTTCTGAAGAAGAAGCCAAACTTCCACCTGCGCCTGAACCTGAGCCGCTAGAAGAACCGACGTGGTGGCGTTTGGGGTGGGTTCCTTTTGTCGTATTTGTGCTGGCAGCCGCAGCGGCTGATTTTCTGTTTCCCCGCATTCATGGTTTTGGCGTGGGGGCTGCCATCGGTGTTCTTTTGGGGATGGGCGCACTCATGTTGTTGCGGCGCGATTTCACCCGGGGTGAAATCATGTTCCTAACGCTGATGACTCTTGTATGCTGTTGCGGTTTGATGCTCAATGGAAGTGTTTTGTGTTGGGTCGCCGCGCTTGCTGTGCCCTTTGCGGTGGTGCAAATGCCCGGTAAATCCGGTGCAAAGAGCACGAGTAAGTATCTGAACTGGTGGCAATTTTGGTTTTCTCACCGCATCCGTGCAGAGGTGAGCAGCCGCGCCGAACGCATCAAAAAGATTCTTCCTATGTTGCTGAGCATCCTGATCGGCATCATCTGCTTTGTCTTTTTCCTGAGCATCTTTGCATCGGGTAATCCTGTGGTGGAATTGGTGTGGAATGCTATAGCCGATGCGTGGAACAGCGTGGTGGAGTTCCTCAACCTCAACTGGGAGTTCTGCTTCCAAGTGTTCTGCTGGGTGGGTGGTGTGCTGTGGTTTGGCATTTATACCATGAAGCGTCCGGAAGCCCAAGCTCCGATTCCGGCTGCTCCCGTTGCCAATAAGCATTCCATCTTGCCTTATCTGGCACCTAGTGTGTTGATTGGTACCAACTTGGCCTTCCTGATTGCTTCCTCCACAGATGTGGCATTCCTTTGGTTGCATCGCGTACCAGAGGGCATTTCGCAGACAGAGTATTTGTATGATGGCGCGGCATCCATCACTTGGGCCTCAGGCATTGCAGCGGTGTTGTTGGTGGCTTTGTTTCGACCGAGCGGCACTTCTCGCAGATCGGTGCTATCTCGTGTAGCCGGGTATATACTGTTGCTTCAGACCTTTGTGCTGGCCGCCAGCGTGTACATGCGTTTGTACTACCAAGTGGAAGCATACGGGTATACGGCTCGGCGAGTGTTGGCCTCGGAATGCATGTTGATGGGGATTGCCGGGCTGGTGTTCCTGTTCATCTACATGAGCCGCCGCGAGAGATTTTGGGGCTTGCTGCGTCCCATTGCCGCTGTAGCATTGTTGCTGGTGCTTGCATTCTCTATCAGCTCGCCTTCACAGATAGCCGGTGATTTGAACATGCGCTATGCTTCGGCTCATCCTCATTGGAAGTTTACGGCAAAGGATTTTAGTTTCCGTGCGTTTTCTGTGGAGAAAAACTTGGGCTTTGCGTGGTTTGTGTACCGGCAGTGTCAGGACCCGGATTTGCGCTATAAAATTAACTCGCGTTGCAATAGCCTCATGAAGCGAGCAGAGCGCAGAACGTGGCGCAGCTACTCCATCTTCTTGTCTCGCGATGAACAATTGGCTGCTGAGATTCTGAAAAAGCTTTGAGTTCTCCCTATAGCAATGCCTCGCGCACCACGAGCAGTTGCTCATCCGGCGTTAAAATACAATGAGGTGGAGTGAAAATGCTCTCCAAATGCTTGGTGTTTTGCATAATGGCTGCACACAAGGCATCTGCTTTGAGGTTAGAATCCGCTGCTCTGCTTGTGAGCCCACAGCTGTGTAAAATGCTGCGTAATTCTGTCTCGATGCCGTGTGGAAGCTGCAATGCTTGCTGGTAGAGATGCGGGTTTTTGGCCTCAGCGTGCGCGTGCCAGACAGGTGCCAGCTTGCAAAGAGTAGCACCCAATGGACAAGCCGGTACCGCCGTGCAAATGGCTAAGGCTGTGGCAATCTCCGGCGGACAGGTACATGTGGCGCTTGCCATGGCTGCCAGTAGGGTGCCGGCAGACACGGCGCGGCGGGCGCTATCATCTTTCCCTTGGGCAATGCACCGGGGTAATGTAGTGCGCAGTTGCTCCCACGCGTGGGTGGCTAGTACCTGCGCGGGGAGGGGGGCACCCGCCGTAAGCATTACCCCCATGGCCGCGAGCAGCGCGATGAACCCCAACTGTCCCGTTTGCCTCGGCGGCAGGGTGATGGTAATACTCGGATCGGTCAGGCATGAATGGGCGTATAAGCGTTTGTCTTCTATGAGATGCATGCCATCAGTCCTCATATAAAAACAGTAAGGAAGAAGCGATGCGATTTCTGCTACGGTGGGGATGCTCACCACGGGAAGCGGGGCGTTGGCAAAGCCTGCTTGCTCACATGTTTCCGGTGTGCCTGCGTTGGTACAGAGGATGGATACCAGTTTAGCTGCGTTGATGCAGGCAGCGCCCCCCAATGCCACAATGCAGGTGCAGCCGGCTCGGCGCCCTACATCGGCAATGTCGCACGCTTTTTCTGCGCTGATGATGCCGCGCACTCCCTCACATACAATGTGGTTCACCTGCTGTTCTGTAAGGATGTTTTTGAGCAAGTTGGTGAAACCGTACGGGGCATCCGCATTTTCTCCGCTGATCACGAGCACGCGAGAACCGGGAAGATGACTTTTTTTCAGTCTCCGGAATAAGCCGTCTTCAAAGCGAATCTGGGTGGGCATGCAATAGGTAAAACAATGAGTCATGGCAGCCGATTATATGCGCCATGGCTCTTGCCTGCAATTTGTTACTCCAACTATTAGCCGTAAACAAAAACACCCTGTGAGCAGCTCGCTGCATCACAGGGTGGAATAAAGATGGAAGAAGATGCGTTTATTTGTTCAGCAGCCGCTCCAGCAGCGCCTGAGAGTTGTCTGCCAAGCGGGCGGGGTCGTCCAGCATGCCGGCGCGGAGCAGGGCGGTGTTGATGACTTGGTCTGCCAGCAGCTTGGCCAGCTCTGCATCGCTCTTGCGCAGCTCTGCCAGTTTCATCACGATGGGATTGCGCGGGTTGAAGGCAATCTCAGGGTGCGTTTCCGGCACTTCCTGCCCCATGGCTTTGAGGTATGCTTTTACCTCAGGGGAGATGTCATGCTCTCCTTGCAGGGCTATGGCGGGGGCAGAAGTCACACGGTTGCCGGTGCTCACCTTGCTGAAGCGGTCTTTGAATGTTTCCTCAATCCAGGTGGTGAGGCCGCCGGCTTCCTCCTCATCCAGCGAGGGGGCATCGGGGGCGGTGTCTTCTATCTCCGGCAGATCCAGATTGGCGCGGTCGATGGCTTTGATTTCCTTCTCATCGAAGCGCATGAGGCTCTCCATCACAAATTGGTCGCCGCCTTCCGTCAGGAATGCCACCTCGAATCCGCGGGCGTTGAGCGCATCCAGATAGGGAGAGTGCTCCAATTGGGCGCGGGAGGTGCCGTAGAGTACGTAAATATCCTTCTGGTTTTCCTTCATGCGGCTTACGTAGTCTGCCAAGGAGGTGTATTTGCCGCTTTCCGTGAAGGTGGATTCAAAGCGCAGCAACTTGCCCAGAGCATCCTTGTGCTCCCAGCTGGTTACTACACCTTCTTTGATGTAGCGGCCGAACTGAGCCCAGAATTTCTCGTACTTTTCGGCATCATCCTTTGCCACACCTTCCAGGTGCTTGATGAATCGTTTGGTGATGATGCCGGAAATCTTGCGCAGCAAGGAGTTGTCCTGCAACATTTCGCGGGAGATGTTGAGGGGAAGGTCCTCGCTATCCACTACGCCGGTGAGAAAACGCAGCCACTCCGGCAGCAGCTTTTCGGGCTTGCTGTCAATGAGCACTTTGTGGCAGTACAGGGAAACATTGGGCTCGCAGCGCCCAAATCCCATGGCTTCCGGGTTCTCCTCCGGCACAAAGAGTACGGAGTTGAGCACGATAGGGGCATCGGCGCTGAAGTGCATGTAGGTGAGCGGCTCCGATTCCGTGTGGCCGATGAATTGGTAGAAAGCGTTGTATTCCTCCGTCGTCACGTCCTTCTTATTCTTCATCCAAATGGCCTGCACGGTGTTGAGGTGCTCGCCGTTGAAATCAATGGGGAATCCGATGAAGTTGCTGTATTTGCTGAGGATGTAGCGCACGTGCTCGGCTTTGGAGAAATTGGCGGCATCTTCCTTGAGGTGCACCAAGATGCTGGTGCCGCGCGGAGTGTCGGCTGCTGCATCTTCTAAGGTGTAGCCTTCCTGCCCATCGCTCACCCATTTGACGGGGGCGGCATCCGGCTGCCATGAACGCGTGGTTACTTCCACCTTGTCCGCAGCCATGAACACGCTGTAGAACCCCACGCCGAACTGCCCAATGAGGTCTTGCGTGCCCCCCTGGCTTTCCTTGATGGCTTCCAAAAACTTCTTGGTGCCGGAGTGGGCAATAGTGCCTAAGAATTCGATGACTTCCTCTCGTGTCATTCCGATGCCGGAATCTGCCAGGGTGATAGTGCGGGCTTCTTCATCGGTGGTGATGTTGATTCGCAACTCTCGCTCCGGGTCAGCAATGGCCGTGCCCGTGAGCTGCTTGAGACGCAGTTTTTCCAGTGCGTCCGAAGCGTTGGAGACAAGCTCACGCACAAAAACCTCTCGATCGCTGTAGAAAGCGTGAATGACTATATCAAGAAGCTGGCGTACCTCTGTTTGAAATTGATGTGTGCTGTTGCTCATGATGAAAAAATGAAAGTTTGCATGTATTGTATGCCGCCGATACAAATCGTCAAGATACTAGTGCGGCATACCACGGGGGGGCGGCAGATGCTTACCTATGGAAAAATTTGGTGGCGGAAATATGGGAAACATGGCGCAGGTTGAGGTAGCGGGTGCGCAAGAGTGAGCAATCGCGGTGCCCCATTTCCTCTTGTAATTGCGGTAAGTTGTGAAAGTATTTGAGGTGAAGACTCGCGAAGGTGTGGCGAAGAACATCCGGTTGCCAGTGACACAGCCCTGCATATCCCCGTACGCGTTTCCACAACCTGTTCCAATTGCTCGGCGCAATCAAATCAGATGATTCCTTTTTCAGTTCACAAAGTTTAGCGGCTTCTCCCCGCAGCGGGATGGCACGGGCTCCGCCTGTCTTACTGTGCATCCCTTCCACGTATACCATTTTTTCCCGCGGGTCAATATCACACCAGTGCAAACGCCGTACCTCGCCCGGTCTGATGCCGCACCACAGCATCAGGTAGATGGCCGGAGCCATGCAGCGGAACTCCTCCGTTTCGCATGCTCTGACCAAGTTGTTGATTTGTCTGGTGCTCAGTATTTCAATGCGTTCTTCCACCACCGGAGGCGCAACAATGGCCTTTGTCGGGTTGTGGGTGCACCAACCTTGGTTTTGTCCGTAGTGAAAAATACTGTGTAAAATCATTTTAGCTTTTCGGTATGAATGAGCGCTATGCGCAAATGTCTTGTCCAGTAGAGCCTTGCATTCCTCTACGGTGATTTCCCGGAGGGGGCGCGTTGCGATGCTGCGATCTCTCAACATCCTTTGCGTGAACGATTTTAAATCTGCACGTGTACTGGGGCGGCGGTATTTTCGGGCTTGCAAGCTTGCTTGTACAGCGTGCTCAAAGCTTACCGTGCGCGTGGCTTGGAGCATGGAGCTGATGCCGTAGCGAATCGTGCTGCGGAATGCTCTGATGATATCTATTCGGCTGGCATCGCTCAGCCCGGCTTCTTCTGCAAATTCAATGAATAAGCGTGATATGTCACCGGGTGCTATGTCGAGCTCCGGTGCGAATGGTGAAGGAATACTGGTTTTCATCCCGGCGTCATATCACGCATGCAAGGGAGGTGTCAAACGGAAGCGTGCGTTAAATTATGTTGCAGAAGTCGCACTTTCCGCTTGAATCTGATGCACATTGGGGTAGAATATCGGAGTTATGCTAGATATCCGACTTGTCCGAGAAAATCCGGAGTATGTAAAAGAGCGGGTTCGCCTGCGTGGTGGTGAGCATTGGATGCTTGTAGATAAGGTGCTTGAGTGTGATGTGAAGCGCCGCAATGCGGAGACGGAGAAGCAGGCTCTCTCCCAAGAGCGCAACAGTTCTTCCAAGTTGATTGGGCAGATGATGAAGGAGGGCCGCCGCGATGAGGCGGAGGCTCTCAAAAAGCGTATGTCCGAAGTGGGAGACAAAATCCGTGAGTTGGATGCCGTGGCCACTGCAGCAGCCGAGGAACAGGAACAATTGCTTCTCGCCATCCCCAATATGCCGCATGATGGCGCTCCTGTGGGGGCAGATGATTCCGCTAACCCTGAACTGCGCCAATGGGGCTCCAAACCTGAGATTGAAAACCCCAAGGACCACGTGGAAATTGCCACCGCCTTGGGCTTGCTTAATTTTGAAGATGCCGCTCGCATTTCCGGCTCCGGCTTCATTGTGTACCGTGGACTCGGTGCTCGCTTGGAGCGTGCGCTCATCAATTTCCTGCTTGATACCCAGACACGCGAAAACGGCTACCAAGAGGTGGGTGTGCCTTTCATTGTGAAGCGCGAATGTATGTATGGTACCGGGCAGCTGCCAAAGTTTGAAGAAGATATGTACGGGCTGGAGGAAAACTCCATGTTCCTGGTGCCTACAGCAGAGGTCCCCGTCACCAACCTGTGCCGCGACCAAATCTTGCGCGAAACTGACCTTCCCGTGAAGATGACGGCCTACACGCCCTGCTTCCGCCGCGAAGCCGGCTCGGCCGGCCGCGAAAACAAGGGCATGATTCGTGTGCACCAGTTCGATAAAGTGGAGTTGGTGGAAATCTGTCGCCCGGAAGATGGCTTTGAACAGCTGGAGGCCCTTACCTCCCATGCAGAATGCATCTTGCAGAAACTGGGACTGCACTACCGCGTGATTGAACTTTGCACCGGTGATGTTGGCTTCTCCTCTGCCAAGACATACGACATTGAAGTTTGGGCACCGGGGCAGGGCAAGTATCTGGAAGTTTCCAGCTGCTCTTGCTTCACCGATTACCAAGCGCGCCGCATGAAGTTGCGCTACAAGGATGCCAATGGCAAGATACGCACGCCCTACACGCTCAATGGCTCCGGTACCGCCTTGCCCCGTCTCTACGTAGCCCTGTTGGAGCAGTGCCAGCAGCCGGATGGCTCCGTGCGCATCCCGGATGCGCTTGTACCCTATTTCGGTGCAGATTCGATTCAAGCTCCCACCAAGTAAACCGTCTCTCTCCTGCAACCCTCAATACGCCTGTTCTCTATGAGTGAAATGATAGCAACCATGGGTCCCATGTTCTGGCTCATCACCTTCTTTGCCGTGCTGGCATTGGCTGCTGTGGCCGAGCGTTTGTTCTATTTTCACCGGATTAATATCAACTCCGGAGATTTCCTGCGCGGGCTTTCTTCCTTGCTCCGCAGTGGTCAGTACAATGAGGCCTTGCACGAGGTGCGCCAGCTCCCCGGACCCATGGCGCGCGTGGTGGAGGCCGTGCTTTCCCGCCCCAAACTTGCCCGCAGCGAACTGCGCGATATAGCGCTGGAAGCAGCCGAGTTGGAGGTGTACCGCATCGACCGCAACATCCGCTGCTTGCAGGTATGTGCTACGGTAATGCCGCTCTTGGGGCTGCTGGGCACCATCCTGTCGCTTGTGGCATTCTACGAGCAGCCCGGCATCACCGATGGCGCCGCCGCCATGCCGGAGATTGTTTCCACCCTGCAACGCGCCTTGCTGCTTTCGGCAACAGGTATTGCGCTGGCTATTCCTGCCTACTTGTTTTACATGTACTTGGCATCCCGCGCTCGCAAGATTGTGAACAACGTGGAACGTGCCGGCCTGGAATGCGTGCACATCATCTGCGATGCTCGTGTTCATAAGGGGGCAGAGGACACCAAGCCGGCCAAGGGCAGCACCTGCCGCTCCGGTATGTGCAGCTTGGAGTCTGCCGCGCCCCAAGAGGAGCAAGAAGCCTGATACATGAGCTATGAAACGCGTGCGCTCCAGCCTCAAAGGAAATGGTTTTCACATTGTTGTGATTGCTCTGCTCAACCTTTTCCTTTTGCTCTGCATCTGCGTGTTGCTGCACCATCACCGCTTGCCTCGCTACGGTGCGAATGTGCGCCCTGCTGCCACTCATTTTGTGATGGGAGCCTATGATCGTTCTACCTCTCACATCATCACCGTCACACCGGGTGATACACCCCGCTTTTTCTTGGAGGAAAAAGAAATCAAAGGTGGTCTGGATGGTGTGGAAGACATTCTTAAATCATGGGATTGCGCTTCCCCCAGCCGCGTGACGGTGGTGCTGGTGAGCGATGAAGCCGTGTCAGTCGGTACAATGCAAAAGCTGGCAGACATGGTGCTTTCTCATGGTTTTACCTGCACGTTTGCCGGGTTACCGGCGCTGGATTAATGAAACCGGAAAAAGAACACAACCTGATATATCATTCGCTGCATAGCCGCCCTATGCCGGGTTGTATGCCGCTGTTCATGCTATTATCGGCGCTTTTTTTGGGGGGATTGATGCTGCTGGTGCAAGTTGACACCCCCAAACGCATCCTCCCCAAGGGGGAGGGGAATATCTACTACCGGGATGATTCCATCCTGCGTTTCCAAATCAGCCAACGCAGTCCTACGCCCTTGCATCTTCCCTCGGCTCTTGACCCTGTGCGCCGTGAAAATACTGCATCTGCAGGGCTTTCATGGATTAAACCGGTGAGCCTGATGCCGCTGGGCTCTCCTCGTATCTATACCCCGGCGCCGGATTCTGCCGTGCTGGATGAGAAAGAGTTGATAGCCCTGCCGCCCGCGCAGCTGCCCGCTGCTGAGCCCGCCGCTCCGGCAACACAATCTGAGCCGGCTACAATGCCTGCCCGGGAATCCCCCGTAGAAGGAGGTGAACAGCCATCATGACCTCGTTCGAATTTTCCTCACCCAGTGAATTTCTCACCTTTTTGGTGTTTGCAAGTTTTGCGATGCTGCTGGCTGTTTACATACCCGTGAAACTGGTAGCCAAGTGGCGCAGAATCAAGCGCAGTCGCGTGCGCATCACCTGCCGTATATGCGGGTATCGTTTTCTGCGCACAAATCCCGAAGCCATCTGCCCGCATTGCGAGGCGCGTAATAGGTAAAGACTCGTCATCCATCCCCCTCATCACGGCTCATGCGTTCTCTCTTTCATTTGCTTATCGCTTTGTTGTTTGGTTCAGCAGCTGTGTGCAACGCCTCTTTCATAGAAGATTTGGCCAAGCCTACTTCATGGGAGAAAACGGTAGATGTCATCTTCCGCGACATACCCCGGAAAACTCTAATTTCACGGGTAGATGCAAAGGCCATTCGTATTCCACGGCAGGATTTATTTAAAGTCGGTGATTTTTCGCACGGAGATGTTGTTTTGCGTTGGAATGATGCTAAAAAGCT
This sequence comes from Akkermansia sp., assembly GCA_017435505.1. Lineage (GTDB taxonomy): Bacteria > Verrucomicrobiota > Verrucomicrobiia > Verrucomicrobiales > Akkermansiaceae > Akkermansia. Next base: position 107,501 of record JAFSEZ010000004.1, read on the forward strand.
GGAACGTGTCGAAATTATCGTCTACAACAAGGGCGATGATGGCGATGTGACTCAGGATGAATTTAAATCCAAACTCAAAGAGCTGGAAACATGCCTCAATGATGTGTTGCAGATTGAGGGGAAAGCAAGCCGTATGGATAAACGTGATACCGGGGTGACGGGGCGGACCAAGGTTTGGACACCGGAGGGTTGCGGTACCTGGCTGTTGGAATACTCATCCACCGGGAGGGGCAAGAATTTCAATTCCGAGTTCATACGGCTCACCATTGGCGCAGATATTGAAAAAGGCGGTGCTGCCGATGCTGCATGCCGTGACTCCCTCAAAGAAAACGTCGTCACGGAAGATGACGGTACCGTGTGGATTAAGAATATCCCTATGGTGGATCAGGGGAAAAAAGGCTACTGTGTGCCGGCAACAGCAGCGCGCGTGTTTGCCTATTACGGCATGGATGGTGTGGACCAACATGCTATGGCTGCCCTTTGCCAAAGCCGCAGCGGCGCTGGTGGCACCTCTTTGCCGGAAATGCGGGAAGCTTTGCAGAAACTGGGGCGTGCATTTCATTTCCGTGTCAAAACGATGGAGGATTGCTCTATCGAAAATATGATAGCTCTTTATAACAAAGAGGCCAAGAAGAAAAAAGCCATGCAGATTACCCCCGAAACCATCTATTTCTTCTCTTTCAATGAAGAAATTATGCGTGCGGCACGTACCCGCAATGCGTCAAAGGTGAAAAAATGGATGGCAGAGGTGAAAAAAAGCATAGATGAAGGTGTGCCCGTGTTGTGGTGCGTGATGCTTGGTATCTTCAAAGAACAGGGGGTGCCGCAGAACGGCGGTGGCCACATGCGCCTCATTATCGGCTACAATTTGGAGGATAAGACCATCATCTACAGCGATTCCTGGGGAGCCCGCCACGCCCGCAAGGAGATGCCGTTGGAGGATGCTTTTTCCATGACAGTGGAACGCAACATCATGCGCCTCTCTCGTTGATATCTCATTTTACCTCCGGGGCAAACGCATGAGGATTATGACACATCTGCGTGATTTCAAATTTATCATTTATTGGAGCTAGCTGACTTGCGTCAGCTGTAAAGCGAAACGATAACGACACTTTGGCCTTGCCCCGCCTTCAAGGCGGGGGCGGCGAGCGCAGATGCACCCCACCTATTTTCTTGCGCGACAGCGCCCATTTTTTCAATGTGAAATTTGAAATATGAATTTTGCAATTGATATTCAAGCAGCAGCAGCTATTCAAGTCAGATCTCGCCTCATGCGTTTGCCCTGATTTTGCCTTTTTCCGGCCTTTTCTTTTTCGGGGGCATGTGTTATACTGGCGCGGTGATGAAAAGCCGATGGAAATGGGTAATCTATGCAGTTTTGGGGTGTTTGGCGCAGTGTGCGCCCGTTCCCTCATCTGAGCCGGCAGGGTGCTTGCCTACCGATTGGTGCTATGTGGATGATGTGGCACCCAGCGTGCGAGTGGATTTGAAATACACCGGAAACGATAATTTTGTAGGGCGCCCCATAGCCGGTTACACCACCGGCAAACGTGCCATTTTAAGACGCGATGCCGCCGAGGCACTGGCTCGAGCAGCGGCTCTTTTGCAGCCGCAAGGATACGGCCTCCTAGTGTGGGATGCCTACCGTCCGGCTATGGCGATGAAAGATTTTCGCGCTTGGTCGCGCACGCCGGATGACCGCATGAAATCCAAGTTCTACCCCCACATCTCCAAGCAGGGAATCTATGATGGTAAATACATTGGCGATACCTCGGAGCATAGCTGGGGGATTGCGGTGGATATTACTCTCGTGCACCTGAAAGACGGGCGCGAGGTGGATATGGGGGGCCACCATGATTTGTTGGATGTGTCCTCTGCCACAGAATCCCCGCTCATCACTGCGGAGCAGCGTGAAAACCGACTCCGCCTTCGCCATGCTATGCAAAAGGCCGGTTTTCGTAACTATAGCAAGGAGTGGTGGCATTATTTCCTGACTGATTCGGCTCCGCATTTTACATACAGTTTCCCGCTGAAGGATGATTTGTTGCCTTGTGCCTCGCGGTAAACTGAGAAAAATCATTTACAGACAGCCATCCTGCTTGAATAACCTGTTCGTTTGCTATATAATACCCGCGAAATGATGTCAGCTTTTGTAATTGCAGATTTGAGTGCATCGGCTACTGCTGCCGGTGTGGATGCTCTTTCCCTCTTTGAAAAAGGCGGCCCGCTGATGTGGGGCTTGCTGGTGCTCTCCATCATTGCCGTGATGGTGATTTTTGTGTGCTTGTGGACCACCCGCACATCTTCCGTCCTGCCGGATCGCATGGTCATCTCGGTAGAATCCTACATACGCCGCAAGGACTATGCTGGCTTGCTCAGCCTGTGCGATCGCGATGGCTCCAGTTTTGCCCGCACCGTGCATGTCATCATCATGTTCATGCAGCGCAATCCCCGCGCCAATATTGATGAGATTCGTGAAGTGGCTGCTGCGGAGGGAACTCGCCAATCCAGCATCCTGACACGCCAGATTAACTGGCTTTCCGATATCGGCGCTATCGCCCCCATGATTGGTTTGCTCGGTACCGTTATCGGCATGATGAAAACTTTCATGGAAATGGCCGCCGGCAACTTCGAAGGCGTGAAGCAGATGCAGATGGCCAGCGGTATCTCCGAAGCCATGATTACCACCGCCGGTGGTTTGGTCTTGGCCATTCCCAGTATGCTGGCCTACGTGATTTTCCGCAACCGCATCCAAAAGCGTATCACGGACATGGAGGTAGCAGTTACGCACATCCTCTCTGTTATCTCTGTGCAGATGGACCGCGAGCAACGCTTGGGCAACATGGGATTTCGCGGTGGTGCCACCCGTGAAATCATGGAAGACGATGATTATTGATTGACCCCGGCATCTGTTCGCCATGAAATTCAACACCAAGGTACCTGAGCCCATCGGCTTTCAGCTGGCACCCATGCTCGACGTGGTGTTCCTCTTGCTCATTTTCTTCGTGGTGACTCAAAAGTTCATCCTCAATGAGCAGGACCTCAAGGTAAAAGTTCCCACCGCGCCTAAGAGTACAGAGGAAGCTTCCCGCGCCATTGATGAAATCATCATCAATGCCCGCGAGGAGAATGGTGAACTTGTCATCACCATTGACCGCGAGGTCTTCACACGCGAAAAACTTTCCGACATGCTGAAACGCATGATTGCCGTAAACCCCAACCAGCCTGTGCGTATCCGAGGGGATGCAGAGATGAGCTGGCAGCGCATGGCAGACGTGATATCCACTTGCTCTCAGGCTGGCGTGTGGAATGTGTCATTCTCCAAGCAGATGCCCAAGGAAACTAAGTGACCATCATGAAAACATTTGTACCGTGTGTGCTTCTGCTGGGTGCAGTGCCCGTAGCCCTAGCACAGGCAAACAACAACGATGATGCCCCCCTGCAAGTCAACCGCGAGGCCGATTCCTACGCCATCGCGGAACAACTTTACGCGCAGGCGCGTATGGGTGGCATGGATTCAGCATCCCGCAGGGGTATTTACCAGCGTGCAGCAGCTCTATTTGGAGAGTTTGCCAAACAGTTCCCGCAATCTTCCAATGCCGTCAAGGCCATCTACCTACAGGCCGTTTGCTTGGATGAAGCGGGGGATGATGCCGCATCCAGCAAGGTGCTGGCCACTCTTGCCAATACGAAAAAAGGCGAATATGCCGCTGCGGCCGCTTATAAGTTGGGTACTTTAGCTTCTGAGCGTCATCTGTGGGACAAGGCCCTGGGTTTTTACCAGATTACGGTGCGAGAGACCAAGCGGGATGACCTGCGCAATGACTCCACCTACCGCATGGGGCGCACCCTCTTGCAGATGGGGCGCCGTGATGAGGCAGAGGCTTCCTTTCGCCAGCTTTCTGTTCTGCGCAATGTGCAGCCTGCTTTGGAGCATGCCGGCGTGATGGCTCTGGCGCAAATGAAAACCGAAGACGGCAAGGACGCCGAGGCTTACGCGCTTTTCCTGCGCCTGCTTTCCATGCAAAATGTGGATTCTCGCATGCTGGGCACAGCCACCCTGCAGGCTGCTCGTTTGGCTTCGCGCTTGGGAAAAACCACCGAAGCCCAGCAACATTATGCTCGCTTGGGGCAGATGCCCGGTATGGAAAAGTACGCCGGTGAAGCCCAGATGGAGAGCTTGCTCACACTCTACAAAAATAAAAATTATCAGGAAGTTGTCAAGCAGGTGACTACCCGCTACACCCAGCTTGAAGATGCCGCCAAAGAAGCTCGGCGTGCGTTGATTGTGGGGCAGTCCTACATGGAGCTCAAGCAGTACGACTCCGCTGCACAGTGGTTTGATTTGGTGGAGAAGGCTCAGCCCAACACCCGCGTGGCGGCAGATGCCGCATATCGCCACCTCATCTGTGCCCAGCAGATGCGAAGCGCCAATTTCTTTTCACTTGCCCAGAAATATCTGAGCAACTACGCAGCACCCGGCAAGCCCACCTCTAATTTGCCTTGCAATGATTTGGTGCGTCTCATGTATGCTGATCGCATGATGCTGGCAGATATTGCCGAGGCTGCCCGCCAGTTCGATGCTATCAACTTTGAGCACCTGCCGGAATCCGTGCGCCCGGATGCGGAATACAAGAAAGCCTGGTGTTCGGCTCAGGGGGATGATTACGACCCTGTTCCCACGCTCAACCACTTCATTGATACCTACAAGCAGAATCCCCGCTTGCCGGAGGCTCTTGCCTTGCGCGGTGCCAGCCTGCTTAAGCAGAACAAGGCAGGGCAGGCGCTGGCAGATTTTGACCGTGTTATCAAGGAATTTCCCAAATCTGAGGCCGCACCTGTGTGTTGGCAGCGCGCGGCTCAAGCCTGCGCCAATACCGATCAGCGCAGGATGGTGCAATACTACGAAGGCCTCATAGCATGCGGAGCCCGCGTAAAGCCCGCCGCCATTGCGGAGGCTCACTACAACATAGCCCGCGCACTCTACGAGACCGAGCCCGCCAAGGCCATCCCTCATTTCCTGGAGGCTCGCACCATGAATGCCGAGCGCTATGGCTCGCTGGTGGATTTGAGCTTGGTGCAGTGCTACTTCAAGATGCAGGATGCCGAAAAACTGCGGGAGTCTCTCATCACCCTGCAAAGCAGCAACCCCGGCTCGTACAACGCTCTGCCGCCGGCCATTCTGCGTTGGTGTGGGTGGATGTGCTTCCAAAACCGCAATTACTTGGATGCAGATAAATACCTTTCCGATGCCTTGCCCCGCGAACCCAAGGAGAAATACACCGCTGCGGATGGCTCTGAGCAGGAACGCCCCAAGGTGGAGCCCCTTGTGTGGAAAACGCTGGCGCGAGCGCGCTTGGAGCTGCGCCAGTATCAGCGTGGTTTAGAAGCCGCCGAGCACTATGTGCAGATGGAGCAGCAACCCTATCGCAAGGCCGAGGGTATGCGTGATATGGCCATGTTGCTCATTGGGCAGAAACGCTCTGCCGAGGCACGCAAACTCTGCGAGGACGCCATTGCACTGGGTATTGATGGCCCCATTAAGTTCTCCGTCTTTATCGCATTGGGAGATGCCTACTACGTAGAAGGAAACTACGCCGAAGCCGCCAAGTACTATGGCCGCACAGCCAACGTGGTGAGCGACAAGGAACTCAAGCCGGTGGCTCTGTACAAGATAGTGAGCGCACTCAAGCAAGGTGGCAAAGAAGGCGAAGCCGTGCAGTATGAAGAAAACCTGCGCACCGAGTTCCCGGGGTGGGCTCCGTCTGCCAATGTGCGCATGTTGATGAATGCGAGCAACAGGAATCAGTAAGAGCATTTCCTTGCATGTTCTACGCCCAAAATCCCAACCGCCGCAAGCATTGGTACTCGCTGCTTTCCATCGGGCAGCGCAAGATACTCTTGCTGATAGGTGTATTCATCACATTCTTATTGATTGCGCTGGGGATACTGGTGGTCTACACCTGCCGCGCGATGCAGTATGATGTGGAGCAGGTATCGGCCGGCTGCGGCGTGAGCATGCTGTATGATTCTGCCAACCGCCCGGTATCGGATTTATCCGGCTCCGAATCCGAATATGTGCCGTGGAATCAGTTCCCCAAACACCTGGTAGATGCCTTTGTGGCACGCGAGGACGAATCGTTTTTTGACCACAGCGGCGTGGTGTACAGCTCTGTTATTCGCTCTCTCATCACCAATCTTCTCTCCATGAGCTATGAGCAGGGTGCTTCCACCATCACCATGCAGCTCACGCGCCATGTGTACGAATTGGGTGGTAAAACGCTCGACCGCAAGCTGTTGGAAGCTATGCTGGCCCAGCGTATTGAGCGCAACGTGGATAAACACACCATTTTTGCACAGTACCTCAACCGCATTTACTTCGGCCAGAGCTGCTATGGTATCGGAGCCGCAGCCCGCCACTATTTTGGCAAGCAGGTGAAAGACCTTGATCTGGTGGAATCTGCCACCTTGGCCGGCTTGGTGCGCGCCCCATCGCTGTGCAATCCCCGCCGCAGCATGGAAAACGCCATGGGCGTGAAGCGCGAGACCTTGGCCCGCATGCTGGAGCTGGAACTCATCTCCCAAGAACAGCACGACAAGGCCGTGCACTCCCCCATCAACATCGCGCCGGCTGAAAAAACAGCCATGACTGATAGCTCCTATGCCACCATGTGGGCCGGGCGGGAATTGGAGTCAATCCGCTCGCATTTGGGGGAGAATACCCGCGGCCTTTCCGTGGTATCCAACCTGAATCTGGAGATTCAGCAATACCTGGAGCAAGCTACTGAACGCGCCCTCTCTGCGGTGGAAAACCCCAGCAAATTCCCGCAAGAATGGCTCGAACAACTCGGCAACGACCCGGAAACAGTCGCCAACCTTCGCAAATCTTTTGCCTCTGCCAAGCGCCCCGCCGGGTTGAAAATTCGCGGCAATGACAATGATTTTTCCGGTCTGCTACAAGCCTGCGTACTGGTCATAGATTCGCGCCGCAACAAAAAAGGCAATGTGTTGGGGGTCGTGGGCGGCCGCAGCGTGTTTGATGGCGTAGATCGCTGGCAGCACAATCTGGTGCCGGGGCGCACCATGGCACCCTTGCTGTTCTGCTGTGCCTGCCTGCCGGGTGGAGAAGATTTGCATATTGTCGCTCGCAACTCGGAAGTCACCGGCCTGCGTTTGGGCTACGACGTGGTGCGCTCATTCTACGATTCGCTCAAACTGGGGGTGGAACTCCCCTCCCGCGCCCGCGAGCGAGACTTGTACAACGGTTTTTATACCATGAAGCGCCTGGATTTGGCCCGCCTCCTCTACAGCGTGCAGAATCAGGGCAGGGGCTACAAGCTCAACATGGTTCAGACTGTGTGGAGTCATGGACAGAAAGCACTCTATGCCTACGAGCCGGAAAAGGCAGCCGAATACATACGGCGCGAAAGTGCTGTGGCCGTGTCTCGCCTGGCTCCCTTCGTGTGCACGGAGGGCAAACCGATTGTACTCAACGAGACATTGCCGAAACACTGCGGTCAATGGACCATGGTGTGCAACGACCGCGGTGTGGCCGTGTTTGTGTGGATGGGATTTGATGACCCCGCCACCCCGGCTGCAGCCTCCCCGGAAATGCGCCGCTTGCTCTCCCGCGCCGCCCTTTACCTTGCCCGCGAGATTCATTCCAAAGCGCGCGCGGTGCTTCGTGCGGAAATGAAACAACAAAGTGCGCAGCAACAACCCGCCATGAAACAAGCATCATGAGCGATTTTGCCCCCCAATTGCATGCGGCTATGCGGGCGGCTCGCCGCGCGGGAGAATTCCTGCGGGCGCATTTTCGTACCCCCCTCCCGGTAGATGAAATGCTGGCCCATGACATCAAGCTGCGGCTTGATAAAGAAACCCAGCAGCTGATAGAGCATGAACTGCGCCGTGATTATCCGAACTACGCTGTGCTGGGGGAAGAAGGGCGCCGCGTTGCGGAAAATCAACCCGAATGGATTATCGACCCCATAGATGGTACCGTCAACTACTTCTACGGCATCCCTCTCTTCTGTGTGAGTATAGCCCTGCGTGTGCAAGGCAAGGTCGTACTGGGCTGCGTGTATGACCCCATGCAAGATGAATGCTTTTGCGCTTTGGCCGGTGGCCTTGCTACCTGCAACGGCCGGGAAATCCGCGTTTCCCCGCGCTCACAGATGCGAGATGCCGTTGTCTTTGTGGGGCATGGCACACACGATGGCTCCGGGGCGGCCGGCATAGAGCGCTTTGCTCACATCTCTGCGCAAGTGCGCAAAATCCGCATTCTGGGTACGGCGGCCCTCACTCTATGCTACATCGCCGCCGGGCGATTTGATGCCTATATTGAAAACCGCATCAACCTGTGGGACTTTGCCGCTGCCGCCCTCATCCTCGAGCGCGCAGGTGGGCAATTTTTGTTCACCCCGACCGATGCTCAAGCTGAAAAAGGCTCCGTTTTGGCGTGGAACGGCGCTCTCCCCCTGCCGCAAGCAGCCAACCTCCCCTTTGAACCATGAACCCTGCATCTTCCTCCCCGCACAAGCCACTTTCCCCCCGTGCCGCTGCTCTGCGTTGTCTCATGCGTTGGGAGAAAGGCGGTGTCTTTGCGGAAACGCTCATTGCCCGCGAGGCCGCAGGCATGGCTTCGGCAGACCGCGCCATGCTACAGGCCATTGTGCTGGGGGTACTACGCAATTTGCGTTGGCTGAATCACCTCCGCAAGCAACTGCGCAGCGCCCCGCTGGAAGAGAAGGGGCATTGGCTGGTCATGGCCGGCCTGTGTGAGCTCTTGGTGCTCAATCATGCGGAATATGCTGCCGTGTCCCAAACGGTGGCTCTTGCTCCTGCTCGCTTGCGCGGCGTAGTCAACGGCATGTTGCGCAGCGCCCTGCGCCGCCGCGATGAGTTTTTGGGTGAGCGCAAGCTCCTTTCCTTGGGCATGCGCTATTCTGCCCCTGATTGGCTGGTACGCCGCTGGGTGCGCGATTTTGGTAAGGAAGATGCCGCCGCCCTCTTGGAGTGGAACGTACAAACTCCCCCCGTCTATGCTCGCATCAACCCCTTGCGCCCCATGGCCGAGCCCTTGCCCAACGCCGACCCCTTGCCCGGTGTGCCCGGCTGGTATCGCCTGCGTGCCGGTGTGCCCTTGGCTGCGCTTCAAGCCGGTCAGGTATACGTGGCAGATCCCTCCACCCGCCACTGCGTGCGTCTCCTCGCCCCGCAGGCCGGTGAACGCATTCTCGATGCCTGTGCTGCCCCCGGTGGCAAATCCGCCGCCATCATTGCCGCCACCATGGGGCATGTCAAACTCTTGGCTACCGACGCAGAGGAACACCGCCTCGCGCCCTTGCAACAAAACCTGCAACGAGCCGGTGGCGAAGATGTGACTGTAGCCCTGCATGATTGGACACACCCTTGTCCCCCCGATTGGGTCGGCGCGTTCGATGCTGTGCTGCTGGATGTGCCATGTAGCAACTCCGGCGTGTTGCAGCGCCGAGTGGATGCGCGCTGGCGCTTGCAGGAAAAGGAAATTGCCCGCTTGGCCGGCTTGCAGGCCCTCATTCTGGAGCAAGCCTCTCTTGCCGTGCGGCCCGGTGGTCGCCTGGTGTACTCTACCTGCTCCATCGACCGCCAAGAGGACCGCGAGGTTGTCGATGCCTTCTTGGCAGAGCACCCCGATTTCTCCTTCGTGGAAGATTATTTGGCTCTCCCCCACCGTGAGCAAGCCGATGGTGCCTACGCCGCCCTCCTCCTGCGTAGAGCATAGTGCATCTTCTCCCCTCTCCCTCCGTTACGCCCGCAGGGCGTTCTTCACCATGGGCGCCGGCCCATTCTTCATAACGAGCGCCAGTGAGTTCTTCATTCCGCTCGCCGGAGCGGTCTTCATGACAGGTCGCGAGACCTGTTCTTCATCTTCTTCTCATCCCCAAGTGCGCAGCACGGCGCCCCGCTCCGGGTTATCACCTCTCCGCTATGGCCTCTGTCACCCTGCGCTGCGCGCACCGCTGGCGCGGCTCCGGGGTTTTTGTTCGTTTTATTCCTCTACGAGGGGCTTGCGCCCCTCGCTATTACTATGCCGCCCCGCAAGATGCGGGGCTCCCATCTAGCCGCGGCTCCCGCCGCGGGGGAATTTCTACCCGCTTGCAAAGCGAGCGAAGTTACCGAAGGGGCGGAGTTTCGAAGCGCCGGAGCCGCGGCGTAGCAATATCGGGTTCGCCGATATTGCGAAG
>JAFSEZ010000052.1 GCA_017435505.1 Akkermansia sp.
AACAAAAGCTTGATTCAAAAGAAACGCAACACTTGGAAACCCACACAATTGCCACGCGGATGTCAGCCTACTTCCCCCGCAGCACACGCAAAGCAAAGCCCGCACATAAAACACAGCAAACCCAAGGCAAGTGATGGCCAGGTAAGCAGAATTACCCCAAGCAACCCATACGAGTAAATCTGAAACCTGGTGGTCATAGCCCAATGGCTCCACCCGGTCCCATTCCGAACCCGGAAGTGAAACATTGGAGCGTCGATGGTAGTCGGACGATAGGTCCCGCGAGAGTAGATCGCCGCCAGGGTTAATGAAGAGCCGCAAGGAGAAATCCTTGCGGCTCTTGTCACTATCGGCGCAGCCGATAATTTCACATGCTCGCAGAGCGAGCATATTTCGCTGGGAGCCCCGGCTCCCAATTTCACTTTTGGCCGCGCGGTGCGCGAGCCAAAAATTTCACGTGCGGTCCACCGCACACCGGCAAAACGCCTTCGCTCATGTAAGGAGCGCGAAAATCGTTCTCCTACCATCTTCTCAGGTTGATTCGCAGACCCCCCATGGCCTGCTCACCCCTCCGGGGCAAACGCATCCTGCGGAAGCGTTTGTCTAGCCGCCCTCCGAGCCCTCGGGCGTCTTGCCTCAGGCCCGCCCACGGGCCTTCGCCCCTACGGGGCAAACACTCCCTGCGGTCGCGTTTGGTGTGCCAAGGATGGCGAGCAAAAGATGCAGGTGGGGCGCCCGCATGTGAAATTCTTGCCCGCAGGGGCTAATAGCCAAGCAAGCTTGGCTGCGGGAGAGATAGCGAGCCCGCGGCTCAGGGGAGAGCAGGTAAGCGTTACCCGGTTGGGTTCTGATACGCCTTTATAGTGTTTTACCGTATTTTGTACCCTCATTTTGTCGTATTTAATTTTGTCTCTCTTAATGGATGCGCTTGTAGCGTTCTGAAGTTGACCTCAACGGGTCATTATGGTATACCGCCAAGAAGCAGCCTAGCAAATGGGTAGCAGTTCTGAAGTTGACCTCAACGGGTCATTATGGTATAGGCATCAGCCTTTACAGCCGTAGAATTGATAAGTTCTGAAGTTGACCTCAACGGGTCATTATGGTATACTTATGCGTTCACCGATATTCCTATCATTGAGTTCTGAAGTTGACCTCAACGGGTCATTATGGTATACTTTTTCAGCTGCTCCACATACGCATCATCTTGTTCTGAAGTTGACCTCAACGGGTCATTATGGTATAGAAGGCGGGCGAGGGGTATACGGTTAGCCTGGGTTCTGAAGTTGACCTCAACGGGTCATTATGGTATAAGCTTTAGCGTCAATCTGCGTCTGAATGTTCGGTTCTGAAGTTGACCTCAACGGGTCATTATGGTATAGCGTGGCCAGTGCTGCCGCAAGCTCTGTATTCGTTCTGAAGTTGACCTCAACGGGTCATTATGGTATACCACATAGCCGCTCACACGCTGCTTTTCAATAGTTCTGAAGTTGACCTCAACGGGTCATTATGGTATACGCCTCTCTCTCTGTACGCTTAAAAGTACAACGTTCTGAAGTTGACCTCAACGGGTCATTATGGTATAACAAGAAAACATTAAACACATAAGAAAATGAAGTTCTGAAGTTGACCTCAACGGGTCATTATGGTATACGCCCAAAATAGCAAGATGATACTTGGGTGCGGTTCTGAAGTTGACCTCAACGGGTCATTATGGTATACAGTAGCCTTCAACTTCATGGTAATCATAGAGTTGAAGGCTGTGGGGTTTTCACAGATTCGAATTTTGGGGGGCATTAAGTTACCAAAAGAGGACAAATTCGGGGAAGGGTTTAGGTGAAGGGGTGAACGCCTCACCGAGAAGAACGACTTGCTGTTCCCAGACGGAGCGATCCATGGGGAGGAGTCGAATGTCACCTTGGGGGACGAGTTGGGCGACGCGGCGCATGTAGCGAATCACGCGGTCTATTTCGTGGTCTTCCCCCTCGAAAAGGTAAAGGCTGTATTGTACTCGGACACCACCTAGGGCCTCGAACTCTTTACGGAGGAGGTTTTGGTGCTTTGTTTCCGGTACATCATAGGCAAGCATCACGAGCATGGAGATAAAAAGGGCGGAAAGCAGAGGTGTTTTGAGTGAGTAGGGCTCGAGCAAAGGATTCTACTACGAGGCGGATAATGGTGCGTAGGCGGAATCGCTTGCCTGCGTAGGACCAAAAATCTTCCATCATCTCGGCAAAGCGACCGGCCATGTGTTTGATATCGTGCATTTCATCAAGGTGACGCATGACGGAGAGCTCCACACAGCAGCGGAATGGCTCCACCAAATCGCAAACAAGGCTGGGGCGGTTCCGCCGATTGCGGTGGATGATACCGATACCCGGTTCTAGGCCGGAGGCAATGCATTGCCATTCGATAGCGTGGTAGAGAAAGCCATAGCCATAGTTGAGGGCAATGTTGAGAGGGGCTTGGGCTTGGCGCTTTTCCCTCGCAAAAAGGTCCTGCGAAGCGGCACGGAAGTATTTTGCCCAAAAGAAACGAGCCCACTTGGCTTCCAAACGCAAGATGCGATTAAAAGAATTGGATGCAAGGCGCGGAAGCGGTGAAAGGGATGGCTCAAGAGAACGGATGAGCGTATGTTGATTCTGCACTTTGGTCAACAGCAAGTCAGATGCCAGTTGTGTGCTCTGTTTGGGTTTAAGGGTGCAGAGCCGGAAGGTGGCATCTGGGTTCACATAGCGGCAACGCGGCAGGAGAGCTGTAGTAAGCCATTTGTCTACTTTGGGATCCCACCTTGCCATGATGACCGGGCACTGCTGGGCAATGGTACAAAGTGCAGCTTGGCTCCACCGTGCATGTGAAGCCAAGCATTGTATAGAGCCGAGGACTTGTAGAGCAATCATCTTCTCTCCTGATACGAGCATACCATCCCGCAGATGCAGGTCAGCAGATTCGTCCATCAGGATGAGGTGATGAATCATGCGGGTGGGGTGAGTTTTCGGCGAGAGGCTTCCTTTGCGGCAGCTTCGAGACCTTTCAGTTTTGCGTATTCATCAGCTTGCTTTAGAGACTTACTCTTCCTGTCTTTATGAGTCAGTGATCGGAACTCAAGGTATGGAGCAGAACCTATGGCCGTAATTCTTCCCCATGTTTGGAGCTTCTGAGGGTACTCTAACATATCAACTTTTTCTTCTTTTTTGAGCAATTTGTCGATATATTTTTGATTAAGTTCGAAATCAAGGAGGAAGATATCGCCTTTACGGAATGTTGCAACCTTGATTGCATAAGGGGGAAGTTGACCACATATAAGTTGATGCAGGTCTTTCGCTTTGTTTTGCTTGAGAAGTTTCAGTAAGTATGGGGGAGCATCTTTGGTGCCCCGCCAAGGAAGCCCCATTCGCTTGAGCCCATCAAGCGCGGCTTTTGTAGGGATGATTCGCTTGAAGTATTCCCAACGTTTCTTTTTCATGTTCCAACCTAACCAGAGTTCTAGGCGATCATTGGAAGCTGAAAGACTACGGAGTTGGTCGAAAGTACCATCGGGCGAGATAATACCGTTCCACCCGATAGGCGATTTATCTATATTCCCCTTGCTGCTGAACTTCCAGATATTGCGGATAGGCGTGCCGTTGTTAAGTTTGAGGGGGGGGATATCGATGGTATCATCTTTTGTTGCGGCTTGGCAGTCCGTGAGCCAACGTTCCAGCTTGTTTTGGCTGGGGATTTGGTTTGAGGGGATACCCATATTACTGAGTGTATCGAACAGCTCCTTGGCTTTGAGTTTTGAAGGGTCAAGTGGGGTTCGTTGATGAGTAAGACCTTCTTTATCAACTCCCCAGAAAGTACTATCGCCTAGGGATTTGTATTTGCTGCGGCTGTTGATAGTCACGATGGAGCATTCGCCGCCGTCATGTTTTAGTTCATTGAAATCGGGAGTGGGTAGCCCCTCTAGACTGATGAGGGTACGGTTGCGCTTTTCATTCAGTATGGAGTGGAAGATGCCCCGACAGCGCACATCGTTGATGCCTGTGGGGGGAATGCATGTCATAACAGCAGCATCCCAGCGGTGGTGGTTGTTATCCGCTCGATTTTTGCTATATTCCGGCCAGAGCATGCCGCGGCGAGCCGCGGCAGTATAGATACCGGCGGGGTTGCCGATACGTGTGCGAAGCAACTCTGCATCGTGGTTGATACCCATCCACACAGCAGCAAGATTGCGGAGCTCTGCTGCTAATTGGGCGGTTCTGGTCGTATTGTCGAAATCGGGGAAAGCGTCTTTTCCCATATCGTGGGCAAAGAGGCCTTTTTTCATTTTACCCCAATGGAATTTAGCAGATTGTTTGAGCATGTTGTCCCATGAAAGCCAGCCGGGAAGCCCGGCTGCAGCGGCCTGTTTGGGGGTGCGGTCTGCCATGGCAAGATTCACCGCCTGCGTGGTGAGTACGAGGTTTTCAGCCATGTAGAGCCCGCCCTTTGAATCAGGATAAATGTGAGCCAATTGGAGCTTAGCAGTAAAGAGATCGCCTACATGGAGCTCCTGCCCGGTAAAGGGGCAGGTGGCCGGAGTCTTGGGGGAACCGCCTTGCTCGCAGAAAAGGCGCATGCGGAGGAATTCGGCACGCGTCGCATTGGGTTTCCCGAAATCTTCTGCCCATTTTTGGCGTTTTTTCTTATTATCTGCGATTTCTTTGGTAATTTCATCTTTGCGCTTTTTGGTAGTTGCAGCGTTTTTGACGCATTCGATGACGCAGTAATCGGGAATGGGATTAATACCATGCTTTCGGGATAGTTCTCTAAAGAGGCGATGCAGGAAGCCTTCTGTTGCAAAAGAAACCGGTTGCTCGTCTTTCTTCTTGCGCAGTGTACCCAAAAGAGTTTGAACTTGAGGATAAATGCCACCATTGGCATCTATTTCTGCACGATGGGTGTAGAGATTGCTATCTTTTTTCCAAGTCTCTAGGGTAAGCGGTTCGAAGCATGAATCGTTGTTTGTGGCTTTAGCGACCATTAATTTGGCTGCAGAAACGGACATATTAGCACGACCTTGGCGCGTGCCTGTGGAAGGCGTGACAATGTCTTTGAGTTGCTCCAGTTGTGTCTTATTCCACTCCCCGGTGGATAATTTGAGCCCTTTTTTCTTGAGAGCCGCTTCTAAAGGTTTCTTTGCGTCATTCCATGTTTTAGTATTTTCTGCAATGGCAGACATGAGGCTTTGCACCGCTTCTGCGGGGAGTGTGGTGCGGCCCAAGGGAATTTTGCTTAGGGATTGACATTCAAATGTTCGGCAAGAAACGAAGTCGATGAGCTTCCATTTACGGATATTTATGTCACCCTTAACCCCGCAGCGTTCAGCGGGGATGCCCAGCCATGTGCAGTAAGGGCATTCTTTTACCTTTTTGGCGAAGTGTCTTTTAGCTTCAGCTGGTGTTTTTCGGTTATAATGAAAGATGGAAACTTGTTTATCATGCCACGTGAGATTGGGGTGGAAAAGGGCACTGATAAATTCCTCAGGGGAATCGATGAGGTGTTGGTGTCGGCTGATGATAGAGCGCAGGTGTTCCTCTACGTGGTTGCGGGGATAGTTGCGCCCACGTGCTTTACGCTCGGATAGATTGTTTTTTACATAGGCTTGTAACGTGGCGGGAATGCCTTCTTTTTCTGCTGTTTTGAAGCGTTGCTCCACACCGTCTTGCCATTCTTTTATTTGCTCTTCTTTGAGTTCTTTTTTGTTATGGGTAAGTAAGGGGGTAAGCGATAGGAGCAAATCACGCAGGGGAGCGTCCACATAGTTGGAGGATAGCCATTTTTTTGCTTCGGACAGGGAATTTTCTGTACCCCAAGGCATTTCGCCTATGACTTCCGATTCATCATCGTTCATGGCGAAGTAATCGTATCCACGGCGCAGCACACAGGAACGAATACAAATAGAGAGGGCTTCCTTAGATGCTAAAGTCCCGGTGATTGCTCTGTATCTCAATTTGAATGGGTCGGAACGCGACATGATGTCATCATCTACCCAGGGCAGAGCATGTTTGACAAAGAGTTCTTTCAAGCGTCGCATGCGTGTTTTACGGTTCTTGCGAGCATGTCGGGAGGCTCGGAATGCACGGCGCTCTGCCAGTGTTTCGGCTTCCGGTAAATCGACAAGCAAGGTTTTACTGTATAGCCATTCTTGCCCACGGCGAACGGTAATCCCGATGCCTTCGATACCTATATCTAAGCCCAACACAACAGTTTCGGGGGCATAAAAAGAGTCATTTTTCCAAAACTCAAGAGAGCTTTGTGCTTCAGGGGTGAAATGAGGATTCATGATAGACGGAAAAAAGGTCTTGCTGTCATGATAGCGTATCAGTCTGCGGAGTCAACGAAAAAAATAAAATATAACAAAATGAAAATCTGCTTGCAATGTCATATGAGTCATGCTAAATTGAGCTCACTTCAGAACCAGCACTCATGGAGGCCATTAGGGCGTGCGTAGGAGAGCGTTTATTCCATGGTTAAAGTGTGACTCCATACCAAACCGATACCCCGGCTTAGGCCGGGGTTAAGTTTTTGTAAAGATGGGGTTTGGGATGGTTATTTCTCCTTTTGCTGCTGTTGGGAGAGGGCGCGGAGGAGGGCGCGGGTGGCGCGGAGGACGATGGCGTTGCGGCTGGTGTGGTGGAGGCGCGCCAGGCGGTCAAGTTGCTCGATGAGGGAGCGGGGGAAGGAGAGAGGGAGGGCTGGCATGGAAATGAACAATGAAAATTTAACAATGAACAATGATGTGTTCATGTGCTTTGCACTGCGGGGAGATAAGAGGGGCGATGTGATTGGAGCGCGGGGTAAGGGGGAGTTGGTCGGGCTTAGATGTAGACGCGGGGGACGCGGGAGGAGATGCTGGTGATGACGTTGCTGGGGATGGTGTGGGCGCGGGTGGTGATTTCTTGCCAGGGGACGTTGGGGCCCATGATTTCTGCCACATCGCCGGGTTGGATGCCGTGCATGTGGGAGACGTCGACCATAATTTGATCCATGGTGACGCGGCCGAGGACGGGGCAGTAGGAGCCGTTGAGGTAGACGCGTGCGCCCGTGTTGGAGAGGTAGTGCAGGTAGCCATCTCCAAAGCCGATGCCGATGGTGGCAACTTTGGTGGGGCCGGTGGTGATGTAGGTGTGGTTGTAGGAGATGCCGTGGTTTTCGGGGAGGGTGCGCAGGAGGGTGACGCGGCTGTAGAGGGTGAGGGTGTTGCGGAGTTCGCGGTTGTAGGGGGAGGGCATGGGGGAGTAGCCGTAGAGGATGCGGCCCAGGCGTACCATGTTGGTGCTGGGGGCGCGGTAGTTGAATACGGCAGAGCTGCTGCAGAGGTGAGAGTAGGGGAGCGTGGCGGGAAGGCTGGCTACGGCTTGTTCGTAGCTGTTGATTTGGCGGTGGGTGAAGGAGATGTCATCTGCCGCGGCAGAGAGGTGAGAGTAGATGCCTTCGAGGTGAATGTGGGGGAGGTGGCTGAGGTGCTCAACGAGGGCCGGGAGGTCTTGGGGCAGGACACCTGCTCGCCCCATGCCGGTGTCTACGTTGATGTGGAGGTGCGCTTGTTTGCCGTAGAGTTGGCCAAGGGTGTTGTAGTGGTCTGCCTCATCGGGGGAGGAGAGGGCGGCGCGCCATCCGTTTTGGACGATGATGTCGCGCTCGGCCGGGAAGCTGGGGCCAAGGATGAAGGGGCAGGTGCGGCAGCCGGCATCGCGTACGCGGGCGGCCTCGCTGATGGTGGCTACGCCGAAGAAGGCGATGTCGCAGTCATCGAGCGCGCGGGCAACGCCTTCCAATCCATGGCCGTATGCTTCAGCTTTGACGATGGCCATTTGTTGGTGGTTGGGGAGGATGCGGCGCACAACGGAGAGGTTGTGTTTCATGGCATCGGTGTCAATCAGAGCCCAAGCGCGGTAGAGGGATGTGTCCTGCATGGGGGTATTTTATGCCCAGAGGCGGGGCAATGCAATGAAAAAGAGGGGGTGATTGGTTTTAATTTGCAAATTTTGCGTTTTCCATTTCAGATGGGGGGGATGCTTAGCGAACGCGTGTGCGCGCGATGGGAAATTGTTGCTTGCTTTGGGGGTAAAAATGTGTTTGAATAGAGAAAGGACATCTTGATAGATTGCGTATATATGATTACCATGAAAGCTCGATATATTATGCCGCTATTGGCACTGGGACTGTGCAGTGCGCAGGCCGGGGAGAGAGAAACTTTTGATTTTGGGTGGAAATTTCGCTATTTTGGGCCGGAGAATCCGGCGGATGTGGGATTCCCCGTAACAGCGACAGATCACCAAGGGCAGCACTCGCCCGCCGCAGCGGTGGACGGTGATTTGATGACTCGCTGGTGCGCCAAGGACCAAGACCCCGGCAAGGTGCTGACGATTCGTCCCGGGTTCAAGGAACCGGTGAAGCTGGTGATGGTGTATTGGGAGCAGGTGAATAATTGTGACGTGACGCTGGAGGTGGTAAGCGGTAAGGAGGTGCAGCGTGCGCGTTTCAAGGTGGGCAATCAGGCGGCGTCGTTCCTTTGGGTGAATGGCAAGACGATTGATGCGATGCGCGTGAAGGTGAATGGCACGAGTGATAAGGTGTGGGCCAGCGTGCGCGAGGTGATGTTCACCGGTATGAATGATGAGCAGCTGAAGGTAGTGCATAGCCGGGATGATGCGTATGTGCATGCGGCTGTGGAGTATGATGAGAGTGGCTACAAGGATGTGCAGTTGCCGCATGATTGGGCAATCGAGAGTCCGTTCCTGATGGATGAGCCGAATGAGACGGGCAAGTTGCCGTGGAATGGCTGGGGGTGGTACCGCAAGCATTTTGACGTGCCGGCTGATTTCAGCGTGGAGAAAGACCGCTATTTTTTGGATTTTGATGGCGTGATGTCTAATCCCCAAGTGTATGTGAACGGTCAGAAGGCGGGGGAATGGGCCTATGGGTATAATTCATTCCGCGTGGATATTACGCCTTATTTGAAGCCGGGGCAGAAGAATCTGGTGGCGGTGATGGCGAGCAATTTGGAGTTATCGACCCGCTGGTATCCCGGTGCGGGCATATACCGCCATGTGTGGCTGACCAAGACGCAGCCTGTGCATTTGGGGCAGTGGCCGACTTACATTACAACGCCGGAGATTTCTGAGGAAAAGGCTACGGTGAAGATTCAGACGGGGGTGAAGAATACCTCTGACAAGTCGGTGGAGGTACGCGTACTCAATGAGATTGATGGCGTGCTGGCTGCCCCGGCTACGATTACGCTGGCACCGGGGACGGATGGCTATGTGGAGCAGGAGTTGGTGGTGTATTCTCCGCGTTTGTGGAGCTGCGAGACGCCGAATCTGTATACGGCCAAGACTTCTATCCAGGTGGATGGCAAGACGATTGATGCAACTGAGAGCAATTTTGGTATCCGCAAGATTGAGTGGAAGAAGGATGGGTTCTACCTGAACGGGGAGCGTGTGCAGCTGAAAGGTGTGTGCGAGCACCATGATTTGGGGGCTCTGGGGGCGGCGTTTTATGCCCGTGGCTATGAGCGCAAGATTGAGAAGCTGAAGGCGATGGGCTGTAACTCGATACGCATGACCCATAATCCGCCCGCGCCCGAGGTTCTGGATTTGTGTGATAAGCACGGTATTTTGGTGATTGATGAGTTGTTCGATATCTGGCGTTTCCAGAAGTACGACAAGATCAACGGCTACCACATTTATTGGAATGATTGGTGGAAGAAAGATGTGCGTCATTTTGTGTTGCGAGATCGCAACCACCCCTGCATTATTGCGTGGAGCGGTGGCAATGAGGTGCCGGAGCAGGGCAGCAAGAATGAGAAGCGTGCCAAGTTGGGGCGCGAGGTGAGCGAGGACTTGCGCGATGAGTTCCGCCGCTTTGATCCCACTCGCCCATATACAGTAGGGTGTAATGATGCAACGGCATACACGAACGGCTTTAGCGAGACGATGGATGTGTATGGCTTTAATTACAAACCGCATCTGTATGCAAAGTTCCGCGAGAAGCACCCGGATATGCCCTACATAGGGTCGGAGACGTGTTCATGCGTGGGCACGCGCGATACGTATTTCTTCCCGTTGGGGTGGAAAGTGGGCTATGGCGCACGCTATTTCCAAGTGAGCGCGTATGGCCTTTCCTCTACCGGTTGGGGGAATTGCCCGGATATTGAGATGCATGCCCACACGTTGGCGCCTGATATAGCGGGTGAGTATGTGTGGACGGGCTTTGATTACTTGGGCGAGCCGACTCCGTATAATCAGGATGCATCCAATGTGGGTAACTTTATCGGGGCTTCGCAGGCGGAGATTGAGGCTGCTATGAAGATGCTCAAGGAGATGGGCAACAAGGCTCCGAGCCGCAGCTCGTACTTCGGAATCATCGATTTGGCCGGTTTCCCGAAGGATATTTACTATTTGTACCAGAGCCGGTGGAACCCCACCAAGGCGCAGGCACACATTCTGCCGCACTGGAATTGGCCCGGGCGCGAGGGGGAGAAGACTCCGGTGATGGTGTTTACCTCCGGCGATGAGGCAGAGCTTTTTGTGAATGGCAAGAGCCAGGGTGTGCGCCGCCGCGGGGAGGGCCCCACTTTCACGCAGAAGGATAAGTCGCTTGTGGTGAGCAAGAACCAGTACCGCTTCACTTGGGAAGATGTGGTGTATGAGCCCGGCACGGTGGAAGTGGTGGTGAAGAAGGACGGCAAGCCTTGGGCAACCGCCAAGCGCGTGACCACGGGTGAATCTACCACGGTGCAGGCACAGGTGGACCGTGATACCATTGTAGGTGATGCGCGTGATATTGCTCATATCGAGCTGGCGCTGAGCGATGCGCAGGGAAATGTGGTGCCTACGGACAGCCGCAAGGTGGAGTTCTCTATCGAGGGCCCGGCAGAGCTCATCGGTTTCTGCAACGGCAATCCGGTGGATCACACGTGCATGCAGGATATGAAGCAGAGCTTCTTCAATGGTCGTATCCTGGCTATTGTGCGTGGTAAGCGCGGGGCGAGCGGTACGGCTACCGTCACTGTGAAGGCAGAGGGGTTGCCCGAGCTGAAAGTGCCGGTGCAGGTGGCTCCCGCCTCGGAAGAGCAACTTAGAAAGTGAGCAATGACGCCACGCGCGAAATGCGCGGGCGGCATTGCCCCCAAAAAAGAGGGGTGCGCTTTGGGCGCACCCCTCTTTTGCGTCTTAAGGCCGAGCCGGAAATCTTGCTTGCAGAAGGGGTGAAGGGGTGGTATAGTACGGGGCATGGACTTGTCTGCTTTTCGTGAAGAATACCTGAAAGATACCTTGCACCGCAAAGATTTGGCGGATTCGCCCTTTGTGCAGTTTGACAGATGGTTCAAGCAGGCATTGGAGGCGGGGATCCCGGAGCCGAATGCCATTAGCGTGGCGACTTGTACTCCGGATGGCCGCCCCTCTCTCCGCACGGTGTTGCTGAAGTATTATGATGACCGCGGATATGTTTTTTTTACGAATTACAAGAGCCGCAAGGCACAGGAGATTGCAGCGAACCCGGAGGTGTGCATGATGCTGCCGTGGGTGACGCTGGAACGGCAGATTATTGTGTGCGGGCGTGCGGAAAAAATCTCGCGGGCAGAGACGCTCAAGTATTTTCTTTCTCGCCCGCGTGAGTCGCAGCTGGGGGCTTGGGTTTCGCACCAGAGTCAGGTTATTTCCACGCGCAAGTTGCTCATGATGAAACTACAGGAATTGCGGCACAAGTTTGCGGAGGGGCAGGTGCCTCTGCCGGATTTCTGGGGCGGTTTCCGCATTGTGCCCCACCATGTGGAGTTTTGGCAGGGTGGACCGGGCCGTGTGCACGACCGCTTTCTCTATTCCTTGCAGCCGAATGGCAGCTGGGATATTGAGCGCTTACAACCCTGAGGTAATGCTGCGTTTTTGAGCTGTACGTGTAAGCCGGGTAAACAAAAAGACCCTCTGCCATAATAGACAGAAGAGCCTAGCAATGCGCCCTTGGGGCGCGAAGCAGCTTCCCGATGAAGCTGCACAGTACGCAACCGGTCGTTTAGTGCTGAGCGGTTGCAGGAGCCTCCGGGGTGGGGGGAAGGGTGTTTGCAGTAGCAGTCAGAGCACCGAGGGTCAGGGTAATTGCGATGGCTTTGAACATTGTTTTTTTCTTCCTTTCTTTTTTTGCTGTTTGCGCGGCTGTATTCTACGCTTTCTTGTTGATTCGTCAAGCGAAATTTTAAGAATTTTTCATTTTTTTTGAAAGTATTTGCTTTTCAATAGAAAAAAGGCTTGATAAGAGGGAGGAAATTCTGTAGAATGCCCCATCGGTTTTTCGTCCGGCGGAGTAGTGGCGCCCTGGTAGCCGCCGGAAAAAGGGCCTTGGAGAAAAATCGGCAACATCAACCCAAAACAATACAAATGAGTAATTCCGAATTGGAGGCTTTGATTGATTCCAAGCTTCCTTCTTTCCGCAAGGGCGATATCGTCAACGGTACCATCCTTGAAATCCGTCCGCAGGTTGTCCTCGTAGACATTGGCTACAAGTCTGAGGGTGTCATCCCCGTTTCTGAGTTTGAAGACGAGGAAATCGAAGTGGGCGATCAGATTGAGGTTCTTCTTGAGAGCCTTGAAAACGACGAAGGTCTCGTCGTCCTTTCCAAAGAAAAAGCTGCTCACAAGCAGAACTGGGACAAGATTGTGGCTGTCTACAAGGATGGCGGTCTTGTCAAGGGTAAGGTCAAGAGCGTGGTCAAGGGCGGCCTGATGGTCAACGTTGGCGTAGAGGCGTTCCTTCCCGGTTCTCAGGTGGATATCATTCCGCCCAAGGATCTCAACGAGTTCGTGGGCAATGTGTACGAGTTCAAGATTGTCAAGGTGAATGACGACCGCAAGAACATTGTTCTTTCCCGTCGCGAGGTCATCGAGGCAGAGCGCAGCGAGCAGCGCCAGCGTTTCTTGGAGACGGTGAACGTGGGCGACCGCGTACAGGGTACAGTCAAGAACATCACCGATTTCGGTGCGTTCGTGGACTTGGCCGGTATGGATGGTTTGCTGCACATCACCGACATGAGCTGGGGCCGTGTGAACCACCCCTCCGAGCTGCTTCACATCGGCCAGGAGTTGGAGGTTCTCATCCTCGAGGTGGACCGCGACAAGGAGCGCGTATCCTTGGGTCTCAAGCAACTTTCCGACAACCCCTGGGCCGACATCGAGCTCAAGTACCCGATTTCCTCCCGTGTCAAGGGCCGCGTGACCAAGCTTCTGGCATACGGTGCATTCGTGGAGCTGGAGAAGGGTGTGGAAGGTTTGGTACACGTATCCGAGCTTTCTTGGACGAAGCGCATCACTCGCCCGAGCGACGTGTTGTCTCTGGATCAGGAAATCGAGGCTGTTGTGCTCAACATCTCCGTGGAAGAGCAGAAGATTTCCCTCGGCGTGCGCCAGCTCGACGAGAATCCATGGGAAGCAATCGAGGCTCGTTTCCCCGTTGGCACCATCATCTCCGGTGCTGTGCGTAACCTTACCCCCTACGGCGCTTTCGTGGCTTTGGAGGAAGGTATCGACGGCATGATTCACGTGTCCGACATGAGCTGGACCCGCAAGATCAACCACCCCTCCGAAGTCCTCAAGAAGGGCGACGTGGTGGAGGCTCGCGTGCTGAATATCGACAAGGAAAACCAGCGTGTTTCCCTTGGTATCAAGCAGCTTGAGTCCGATCCGTGGGAATCCATCGACGCCCGTTTCAAGGTGGGCGATCTTGTCAGCGGTCAGGTGGCCAAGATTGCATCTTTCGGTGCATTCGTCAACTTGGACGGCGATATCGATGGTCTCATCCACATCTCCCAGCTTTCCGAGGAGCACGTGGAGCGCGTCAAGGATGTCATCAAGGTGGGCGACGAAATCAAGGCTCGCGTCATCAAGGTGGACAAGGTGGAGCGCCGCATAGGTCTTTCCATCAAGGCTGTGAACTACGATCCCGAACAGCTGCGCCGCGAGACGGCCGCATTCGAGACCGTGCGCGCCGGCGATATGGTGGGTCTGGAGCAGGCATTCAATCTGGCTGCTTTGCAGTCCGAGGAGTGGAGCCCCTCCGAAGAGAAATAAGACTCATTGCGCTAAGCAATATTGAATCTTTTGGCTCGCCCTGCATGATGTGGGGCGAGCCATTTTTGAAAGCCGGGGTGAAGGCGTTGCTGCGCGTTTTGTCCCGCAAGGGGGGCAGCTCGCTTAGGTTGCGAGCTTGACAATGGGGAAAGAGTAGGGTAGGCTAAGAGGCGCGTGAAGGAGAAAGCGACAGAGCCTGCAAGGGTAGGTATTTTTGGAGTGCCGTTTGTGGTGGCTGATTTGGAGCAAGCCAGCATGCATTTTGTGGATAAGGCACGCAGTACGCAGGTGCCGTTGCTTTCTGCGCATGCGGATGTGCATGTGCTTACGCGCGCTCTGCATGATGGGAGCTATGGGCAGGGCATTGCCAAGTTTGACTATGTGTGCCCGGATGGCATGCCGATTGTATGGCTGATGCGGCGCAAGGGTACCGCTGCTTGCCGCCTATACGGACCTGATGTGATGGAATGGGTGTGGGACAAGGGACGAGCCGCCGGGGTGCGCCATTTCCTGCTGGGGGGCACAGAGGAGGCTGTTGCCCGCATGAGTGCTAATTTATCCGCCCGGTATCCCGGTGTGGAGATAGCGGGGCATTATTGCCCGCCGATGGGTGCATGGGATGCCTCGTTGAATGCAGAGATGATGCAGCGCATCCGTGAAAGTGGGGCGCATTGCGTGTGGGTGGGGCTTGGTTGCCCCAAGCAGGAGACATGGCTTTTCACCCACCGAGAGCAGTTGCCGCCGGCGCTTTATTTCGGCGTGGGGGCGGCATTCAATTTTCATGCCGGATTGGTGAAGCAGGCTCCGGCTTGGGTACGGAATCACGGTTTTGAGTGGCTGTGGCGGTTGTGCCGCGAGCCACGCCGTTTGTTCAAGCGCTATTTGGTACACAACACGCGCTTTATTTGGTATTGTCTCACGCGCAAGGTGTGAGTTTTAGTCGCCTGTGGGGGAAGCACCACGCAGTAGCGCCTCGGCAAAGGTTGGGGGTAGCCCTGTGCGCTCAATTTTAGCTGCTGCGGCATGTACATCGTAGGCAACTCGGCGCAGGAGCAGGTGTTGAGTCTCGGTGTTAATCAGTGCGTAGGCGGCTTTCCACTCCATGTCGCGGGGTTGCCCCACGGAGCCGGGGTTGATGAGGTAGCGCACACCTTCTTCAAGCGGGATGGTGCATGTGCCCTCGGCATCGTAGCAGATGGGCAAGGCTGTGCAGTAGCCCGCCTTGGTGCAGAAGACTGCGGGGCGGTGGGTGTGACCAAAGAAGCAGATGGCTTCTGTGCAGGTGCTCAGGGCGGTGGTGGCTTCTGCCGGGGTGGCAATGCGCTGCCAAGTCTCCGGCGTGCCGGGGGAGGCATGCACAAGGCGCATGCCTGCGTAGCTTGTTTGCAGGGGGAGGGAGCGTAGCCAAGCAATCTGCTCTGCATGGAGCATGGCGGCGGTGCGGTCCATCATGGTGGTGTAGAGGGGCACCCCGAAGAGCCCACGCTGTAGGAGCGCTGCTTCATGGTTGCCGCGCACGGCTGCGCAGAGCAGGGGGCGCACGATGTCGATGCAGGCGGCCGGATCGCCGTTGAAGCCGATGATATCGCCCAGGGAGCAGAAGGAATCTGCCCCGAGATGGCGCGCATCTTCCAGTACCGCCACCAGGGCTTCCCTGTTGGCGTGGATGTCTGATAAGACCGCGATGTTCATTTACTCTGCTTGCAAGAGTTGCTTGAGGCGTGCTTTGAACGCCGGAATGCCTTCGCCCATGGCGGCAGAGATGGGTAGAATCTCAATTTTGGGGAATCGCTGGCGCAGGATTTCCAGATTTTCTGCGGCGGTGGGGTCATCCATCTTATTGGCAAGGATAATCCATTTGCGCTCGGCCAATTCTTCGGAGTAAAGCTTAACTTCTTTGCGCAGGGTTTGGATGGCTTCCACGGGGTCGTGCTCCAGCCCGGTCATGTCTACCACGAAGAGGAGGATGTGGCAGCGCATGATGTGGCGCAGGAACTCGTGCCCCAGACCGCGGTTCTCGGATGCTCCTTCGATAATGCCGGGGATATCTGCCACAACACAGCGGGAGTAATCATCAAACTCAACAACCCCGACGATGGGCTGCAGTGTGGTGAAAGGGTAGCTGGCCACTTTGGGCGTGGCGCGGGATATGGCACCCAGCAGGGTGCTCTTGCCGGCATTGGGGTAGCCTACAAGCCCGGCATCTGCGATGCGCCGCAGCTCAAAGAAGAAGACTCCGGATTCGGCTTCGGTGCCGTATTCAAACTTGAGTGGGGCTTGGTCTGTGGCGGTGCGGAAATGCCAGTTGCCGCGGCCGCCCTTACCTCCTTGGCAGAGCACGAAACGCTCGCCCGGTTCGGTGAGGTCGGCAATTTGCTCCAGCTCAATGCCATCGCCCTCGCGTTCCAGCCAAGTGGCTTCCTGCATCGTGGCTGCGTTGCTGCGGTACACGATGGTGCCGGGAGGAACTTTGCCGATGACGGTTTTGCCATCTCGGCCGTGTTTGCGGGCGTGCATGCCGGGCATGCCGTCTGTGGCGATGAGTTTGGGGTCGTAGAAATAGGAGCGCAGGTCATTTGTGCTGGTGCTAACCTCCAGGATGACACTGCCACCATCACCGCCGTCGCCACCATCGGGGCCACCGCGCGGCACAAATTTCTCACGTCGGAAGCTGGCGAGACCGTTGCCGCCCTTGCCTGCTTTTGCGAAAATTCTGATGTTGTCTACGAACATGGGCGGGAGACTAGCAGAAAGCTATAGTTTTGTCAACCTCAATATCATGCGTTATCTGCGTGTTTTGAGCTTTTATTTCGGAGCGTGAGGTGGTAGAGGATACCGTGTGCAAGGAGCAGGAGCCCGCAGAGCGAGAGGACACAAGAGACAAGTTTTTTTGCGGGTGAGCCGGGGTCCAAACGGGCTTGAAGCGGGTTATCCGGTGGGTATATAATGTAGACTTTATCGCCCTCGCGGTGTTTGCCACAGGAGCCGGAAAGGGGGATGCGGTAGTGATTGCCATCCGGCATCTGCAAGAGGAAGGCTCCGTCTCTGCCGGGGGTGCGATCTGCGTGGGCGTAGGAGATGCTCACCTGTTGTCTGACCCAACCAGAGGGCCGGGTGGAAGCGTTTATCCAATGTGTTGCTCCCATGAGCAGGAGGAGGATACCCATAATGAACTGTACCACAGCTGCGCCGGATAAGCTGCTGAGGGGGCGGTCCGGCATCGTATCGGGGGTGAGCCCGTGGCGGTAGTATAATTCGTGCAGAAGTAGGTGGTCTACCACGGCAAAATCCGGGATGTTGAGGAAGCCGATAGGCCATCTGATCAAGTGGTGAATGCCTATAAAGTTGAAGCCGTAGTCAAAGACAAGACTGCCCACTCCCCGCTTGTTTACCCGGCGGTCTCGTATCATCTCCGCATGCAAGGGATAAATCCGGTAGTGCGGGCGCCCCGATAAGCGAGGCGATAGGATGATGGCGCGTTGCCGGGTGAGCACATAGACGGTATGGCGTGCCTTATAGCGTTGCCAAATGGGAAAGAGAATGAGCAGAGCAGAGATGAAAAGAGTCAAGGCTCGCACGAAAAATTGCTGCCAAGGAGAATCCAATCCCGGCTGCGCGGTAATATCCGTAAGTGCGAAGTAGGCGGCCGGAATCCAAAAGGGGATACCCAGCAGGACGGCTACGGAGCCATCATACCACGCTAAACTTTTGGGCCTCCCTGCCCACAGAATTTTCTCATCCTCCGGGCAGAGAATCCAGCTAAGCCATGTTTTTTCAAAGGTAGCGAGGTCGAAATCGGGTAGCTTCATGGGCGACTGATGGGGCAGCTTTGGCGCACTGTTTGGCGCGCGGTGCGGGCTTCTTCCAGCCAATTCAGAACCCCTTGCCGATCTTGATTTTCCAGCAAATCACTTAAGTAGTGCAAATCGCGAATGCAATCAGCCAGAGCTCCTCGTACAGCCACATCGTTTTCCCACAGGATGTCTGCCCACATGCCGGCGGGGCCTTCGCACACGCGCGTTGTGTCGCGGAAGCCGCTGGCAGCTAGGCGTTGCAGGTCAGTCATAGGGGTGTTGCCCGTGATGGCACCGCGTGCGCAAAGCGCAGCAAGAATGTGCGGTATGTGGGAGATGCGGGCTACTGTGCGGTCGTGGTTGGTGGGATCCATCAGGTAGGTGCTACAGCCCAGTGCCTGCCAGAAAGCAGCCAAGCGTTCGACCATGCAGTCTGCGGCACCGTGCGGGTTGGTGAGAGCTACGGTGGCACCTTGCAGCAGCTGGGAGCTTGAGTGCTCCAGCCCTTGTTTTTCGGTGCCGGCCATGGGGTGAGAACCGATAAAAATGCGGCCTCGCTCAGTAAGTGTATCCCCCGTGGTGCGGTGTACGTAGGCCTTGACTGAGCCCACGTCTGTCACAATGGCGCTGCGGTCGATGGCCGGCAACATGCGGCGGGACAAATCCTCGAACACGGCAATGGGGGTGGCCAAGATGATGAGCTGAGCCCCGCGCGCGGCGGCGATGGGGTCTGTGTATGTCTTGTCGCAAATACCCTGTTGGCGGGCTAATTCCAAGGGCTGCTCCCGGCGAGCCCACAGGCGCAAATCGCACTCGGGAATGCGCTCGCGGATGGATCGGGCAATGGATCCACCCAGCAATCCCGGGCCGAAAACAGCTATGCTGGTAAAAGGTGCTTGCATGTGCAAATGAGACTGAAATTACGGCACGTAGAAGTGGTAGTTGGTGCCGCGTACTTTCAATTCTTTTCCGCTGGGGAAGACATTGCCGTTGCGGTCGATAATGCGGATGGTTTTGCTGGGATCCAGCGGGTTATACACGCGGGTGGGGTCGCCCTCCACGCGGGTGGCTACGGGGATGGGGCCATCGTTGGTAATCTTGCTGGGGTCCGTTGCCAAAAGTTGCTTTTTGTCCGGAATCGGGGTTGGCATTGCAACAGGCACCGGGGCAGGCGCGGGGGTGATGACCGGGGCTACCGTGGGCTGCGTGATGGCCGATGAAGGCTTGGGCGCGGGCGGAGCGGGCTCGGGCGCGGCTACCGGGGCGGGGGCCGGAAGCGGAGCTCGCGTGACAGGGGCGGGGAAGGGATCGGGCTCGGAGCTTGCTGCCCAGCTGCTCATGGTGGGTGCTGCGGGTTTGGGTTCAGCAATCGGTGCCGGTTTGGGGGCTGCGAGAGATTCTACCACTTTTTCAGTCTCAGCCGGGCGGTGCACCGGGGTGCGGCGCGGGGTGTAGGGCATTTCCGGCACGGGATTCGGGTAATACACGCAAGAGGAAAGCGCTGCCCCCAGTCCAAGCGCCATAAGCGAAAAAGCAGAACATGTATGAGCCTTCATGGTAGAGTCGGTGTGAAAGGTTGCTCTCCCTCTAATCTAGGTCTTTTTGAACCCAAAGTCAACCGCAAAACACGTCAAAAAAGCTCTTTCGCACGCATGCGCCGCGTTCGCGCACGAAATCCGCCCTTTTTTCGGCGCAGAACTCAAATTTGTATTGACTCAAAGGCCTATCAGGCGTAAACTTTTGCTTGCCTGGCTGGGCCTGGTGGCTTGGCGGCGAACTTAATCAAACAATACATCCTTACTATTATGGCTAAATACGCTATTAACGGTTTCGGTCGCATTGGTCGCAACGTGCTTCGCGCCATGTCCCAGACCGAGCTTGAGAAGGTTGTTGCCATCCACGACCTTACCCCCATCGCTACCACCGCTCACCTGCTTAAGTACGACTCCACGCAGGGCAAGTTCAACGGCACCATCGAAATCGACGGTGACAACCTCGTTGTGAACGGCCACGCTATCAAGATCGTTGGCGGTATGCTGGGTCCCGATCAGCTTCCCTGGGCTGAGCTGGGTGTTGACGTTGTGCTCGAATCCACCGGTCTCTTCACCGCTCGTGAGAAGGCTGAGGGTCACATCAAGGCCGGCGCTAAGAAGGTTCTTATCTCCGCTCCTGCCAAGAACCCCGACCTGACTTTCTGCATCGGCATCAACGATGACGAGTACGATGCTGCCAAGCACAACATCGTGTCCAACGCTTCCTGCACCACCAACTGCCTTTCCCCCATGGTGAAGGTCCTCAACGACAAGTGGGGCATCGAGAAGGGCATGATGAGCACCATCCACTCCTACACCAACGACCAGCGCATCCTTGACCTGCCGCACAGCGACCCCCGTCGTATGCGCGCCGCTGCTATCAACATCATCCCCACCACCACTGGCGCTGCCAAGGCTATCGGTGAGGTGATTCCCCAGCTCAAGGGCCTCCTCAACGGCGCTTCCTTCCGCGTACCCACCCCCACCGGTTCTCTGACCGACTTCGTGGCTGTGCTGAAGAGCGACGTGACCGTTGAAGAAGTGAACGCTGCCATGAAGGAAGCTGCTGAAGGTCCCCTTAAGGGCATCCTTGAGTACTCCGAAGAGGCTCTCGTGCTTCAGGACATCGTGTCCAACCCCCACTCCTGCATCTTCGACGCCGGCTTCACCTACGTGGTCGGTGGCAACATGGTGAAGGTGTGCGGCTGGTACGACAACGAATGGGGTTACTCCAACCGCGCTGCCGAAGCTCTGAAGAAGCTCGGCGATTCCATCGCCTAAGTCTTCTCGGCTTCAGCCGAATGACCTTTGGGACTGGTGCTTCCGGCACCGGTCCCTTTTCTTTATCCGGGCATTAAACAGTCCCGGAATGAGGGGGCTGTGGAATGGAGAATGCCGGGGGGTGGGATTAAGCTTGAAATCGGGAGGCAATGGGAGTAACATGTGGGCATGAGCACACTGCATTGCCCGAGTTTGTATCAGTACACACGCCGCGCCACCCGAGAAGTGATTGTGGGTGGTTTGGGAATTGGTGGGGCGAACCCCATCCGCATTCAATCCATGTTGACCAGCGATACGCTGGACACGGCCTCGTGCGTGAAAGAGGCCTTGGCGCTGGCTGATGCCGGGTGTGAGATTATCCGCCTGACGGCACAGACCAAGGTGTATGCCGCGAATCTGGAGAACATAGCTCGCGAGCTGCGCGCTGCGGGATGCCAGGTGCCGCTGGTGGCGGATATTCATTTCAAACCGGATGCCGCTATGGAGGCAGCCAAGTGGGTGGAGAAGATTCGCGTGAATCCCGGCAACTTTGTGGACAAGAAGAAGTTTGTGGAGCGCGACTACACGGATTTGGAATACGAGGAGGAAATTGAGAAGATACGCAAGGCATTCACACCGCTGGTGTTGTTCTGCAAAGAGCATGGCCGCGCCATGCGCTTGGGAGCGAACCATGGCTCGCTTTCCGACCGTATTTTGAACCGCTACGGCGACACGCCCGATGGCATGGTGGAAAGTGCGCTGGAGTTTGCCCGCATTGCCCGCGAGTTGGATTACCACCAGTTGGTCTTCTCCATGAAATCCTCCAACGTGAAGGTGATGATTCAGGCATACCGCCTGTTGGTTAAGCGCTTGGCAGAGGAAGGCCTTGATTGGAATTACCCGATTCATTTAGGCGTGACAGAGGCCGGCGAGGGAGAGGATGCCCGCATCAAGAGCGCCACGGGCATTGGCTCCCTGCTGGCGGATGGTATTGGTGATACGCTGCGTGTTTCCCTCACAGAAGACCCGGTGTATGAAATTGCTCCCGGTTTTGAGCTGGCAGCTCCCTACCAGCCCGGTGCTGCGGTGAGCAGTGAGCCGTTGCTCTCCGAGCCGGCTGCTCCGTTTGACCCCTTTGTGTACACCAAGCGCAAGGCAGATGTCATCACCCGATCGGGGGTGACACTGGGGTGGAATGAGCCTGTGCGCGTGGTGTTGCCCAAGGCTGCTTGCGAGAGCTTGGATGCTGCGGAGATGAAGGATTTTATGCCCGAACTGGCCTATGAAGATGCAGCGGCGGTAGAGATTGATCCCCGCTGTGCGGAGGACGTGGCCGCTGTGCAGGAGGCCCCCGCTACACTGGTGACGGTGAAGGATGGCGTGGATATGCCGCTTCCCCAGGCATTCCGCTTGCTGGCAGCTCTCATCCCCTC
This sequence comes from Akkermansia sp., assembly GCA_017435505.1. GTDB lineage: Bacteria > Verrucomicrobiota > Verrucomicrobiia > Verrucomicrobiales > Akkermansiaceae > Akkermansia. The sequence goes on from JAFSEZ010000052.1 coordinate 22,104, forward strand.
GCGCCACAGCATCTTGCTCAAGGATACTCTTACCCCCGGAGCCCGGGAAGCTCTGAGTGCCCCCATGGCCGGTGGGGTGAACATGGGGTCTCTGCTGTGTGATGGTGTGGGTAATGCTGTGCTGGTGCGTCGCGAGACAGACCCCGCTAAGGCTGCCTACCTGGCGTTCAATATATTGCAGGCATCCGGTGTGCGTCTGAGCAAGACAGAATATGTTTCTTGCCCCTCGTGTGGTCGCACGCACTACAACATTCAGGAAGCCGCTGCCCGTATCCGCAAGGCCACGGGGCATCTCAAGGGCGTGAAGATTGCCATCATGGGCTGCATTGTGAATGGCCCGGGCGAGATGAGCGATGCAGATTTCGGCTACGTGGGCGGAGCCCCCAACAAGATTAACCTCTACGTGGGGCACACCCCTGTGGAGATGAATATCCCCCAGGAGGAAGCGGTGGAACATCTCATCGACCTCATCAAATCGCATGGGCGCTGGGTAGACCCCGCCTGATGCCAAAAGACCTACGAGTAAAAAGCCCGGTTTCCATTGCGGAATCGGGCTTTTTCGATTACGGCGTATTGAACTGAATCTTATTCCGGATGGCTTGGGAGTATTGATCTCGCCGGTCGGGGACGAGGTCGTAGCCCAAGTAGGTGCGGCGGCGCAGCTCATCGTAGCTTTCGTCCGGGCGGGTGATGAGAGCCCCGTGCTTGTAGAGCAGGGCAGAGATACTGCCGTTGTGGATGGGGGCGAGGTCGTAAATCCTGGGCATACCGGGGGCAAGGGCGCGGAAGGATTCCATCACCCCGCTGGAGCAGTTGCCGGAGATGGTGTTGTAGGGTTTGTTGGAACTGTGTGCCTGTTGGGCAATGCGGATGAAAGTTTCCAACAGCACACGGCCACGCCCCGGTTTGAGCTTCATGGGCATCACGAGTAAATCTTCGTGGCGGTAGTTGGTGCGCAGCGCAAAGAGATCTTCCTCGGTGCCGAACACATAGAGCAACCCGTAGCGTTTGTACAGCCCGCCCAGGGCGTTTTGTACTTCTCCCTCCGGCAGCCGCGTCTCGGCAGAGATGACGAAGCGCCGCCCATCTGCAAAACCGAAGCTTAGCATGGTGTGGCAAATAGCTTCCATGCCATCCCAGTGGCATTCCGCAAAATCTACATCGGTGAGTTGGGTGAGGTCGTAGCTCTCTGTGCGGTAGTGCGCATCAAAATCCGTCTCACTGCGGTAGCGGAAATCACGCAGGTTGGAAATGGTGAGGGTGTCTCCCTGTATCGAGAATTGCGGTTCGCGAGCCCAAGATGTTTGCCAGCGCTCCGGATTCGGGTTGGGCAGGAGATGGTAGGAGACGATACCACAGCCCAGCAGGCCCCATAGCCAGGCACGTGTGCACCCGGAGTTGCCGCGTTTATAACGATAAATTCCCCATGCTACAGCTAATGACAGTAGCCCCAAAATGGTCCATGGTTGGTAGATGTATAGACCCAGTAGCCAGAGTAAGCCAATACTCAGCCCCACATCCGCGATAGTGCGTAGAAAAAGACGAATCGCTTTTTTCATGCGCGAAAGGAGAAATTAAAAGCGAAGCAGGATAGGCATTTGCGGTTGGCCTCCGGGCTCAAGAGCTTCTGCCGTTGCGGTGGGAATCCACCCGCGCACACCTGTGGCGGTTTCGATGTAGCACCATGAGGCGCGGTGAGCCAAGATGCGCACCGGGGTGGCAGGGTTGAGCTGAATGATGCTGCTCCCTGCTTCATCTGCGGCATTGCGAGCAGTGGTTGCAGTCAGAATATAGGCTGTGTCGTGGGGGGACAGTGCGGTGATATCAGGCTTTTGCTGGCCCAAGTAGTATATCCAGTTCGTGGCACACAGGAGGCTCAGCAGAGCCGAAAGAACGGTGAGGCTATGCAGCCATCCAAGTCGGCGTTTTTGGCGCCAAGCCACTTGCAAGGCTATGCAAAGAGCCAAAGCTGCCGTACTCATGATGGTAAGCACCCAAAGCTTGCTGCATGAAAGGAAGGTGAAGACTACATCCATGCCGGAACGTGTGGGAAGCAGAGCCCCTTCTTTGCGCTGGATGAAGCCTAAGTTCGCTTCGGCTTCACGGAATCCGGGGTCGACCAGCAATGCGCGGGCATAATACAAGGCAGCTTTTCCGGGGTTGCCGAGGCGGTATTCGCAGTTGCCGATGTTGTAGAGGCGCACAGCTTCGTTGTGCACTCCTGCTTCTTCCTGGAACATTTGCAGAGCCTTACTGAATTGTCCTGCCTCGTATGCGGCTACGGCATCTCCTGTGGCAGGGGCAGTAGGCTCATTTGCTTGCAGGGAAGTTGCTCCCAACAAACAGCAGAATACCAGAATGGCTGCGCTCCCAAGACCGGCCAGTGCCTTGCGCACGCGCCGCAGCATGGTTTCTTTCTCGCCCTCTGCCAGGGTCGTGCTGGCACCGGGGCGGAAAGCCTCGTTATCGCGGCGTGTCAGGATATCTTGCAATTCCGGGGTCATGGCAGAGGCCGGAATACGGCTTTCCACGAAGGCACCGATTGCTTTCAGAAAATCAATATCGCTGGTAATTTGCTCCATGCGGGCCAGTTCGCGGTCGCGGGCACGGTCTGCGGCTCCGGCTGCTACTCGGTTGCGTATGCTGCGGATGAGAAGTGCCAACAGAATGCCTATGGCGGGGGCATAAAGCAAGTACCACAGCCAGCGTGGCAGTTGAACAATACGCGATGCCTCTGCCTGTGGAATGCAGGAGTAAATATCGGTCATTTCCTCTACCGGTATTTCCCCGGCAGGAGGCGGTTCTGCCGCTACGGTGCGCAGCCCGCTACCCGCGGCATCTGTCTCTTTCCATGGCAAGGGAATAGGAGCGGAGGCGGCGGTTTTATATTCCTGACTTGCAGGGTCGAAGTAGCTGAAGGAGAAGGAGGGAATGCCACTCACCTCTGCCGTGGGGCGCAAGAGTTGGGTGAAGACCATGCCGATGGTTTCTCCGGTGGTGTTGAAAATGGGTTTGCTGGTAGCGGGGATGAGTTTCCAATCCTCCGCATCTTGGGGGGCAGGGCAATCCAACTGTTGCAGATTACCTGTGCCGCGTACTGTAATTTCCACTTCCACCGCTTCATTCATGGCGAGTTCCTTGGCATTGCTGGTGGCAGAGATGCTGTATTGGCCTACGGTATCGGCGAAGTTGGCCGGGGCACCGGGGGGAAGCGGCAGCGCACCAATCGTGACGGTGGGGAGCACCACTTCCTCTTGTGTGGCTCCAAAGAATCCCTGAGCCCGAACCATCATAATTTTACCTACCACATCGGAGTTGCCCTCCCGGTAGGGGGTAAACTCTCCCTTAAAATCAGCAGTGCGCCAATTTTGTCCGCGTGCAAAAGCTGCTGTTTCCGGCATGATTTGCCCTTGCACCAATTCTACAACACCCTGCACGGAACGGCTGAAATTGCCGGCTTTTACGCCCACGGCATTCAACAACGGTGGGTATGGCATGTTGCAGTCTCCGCGCATGAAAAGCTTGAGACTGGCTTTTACCGGCTGATACACATAGCCGTCTTTGATATCTGTGTACCACAGCGCTCCGTACACCACGGGATCGTTGTACCACTTGATGTCGCTGGTGGGGCGTACCGGCAAGGGGGGGATTTTGACTGTCTCTTTCTTGCCGGAATTGTAGGTGGCGGTGATGTCCTCCACCTCAATTTGCCCGGCCATGTCCGGCGTGATAAGAATGGGCAGTACTTCTACCATGGCTCGGTTGGGATCCAGCGGATTGGCCCCGGCTTTGGGTTGAAGTACGCGTACCGTGGCCGATTTGACACGAGGTTGCTCCGTGAGCATGAAAACATCGCTCCCACTTTGGGTGTCAACAAGGTACAATAAAACTTTTTCTCCGGGTACTGCTACTCCGGTTGACCAAATGGGGATGATTTCTGCCGCTAAACGGCCTGTGCAGGCCAGCAGCAATGCGCCTAAAAGGGTAATGATGTGTCTCATGGTCTGTTAATAGTCTTTCAACACAGGTTGAGTGGGTTCAAATTGCGGTATGGGAGAGCCTTTTTCTTCATCCATGTGCATTTTGAGGATGCTTGCCGCACGCTGGCGATTTTTTTCTTCATCGCTCAGTTGGGGGGCTTTGGGAGGCTCTTGTTTTTGGGAATTTTGCGGGCGGGGCCGGTCTTGCTTGTCCTGCCGGTTCTGCTGGTCCTGCTTGTCCTGCTGGTCCTGCTTGTCCTGCTGGTCCTGCTGGTTCTGCTGGTTCTGCTGGTCCTGCTGGTCCTGCTGGTTCTGCTTGTCTTGCTGGTCTTGCTGGTCCTGCTGGTTCTGTTGGTTCTGTTGGTTTTCCAGTCGTTTTATTTCTTCTTCCAGCTTTTTGATGAGCTCTTGAACCTTGGCTTTGTTGTTGGCCGCAGGGGTGAGTGCGGGGGAGATGCTCAGCGCATCGTCATACGACCGGATGTTTTTGTTCAACTCCTCTACGATGGCTTTTAGCTCATCGGGACCCGGTTGACCGGGGACTGTGGAAGCTTCTTCATCCGACTCCGTATCCGAGGTGGGCTCGTATAAATCTCTCAGTTTATTGAAAGTCTGCTCATTGTTGATGTTGCCCATGGTGTAGAGCGCGGCCGCTTGCAGAGCCGCATCAGGGCTGAGCAGCGCCAGAGAAAGCGCTTCTTTGGCTGCATCCGGTTCATTGCTTGCTACCTTTTGCAACCCCTCGGCATAGCTGGTGGCTGCATCTTCTGCATGGAGCGGCGGTGCGGCGATGAGCAGGAGCAAGAGCAATCCGCTTATCAACATGCGCGCATGCGGTGTACGCCAATCTGTATTCAGGAAGATGGAAAGCACCAGCAGGAGGAGAGATGTCACCGCAAAATAGCCGAAAATATCGTGCGGTACTTTGGTGGCCGAAAATTGTTCTTCGTGGCGGTCGAGCTTGCCCACGGCTTCCTTGGCGAATGCCGCCAAATCTGTGCCGGAGGACATAGCGAAGTAGCTGCCGTTGGTAGCTTCTGCCAGTTGCTGCAATGATTCCTCGTGCAGTTTGCTGATGACATGCTTGCCGTTGGCATCTTGCCACAGACCATTTTCACCAGCCGGATCGGGGATGGCGGCGCCGGTGGTGGTTCCGATCCCTACAGTGATGACCAGCAATTTATTCTCCTTGGCTTGCTCGGCCATCTTGGGGGTGGTATCAACGGTGTCTTCACCATCGCTCAGGATGACCAATGCATTTGTGCCGTGCGGCGCGCTGCGGTGAAAATCCTGCATGGCTTTTTCCAGCAAGCGCCCGAAGTTGGTGCCGCCGCTTGCGGTCCACCTGCGGTCGATTTGCTCTAAGGTACCACGCAGGGCGGCGTGATCGTATGTGAGGGGAACCACCAAGTCGGCATCCCCGGAGAAGACGATAAGACCAATGCGGTCGGAGGGCAGGGCGTCTATTAATTCGTATGCAGCTGCGCGTGCCTCTTCCAAGCGGGAGGGCGACACGTCGTTTGTTTCCATGGAGCGGGAAATATCCAGAGCAATAATCAAATTACGCCCGCTGGCAGAGGACTTTGTTTCCGTATAGCCCAGGATTGGGCGGGCTGCTGCCAGGATGCCGCAGGCCAGAGCCAACAAGGCGAAGGTGGCGGGCAAAGCCGCTCGCCATGCCGGGCGAGTACGCACCAGTTCAGTCTCATGTGCGGGGGAAACGAGCGCTCTCCAAGCCTGCCCAACCTGCCGGTGTAAGACAATGCCCAGCACCCCCAAGCAGAGAGGGAGCAGCAGGAGCCAGAGGATATTCGGATAAAGAAAAGACATGGGAGCAGGATTTCTTAGGGGGCAGAACGAGGACGCAACACGGAGACGATGAGCCCTGCGAGCATCAGCATCAACGCGATGGCCAGCGGGTAGGGGAAGATCTCATCATAGCTGATGAAAGTACGGCGGCGAGCCTCTGTTTTTTCTAATTTGTCAATGCTGGCAAAGGCTTTCATCAGGCGCGTGCCGCTGCTGGCACGGTAGAAGCGGCCACCCGTCAGCGCCGCTATTTCTTGCAGCGTTTTTTCATCGAAGGTGTCGACATCTGCCGTGTGGCTGGAGATGCGATCATCTTTGCCGATAGCAATGGTGAAAATCTTGATGCCCAGTGCGGCTGCTTGGCGTGCCGCCTCAATGGGGGAGATAGAACCACGGTTGTTGGCGCCATCTGTCACGAGGATGATGACTTTGGATTTGGTGTCGTGGCGCTCATCCAGGCGCGTGGCGGCAGAGGCTATAGCTGTGCCGATGGCGGTGCCGTCCTCTTGTATGTAGCCGGGGCGCACTCCACGCCCGAAAGGATCGTGCGTGGCCAAGTAAAATTGCTCAATCATGTGGCGCACAATGGCGTGATCCAACGTCAGCGGACTGCACAATTTGGCTTTGCCTGCAAAGGCTACAAGCCCGATACGGTCGTTGGGGCGACCGGCTACGAATTCGTTGATGACGTGTTTTGCAGCGGTGAGGCGGTTTACTACCACATTGCGGCGGCGTCCTCGCTCATCCTTGGTGGTGAATACCATATCCTGCATCACCATAGAGCCGGAAAGGTCGCACGCCACCATGATATCAATACCGCTTACGAGTTGTTCCTCGTGCCGGTGCATCCACCGGGGGCGCGCAAGCGCTACCACCAATGCCATGGCCGCCAGTGTGAGCAGGAATGGCCCTATGCGACCGGCTAGGGTGGAGGGGGTGCGCAGATGCTGTGCCACAAAGCGGATGGTGGGGTGGGTCAGGCTGGCAATAGCGCCTCTGCGGCGGCGCAAAAGGAACAACAATACCAGCGGAATCAACGCCCAAAGCCATTGCGGTGCGCCGAAGATGAACTCCTGCACATGGCCGGAATCCGCGGGCAAAGGTGCTTCTGCTGCAAGGGGAAATATCATGGAGCTTAGGGGGCTTTGGTGGCGAGCTTCTTTTTCAGCTCGGCTTCTTTTTGTTGCTCATCAACAATGCGGTGGAAAAGACTGCGGGTCTGCCCGATGAGGGCGCGTTCCAGCGTGGCGTTGTCTTCGCTTTCACCCGTGTATTTATATTCGGCTAGGGTGTTGAGCAACGCTTGGGTTTCCAAACGGCAGGTGGCCGGTAGGGTGGTGAGGGAATCAATGCGCTGGGTAAACTCCTCGTGTGTTTCGTAGAGCGAGGTGTCTTGCGCTTGGCCGGCCAAGAACTCGCGGATGATGAGAGAGAGGCGTATGCTGCACTCACGCATGGCGGGTAAGGCTTCTTCCAGTTCATCCAAAAGAGCAGAGCTCACTGCAAGTGGGCTCGGAGCTGCCGGGAGAGGTCGGTGCTTGCGGCGCCAATACCACCATAAAAGCAAGCCTCCCAGTACCGCTAGCCCTCCTATCACCCAGCCTGCTATGAGCCAAGGTGAGGTCGCCGCAAATTGCTCTGCCGGTATGTTTCCATCCAGCTGCGGTATGGCATCTACGAGGGAGTTCTGGGGCATGTCGGGCATCATAAGTTCAATCAGCGTACAAAAAGCCGACTTCGGCGGTTGAAAAGTTTGCGCAGCTGCGGGATAAAATCCTCTGCCGTGCGTGTGTCCAGTATGTCAATCCCCAGCTGGGTGAAGACGCGCTCCCACTCAGTCAGGTGTGCTTTCATGGCTTTGGCGTGGGCGCTGCGCAGCGCAGAATCAGCCAAATTGCCTTGCATCAGTGCATTGCTTTCCGGGTCTCGGAAAGTGATGCGCCCGGCCTCCGGCAGTTCCAGCTCGGCGCGGTCATGGATGCGTACGGGTATGAGCTCGTGGCGGAAATTGAGTTGCCCAATGGCTTTCTTATCCGGCTCTTGCAGAAAATCGCTCATCAGGAAGACAATTGCGCGCTTGCGCTGCGTCTGCAACACCAAGTCGGAGACGGTGGCCATCCCGGCATCCTCTCCTCCCGGTGCAGCAGACAATATCTCCCGCACAATGCGTAGGCATTGCTTCATCCCCTTGACCGGGGGTAGGTAAAAGGTGGGGGCGCAGCCAAAGAGCAGGAGCCCCACCTTGTCTCCATTCAACACGGCGCTGTAAGTGAGCACCGCCGCCAGCGTGGCAGCATACTCCAACTTGGTGTCCGCAGAATCTGCCCCGGCGTAGTGCATGGAGCCACTCACATCCACCGCCAGCAGCAAGGCTTGCTCGCGCTCCTCGTGAAACTTGCGTACATAAGGTGTGCCGGTGCGGGCTGTCACTTTCCAGTCGATAAAACGCGGCTCATCTCCGGGCATGTACTCCCGGAAATCATCAAACTCCAGACCTTGCCCGCGGAAGCCGGAACGGTACTGCCCGGCAAAGGTGGCGGTGGTCATTTTGCGCGCCTGTAGTTCAATGCGGCGCACTTTCTGCATGATTTGCTGAGCCTTGTCCATGGTGGTGGCGGCGGAATCAAACACTTACGGCGTGCATATTACGGCACAGGAACTTTGGACAGGATGCGGTCGATAATGTTGTCGCTGCTCACATTGGCAGCCTCGGCCTCGTAGGAGAGCAGGATGCGGTGGCGCAAAATGTCATGCGCCAAATCTTTCACATCCTGCGGGGTCACGTAGCCGCGCTGCTTGGTGAAGGCCAGCGCCTTGGCCGCCAAGGCAATGTTGATAGTGGCGCGGGGCGATGCACCTGCGCGCACCATTCCCTCCAAACTGCGGTCAATGGCGGCCGGGTTGCGTGTGGCACGCACCAAATCCACGATGTAGCCCTCGATGGCGGGGTCGATGAAAATGCGATCCATCAACCGGCGAGAGTCATCCAACTCCTCTACCGTTACCACCGGGCGGGTGGTGGGGGTGCTCTCCGTGCTGCTCATCATGGCCAGCACTTTCAGTTCCTCATCACGGTTCGGATAATCAACGACAACTTTGAACAGGAAGCGGTCCAGCTGAGCTTCCGGCAGTTGGTAGGTGCCTTCCTGCTCAATCGGGTTTTGCGTAGCCAGCACCAAGAATGGGTTGGGCAGGCGGTAGCTCGTCTCGCCCAGAGTCACCTGGCGCTCCTGCATGGCTTCCAACAGGGCACTCTGCACCTTGGCCGGGGCACGGTTTATTTCATCCGCCAAAATCAGATTCGCAAACACGGGGCCTTTCTTGGCGATGAATTGCCGCTCCTCCGGGTTGTATATCATGGTGCCCAACAAGTCCGCAGGCAGCAAATCCGGCGTGAATTGAATGCGAGAGAAAGCCGCGTGCATGGTGCCGGCCAGCGCTTTCACCGACAATGTTTTGGCCAGCCCCGGTACACCTTCCAACAATACGTGTCCCTTGCAAAGCAGACTCAATATCAGACGGTTCACCAAGGCTTTTTGTCCCACCACCACGCGGGACATCTCTTGCTTGATTGCGCTCACCCACGCCGAGCGTTGGGCTATTTCCTCGTTAAAATCCTGTGTGTTCATGTCGGTATGTCCTGCTCATTAGTCTAGCAAGCTTGGAGCCTGCTTTCAAGAAACTTCCATAATCCTGACACACATTGCCCCCTTTCCGTTCAATCCGCGCCAAGAGATGCCACAAAGGTGAACTTTTTTAATCGCGCAGGCGTTATACCGTGAAAGATGCTTGACGTGTCATCTCAAATCAGGTATGCTCCCAACCGCTATGGAACAGATTATAAAGCCGACCGATTATCACACCCATACCATCTCCGTACTCGTTGAGAACAAGTTTGGCGTGCTTTCCCGAGTGGCCGGTCTTTTCTCCGGGCGTGGTTACAACATCCATTCCCTCAATGTAGCACCGTGCGAGGATACCCGCTTCTCCCGCATGACCATTGATGTGAATGAACACCGCGAGAAACTCGACCAGGTTATCAAACAGCTCAGCAAACTGGTCAACGTGGTAGAAGTAACTGATTTCCGCGCTGTTCCCACTGTGTACCGCGAGATTGTGCTCATGCGCGTTAAGTTCGGCGAGAAAAAACAGGAAATCCTGGAGCTCTGCAACATCTTCGGTGCTCGTGTCCTCGATGCCACGCGTGAATCTCTCACCATCGAAATCTCCGGTGGCGAATTCCGCTTGGCTCGTTTCCTCAACCTCATGCAGGATTACGACGTTACCATGATTACCCGCTCCGGTAAGATTGCTGTCGTGAAACCTCGTAGTTGATTCATCTTTTTCCTGAATCTATCGTTCTCCCACCGTTGCTGCACACAGCGATGGTGGGAGTTTTTTATGTTCGCTCTGCCATGATTTTTTCTTGTCAAGTTCCTGTAAATGTGCTTCAATGACTCCCGCAAGCCATGCTACAGTGGCGGAATGGTAGACGCAGGAGACTTAAAATCTCCCGGTCGTATAGACTGTACGGGTTCGAGTCCCGTCTGTAGTATGTAGAAAATAAGCGACTTACAGCAAATGTGAGTCGCTTTTTTCTTTGTCCCCCAATGGACAAAAAGCGTATAAAAAAGGGGATTGTATATGGGGGGAAGAAGATTTTGTTTAAAATAGCATGGTGCGGTGCCTGTTCAGGTGTCCCGCTTGCGTTGGGAGATGCTGCAGGAGCGGGGCTTGCCACCGCGTTTGCGGGCGCGAGCCAGTTCGAGCCGACGGGGGGAGGGGGCACCATTGAGGCGGTGGTCCAATTCCTCGCAGAGGGTGCGGCGTGCAAAGTAGCGGTTGATTTCCCGCTCCCGCTCGCAATGGCATTGCACCACAATACCTGTGGGAACATGGGTGAGACATACTTTGTTATTCGTCTTATTCACCTTCTGCCCGCCCTTGCCGCTGCCGCGGGTGAACTTCTCTTCCAAATCGGCGGCTTTGATTCCCAGAGCTTCCATGTGAAGCTTGAGCTTTTGCAGCTTTTCAGGTGATACCGGCATGGGATTATCCTACCCGCCTCATCGTGCCGTGACAAGATTTTTGTGCGGCAAAAGGAGGGTAATACGCGCATCCCCGCTAAGCATGGCGCTTAGCGGGGGCGAATATTGAAGTTGGCGGTGGCTTTATCAGAACACGAAGCCGGCTTGGATACCGGTGGCGCTGGCGTAGTCGGTATCGCGGTAGGCGGGGTCGTTGATAAGCTGGAAGTAGGGGGCAAGGTAGAAGTACTGGTTGAGCTGCACGCGGTACATGCATTCCAGCACTTTTTCGTACTCATTCACCAGGGAAGAGGTGGCGGTGTCTGCGCCCTTGAAGATGCCGAATCCCAAGCCCAGGTAGTCATTGGGGCGAGAGGGGGTGAGGTGCAGGGTGGTGCCGGCAGAGAATTCCTGGGAGCAGCGCTGGTAGTCGCCGCTGGCAATGCCTGCGCGGGCGTAGACCTTGGCCATGTGGTTGACGGTGTATTCAATGCTGCCGAAGATGCCTACTGCGTTGTGCTGGTGGTCGTTTCCATCGCGGCCGGGGGTATCTTGGCTGCAGAAGAAGGGGGAGATGCGAGCTGTGGCATTGCCCTCTGCAAAGATGTGACCATATTCACCCACGATGGCGTAGCCATTGGCGTGTTTGGCGTTGAAGGGGTTGGAGCCCCACGGGGTACCCATGCGGGTGATGGCACCGGTGACCCAGTTGCGGCGGTCGATTTCGCCCTGCACAACGATGGCGAGGTTGTTGTAGGGCAAGGGGAGCACGCCGGAGCTTTCGAAGTTGTCGTTGGTGAAGCGGGCATGCCCCACGCGGTCCATGTAGTTGTTGAGCTTAATCATACCGGCGGTGATAGCCACCCGCTTGCCGGCCAGGAAGTGCTTGACGGAGACTTCCAGCAGAGCCAAATCATGCGGACCGAGGATATCCGTATGCAGTCCGGAGCACATGCCGATGCCGTTCACATAGAAGCTGGATTCGGAGGCAGAGGCAGGATCCAGTCCCCAGGAACCGGCGATATCCATGCGCAGCCACGTGCCGCCGTTGATGTCGTCCCGGATGAGACGCTGGTTGAGGATAGCGTAGAGAATGGCCACGTGGTTGGTGTTGTTGTAGCCGGGCATCGCGTTGTCCAGCGCCCAGAAGCCGTACACCAGTTCAAAAAACCACTGGGTCCCCCAATTTTCATCCGCGGCGCGTTTGAAAGCAGGAGCAGATTCCCCGGCGGGGAACATGTTGGTATTATACACGATGTTGCCGGGGGCGGGGGGGGCTTGCGCTGGAGTCATGTTGGCGCAGAGCCCTAAGAGGAGGGCGGCGCAGAGAAGAAGCTTTTTCATGTTTTCGTTAGAGTGTGGTAATGCTGGCGCAGATGCTACCACAGATAGCTGCTATTGGGAAGCAAAAACTTTGCTGATAAAGGAAGAAAAGGGCTGCACAAAGAGGTGGGAGCCGTGTTCGGATGTACCTTGGGCGGTGAAGCCGAAGTGGCGGGAGAAGTCTGCTCCTTCGGGGGTGATGTTGTCGGTGGCAATGAGGCGGCAGCGGTGCTGCACGGGGAGGTAAGGGGCTATGGCTGCACGCAGCAAGCGGTGGGTGAGCCCCGTGCGGCGATAGGCCGGCTCTACCAGAATACAGCTGAGAAACATGTGCAGCGGCTCCTCATCCGCATGGATGTCGACAATGGATTCTGCCGTGAGCTCGCTGTCGTTGAGCTGTCCGCAGAGCAGTTTTCCGAACTCCGCAGGGAGGATGGGAAAGAGATTCACAAAGCCCACTACCTCACCGTTGACAGTGGCGGCAGTTGTGGTGTAGGCGTGTTTGCAGTACCAGCGGTATGCTTCCTCTGCGGGGGTGATAAAATCTGCCCCATAGTATTTCAACTCCAGCGCGGCCATTTGTTCAAAATGAGCATAGGAAAGCGGGCTGGTGATGACCGGGGGCTCGGCCGCAGTAGACGAATCAATCATAATCTGCCATGGAAACGGCATAGATGGCATTGAAAAGCTCATCATCCGGGATGTTGTTGAGCACTTCATCCACCACCATGGTGTCATCTATGGCTACGCTGTTGGTCTGGGGCGCATCCATGGGGATGAGGAGCGGCAACACCGCTACACACAGACAGAGTACCGCAGCACTGCTGCATACCCAGGTGGATACGCGCTTGTACCACGGCCTATTGTAGTCTGCCAAGGCTTCTTCACGACGAATGGCTGCCATGATATCATCTGCCAGTCCGGGCGGGGGCAGGGGAGTGGTTGCCTTGCCCAGCAGTGCATCCAAAGTTTCGTCTTCTGTGGTGTAGGGTTCTGCCATTTGTAGGGGTAAACCCCGGTGCGGGGAGGAAGTTGCGAGGAAAGATGAAAAAAATATCAGCCCAAGTACGCAGTGAGGTCTTCCTGGTAGAGTTCGGGCTCAAGGAGGAAGGAATCGTGCCCCTTGGCAGATTCGATGCACTTGTAGTGAGCCTGCACGCCGTTTTTGACGAGTCTGCGGTGGAAGAGCGAGCACGAGCGCGGGGTGAAGCAGCAATCCGTGCTGATGGAGAAAATCATGAAGGGGATGTTGTGCTCGGCGTAGAGACGGAACACCTCATCCAGATTTTCTTTGCCGCAGAGGGCCGGCAAATCGAAAGATGCCCACATGTTGATGATGCGGATGTAGGCGTTGGCATCAAACCGCAGCGCAAACTTGGTGCCTTGGTGCAACATGTAGCTTTCTGTGTTGCGGGCGGGCAGATACCAAGTGAATAGCCCCTTGCGGTCGGGTGTGCCGCCTTTGCGGGCTCGCTTTTCCAGTCCGCGCTGGTAGACAAAGAACTTGTGGCTGATGATGCGGGCCAAGGCCAAGCCGCGGCGGGGCGGATCGCTCAGCGGATAGCGCCCCTCGCGGTACTTTTCATCAATCTCAATGGCGGCAAACTGCTCAAAGGCGGCCAGTTTGTGCTCGATGGGGGGCTGGCAGGAAGCACCGATGATAACCACGCAGCGCACGCGCTCCGGGTACATGTGCGTGAAAGCAAGACTGAGCATGCCCCCAATGCTGGGTCCCACAATGGCAAAGCGGTCGATTCCCCACGAGTTGATGAGCTGCATCTGCGCGCGGGCTTGGTCATTGGGTGTCACCATAGGGAAGCGGCTCCCCCAGGGCTCGCCGTCGGGGGCGGTGGAGGTGGGGCCACTACTACCGTAGCAGCTGCCCAGGAAGTTGACGCAGATGATGAAGTAGCGTTCCGTATCCAGCGGCTTGCCGGCACCAATCATGCGGTCCCACCAGCCCTCGTGGTTTTCGGCGCGCCAAAAATCCCCGGCTTCCGGCAAGTCGGTATTCATGCCGTGGGCATGGTGGCTGCCGGTGAGGGCGTGGAACAGCAGGATGGCGTTGCTCTTGTCGGCATTCAGGGTGCCGTATGTTTCGTACGCCAAGCAGATGCCCGGCAATGTCTCCCCGGAATCGAAAGTGAAATCGCCAATGTGAAAGATGTGTGTTTTGACGTCAACGCTCATGGCTGGCTGGTAGGTTCTCTGTGCGCCCAATGAACGAAAAAAAAGACCGGGGTTGCGTAACGCCGGTCTCTCTTTTCGTGCAGAAACCCACTGGCGTGTGGCCGGTGTGCTCCCGTGCAGGCAATTCTTACTTGACGCCTTTCTTGCTGAGGCGGGTGCCGGCTGTCGTGCCCTGACGAGCCTTGAACTTGGGGTTGCTCTTGCAGATGACGTAGAGCGTCCCCTTGCGCTTCACAATCTGGCAATCAGCGTGGCGGCGCTTCATAGAGGCGAGGGAGGAAAGAACTTTCATGATTCTTGGTTGGTTGTATGGTTAATAAGATTTTAGTGCCGGGAAGATGGCGTCATCGGGAAGCAGATTATACCCTTAACTTTTCGCTTGTAAAGACAAATTTGCGTAAATATGCAATTTTTCTTCTTTATGTTGACTTGGAGAAGGGGCGGAGCTTGCCGTAGAATCCATTGTGCATGGCGCGGAAGAGAGTGTAGAGGCTGTTGAATGTCAATTCATTGGTCTGCAACATGGCCACAATGCTCAGGATGATGTAGAAGATGCAGGCGGCCAAGCGGTGCAGGTAGCTTGTGGGGCGTTTGAGCCGTTGCAGCCAAGCCCAGTTTCGCACTTTGTAATAACTGCGACTCACGGGGAGCCCCGGTTCATAGAAAAATGAGTGCCCACCAAAGGTAAAATGAACTAGCGGGATGGCGGCTGAGGGGTGCTCCAGCTCGGAATGGCGAATCGTCACAAAGCTGAATCCTGCGTGGCGCACTTTCCATGGGTATTCCTCGTCCTCGCCCCGGATGAAAAGTTCGGGGGTGGGTACTCCGGCGCAAAGCCAAGCCTCACGGGGGTAGAGAGCTCCCAGCCAGCCACCGCGACTGGCTATTTCGTTGTCCGGTGGCAAATCTTGGGTGCAGATGGCGTTTTTCCAAGGGGTGCGTTCATGCCCTGTGCACATGGTGAGCGGCCAGCTCAATTCATCATCCTTGGCGGGGTCTATCACCAAGCTCATGCGCACGGTTCGCGGTGGAACCTGCACGGCCAGCAGGTTCTCCAAGCTGTGTGGGCGTGGCCAAGAGTCGTCATCCAGCACCCACACATAGTCCGCATGCAACCGGCCGAACGCATAGTTCATGCCGTGAGCGCAGCCTCCGGCATTGCCCAGATTGGCGGGCATTTGCAGGATATGTAGCGTGTTTGCAGGCAATATCTCGGCAGCCAGAGCCGGAGCCTCTGCGGTGATGGGGTCGTCTGCTGTGCTGTTGTTGATGATGACGATTGCATCCGGTCGCCGCGTCTGCTGCGCCAACCTCCGCAGGCAGGTGAGGCTTCTCTGCCTGCTGCCGTAGTGGGTAAAGATGGCGCAAATTGAGGGCATGCCCGCATTATGCCTCATCTGCGTGCTCTTTGCAAGTTTTTCTCATGTCGGCATATCAAGAAAACATTGACAAACAGCTCGCACGTAGTGTATACATGAGCCTATGAAAATCAGGTTAACATGGCTTTCTGTGGCGGCTGCGTTTCTGACAGCATGTGCCGGTGTGCAAGAAACTCGCATAACGGATGTTGCGGATTTGCCGGTAAAATCCACCACAGCACCGCAGCTTGATTGGCAGAATAGCCCCCTGCGTGCGAATGCCATGTATGTGTTCTACGATGCCAACACCCATAAGCAGCGCTCCACCATGGTGGGGGATTATTACTATGTGAGTTGGGACGACGCTGAGCCTGATAAACCGGCTCGCATCCTGTTGCGCTACACGCAAGCTGCCACAGGGGCGGCGGAGCAGCGCCGCGAGCTTACTTTTCCGGCGGGCCGTGGGGAGCCTACCTCCCGCAAAACGGAGTTTTTCTTCAACGGAGAAGAACGCCAACGCAAGGGAGATATCATGTCTTGGCGTTTGGAGCTCTACGTGGATGGCGTGCTCAAGGATGCTCGCCAATCCTACCTCTGGGAGTAATGGTTGCTTGATACGGGTGCTGCACTGAATCGTGAAAATTAATCGAAGTACCAGCCAAGCGGAGCTGACACAGCTGTATGCGGCTGTGGTGCGCCGAGAATTCCTGCGCAATACCCCGCTCAACATCAAGACTTTTCTGCGCTATGCGTTGCTCTTTACCCTGTTTCCCGGCATGCGCTTGGGATACCGCTGGGGGATGCTGATTACAGCTGCCTTTTCGGTGCTGCTGATGGTGTTGCTCCTTTGCGGGGCAGAGCAGTGGGCCGCATGGGCGGTGCTTGCGTGGGTGGTCGTTGGGGGAATCGTGTTTGCGAGTGTGGCCGTACAGGTGGTGCGTGCTGCTGCACAGACGCGCAAGGCTCGCCTGGAGTATCTGCCGGCAGAGCCCCATTTACGGGCAGGGTGCATCTGCCCTGAGCTGTTGCCGCTCACCTGGCGGCGGGATAAACGGGCAGAGTTGCGCCACACCTCCTCTGTTGTGCTGGAAATCCCGAAGGATGGTATCTATGCCTTTATCCTCAACATGGACAAGGGACAGCGCGATTCCCGTATTGTGACTCACGGCCGCCGTGGCACTTGTGTGGTCTATGCCCAAGGCGGTGGCAAGAGCGGCGAGCCATTCCAAGCCCTGATGCTGTATCGCCTGGCTGCCGGGCGCCATGAGCTGCGGTGGAGTGTGGATTCCCCCCGCGGTGCCAAACCGCACGCCACACTCACGCAGATGAATGTGGTGAGCTGAGCTGCGCCACTCCCGCCGCGGGTAATCTTCCCCTCCCCGTTACGCCCGCAGGGCGTTCTTCACCATGGGCGCAGCCCATTCTTCATGACGAGCAACGCGAGTTCTTCATTCCGCTCGCAAGAGCGGTCTTCATAACGAGTGAAACGAGTTCTTCATCTCCCCCCAGACAAAAACCGCGCTTTATGCCACCCGCTCGCCCTCTGCCGCCCCTGCCGGGGCTCCCTCCTTGCCGCGGCTGCTCATGCAGCCGAGATTTCACTGAATCACGTAGTGATGAAGTTTCACCGTTCAGATTTCACCGACGACACCGTCGGAGATTTCACTGCGCGCATCTCCGGCGCGCATCTTAAAAAACCAGCCGCGGCATAGCGCGGAGGGAATTTCATAGCCCCGCATTTGCGGGGCGGCATATAGTAGACAGGGGGCTTGCCCCCTGGACACGTATCCCCCCACGAAGTATACGAACCCCGGAGCCGCGCCACACAAATGCCCCTCCATCCGGCGGGGCTCCCATCTAGCCACTACTCCCGCCGCGGGGAATATTCCACAATGTACATTGTACATTGTCTTGTCCCGCCAACGACCCCTGCACGGTAGTGGATTCATCCCTGTTTTTGGGAGCAGAAAAAGCCGCATGGCTATGCAACCATGCGGCTTGTGTGGGGTGAAGATGGTCTGCAATCAGTAGCGAATGATGTAATCGCCGGGTTCGCGGGGAGTCTCGGGTTCGCGTTCGCAGGGAGGAAGCATGGTGTTGAGGTGGCGCTTCTGGATGGTCTTCTTGAGACCACTATCATTGCGAGAGGTCAGCTCTTTAGCTTCCTTGATGGCATCGGCACGTTCCTTTTCAGCCTTTTTCACGGCAGCGTTGTGCTCATCCAAGCTGGCTTGCTGGCGGGGTGTGGCCACGCCGCGCAGAGTTTTCTCCGAGATTTCAACGGGGCTCACTACCGGGGCTGCCCAAGAGAAAGAAGCCGCAGCAACTGCGAGTACAGAGAGGAGGGAAAATGTTTTCATAGTGATGGTACAGTCCAAGTATAAGGAATGCGCATCATAAGTCAAGCTGTTTTTTGGAGAAATAGCAGACTTTTGCGTATGTGAAAATTGTAAAAACAGTTGCGACACCACCGGAAGCCCCCAAAAAGGCACTTTCGCTTCCACAAAAAGCCAAAGGGAGAGGGGTGCTAGCAGGATAG
>JAFSEZ010000053.1 GCA_017435505.1 Akkermansia sp.
GTATGCCCGCCAAGGAACTTGCCGCACACATCCGTGGCCTGCGCGAGGAGTACTTCAACCTCCGCATCCAGCAAGCTACCGGTCAGCTGGAGAACAACCAGCGTATCCGCATCGTCCGCAAGGAGCTCGCCTGCGCCCTGACCGTTCAGGGCGAGGGTGCCCCCGCTGAGGAGAAATAACAAACCATACGACTAAATCATGAGCGAAGAAACTACTACGACTAAGCCCCAGGGTCTCCGCAAGACCCGCGTTGGTGTTGTTGTCTCCACCAAGATGAGCAAGACCATCGTTGTGGAATACGTTGCACGCGTTCCCCACCCCGTGTTCAAGAAAATCGTCAAGAAGAGCAAGAAATTCTATGCTCACGACGAGAACGAGACCGCCAAGCTGGGTGATACCGTCCGTATCCGTGAAACCCGCCCGCTCTCTGCCCTCAAGCGCTGGGAGCTCGTGGAAGTCATCAAACACTAATCTCTAAAGAAAGGATAACCTTACCATGCTTCAGATGGAATCCCTCGTACAGGTAGCCGACAACACCGGCGCCCGTACCGCCAAGATGATCGGCGTCATCGGCAAGTCCGGCACAGACCAGGCTCACATCGGTGACATCATCACCTGCCACATCCGCGAATCCATTCCCACCGCTTCTGTCAAGAAGGGTACGGTGGTCAAGGCCGTGGTGGTGCGCACTGCCGCCCCCATCCGCCGCGATGATGGCTCCGTCCTCCGTTTCGACTCCAACGCCGTTGTTGTCATCGACAAGGACAACAACCCCAAGGGCACCCGTATCTTTGGGCCCGTGGCTCGCGAACTTCGTGAAAAAGGCTTCATGAAGATCGTCTCCCTCGCCCCGGAGGTGCTCTAATTCCGAGCCGGTATTTGTTGAATCTTATCATCAGGGTGGCAACCATGCGTTGCCACCCTGATTTTTATCTCATTTTTTGCAAGAAATTTTACTTTTTGCTTGCCAAATCCATAAACTGTGTGTATACTCACCACGTCCTCGCCGGACAAACAACCATACTACGGGGTATTAGCTCAGCTGGTAGAGCACTTCAATGGCATTGAAGGGGTCAGCGGTTCGAGTCCGCTATGCTCCAGACTTCATAAAAACAGCGTATCAGGCCACCTGGTACGCTGTTTTTATGCGTCCAAGCAGGACGGAACGGCTACATCCGGAGATGGGCTCCGCGATACCGCTCTGCTGCTCACACCCTATATGGTGCCGGGCAGCAGGAAAAATGCCGAGATGATTCCGGTACGCTTGCAAGTGAGCATCTCTTACCCGCCAAGGCTTCATTAGACCTGGTGAAGCCTATATATCTGCCGGCAAGACAGCCAATGGATGGTTTCTGTAGTATAGCGAGATGATGAAAAGGTGGGGGCTTTTCTGCATTTTCAGGATGCCGCATGCTAATGAAATCAGAATTGATTGTGCAAAATAGCGTCTTTGCGGGTGATAAGTCTTGCCATGAAGGGTGAAATGGTGGAGAATAGCGGGGAGATGCCAGTGAGGAAACCGGAGATATTAGCGCCAGCGGGGAATTGGGATTGTGTGCGTGCGGCTGTAGCCAATGGGGCCGATGCGGTCTATTTTGGCTTGGATCAATTTAATGCCCGCATGCGTGCGGACAATTTTACGCGGGCTGATTTAGGGACGCTGGTTCCCTTTTTGCACAGTCACGGAGTGCGGGCGTATGTGACGATGAATGTCCTCATCTTTCCGGCCGAAATGGGGGAGGCTCTGGAGTATGTAGACGCGCTGGATGCCGCAGGGGTGGACGGTGTGATTGTGCAGGATATAGGCTTGGCCGGCATCATATCCCGCAACCGCCGTGAGGGGCGTTGGAAGATAGAGCTGCACATCTCTACACAGATGACGGTATCGTCCCCAGAGGCTGTTCGCCTGGTGGATGAGATGTTTGATCCGCAGCAAATTGTGCTGTCTCGTGAGCTTTCGCTGCGCGAGATAGAGGCATGCTCCAAGGCTACAAGCAAGCCCATTGAGGTATTTTGCCACGGGGCGTTGTGCGTGGCTTATTCCGGGCAGTGTCTCACGAGCGAAAGCTTGGGCCAGCGTAGTGCGAATCGGGGAGAATGTGCCCAAGCCTGCCGCATGCCATACCGCTTGGAGGTAGATGGACGCATGCGCGATATGGGAGAGCGGCGCTATGTGTTTTCTCCCCAGGATTTGTGTGCGCTGGAGCGGGTGCCGGAACTGTTGGCTGCCGGTGTGATGAGTTTTAAGATTGAGGGGCGTTTGAAGAGCCCTGAATACGTGGCTGCCACCACGCGTGCATACCGCCATGCTCTGGATGCCGCTTTGGCGCGGAAAACAGCCTCGGCAGCGCAGCACCGAGCCGATTTATATGCCATGCAGATGGCGTTTTCAAGAGGATTTTCCACGGGGTGGCTGGACGGCACAGACCACCCGCTGTTGACTCATGGGCGCTTTGGCAAAAAGCGTGGGGCCTTGGCCGGGCGCATTGCGCGCTGTGGTGAGGGCTGGGTGGAGCTGGAGGGACTGCCGCCCATGCCGTTGGCTCCCGGAGATGGTTTTGTGATTGATGCGGGGCAGGACCGCAATGAAGAGCAGGGCGGGCGCATTTGGAAGGTGCAGGGAACGCGCCTCTTTTTCCATGGCAAGGCGAGCCGTATTGATTGGCGGTGGGTGCGCCCCGGCAATCTTTTGTGGAAGACTGCCGACCCTGCTTTGGACAAGTTGTTGCACGCCACATGGAGTAATTTTGCCCCGCATGCAGCGGAGGCAGGGCCTACCACTACCCTTTCCATTCATTTCAGAGGGCGCATGGGGAGCCAGCTCACGGCAGAATGCCGTGGCGTTGTCGTGGGGAGCGGGCAACCGCTGGAACCGGCGGAAAAACGCCCGCTCACGCAGGATGTATTGCTGACCCAATTCGGCCGTTTAGGCGGTACGGGGTACACACTGGGAGATTGCCGCTTTGAGTTGGAGTCGGGGCTCATGATGCCGCTTTCTATCCTGAACCGCATGCGGCGTGAGCTTGTGGAGAAATTGGATGCCACCCCGCAGGCAAAAGTGGAGAGCTCCCGGCGCGCAGCTCCCGCGTGGAATGCTTGGAAAGGGGCATTCTCTGCCCCCGCTCCGGCAGAGGGGTATAAATTGTCTGTCTTGTGTCGCGAGCCGGAGCAAGCATTGGCGGCGGCTGCAGCCGGGGTGAAGCGTCTGTATCTTGATTTCAAGGATTTGAAACAACTGGCTCCCGTGGCGGCACAAATCCGAGCCGAATTTCCCGGTATAGCCGTGTGGGTGGCTACCCTGCGCATCATGAAACCGCATGAGGCCGGGTATTTCAAGTATCTGGTGGCTGCGGAGCCGGATGGCGTGTTGGTGCGCAACTTGGGTGCAGCCTTTTGGTGGCGGGACAAAGGCTTGCCCTTGGTGGGGGATTTCTCTCTCAACACCGCCAATCCTGAGAGCGTGTTGCAATGGCGAGCCTTTGGTATGCGCAGCCTTACGGTTTCGTACGATTTGAATGCTACGCAGTTGGCCGATATGCTGCGCAGCGGTTGCGGCCCGCAACTGGAGCTTACCTTGCACCAGCATATTCCCATGTTCCATACGGAGCATTGCGTGTATTGTACCTTCCTCTCTCGGGGGCACAGCTTCAAGGATTGCGGACAACCATGTGAGCACCATCGCGTACGCGTGATGGACCGCACCCATGCTATGCACTATTTGCGCAGCGATGAGGGCTGCCGCAACACCTTGTTCAATGGCCAGGCGCAGACGGCTGCGCGCTACGTGGAGGGAATGCGCCGCCGGGGGCTTTCGCGCTTCCGTTTGGAGTTGCTGGAGGAATCCCCCGAGCAGACCACGCAGCTTATTTCCCTCTACCGCGACCTTCTGCGCGGGCGGCTCAAACCGGAGGCGCTGATGCAGCAGCTCAATTTGCTTGACCGCATCGGTGTGACGGAAGGCACGATAGCCTAAGCAGAGAGGTGGCATTAGCCGTAAAATTGCTGCATGAAGGCGGGATTGCGCTCGGCGTAGAGTGTTTCGGCCATGGTATCGGCCAGCCGGATGATGAGCTGTTGCAGGTTGCAAAGGAAGGGGGATACTTGGTTTATGGCGCCGGAGGATGCAAAATTGCTGCAACCACAGGAGTTGATACAGCGGTAGCGCAGTGCACACAAGCGGCATTCCGGTGTGGCATTGCCACGTGTGGCAATGATAAATTGCTGCCGTGCGCGGTTGATGCCTGTGTGCACATCTCCGAATGTGATGGCGGGGTCATCTCCCACGCCCACGAGCCGAGAGCAGGGGAAAAAGTGCCCATCGACCGATACGGCCAGCTCGCGTTCTCCCAGTTGGCAGCGCTTGCAGGAATGTTGGGGTTGTGCAATATAGCTGCGGATTTTATCCGCAAAGCATTCTACTTGCCAGGGGGTGCCGGCGCGGTAAGAGGCCAGAACTTGGTCGGCCAAAAGCTGCATGTGGTGGGCAAGAGAATCAAACTGTGCGTCTGACCATGCGCTCCAGTAGTCGAAATTGAGCCCGATGGTACCTACCTTGTGCCGGTGCAGCCAGCGTACCCCTTCGCATAGGTGTTGGTGATTATGCGGATCAACTACGCAGATAATTTGGAAACGTGCGGAGGGATATTGCAGCAGCTGCTTGAGAGCTCTGCTTGCTTGTGCATGGCTACCGCAGCCATTGGCATAGCAGCGGTTCGTGTTGTGCATGGCGGGGGAGCCATCGAGCGACAGACCAATCAGGAAATCGCGCTCAATGAGCCAAGCTGATTTTTCTTGGGAGAGGAGAGTACCGTTAGTGGTGAGGCCGAAGCGGAGGCGCAACTTGTTGTTGGTTGCTTTTTGCGTGGCATACTGCCAGCCGTATTGCAAAAGCTCCCATTCCAGCAGCGGTTCGCCCCCAAAAAAGGAAATATCCAGATGTCGCCCAAGACGCTGCGCCTCATCCAAAGCGATGTCGACTGCACGCTCCAGCGTTGCTCGCGACATGGTGCTGTGGTATTTGCGCCCCGCATAGCAATAGCGGCAGCGCAAATTGCATTGGTGCGTAAGACAGAGAGTGAGGGTGAGTGGCCCGGTCATTATTCCGCAGCAGGGGGAGACTGGGGTTTTGGCTTGGGTGGCTCCGGGTGGGAGATTATATATTTGCCGATAAGTTGCTGTGTATCATCGGCAGATGTGTGAGCATTGTCGGTATATGGTACATCGCCCGGGGGTGTTTGGCGGTCGCAGCCTGCCACGAGGGTGCTACCGGTCAACAGAAGTGTGGCCGGTAACAAAGATTTTTTTGCCCGAAGAACAGGGTTAATTTTCATCGTTTCTTTTTTGGGTGAATGTGGGAAAATGACTTAATGTTATTTATGTTGAAAAAGGGGGCATATCGTGCCGAGAGCCGCCTATTTTTTCATGCCGATTTTTGCGGCGGTCCAGTCGCGCATGCGGGCGAAGATGGCGTAGAGACCGGGCACCATAAAGATGCCGAAGATGGTGGCCAGGGTCATGCCGAAGAAGGTGGTGATACCGATTTCCTGGCGGCTTGCGGCACCGGAGCCCGTGGCTACTACCATGGGGAACACACCGAAGATGAAGGAAATGGCCGTCATGAGCACAGCACGGAAACGCAGCCCGGCGCCGTTGATGGCAGCTTGGCGTATCGGTGTACCCGCTTCGTGGTCTTCCTTACTGAACTCTACCATCAGAATGGCGTTCTTGGCCGCCAGACCAATGAGCATCAGCAAGCCCAACTGCACATAGATGGACAACGTGAGCCCGAAGAGGCGAGCACCCATCAATGCGCCCAGTGTTGCCACGCTTACCGAGAGCATCACCGGTACCGGGGTGGTCCAGCTTTCATACTGGGCCACAAGGAAGAGATAGGCAAAGAGCATGGCCAGCCCCACAAGGATGCCTATCTTGCCATCGTTTTTGCGTTCCTGGTAGGAGAGATCCTTCCAGCTCACCATCCATTGGCGTTCGTTGCCGGCGGCGCGTTCTTCCTTGTTGATTTGGGCGATGGTGTCCTCAATGAGCTTCATCACCTGTCCGGAGCCCACGTTGGGCTGAGCCATCACGGTGATATCAGCGCTCATGTACTGGTTGAAACGCCCGTAGGAATCCGGGCCTACCGTGTGGGAGATTGAGCACACCGCCGAGAGCGGTACCATCTCTCCTTTTTCGTTGCGCACCATCTGGTTGAGAATATCCTCTGCCGTGCGTCGGTCTTGGGTGGCACCCTGCATCATGACTTTGAAGTTGAAGCCGTTGAGGGTGAAGTCATTGACGTAGAGGGAGGACATCACACTCTGCAAGGTGCTGAAAATGGTGTTCACCGGTACGTTGAGCGATTGAGCTTTTTCGCGGTTGATTTCCAAGCGAATCTGTGGGTTTTCGGCATTGTACTCACTACGCACGAGAGAGACGAGATCGCGGTGAGATTGCAGACGCGCCTGAATTTCTTTGACCATGTTGCCCATATCCAACGGAGTCGTATCGCCGGAGGCTTGCAACACCATGGAAATGCCGCCGGAAATGCCCAAGCCTTGGATGGCGGGTGGGGTTACGGCCATGATGGATGCCTCCGGGATATCCGCGCAGGCGGCGTTCACCTTGGCGGCAATGGATGTCACGTGCAAATCAGGTGTGGTACGCTTGCTCCAAGGCTCCAGCAGGATAATCATCATGGCGCGGCTTTCACCGGAACCGCTGGCGAAGCTGTAGCCACTCTGCGCGGTCACAGCGGCAATGCCGGGGATGTTTTTCATGCGAGCCTCCAGCTGGCGCAGCACCTTATCTGTGCGCTGCTTGGCTGTGGCGGTGCCTTCCATGGTAATCATCACAAAGAGGGTTCCCTTATCCTCTGTGGGGATGAAAGAACTGTTCATGGCATCCGGGGCGATGAGGTCGAGGATATCAAAACTCTTCTTAGCAGGGGCTTTGCCGCGGGGGGCGGCTTGGGCGGCCGGCTGTTCTTTGCTGTGGAAAAGCTCATACCACCACGAGGGTGAGCCTGCGAAGTAGATATAGTTGCCGAAGAGGACGGCTACCAGCAGCAGCACAGTCAGCCATGCGTTGCGTACCAAGATGCCTGCTCCCCGCAAATAGATGCGGCGGCATATATCCATGAACCAGTTGAAAGGTTTGAACATCCACTCCGAGAGCTTACTTTGCTTCACGTCTGCCGGGCGCAGGATAAGGGCGCAGAGCGCCGGGGAGAGTGTGAGTGCGTTGAAGGTCGAGATGCAGAGTGCTACGCACATGGTCACGGAGAACTGCGTGTAAATCACGCCCACCATGCCGCCGTAGAAGGCAATCGGCACGTAGACCGCCAGTGTCACCAAGGTGGTGGCGATGATGGCGCCTGTGATTTGCTTCATGCTTTTGATGGTAGCTTCCCGCGGGCTCAGTTTCTCTTCCTGGATGAGGCGCATCACGTTTTCCACGACCACGATGGCGTCATCCACCAGTGAGCCAATCACAAGAATGAGGCCGAACATGGTGAGCACGTTGATGGTGTAGCCCAGTGTATACATGATGACGAAGGCTCCCAGCAGAGATACCGGAATGGCCAATGCAGGAATGAGTGTGGCGCGCCAGTCCTGCAGGAAAATGTAGGTCACCAGCACCACTAGGAAGAGCGCCAGTCCCAAGGTGATGATAATTTCTTCCATGGTGGCAGAGATGGCCTGTGTAGGGTCGTAGCCCATCTGCCATTCCATGCCGTCGGGCATGGTGGCTTCAATCTCTTTCATCATGGCCTGCACGGCTTGCACCGTGGCCAAGGCGTTGGCTTCGTTGTTGCGGTGAATAATCATCCCCACAGCATCTTTGCCGTTGAGACGGCTGTAGCCGGAGTTGCGCTCTGCGCCCAACTCAATGGTGGCAATGTCTTTCAGCTTGGTCACATGGCCACCTTCGCCGCGTTTCACGATGATATTGCCGAATTCTTCGGCTGTTTTGAGTCGGCCTGTGGCTGTCACCTTGAATGTAGCGTAGGATTGCTCGTCTTCTGAGCCCACGGAACCGGCTGCCGCTTGGATATTTTGTGCTTCAATAGCCTTGCGGATATCAGCCGGGGTGATGTTGAGCGCGCTCATGCGGGTGGTGTTCATCCAAATACGCATGGCGTAGTTGCGGTTGGGGATGATATCCACGCTGGATACGCCGCTTACCTGACCGATGCGGTCTTTAGCATTCATGCGCAGCCAGTTGGAGAGGTCGAGCACGCTCATCTTGTTTTCATCGCACATGAAGTTGATGAAACACAGCATATCACCCGATCGCTTGCGGATGCGGTAACCGTTTTGTTTGATTTCTGCCGGTAGCTTGGATTCCACAGCCTTGATAGCGTTGGACACGTTAATCATGGCCATGTCATCATTGGTGCCGGTCTCGAAAATGAGCGTCAGGGAGTAGGAACCATTGTTGGCACAGGAGGAGTAGAAGTAGAGCAGGTCGTCCATACCCACCAGTTGCTCCTCCACCGGGGCAGCTACGACCTGCGCCAATTCCTCGGCACTGGCGCCGTTGTAGTTCATGTTCACCGATACCGTGGGCGGCGATACCTCCGGGTATTCTGATATCGGCATCTTGGTGATGCACAGCAGGCCTGCCAGCATCATCAGGATGGAGACGACGAACGCAAACTTGGGACGATAAATGAAAAATTGCGAGAACATAGTCGTGTGTGATTGGTGGGTTATTTTGCCTGAACCGGTGTGCCGTTTTCTAATTCTGCCAGCTGGGTGGTGATGACTTTTGCCCCGTTGTTCAGCCCGGCAAAGACGGGTACGAGTCCTTCTTCATTGGCGGTGCCGCAGTGGATGCGTGTTTGCACGGCACGACCGTTTTTCAGCAGGTATACATACTTGCCGCGCGTGTCTATCTGCACCGCTTGGGCGGGGATGCCGGGTACGGTGATATCCGCTTTGCGTTTCACGCGGATGGTCACAACACCGCCGGGGTGCAGTTCGTGCTTGGCATTGTCGAAAATGGCCCAGAGATTCTGGGTGTCGGTGGCTTGCTGAATCACGTTGTCGCAGAATGAAACACAACCCTTTTCGCTGAATGTTTTGCCATTGGCCGTCACCAGAGTGATTTCTGCATCACGGATGAGGTCTTCCACATTGCCGTAGTGGGAGAGGATGCCACTCTCGCTCAATGAGAAGCGCACATAGATGGGGCTGAGTTGCACCAGAGTGGCCAGTGGCGATTTCACATCGGTGATGTAGTTACCCTTGGAAAAGTTCACACGGCCAATGCGTGAATTGATCGCGGCGCGAACCGTGCAGCGCGAGAGGTCATCCTGAGCCACCGTCAGGGCAGCCTGTGCTTTTTCTTTTTGTGCTTGGAGCTCATCCAGCGTTGCTTTGGCGCTTTCTACGTCATCTTTACTGGTGGCATTGCGGGCGATGAGTTGCTGCTGGCGGGCATACTTGCTGGTGGCATCGGCGATGAGCACATCCAGCTGCATGATTTTGGCCTTCTGGGCATCCACCGTGGCTTTGTAGCGAGTGGGGTCGATGTTGAAGAGCACATCTCCCTGTTTCACGCGGTCGCCCTCCTTGAAAGCGGGTTCTTCCAGCACACCCTGCACCAGCGGACGGATGTTGACGCGGTTGATGGCTTCCACTCGCGCACCCTGGCACACCAGCACCGTGGGGTCGCTGATGGGGGTGGCCTCTACCACATCTGCCACCACAGGGGAATCTTCTTGGACCGAAGTAGTGCTGCCGGATTTGGTGTCGAGTTTCTGTTCTTCCGGGTATACGGGCACTACGGTGGCACCTACTCTCGTCTTGTGCGACCCATCTGTGATGACAGTCTCGCCGGGTTGCAGGCCGTCGTAAATCGACTGCATGCGTCCTTGCACTGTGCCGGAGATGACCTCTCGGCGGGCCACTTTCCCGGCCTCATCCACCGTGTACACATAGGCCCCCACCTCATCGTGGTGTACGGCGGTGAGCGGTACCATGGTGACTTCTGCGGTGTTGTTCAGGGAAATGTGAAGAGCCCCGATGCCACGGGGGGTGAGTACCTGTTTCTTATTGTCGAACTTGGCCCACAGGGTGTAAGTATCGGTATTACCTGTGAGCAAGTTGTCCACAATCTCGATGTGCCCGGCGGCAGGGTACCCTCGGCCATCTGCCGTGGTCAGGCGTACATTTGTCACATTGCTGATTTCCTTTGGCCCGCGGAAAATGCCGTTCACATCGCTCTGGCTGAGCGGGAAGCGCACATAGATGGGATCCACCTGTGTAATGGTGGCCAGCATTTCTCCCTGGGTGATGTAGTTGCCCTTGGAGAACTCTCGGCGGCCGATGCGGCCTGTAATTTCGGCGCGGATGGTGCAATCTTTCAGGTCTTTTTCAGCCTTCACCAAGTTGGCTTCGGCTTCGATTTTCTTGGCTTTCAGTCCTTCCAGACGAGCCAAGGCGCTTTCCACCGTTTCCACTGATGCTGCATGACTGTTGGCCAAAGCGCGCAGGCGTTTATGGTTGTTTTCGGCGTAGATGATTTGGGCGTTAATCTCCTTCAATGTTGCCTGAGCTTGGTCGAACGCTGCTTTATAGCGAATGGGATTGATTTCAAAGAGCACATCGCCCTCATTCACTATGCTGCCTTCTTTGAATTTTGTCTCCAGCAAAAATCCTTCTACAGCGGCTTTCACCTGTACCTTGCGGATGGCTTCCACGTGTCCAATGCTCCGCCGAAATATCATATCCAACCCCGTGGTGGCTTTTTCCACCTGCACGCGGGTGGCCGGCATACCCGGCATCTGCGCCAGTGCACTGCCGGTCAGTAGCAATATGCTTGTCAATACGCTCAGCTTCATGTTGATTGTTACGTTTGTTGAAATAAAATTATATCACGTTTTTTAACTGAATTTTTTAAAAAAGCTAACATCTCGGTGACCTGTTTGCGGGGCGTTTTGCATCTGTTGCAAAATCAGCTGAGCAGTTTCGCTTTGCAGCTCCAGAGCAATACCAAACCACCCCATGGATAGATCGGGGGAGGGGTGAACCCCGGTCCCCTCAAGATAACACAAAGAGAGCAACAACGCAGCCTCCCCATTGCCCCCCATAGCGGCATAACGCAGGTAATCCACAGCCTGGCAGAGTGCCGCCTGATCGGTTTCATTTTTCATCAGGCGCGTGGCCATGTATAATTCAGCTAGGGGATTTTCAGCGTCCAGCAGTTGCTGTAGGGTGCGCTTGGCTGCGGTGGTGCTCGTTTGTTTGTCGGCATGTGCCAGTATGGCCATCATGGCATGTTCATTCCCCTGTGCTGCAGCTTTGTTGTACCAGCTCAAGGCTGTTTTTTCATGGCGCGGATGCCCCACCCCTTGCTGGTAACAGGCTCCCAAAGCGGCTTGAGCCTTGGCATGTCCCTGCTGTGCAGCTGCCAGAAACCACCCCAAGGCAAGTTGCGGATTTTTTTTGCTTTTTTGCCCGGTCAGCAAGCGCCGGCCGTATTCGTATTGAGCATGGGACTCACCGGCTTGGGCTCGCTCCAGAATGCTGTGCGTTGAGCTCTTGCAGCCGCAGAGCCATAAAAAGCTCGGCAGAAGCAGCACCCATCTGATCAGGCTTGATTTCATGCCGGTAAAAAATATCCTCTTTGTTTGGGGGTGATGGGTAGTTGCAAATGCTCCATGGTGGCAAGCATATCTTCCCACACCGCTCGTTTGGCTCGCATGCTTTCATTGCGCAGCAGGTAACTGGGGTGGTACGTCACCCGCACGGGAATCCCTTGGCACTCATGCCATTGCCCGCGCAAGTTGCTCACCGTGGCTGCTGTGCCCAGTAAACCTTTGGCGCTGGTGCCCCCCAAACACACAATGCATGCCGGTTGTATTGCCCGTATTTCGGCCATGATGAGCGGAAGACAGGCCGACAGTTCTTCTTCGTTCGGGGCACGGTTGGCCGTGCCTTGGTTTGCACCCATCGAGGGGCGGAACTTGCATACGTTGGAAATATAGACCTCCTCTCTCGTGAGACCCATTGCCCCCAAAATTTGGTTGAGCTTTTGCCCGGCTTTGCCCACAAATGGCTCCTGCCGGAGTTCTTCCTCATAGCCGGGCGCTTCACCCACCAGCATGAGCCGCGCATGCGGATTCCCCGTGGCAAACACCATCGTTTCGCGAAGCGTTCCCAGCGCGCGCGCCGCTTTCCAATGAGCTGCTCGCTCTCGCAAATAGGCCAACTTTTCTTCTGTGCTTTGCATGCTCTGTACCGGTGTTGCCGGCGGCTCAGGCGGTACTCCTTTTTGCTTCGCTTGCATCCAGCCGCGTAATATGCCCCGTGCCTCCTCATCCAGCGCCACGCGTATGCTGCCGCTTTCCTGCATGTGGGAAAGCCCTTGCATGGCTATTTCTCGGAGTGTTGGCATGCTCTCATTCTACCACACTACTCTCTTGCTTTGCAAGGGGTGTTTTGTGATGTTTGTGGCTTACCCTACGTTTCTCAAATTCACATTTAATTTTGTTCTAAAAGTTCTTTCGGCTTGACATTTTGGTCAAAAGGTAGTTTTATAGCTGCCCCGCCATAAGATGGTAGGATGAGTGCGAAAGCGCCCCTATTGCGGGAAAATCTCCCAAAACGAGAAAAAACTAACGAAAACATAAATTATTATGGGATCGCTTAAGAAGAGACGTAAGGCTAAAATCAATAAGCACAAGCGCAGCAAGCGCATGCGCCAGAACCGCCACAAGAAGCGTTTGCGTTACAAGTCCTAAGCTGCGCGCTTAGGCCACGTCCGCAAGCGACGCTGTTCTTTTTCACGGCACTGTTTCCTGTATGGGAGGCAGTGCCGTTTTGATGGGCAAGGAGAGGATGGGATTCCCGCAAAAGATGCGGGGCGGGGCAAGTGGGGGCGGTGGAAATCAGAGTACGCTCTCAAAGAAGCCTCCGCCCAGCAGGCATTCGCCGCGGTCGGCATCGGGGGCGTAGAAAGCACACACTTGGCCGAGCGCGAGCGCGCGTACAGGCTCATCAAAAGTAAGCTGTACTTTGTTGTTCCCCAAGTGGGTACAGGTGGCATGCACCGCACGGGTGCGGTAGCGGGGTTGGGCCATCACACGCTCCGGGAGGGGGTGGAGCGTGTTGGAGATGGAGCCCACAATGGCACTGCGGGCATAGAGTCCGGGAGTTTCTTCTCCCTCGTAGCCGAGAATGAGTTGGTTTTTCTGCAAATCTTTGCCCACAACAACGTAGGCAACTCCCTCTCGCGGCGAGGCTACGTGGTGGCCTTTGCGCTGCCCCATGGTGAAAAGGTGTAGGCCTTGGTGCTGCCCCAGGACACGGCCTTGCAGGTCTACGATGTCGCCGGGATTGTCCGGGAGGTAGTGGCGCAGGAAGTCGCTCATTTTGACCTGTCCGATAAAGCAGATGCCTTGGGAGTCTTTTTTTTCCGCATTGGGCAGGTGAAAGCGGCGAGCAATCTCGCGCACTTCCGGTTTGGTGATGTGGCCTACGGGGAAGATGGCGTGGGCTACCTGTTCGGGGCGCATGAGAGCGAGGAAGTAAGATTGGTCTTTGTTGCGGTCTGCCCCTCGGAGGATGTAGCTACCCTCGCCCGGTACATCCAAGCGGTTGGCGTAGTGGCCTGTGGCCACGCCGGAGAAGCCTTGTTCGCGGGCGTAATCCAGTAGTACACCAAACTTCATTTCGCGGTTGCAGAGCACATCCGGGTTGGGGGTGGAGCCGTTGCGGTAGCCCTCGATGAGGTAGTTGACAACACGCTCACGGTATTGGGCAATCAAATCAACCACGCGCAGCTCAATGCCCAGCGTGCGGCATACGCCGAGCGCATCTTCAATGTCGCGCTCCCAAGGGCATTCTCCGGGTATGTTTTCATCGTTGACCCAGTTTTTCATGTAGGCGGCCACTACCTCGTGCCCCTGCTGTACGAGCAGGGCTGCGGCTGCGGCGCTGTCTACGCCGCCACTGAGAGCTACAAGAATGCGTGCCATGTTGTGTGTGGTGTCAGGGAGCGGTGTCGGGGTGGTGGCCGGGCTCAAGCGAGGAGAGGGCTTTTTCCAGTTCCTCCGGCGAGCCGAAAGCGTGCCGGAGCGCACAGCAAATGAAAGTGGAGACGTTCATCTGCAAAGCGGCGGCATGCTTTTCCATCCGGCGGTATAAGGGTAGGGGACAGCGAAAGGAAAAGGGGATGCGGTTCGGGCTGTCATCAGTATCGCTCATACCGAGAAAATTCTAGCAGATTGTCCCGCCTGTGGCAATTCTTTTTCCTCTTACACCCCTCAAAGATGAAGTAATCTGTCTTTTCAATCTGTCATTTGGCACAGAGAAGACGCATAGTGCGGGGGCACTTGCGTGTAAGCCAAGTACCCAGCGTGGTGAGGATGATAAGCCCGGCGAGCGGAATCCACACATCGTAAAATCCGTGGAGTTTGTAATGATAGATAGGAGCGTAGAGTAAGGAATGGGCGGCGTAGGTGAACAGCATGCAGCTACCGGCTGTTGCCAAAGGGGGTGAGAGGCGCGGCAAGAAACGCTCCATTCCAATGCCGACCATGCAATACAGCACGGCATACGTGAGCGATTCCATGGGGAGCGAGCAGCCGTAGCTGGCGATGTCGAAATGCTCCAACATGTCCGGATGCCAGGCTCGTTGAAAATGCATGATAATGATACAGGAAATGATGGCAAGGGCATTGCGGCTGAGCCAGGTGCGTATGGTCTCCAAAGGTACGCATCGCAGGCAATAGCCCAGCATCACGGCTTGCATCCAGTCAAAACGCAATCCCACATGTTGGCGGGGTTCGGCAGCCCAGCTGAAGCTGATCATGAGAATCAGCACAAGCCAGTTGTAGCGCGGCAAAACGCGCAGCGCAGCCAGTGCCGCAATGATGAGTTGGTAAATAGTGAGATTACGCAGAAACCACAGCGGTACGTTGTAGGAAGAGGTGCCCCAGCCAAATACTTTGTCCCACGTCCATTGCAGTTCCGGGCGCACCAGCAGAAAGAGCCCCAGGGAGATAAATGACCACAGCAGCCATGCCAATCCCAGTTTCAGTGCGCGCTTGGCACACTTGCCTGCCTCTCTAGGCATGAAGTATCCTGCCATGGCAAAAAACAGGCAGATGGCACCGCCTACGGGTTTGCCCAGCCAGCCGGGGGCAGCGCCCGCATGCATCCACATGATGAAGAACATGGCCAGGCAACGGGCAACATCCACCCAAACCACGCGCGGCTTGGGGGCAAGTGTGGGGGATGCGGTGCTCACGATACGAAATCTTCTGCTTTGAGTCGGCGCTCTGCAATACGCCGTACAATGGCGCTCACCAGATCGCAGCAGGCGCATAAATCGCGGTCATCGATGATGCCGTTGTGGGAATGAATGTAGCGAGTAGGAGTGCTCAGTACAATGGCGGGAGTACCCTGCCAGTGCGCGTAGCATGCGGCGGCATCCGTACCGCCTGTGCGGCGTACGGCCACTTGGTGGGGAATGCTAGCTTCCCGTGCGACATCAAGTACCAAATCAGCCAGCGCGGGGTGGGTGATGTGGGTGGGATCGAACAGGCGTATCTGCACCCCCTTGCCCACAACACCTTGGCGGCAGATGCTGCTCTGTCCGGGGGTGTCATCAGCAGGTGCCCCCTCCAGGATGATGGCCACATCCCCCACCATTTCAGCGGGGATCGCGCGTGCTCCGCGGGTGCCCACTTCTTCCATCACCGTGCCTATGGCATGGATATTGCAGTCTACTTGTTCGGAACAAAGCTGTTTCATGGCCTCCAGCATGCAGTATACCCCATTGCGGTTGTCAAAAGCTTTGCCCATCCAGCGGTGGGGCAGAGCAAGGGCTTGCATGTGCACATCCGGCACTACGGGACACCCCGGTGCAATGCCCAGTTGCTCCACCTCGGCTTGGCAGGAAGCGCCTACATCAATAAAAAGGGCATCATCTGCCATGACCTGACGCCGCTGCGCTTCCGGCAGCAGGTGCGGAGGCTTGGTGGCTATTTGCCCCGGTATGTTGGCTCCGGCTCGTGTTTGCACCAGTACACGTTGGCTGGGCAGGGTGTGGTTCCACCATCCACCCAGCGGTACCAGCGTCAGGTAGCCATCCGGCGTGATACCTTGTACCATGAACCCCACCTCATCCATGTGCGCGATGAGAGAAACCGTAGGGGCATTTTCTCCCGCCTTGCGACTGCATATTTGCAAACCCGCTGCAGTGCGAGTCGATTCTCCGCATTCACTCAATTCGCGGCGTATCAGTTCGCAGATTTCACCCTCGAAGCCCGATACCCCATGCGCGTTGCTGCATTTCTCCAGAAGCTTTTGGTTGAACATGCCCATGAGTATAAGCCGTATCCTCCCATTGTGCAAGCCGTTTCTTACTTGTAAATGCGCTGAAAATGGGTTACAATTGTCCTCGTTATATGAAAACTTTTACATGTTACTTAGTATGTGCTTTCGCTTTTGTGTTTTGCGGTGTGTGTTCTTTTGTGTATGCTGATGAGGCAGCACCCGCAATCAAGAAACGCAGCAAGGCGTTTGATGGAGTTCGCGAGCAAGTAAAAAAAGATTTGCTGGATAAGGGCATCGGGGAGCAAGATTATGAAGCGAAGATGAATGAGGTGATTGATTGCACGACTCCTCAGGACAGGACGCTTGCAAAGATGCTCATTATGGCGGGGGTGGATGTGGAAAAGAATGGTGCAGATTGGTGGCAGCGCTCATACAAGCACCCGGATGTCACCTCCCTTTTGGCCCTTGCAGGTGTGCCGAATGAGGCGAGGGTGAAGCCCGGCCAAAGCAACAAAACTACGGCCAACGATACCGCCAACAAAGTCTCCGTGGCAGATGATAAAGAAGATGATGATTCTGATATTGCCCCGGACAAATCGGAAGATGACAAGACGGTGAACATCATTAAGGGCCTTAAAAAAGTTTCCGGGAAGCCGGATGAGGATGCCAAGGCCTACGCCTTTATTGTGATGACGGAATTCTTCGTGAGCAACATGTTCTCTGAAGTCGGAGCCTATGAAAAACCTGAAAAACATTTCAGGAAAATAGGCGTGGTGAAGCAGCTCCAATCTCTGCAAAAGAAGAAAGACGTGGAAACGATACTGGCGGTGGAAGAAGGGGCTGATATGAAAGCGGTGAGAACAAAATTGATGAAATGGTTGGGCATCAAAGCTCCCATCGTGCAGTGGAATACGGCGAATCTCTCGGAAATTGCAGGTTGCGATGGCGTTTACGTGGTGGATCGCAAGAGCGTGGGTATCTCCCAAGGCACGTTGGAGGATGGCGAATCCATGGCCGAGATGATGAAGACGCTGAACGCTTGGCTCAAGAAGCATGCAGAGTGATTTCCTGTACGCATCCTGACAACCAACGAGTGCTACGGGATGTGTGGGAACATCTCTCTCATAGCGCTTTCCCCAAGTGGGAAAAATAAGCTGGATGAATGATTTGCCGCCTCTATTTGCAGGAGGAATCGCTTGAGTTCTGTGCCACCGCGGTACTGTCCCGGGGCATTGCGTACAGGTACGACACGGTGGCAAGGAATGATGAGTGGGAGCGGATTGGTGGCGCACACCTGACCAACTGCGCGAGCCGGCCCCAAACTCCCATAGGTAGCGGTGCTTCCGTAGGGGATAGCGGCCAGATGTTGTAGGATGCGTTGCTGAGAGGGAGTCGTACGAGCCGGAAGCTGCACCGGAATGTCGAAATGGCGGCGCTGCCCAAGTAAATACTCGTTGATTTGTGTAAAGAATGCCTCCTCGGGGCTATTGTGGGGGGGAGGCGGTGCTTCCGGCGCCTCAGTAGGCAGGTAGACGCGTATGAGTTTGCCGCTATCGGTTTCCAAACAGAGGGGGCCGATGATTGTTTGCAGACGAACTAACATGGGCGGGAACGCCGCATTATGACTTGCGGCTATCTTCTTCCTGTGCCTTTTTGTTGAGGCGATGCACGATGAATGAGGGCACTCCAAAGACGAGAATGAGCAACACGGGGATGAAGACGTAGAGGAATAGCCGCACATATAGTGTGCATTCTGCATCACCGGCTGTCTGCCCGGCGCTCCACCACTGGTAGGCCAAGGTGGGATTCCATTTGAGACCGGAGAATGGATTGAGGTGCAGGAGACCACGGCGAGACATGGCTTCGGCAACGCCGCGGTCGCTGGCTGTCACATACCAGGCGTTGGCCAGTTCCGCCTCGCCGATACTGTCGTAGTAGCGGGCGATTTCCAATGGGGCGCGGGCAGAATTGAGGCGATCGCAGGCGGCTTGCAGCATGCTCAGGCCGCGGGCTTCATCCTTCTGCACTCCGCCTGTGCCGTAAAGCTGCATGCGGCCGGCGTGCACCATGGCATCGCTCTGCCCCATGGAGGCAGCTTGGTTGTAGAGAGCGTAGGCATCTGCGGGCTTGCCGGCCAGCTCTAAACGCGTTGCTTTCAGGAAGATGGCATCTGCCAGATTGCCTGCTACAGCCATGTCCAGATACTGCTCCCCCAGTTTTTCATCTTTTGCCACGCCTTGGCCATTCAGGTAGGCGCAGGCAGTAGCGTAGGCCATAAGCGCGTCTCTTGTGGCATCTGCGGCGCGGCGGGCGTAGGCAATGGCTTTGGCATCATCCTTAGCTACCCCTAATCCCTGAGCGTAGGTCTTGAAAAGCTGCGCGAGCGCCCACGCATTACCTTTTTCTGCCGCCTGGTCCATTTTAGCAATACCTGCCGCCGCATCTGTCGGGGTACCCAGTCCGTTTTGCAGCATGTAGCCCTGCCAGTACAGGGCGTTGGTGTTGCCGCTTTCTGCCAGTTTGCTGTACTCGGTGTAGGCGCGGGTATAGGCAGCATTGCCGTCTGTGGAGTTTCCTTGTTTTGTGAGGAAATCTCCCAAGATGTAGGCGGCGGTGGGTTCTCCGGCCTCTGTCGCTTTGCTGAGCCAGACGGCTGCTTTTGCGGGGTCCGGTTCGGTGTATTCTCTCCCTGCCAGGTAGTTTGTGCCCAGCAAAAGCATGGCTTTGGTATCACCTGCATCGGCCTTTTTCACCAGCTCCTCTCGGAATTTTTCTGCCCAAGCCTTGGCCTGGGCAGTGTGGCCTGCTACAGCATAGCGCATGTATAATTGGCGCATGGCGGCTGCATCTCCCGCTTCTGCTTGCGTTTTGAGCTCGTGCAGGTTGCCCTCCAGCTGCAAATCATTGCTTTCGTAGGCTGCCGTGGGCGTATCTGTAGTGTTGGCGTGCAGGGGGAACACGCAACTGCCCAGCAAGAGGAGGAGAAGAGGAAGATATTTCATGCTACCGCTTGAGATGCATTAACCCCGCCCGCCGTTGAACGGACGACGCGTGTTAAATTTGCCGTGTCCGCCGCCCTGGTGGAAATTCTTTTTGCCGCCATAGGATTTGCGGTCGCGGTCACCAAAGGAACGGCGCTCGCCGAAAGGTTTGCGGTCGCGGTCACCAAAGGAACGGCGCTCCCCGAAAGGTTTGCGGTCGCGGTCACCAAAGGAACGGCGCTCGCCGAAAGGTTTGTTGTCGCGGTCGCCAAAGGAACGGCGCTCCCCGAAAGGCTTGCTGTCGCGGTCACCAAAGGAACGGCGCTCCCCGAAAGGCTTGCGGTCACGGTCACCAAAGGAACGGCGCTCCCCGAAAGGCTTGCGGTCGCGGTCGCCAAAGGAACGGCGCTCTCCGAAAGGTTTGCGGTCGCGGTCACCAAAGGAGCGGCGCTCTCCGAAAGGCTTGCGGTCGCGGTCACCAAAGGAGCGGCGCTCGCCTCCATCAAAATCTCGCTTGCTGCGGGGAGCTCGCCCGAAGGGGCGGCGGCTATTGTCGCGTTCAGGCTCAAAGGATTCGCCATCGATGAATTTCGTGGCAGAACCGAGAGCTTCTTCCTCTGTCTCAAAGTCTGCGGGATTGAAGACGTATGTCTCATCTTCGGCCTCATAGTCATCGGTGGCTTCATCCTGCTGGTGGACGGGACGCGGCTTGAACACTTGCTTGGCACCCAGCAACCCCTTGCGGCGGCGGGGATTCGTGCAGGCGAGCTCAATTTGTTCGGGCGTGAGCAGTTCGGCATTGCCGGGCTCCAAGTCACCGCCCCAAAGCGAGCCGATTCGCACTCGCACAAGTTTGCGGACACGCAAGCCCAGGCATGCAAACATCTGGCGCACTTGGCGCTTCAGTCCTTGCTCCAGCACCACGCAGGCGCGGCGGGCTGAAAGTCGGGAGATATACTTGGCCTTGGCCTGTCCTTCCGGGATGCGTACACCCTTGAGCAATTGAATCAGCACGTTGTTGTCGAATGCCTGGTCGAGGGTGACCCAGTATTCCTTTTCGATGCCGCCGGAGGGGTGGCCGATGCTTTGCCCCAGTGTGCCGTTGTTGGTGAAGATGAGCAGCCCTTCGCTGTCTGCATCCAAGCGGCCCACGTAGTTCGCGTAGCGGTACTTGGGCGGCAGCAGGTCATACACCGTGCCGATAGCACCCTGCGCATCGCGGCTGCACACATAGCCCCGCGGCTTGTTGAGCAAGATGGCTACTTCTTCTTTTGGCGTGGCGCGGTGGCCGTCCACTTTCACAAAATCAGTCGGCAATACACGCAAACCGGGGGTGTCTACTACCTTGCCGTTCACTTCTACGCGCCCTTCGGCAATCAGGCGGTCGGCTGCGCGGCGGGATTCATAGCCGCAGGATGCAAGGAATTTATTGAGACGCACGCTGCCTTCTTGGGCTGCTGCATAGTTTGGTTCTTCAGGCATAGGAAGGGTGGGGTAAAGTGGGATTT
Organism: Akkermansia sp.; assembly: GCA_017435505.1. GTDB lineage: Bacteria > Verrucomicrobiota > Verrucomicrobiia > Verrucomicrobiales > Akkermansiaceae > Akkermansia. The sequence goes on from JAFSEZ010000053.1 coordinate 20,779, forward strand.
TCGTTGTAAAAGAAAAGCCCCGCGGCTTTCGACAGCCGTGAGGCGAAAATCTGTACCAGGTACAATATCGAGGTGTTGTGCAACACCTGACGGGCTATCCGGCGCAGAGGAATGGCACGCTCAGCACGCTTTTTGTGTAGCCATCCTCCGCAGCAGAATGCGTCACCGGCTTAGGCGTCGAACTTGGTCTTGGGCAGACCGATGGGGCTCTGGCCTTCCTTCCACTGGCCGCGCTCCTTCAGGAGCTTCACGCGCTCAAAACGCTTGAGAACAGAACGCTTACCGCCAACGGTACCAGTTGCTTTCAGAGTGGAATGCTTGGACATATCTTGTTGTTTTTGTAAAGGTTTACCCGCATCACTGCGGAAAGGGGGTCGCTCCTTATACAGCATGTCTCCCCAAATTGCAAGCCAAATTTATGTCTTTTTTTCGGGATTGTACAACCGACTACTTGAAACGCCCGCCGGGAAGGGGGGTAATGAGGCGTTTGACTTGCATGCGCATGAGTAAGGGCGTGAGCTCGTGTGCCAACATGCCGAGCGCCGGGCACAGGGTGTCCAGCGTGTCGAAGCCGTTGCGGAGAGAATCGAGCACGGCTTGTTCGGTCGGATCGGCCAAGGGTGGGGGAGAATCGAAGTTGAGGTCGAGCTGGCGCGGTGTATCCGTCCATTGCATGTCGGCTACGAGTTCTGCCGGGGTGGTGCACAGGATGGCTCCCTCGCGGATGAGTGCGTGGCAGCCGGCGCTGGAGGGCCTGTCCACCGGGCCGGGGAGAGCAAAGACGGTGCGACCATAGTCTGCTGCAGCCATGCGGGCGGTGATGAGAGCCCCGCTGCGGGCAGGTGCTTCTACCACAAGCGTGGCTTGGCTCCACGCGGCAACAATGCGGTTGCGCTGGGGAAAAGTGGTGCGTCCCGGACGCATGAACATGGGGAATTCGCTCACCACGGCGCCTTGCCCCTGAGCAATGCGGGCTGCCAGTTCTTCATTTTCCCGGGGAAAAAGGTTGGCCATGCCGGAACCGATGACGGCGATGGTGCGGCCACCGGCATCGAGTGCGCCTTGGTGGGCAGCGGTGTCGATGCCGCGGGCAAGGCCGGAGATGATGGTGCAGCCGCTTTCTGTGAGCTCGCGGGCAAAGCGGCGAGCTTGGGTCATGCCGTAGGGACCGGCCAAGCGGGAGCCCACCACCGCTACGGAGCGTTCCGCATCATGCGGAAGCCATTCACCAAGCACATAGAGGATGATGGGTGGATCTGCCATATTGCGCAGCACCTGCGGGTAGTCATCATCCAGAAGGGTGACGATGCGCACGCCGTACTGCTCTGCCGCCTTTATTTCTGCTGCGGTGTTGGTGCAGTTGCGCCAGTCTGCCACGGCTGTAGCCAGTTTTTTGCCTAGTCGCGGCACCTGCTCCAGCATAGAAACAGGTGCCGCCAAAGCCAATTCGGCAGAGCCAAAGAACTCCAGCAGCGCTTGAATGCGAATTGAGCCCAGCCCGGGTATCAGGTTGAGGGTAATGAGCGCTTCTCGCGGTGTTGGGAGCTGCATTTAGCGCGTGACGGTGAAATCCAGCCCCAAATCCAAGGAGGGCACGGAGTGCGTGAGACAACCGAAGCTCATGAAATCCACCCCAGTCTCGGCTGCAGCAGGGGCTGTTTCCAGTGTCAGGCCACCGCTGGCTTCAAAGTAGGGTTTGCGATTCTTGCCGCGCATCTCCACCGCACGGCGCATATCATCATTGCTCATGTTGTCCAGCAGGATGTAGTCTACCCCTGTCAGTTGCAGGAAAGCTTCCACTTGGGTGAGATTATCGGCCTCCAGTTCCACTTCCACACCGGGTTTATCAGCCTTGAGTCGGTTGATACAGGCTTGCAGGTGGGCGGTGTTGCCATCTGTCATGAGGTGATTGTCCTTGACCATGGCGCGGTCATACAGTCCCAAGCGGTGGTTGTTGCCGCCGCCATGCACCACGGCTGCTTTTTCCAGCAGGCGGTAGCCGGGGGTTGTTTTGCGGGTATCCAGCAGGCGGCAGGTGGTGTGTGCAATGGCTTTCACGTATTTATGAGTCATGGTAGCCACGCCGGAAAGGCGCTGAATGAAGTTGAGCGCGGTGCGCTCGGCTCCCAAAATGGAGCGAGCCGACCCTTCAATCGACATGACAATAGCACCCGGAGACACCTGCTCCCCATCGTGCAGCAACACTTCTACTTTGAGCGTGGGGTCTACCGCCTTGAAAACGGCCTCTGCCACCTTCACCCCGGAAAGCACGCCCTGCGAACGGGGGCGCAGCAGCGCTTTGGCTTTCAGCTCCGCCGGCACAAAGTAGTTGGACGTCACATCGCCATCCCCGAAATCCTCATCAAGAGCGAGTTTGATGAGAGCCTCCACATTATCAGAAACTTTTGTATTGCACATGCCCACATGATAGAGAAGGGGGCGGCGCTTGTAAAGTTGAAACTTCAATTTCACGCTTGTTATGTCATGGAGCAGGTATGCGGGCACGCTTCCTGCTTGCCAAAGAACGAGCCGGAGAGTAAGATGCGTGCATGGCAACGAAACTTTCGCCGGAACAATTGGACATGGTGCGCCGCTGGGCTGCCCAAGGTGTGGATTTGAATGGTATCCAGAAAAACCTGGTGGCTGAGTGTGGTGTGCACATGACCTACATGGATGTACGCTTCCTGCTGCTGGATTATGGTATTGAGATAGCCAAGGCTACGGCTCCGGCTCCCGCACCTGCTCCTCAGCCGGCGGCTCCGGCTCCCGCTGCGGAGGAATCGGTGGCTGAGCCTACCCCTACCATGGGCGGTAAGCCGGAGGTGACGCTGGATGAACTGCAAATCCCCGGCACTCTGCTTTCCGGCAAGGCGATATTCCCCTCCGGCGTGAAAGGTGCATGGCAAATTGACCAGATGGGGCGCTTTGGCTGGAGTGAACTGAGCGGCAAGCCCAGTACGGCCGAATTGCAGGCATTTCAGTTTGAGCTTACGCAGCTTTTGAGCTGCGGAGCTTGATTTTAAACGAAGATTTCCGGCAAGCGCGGCTCGGCAGCACATGCCTGCAAGCGCGCGGTCATGCCCGCCAGCAAAGGCGGTGGCAGGATGCGTGCTTGGCGCGGGCAGACGCTCACGCAGCGCATGCACAGAATGCAGCGAGAGGCATCGGTTGTGCGTGGGTTATCCGCCGGGATGGCACCTGTGGGGCATTCGCGAGCGCACCGGCCGCATCCGCCACAGGCATCTGTCACCACGGGGGTGGCGGGCATTTGCGGCAGGGGTTTCATCTCCTCATTACCCGGCACGGAAATGGCGCTCTGTTGAGCTTGCGGCAATGCCAGCTTGGTATCCACGGCAGCGGCAAAATCCGCAGCTGTTTGCTTGTCTTGGGAGTGCGGGCGCCCTGTGGCAATGCTGCGTGCAATGGAATGCTCCGCAATAAATGCGGCTGCTGCTACTACGCGGAACCCGCTGCGTGTGAGAGCGTTTTTTAGCTCCAGCAGAGCATCTTCGTAGGCTCGGTTGCCATACACCACCACGGCAATGGCCGGGCCTCCTTGGCCTTGCAGGGCCGCGAGCCTCTCAATGGCAATGGCGGGTACACGACCTCCATATACCGGCACAACGGCAAGCAGCGGGGTAGTGGAGGAGATGGTTCGGGGAGCGGTAGGCTTGAGCAGGTCTATGTGTTCTTGCTCGCGGGTTGCGGCAATGGCCTGCGCCACGGCGCGGGTGGAACCGGTGGGGCTGAATGTGGCTGTAATCCAAGTGTTCATGTGCGGGAGTAAGTGATTGAATGAAACGAGAGATTAGTTGTTGATAAGCGCGGCTCGAAGCTTCAGCGCCATGTGCAGCTCTGCTACATCGTGCACGCGGTGCATGTCTGCTCCCCTGTCGGCAGACAGAAGGCTCATCGTTACCGTGGGAAGCGAACTTTTTTTGGGTAAATCCGGTTGCTCCAGTATGCGCCCCATGAAGGCTTTGCGAGACAGCGCCATGAGCAGAGGCCTGTCCTGTACGCGCAAGAGTTCCAGATGCCGGATTAGCATCAAGTTGTGCGTATCTGTCTTACCGAATCCGATGCCGGGATCCAGGCAAATGCGTTCGGTGGCAATGCCGGATTGTTTTGCCAAGGCAAGGCGTTCGATAAAGAATTGGCGAACTTCTGCCACTACATCGGTATAGTGGGGCGCTTGCTGCATGGTATCGGGCGTGCCTTGCATGTGCATGAGGATGATACCGCATGGATGCTCGGCACACACACGGCGCATGTCTGCCGAGGCCAGTGCGGTGATGTCGTTTACGATATCGCACCCCGCAAGGAGAGCTGCCTGAGCAGTGGTGGCGTGGCGGGTGTCAATAGAGATGCGAAGGGCGGGGAACTCTGTGCGGAGCGCACGAATGACCGGCACCACGCGTGCCTGTTCTGCTGCCGGGGGCGTTTCTGCGGAGCCGGGGCGGGTGGATTCACCCCCGATATCAATGATATCAGCCCCGGCCTGAATCATCTTGCGAGCATGTGCCAGCGCTGTTTCCGGGGTGCTGTGCATGCCGCCATCGGAAAAGGAATCCGGAGTTACATTGAGGATACCCATGATGGCTCCCTGCGTGGGCAGAGTCCAGTTTTCGTTGCGTAATTGCCAAGTGCGGGGCATGGGGCGGGAGGGGCTTGCGGGTGTTAATCCAGGTTCATCTTGCCGGGGTTGAGGATGCGGAGCGGATCGAGTGCTTGCTTGATGGCGCGGTGCGTTTCCATGGCCGTGGGGCCAATGGCTGCGGGGAACCACGGTGCTTTGGCGATGCCGATGCCGTGTTCGCCGGTGATGCTGCCGCCGTGTTCTGTGACCCAACGGAAAAGGCGGTGCACCAGCTCATCTGCCGGTTGGCGCACGTCTTGCCCCTGCGCATCTTTGGGCACCATGATGTTGGTGTGGATGTTACCATCTCCCGAATGCCCGAAGCACGCCACGGGGATACCGGTCTCGCGCTGCATGGATTCGCAGAAATCCACCAACTCTACCAGGCGGGAGCGGGGAATCACAATGTCCTCGTTGAGTTTCGTGAGACCGGTTGCTTTGAGGCTGTACGAAAACTCACGGCGAAGTTGCCATATTTTCTCGACTTCAGCTTCTGTGTGTGCCGGGCAGATGGCGGTGGCACCTGTGTCACCGAGAATGCGGGAGATGCTCTCTATCTCTGCTGCCACAGCATCGGCTCGGCCGTCTGTTTCTACAATGATATGCCCTTGCGCATCTGCCGGCAGCACATCATTTTGCAGGTAAGCGCGAGCTGCAGCCAGGGTGTAGGCATCTGTAATTTCGATAGCACATGGTAAGTGGCCGCCTTGCAGGATATTTTGCACGGCCTGCGCGGCTAAGGCAAAGCGCGGGAACGAAGCGTGCAGCGCTGCGCGAGCCGGCGGGGCGGGGATGATGCGCAGAATGGCTTGGGTGATGATGCCCAGCATGCCTTCCGAGCCGCAGAAGAGCCCCGTCAGGTCAAATCCTTGCTTGTTTTTGTGAGTGCGCCCGCCACAACGTAAGATTCGCCCGTCTGCCAGCACTACTTCCAGCCCCAGCACGTAGTTGCGCGTGACTCCGTATTTGAGGCAGCGGGGGCCACCTGCATTGGTGGCGATATTGCCGCCGATGCTGGATTCTTTGCGAGAGGCGGGATCCGGTGGGTAAAACCACCCGACGCGTGCGCATGCTTCCTGCAAATCAGCTGTCAGCACTCCGGCTTCCACCACGGCCACTCCATCTGCCGGGTTGAGTTCGACAATGCGTTGCATGGGTGCGGTGGAGATGACCAGGCCGCCGCGTACGGGCACGCACCCCCCCACGTAGCCCACGCCCGCACCGCGCGGCGTGACGGGGATGCCGTGTGCCGCAGCCACCTTCATGGCGGCAGATATTTGCTCTGTCGTGGTGGCCAGCAGTACTGCCTCCGGCAGGTGTGCAGCATGCCATTTATCCCCGGCATGCGCCTCCAGCGTGGCGATATCCGTATGGATGCAATTGCCCAGCTTACTGCGTAATTCTTCAATCCAATCAGCCATAGCGTTAACTTAATCTTTGCCTGTGCCCCAGCGGCGGTGCAACCAAGATTCGATGGGGGAGAAGAGAATCTTATCTGCCAACAGGCCTACCAAAATGATGATGAACATGATGCCGATGACTTGGTACATACGCTGCAATTCACGTCCATAGTGCAAGTATTGTCCAATACCGAATCCGGATACCACGGATACGTATATTTCAGCAGCCATGAGCGAGCGCCAGGCGAATGCCCAGCCTTGTTTCATGCCACTCACCACAAAGGGAGCTGATGCAGGCAGTGTCACAAATATCAAGGTATGGATGGGCGAGGAACCCATGGTGCGGGCAGCACGTGCATAAATGGGCGGCACGTTTTTCATGCCGTTTTGGGTGGATAGCAGCACGCTCCACAGTGTACCCATGATGACTACGAAGAGCAGGGCTGCTTCTGTTTGCCCAAACCAGATACATGCCAGCGGAACCCAGCACACGCTCGGTAGTGCCTGCAAGCCCAGCGCAAGCATGCCCAAGGTGTCGTTTACGCAGCGGAAACGGGCTGCAATCATGCCCAGCGGTACACCGATGACAAGGCCGATGGCGTAGCCGATAAGCAAGCGGCGCAGCGTGATGAGCATGGAGAGCGGAATCTTGCCATTTACGGTGTTATCCCACAGGTAGTGCCCCACGGTGCTGGGCGGCGGTAACACGTATGGTGACCACAAGGAAATATCTAAACCAAGACAAGTTAAATCCCCGGTAAGCGCTGCCCATACCAAGATGAGCAATGCAAAGAAGACGAGTGTGATGAGAGTTCGTTTCATGGTCGTTTAGTCGGATTCTGCTGCGGTGTATCCCTTGAGTGCGGAGGTGATTTCCTGTGATAAATCAGCCAAATCGTGGTTGTTGATATTGCGTGGGCGCGGCAAGTCCACCGGGAATTGTTCGCGTACGCGTCCGGGGTGGGGGGAGAAAAGTACTACTCGGCTGCCCAGACACACGGCTTCGCGCACGTTGTGGGTTACAAATATGATGGTCTTGCGGCGCTTTTCCCATACGTCCTGGATATCGCCGTAAAGACGCTCGCGTGTCATGGCATCCAGCGCGGAGAATGGCTCATCCATGAGCAGGATTTTGGGATTGGGTGCCAATGAACGCGCCAAGGCCACGCGCTGGCGCATGCCGCCGGAAAGTTCATGAATGTTGGCATGGGCAAAGCGATCCATCTTGACCAAATACAGGTAATACTTAGCCACTTCTAAGCGCTCTTTGTCATTTAAATTGGGTTTTTGCTTCAACCCGAACATGACGTTGCCGATGACATCCAGCCACGGGAAAAGGGCATGCTCTTGGAACATCATCATGCGATCTCTCCCCGGACCGGTGATGGGGGTGCCATCTATCAACGCCATGCCGCTATCCGGTTTCTCCAAGCCGGCAATGATATTGAGCAACGTGGATTTGCCACAACCGCTGGGACCGACAAAGCAGACAAATTCTCCCTCATTAATCGTGAGAGATACATTATCAAGCGCTCGCACAATGGAACCATTGTTGGTGACAAAATCTTTGCACACATGCTCCACACTCAGCTTGGCTGTGGGAAAATGGTGTATCTCTTCGTGTAGTTTTTCTTGTATCATTTGTCTTTGCGGTAAATCATTCCATCCAACGGCGGAACACGATCCAGGAGCCCTGCCATTTGGGCATCTTTCACAAATTGCTCTAGCCCTGCAATGTCAATGCTATCGGTAATCTTAAGCCTTGACCATGCACGGCGCACCAGCTCCGGATCCATGGGGGCTTGGGTGAGTTCCGTGAGCTCGTTTGTGACGCGCTCTTGTGCCTCTTGCGGGTGCTCTGAAATCCACTGTGTCAGCTCGCGATGAGCTTGGGTGATGAGAGCTGCCTCCTGCGGGTGATTTTTGAGCCATGCCACGCGACCTGCCAATACAGTTGTCACGACATCCGGCTCTTGTACCAACACGCGGGCACCTGCCATCATTTCCAATCTTGTCACCCAAGGCTCCACCGTCCAACAAGCATCTATATCTCCCTGTTTCATGAGTTGCAGCTGCATGGAATTGGGGGTGGGTGCCACGCGGGTGTCTCCGGCACCTTCCAAGGTGCATTTAAGTTGATTTTTGTTTAGCCAAGCGCGGCAGGATACATCCTGCGTGTTGCCCAGCTGTGGTGTGGCGATACTACGTCCCTTAAAGTCTGCTGCTTTGTTAATGCCACTTCCCGGAGCTACCAATAAGGCGGCTCCGCCATTGACTGAGCCTGCCAGCAGGCGTACCTCGCGCCCCGCTGAAACAGCGTATGCATTCAGAGCCGGGCTCGGCCCTACGTAGGTGAGGTCTACCGTGCGCCCGAAGATGGCCTCCATGGCAGTTGGGCCGGCGTTGTAGGTATACCACTCAATCGTGTATCCCGGTAGGTAGCGCTCAAACCACCCCTCGCCGGTGCGGCTCATATTACGTGCCACAAGTGCCTGCACATGCGTCACATTGGGGAAGCAGCCCATGCGTATGGTTTTGCTGTTCGGGTCTTCTTGGTTGCATGCAAAGAGTGCCATGAGAATCAAGACACAAAACAAAGCGCTGAGAATGCGTTTAACCATTGCACCGAGCCTAGCAAAAATCCCGCGCCGGGTCAAGAACCAATCGGCGCGGGATTGAATGAGAACTTAATTCTTAGAATCAAGCTTCAATGCTTGCTGTACACCCTTGCCGTAGGCGGGGTGGCAAGAGTAGCAATGTTCTATGTGGCGGCGGCAAATAGCTTCCGGTACCTCAGCCATGGCGCGCGCTGTGTTGTCGAATAATGCTTGGCGTTGTTTGGGTGTCATGAGCAAAAAAAGTTGCCGTGCTTGGTAGTAGTAATCATCTTCGGTTTCATCGAAGGGGTAGTAATTTCCCTCTCCTTCCACGGGTGCCGGCGGGGGGGTGAAGTGTGGTTGATCTTGCCATTCTCCCGCGCTGTTGGGGGCGTATGTTGTGGTGTCTCCGGCGTTGCCGTCTACTCGCATTTGTCCGTCGCGGTGGAAGCTGTGCAGGGGGCATCCTTTGAGCGGGCGGTTAATGGGAATCTGGTGGTGGTTGACCCCTAATCGGTAATGTTGAGCATCGCTGTACGCCAACAAACGCCCTTGTAGCATTTTGTCGGGAGAAAAACCAATCCCCGGCACGATTTGAGCCGGGTTGAAGGCCGATTGCTCCACTTCGGCAAAGAAATTTTCCGGATTGCGGTTCAGTTCCATTTCTCCTACCTCAATGAGTGGGTACTCCGCATGCGGCCACACCTTTGTCAAATCAAACGGGTTGAATCGAAATTGCTCTGCTTGAGATGGCGTCATCACTTGTATACAGAGCTTCCATTTCGGGTAGTCTCCCCGCTCAATGGCTTGGAATAAATCTCGCCCTGAGCTGTCGCGGTCTTGAGCAATGATGGCAGCCGCCTGGGCATCCGTCAGGTTGCGGATGCCTTGTTGGCAAATCCAGTGAAACTTGACCCACACACGCTCATTGGCTGCATTGATCATGGAAAAAGTATGACTGCCGAATCCGTGCATGTGCCGGAATCCGTCCGGGATGCCTCGCTCACTCATAGTGATGGTGACTTGGTGAAAAGCCTCCGGTAATGAGGTCCAAAAGTCCCATTTGGCAGCCGGGCTGTTCAGGCCGCTTGCCGGGTGGCGTTTGATGGCATGGTTCAAATCCGCAAATTGCCTTGGGTCTCGCAGAAAGAAGACCGGCGTGTTGTTGCCAACCAAATCCCAGTTGCCTTGGCGTGTGTAAAATTTCACGGCAAATCCGCGAATGTCTCGCTCTGCATCTGCTGCGCCTCGCTCCCCCGCTACTGTGGAAAAACGGACGAAAACGGGTGTTTCTTTCCCCACTTCGGCAAATAAATCAGCCTTGGTATAGCGGGTGATATCTGCTGTGGTGCGGAATATACCATGTGCGCCGTACCCTTTGGCGTGCATGCGCCGTTCGGGGATAACTTCGCGATTGAGATGGCTCAGCTTTTCAAAAAGCCATACGTCTTCCATAAGCATGGAGCCTCGCTTCCCGGCAGTAAGCGATTGCTGGTTGTGCGAGACCGGGGCGCCGGCAGCTGTTGTGAGTTTGTGATGGTGTTGGGACATGTTGTAGATTATAAACTCAACGTGCTCTCGATTGCAAAAGGTTAGAATAATTGTTGATTTGTGTACGCTGCGTATTTTGGACTTGTTTCCTGAGGAGCGGGGTGCTAGTCTAAGAAAAGAATGGTGCTGGTATCTCTTGTTGTTCCGTGTTACAATGAATCGGAGGCTCTGTCTCCGTTTATGCAGGAGCTTACACGTGTCCTTGGTACGATGGATGGTGTGGAGGCAGAGGTGATATTGGTGGATGATGGGAGCCGCGACAACACACTTGATGTGATGCAGGAAATGGCTCGGAAATATCCTGTTGTGCGCTGGTTTTCTTTTTCTCGTAATTTTGGCAAAGAAGCTGCCATTTTGGCCGGCTTATCGGTGGCCAAGGGTGAATACGCGGCAGTGATGGATGCTGATTTGCAAGATCCGCCCGCCTTGCTGCCGGATATGCTTAAAGCAGTGCGCGAGGAAGGGTATGACTGTGCCGGCACGCGTCGCGTGTCTCGCAAGGGGGAGCCGCCCATTCGTTCATTCTTTGCCCGTTGTTTTTATCGGCTGATCAATCGCCTGTCATCCACCCAGTTGGTTGATGGGGCGCGTGATTACAAACTGATGTCACGCCGTGCGTTGGATGCGTTGCTCTCCATGCCGGAGTACAATCGCTTCTCCAAGGGACTTTACGAGTGGATTGGCTTCCGCACCAGGTGGTTTGAATATGAGAATGTGGAGCGCGTGGCCGGGGAAACCAAGTGGTCATTTTGGAAGCTTTTCAAATACTCTTTGGAAGGCATTGTGGCTTTTTCCACCACTCCGCTTACGCTTTCTGCGTTGCTTGGGTTGCTGTTTATGCTGATTTCTGCTGTTGCGATGGTGAGCTTGGTGATACGCCAGTACGTGTACCAAAACTCGGTAGACGGCTGGACCTCCATGGTGTGTATCATTTTGCTGCTGAGTGGGGTGCAGCTGTTTTGCTTCGGTATTTTCGGGCAGTACCTCTCTAAGATGTACATGGAAATCAAGCGGAGGCCGCATTATATCGTGGCTCGCTCATCAGATGACCATTAAGTGGCGCTAATCTCTGCACGCGAGTGGGAGATGATGCGCCCATCCTGCATGTCTACTGCATAGGGTGTGGCGTGTTTGAACCACGCACCCGTGTTGAGTATGGCGCGCTTGCCGAATCTCCAACTACCGTAGCGGTGGAAATGACCGAGGATGAAAGTTTCCGTGTCCGGTAAAAAGCGGCGGGTGAATTGCTCTGCCTTCCGGCCGCAGGTGAGCCACCCCCACACAATGCGCAGTGGACGCTGCGGTGGCCAAAAACAATGCAGAAAACTGCGCAGGAAGCGGTTTTTGATGCCCTCTCGCCGCATGATAGGAGGGGTGAGGGTGCACATGGCGCGGGATAACTCCAAGCGTGAGTGCAGGTTTTTATCGCAATCCGCATAGTTTGCGATGAGCTCCCGGCAGGCTTTTTTATTGCGCAGGTACTCCCAGCTCCATGGGGCTACTTCTTTGTAGATGGCATGGCCGTGCATGGCGGCTACGCGTCCTTGCCAAAAGAGAGCCAACAGGGTGGGGATGTCCGGGTCGTGGTTGCCGGATATTTCTACCAGTTCGATGCCGCGCTCCGCACAGAGGCTGCGCAATTCATCTCGCAGGGCTTGCCCTCGCTCTTGCCAGGGGCAGGGGCGGGTCTCGGCCATGTCTCCCACCACCACCAGCATGCCGATACCATCCAGAGAATCCACCAGCTCGCGCGGGGAAGGTGCTTGGCAGCGCTCATGCCCATAGTGCAAATCCGAGATGAAGCGCACCCGCATGCCGGGTGGCGGTTCAATGCGGATGATGCTGCTGCATGCGTCTGCTGTGCTGGCGGGGCAATCTGTCATTGAAGTTGGCGTTGGCGCACAGCCTCATACAGGCACACGCCGGTGGCTACGGATACATTGAGACAGGGCACACTGCCATGCATGGGAATGCGGATAAGAAAATCGCAGTTTTCCTCCGTGAGACGGCGCATGCCGTCCCCCTCGGCTCCCATTACAATGGCAATTCCTCCTTTTAAATCCATCTCATAAAGGGAGCGATCTCCGTGGTCGGAGGTGCCGACAAACCAAATACCGGCCTCTTTCATGCTCTTGATGGTGCGGGCCAAGTTGGTTACCTGTACAAAGGGTACCTTTTCTGCGGCACCCACGGAGACGCGCAATACCGTCTCGGTGATGCAGACCGCTTTGTCTTTGGGGGCGATGACGGCTGCCACTCCGGCACCATCTGCCGTGCGCAGGATGGCACCCAGGTTGTGGGGGTCTTGAATGCAGTCTAAGATGAGGTAGAGCCCTTGCGGGTTTTCTGCAAGAATATCCTGCAGCGCTCCTTCATCCAGTGATTTGACAACGGGGCGTGCCGACGATTTCTCGTAGCGTGTTTCCGGGCGGGCAGTGTGTTTGTTGGCGCGTGCGGTGCGGTCAGTGAACTTCATCTTGCGTGTGGGGGGAGGTGAGTATTTGCAGAGCAGCACCCGCAGCCATGAAGCCGAAAGTGCCGGTGATGTGGGTGGCCGAGCCAAAGCCGCTGGCACAACCGATGCCGCCCTTTTGCCCGGCTTCTCGCTCACAGCTTACGCTTCCATCGCAGCGCGGGAAGCGGGGGCGTTCGGGAGAATAGACACAGGGGATGCCGAGTTCGGGACAACGATCGTGAAGCGGGAAATTGTAATCACGACGCAGGTTTTTGCGCAGTTGAGACAGCATGTTGTCGCCACAGGTGCGTGCCAAATCTGCCACGCTGATGCAGGAGGCATCAATGCGCCCTCCCGCGCCGCCGCAAGTCACTATGGCAACTCCTCGGCGTCGACATTCTGCTATCAGGTGAGCTTTGGGACGCATGGTGTCAATTGCGTCGATGACGATATCGGGCTTCGTATCGAACAGGCGGTCGGGTGCCGATACTGTGTAGAATGACATGAGCGGCACGACCTCTATCGCCGGGTTGATGAGCCGCAGCCGCTCTGCCATGACATCGACTTTGGGTAGACCATAGGTGCTGTGCATGGCATGTATCTGACGGTTGGTGTTGGTGATGCACAGCTCATCCATATCTTGCAGGATGATGGTGCCTATACCACTACGAGCCAAGGCTTCTGCTGCCCAAGAGCCCACACCGCCGATGCCAACCACAGCCACGCGAGCCTCGGCCAAACGTTCGGCTGCGGCGATACCATATAGGCGGGCTATGCCGCCAAAGCGTTCCGTATCCATCATTTGTCGTACACGCGGTTGATGAGGGTAATCTCCGTGGCTCTGCCGGTTTCCGTATCTATCGTAATACAGACGCCACTTACCATGGCCGGCCAGCCCCCTATGGGGAATTTACAGGGCATCCCCGTGATGTACCCGCTGAGCACAGGTGCGGCTTCGCGGCCAATGACTCCGTTGAGCGAACCACACATGCCGGCATCCGTCAGGTATGCCGTGCCACCGGGCAAGAGGCGCGCATCTGACGTCTGCACATGCGTGTGTGTGCCCAGTACGGCCGAGACGTAGCCATCCAGATGATAACCGAGGGCGATTTTTTCGCTGCTGGCCTCAGCGTGGATATCTACCAATATGGCTTGTGCGCCTGCCGACCGCATGCGTTGAGCTTCCGCCTGACCGCGTGTAAAGGGGTTTTCCGCGCCGGGGCGCATGAAAGTGCGTCCTTGCAGGCACAAGATGCCGAGCTTGCCGGCCGGGGTGGAGATGATGATGCTGCCGGCTCCGGGGGTGTTTTCTTGTAGATTAAAAGGGCGCAGTACCTGCGGGGCAGAATCAATCCATGGGATGAGATCGCTTTGGTCCCACACATGGTCGCCCAGTGTGATAGCATCTACCCCACTCTCCAGAAATTCTTGTGCAATGCGTGGCGTGATGCCTTTGCCGCCGGCGGCATTCTCGCCGTTCACCACAATAGCGTCGGCCCCGAATTCTTCCCGCAGCTCCGGCAAAGCTCGGTACATGGCCAATCGCCCGGGTTCTCCCACCACATCTCCCAAGAAGATAACTTTCATTACGCTTTTTTTGCTTTGGCTCCGCAAGGAACAACGGTCACCGGAATGGTGGCGGCGCGTACAAGTTTCTCTGCCGTATTGCCCATCAGGATGGAGGAAAGTAAAGTGTGGTGCCGGTTGCCTATTACGAGAATATCAATGTTGTGTCGCTTGCAGAAACCATGCACGCAAGCCACAATGTCATCTGCCTCCTCTGCTTTACCGTAGATTGGGATATCCCACTGTTGGCTGATGTGGGCAGCCAATTGCTTGGCTCGGGCATCAGCTCGTTCCAGTACGTTCCGGCATTGCTGCAGAAGCTCGTCCTGTGCGCAGGCGCAGGGCTGGGGGAGCATCCCCAGCATATCATCCGCAGGCAAGCTGCCGGCGGCATCAATCATGCAGGGCTCTACAGCGTGCAAGAGGTACATCTTGCCGCCACATTGCCGCACCATGTTGGCCGTAAAATCCAACACCGGTTGTGATTCTTCTGAAAAGTCAGTTGCTGCCAGTATCCTAACCATGCCCATATCTTACCACGCATACGCGCGTTAGCCAAGTAAAAACGGGCAGGTGTTGAACCTGCCCGTGTGGATTGTTGTTGGATGAAGGAGAATTAAAAACTCTCGGTTTCGGGCAGCGGTGTGCCGTTGGCTGCGGGAGCCGGTTCTGTCGGCATGGCAGGAGCTGCCTGTACTGCGTTTTCAGGTGCATGCTCCACGATGGTGTCGTTATCATCATTTCCCTTAGCCGGTTGGGCCGGAGCGGGAGCCGGGGCTGCTGCGGGAGCCGGGGCTGCTGCGGGAGCCGGAGCGGGAGCCGGGGCAGGGGTCGGAGCTGCTGCGGGAGCCGGGGCTTGCTGCAGCGGCTGGCGTGTGTTGGGGTCTACCTCTGTGCCGTTGATATACATGCGAGTCTTCATCTGCTGGGTGGCGGGGTCGAGCTCGCGGTGAATGTCAATGCGCTCTTTTTTCATGCCGCCGTTGCCATCGGGGACAATAGAGATGCGCGTTTCGCGGCTTGTTGCGTGGGCAAAGCTGTTGCCTCCGGTAAGCGGGGCCACCGTGGTGGGTAGAGGTGCTGCAGATGTAGCGGCGCTGCCGGGGGTGGCAGGTTGCGTGGTGTCGGCAGGAGCCGGCGCTGCGGGAGCCGTTATCTTGCGGGCAATACGGGTGCAGGGGTTTACGGAGCGGTTTTCCTGGTCATCAAAAATGTACAGATGATCGATTTTAACCACTGCTTCATCCCCCGGTTGCATTTGGGAAATGGTGTCCACTACTGCGGCGGGCTGCCCCAGCACTTCCTTGCTCATTTCTACGGCGAAGAGAGAGCCCGTGCGCATGCGGTTGTTGCCATAGCGCCCATAGCGGCGGTAGGCCAGCGGCTCAATGACTTCAAAGACTGCTACACGAGTCACCGTGGGTTGGATGGCATCACTTAACGTGGGCTTTGTCAGGTCGCGCAGCCCCTTGTAGGTGGCACGCACCGTGTTGGATGCCAACAAATCACAATTGCCGCGCATTTGTGCTGTCATGTTCGGTACAACAGGCATGCCGGCGTTAATATCTGCCTGTACTACCGGGCTCAGCAAAGCCACGGCAGCCGTTGTCAGGAGGGTTCGCGTATTCATGGTTATATTGGTAGACTCCTTTCGTGTCTTCAGCGTTCAAAATTTACCATATCGCAATCATGTCTCCTTGTCAATGTTATCCGGAGATGATATATTGGCGGCAGATGAAGTACTATGCGTATCAGACCCTGCTGGTGGTGCCGCTTGCTGCGGCCTTGCTGGTTTTGGGAAGCAAGCTGCCTCTTACTATCCCATACGTGGGGGATGTGTTGATGGTGCTACCGAGCATTTTCTGCTGTGCCATTCACCTGTGGGTGCAAAAAGCGCGGATATTGAGCCTTGGCACCCTATACACCTGTATCTTTTTGCCATTGTTGTCTGCAACGCTGTATTGTATCTATGCCCATAGCCAAGCTTCCGGGCAGAGCATGATTGGTATGATCTATATCGTCATGTGGTGGCTCAATTTCCTGACATGCGCCCTCATCCTTTCGCTCACAGCTATGGTGCGTATGGCCTGTGGCAGAAAAAGATGATGGTGGGAGACTATGCCTGCATTTTGAAATTTGCAATCATGGCGATTTTTTGATACATTGTTGCGCATGAAGTTTCTCATTACCGCCGGCCCCACGCGGGAACCGATAGACCCGGTACGTTATTTGACCAATCGCTCATCCGGCCGCATGGGCTATGCCTTGGCCGGGGCTGCCCGCCACGAGGGGCACGATGTGGTGCTTATTTCCGGTCCCACGCAGTTGGATGTGCCGGCCGGGGTGGATTTTGTGCAGGTGGAGACTGCCCAGCAGATGTATGAAGCTGTGCGGGATTTGCTGCGTGGGGTGGATGTGGCAATTCTCTGTGCGGCGGTAGCAGATTACCGCCCCGTTGTATGCGGCACGCAAAAAATGAAGAAAGGGGCAGATCGCTTGGTTTTAGAATTGGAAAAAACACCCGATATTTTGGGTAGTATGCGTTCCGTGTTTGGCTTTGAAGGCAAGCTGGTAGGCTTTGCGGCAGAGACGAACGATGTCATCGCATACGCGCAGGATAAGTTGCAGCGCAAACAATGTGATTTTATCGTGGCGAATGATGTGTCGCGCTCTGATATCGGCTTTGATTCTCGCGAAAATGAGGTCACTCTCGTCTTCCCGAATCACCTTGTCCCCCTCGAAAAGGATACGAAAGAGCATATCGCCCTGCGTATCGTTGAACACGCTACCATCGTCCCCTCATGACTGTGACCATGGAAATGCTGGGTTGGAATGCCGACCTGGCCGCTGCTTTTGCTGCGCTGCAACAACCCGGGTGGTATCCGGCGCGTATCATCCGCGAAACTAAAATCAACTTTTGCGTGATAGCCAAGGGCAAGGGGGACCATGAGGTGGTGCTTTCCGGCAAGGTATGGCACGATGCCGCATGTGATGCAGATTTGCCGACCGTGGGTGATTGGGTGGCTGTGGATCCGGGGCAGGGGCAGGATCTCCCCGTCATCCGCGCGATGCTCCCGCGCCGCAATCGCTTTTCCCGCAAGGCGCCGGGGCGCAGCTGCGCAGAGCAGGTCATCGGGGCCAATATTGATATGGTGGTGCTTATCACCGATGCGGAGAGCGATTATAATCTGCGCCGTATTGAGCGTTATCTTACCCTTATTCGCAAGAGCGGGGCTCGCCCCGTTGTGCTTATCAACAAGGCTGATTCTGCCACCGAAGAGCAGATGCAGCGTGCTTGCGATGAAGTGGCCGCTCTCGGAGTGGAGGTTCACCCCATCGTGGCGCGGTGGAAAAAGGGCTACCCTAAGTATCTGCGCCGTGTGCCCAAGGGGCAGACCATTACTATCGTTGGTTCTTCCGGGGTGGGTAAAAGCACATTCGTGAACTCCCTGTTGGGAGATGAATGGTTGGAAACAGGTGGGGTGAACGAGGTGACAGGCAAGGGGCGCCACACAACCGTGGCGCGCGAGTTGGTGGTGCTTCCCGGTGGTGGGGTGCTGATTGATAACCCCGGCATGCGCGAAATCCAGATGTGGACGGATACGGCCACGCTGCGTGCGGAGTTTGCCGATTTATCTGAACTGGCCTCCACTTGCCGCTTTGCGGATTGCTCACACCGCAAGGATGCCGGTTGTGCTATCCGCGCCGCCTTGGAATCCGGTGCGCTTTCGCCTGAGCGCTACGAGCATTTCCTGAACCTTGATTCTGAAATTGCCGAGCTGGAAAAACGCGCACAAAAACGCCGGATGAATCTGGAACGTGTCACCCGCCGAGCCAAAAAACATACCCTCCGCAACCGCCAGGACCGCGAGGACCACCTCCGCGATTTGCACCCAAACAGAAGGCATTAGACTTCTGCCTCGCCAAAAAATTGCCCGACAATACACATTTTTCTTGCTTTTTATTTAGAATTATTCTAAATGAGATTCATGACAACCCAATTCATTCAATACCCGAAGTGCAGTACCTGCCGCAAAGCCAAGACATGGTTGGAAGGGCAGGGGTGCGAGTTCAACGACCGTCACATAGCCGAGCAAGCCCCCACAGCAGAAGAACTGCGTGCGTGGTGGCAAGCCAGCGGTCTGCCGCTTAAAAAGTTTTTCAACACCTGCGGCATGAAATACCGCGAGCTGGGGCTTTCCACCCGCTTGGCAGAGATGAGTGAGGAGGAGCAGATTGCTCTCTTGGCATCGGATGGCATGCTGGTCAAGCGTCCCCTGCTAGTCACAGCTGCGGGGAAGGTCATACCCGGCTTCAAGGCCGAGACATGGGCCGCCGCGCTCAAAGCATGAAGCCCGACAAAGAGAAAGCCGGATGAAGCATTGCTTCATCCGGCTTTTGAGTTGCGGGAGCAGGATTTGAACCTGCGGCCTTCAGGTTATGAGCCTGACGAGCTACCTGGCTGCTCCATCCCGCGATTTGAACCAACCCTAAAAGGGTGCGAGAGGAATATAGCGTAGTTGGGAAGCGAAGTCAAGCATTATTTAAATTTTTTTTCAATAAAATTAGAATGCTTCGCAAAAAGGCTTGCAATTCAGTAGGAATAAGAGTAGGATGAGCGTTCCTTAATAAACCCACACAAGATATGAGCGACAAAGTATTATTCTTCGACACCACGCTTCGCGATGGTGAACAGTGTCCGGGAGCTTCGATGAATCTCCGTCAGAAGCTGGAGGTAGCACGTCAGCTCGAGAAACTAGGTGTGGACATCATCGAGGCAGGTTTTCCCTGCATCTCTGATGGTGACTTTGAGGCGGTATCGACAATTGCCCGCACGGTGAAGAACTGCCGCATAGCGGGGTTGGCTCGTTGCGTGGAGAATGATATCCGCAAGTGCGCCGCTGCGGTGGCACCGGCAGGGGAGAGGGGGCGTATTCACACCTTCTTGGCTACCAGCCCGCTGCACCGTGAGTTCAAGCTCAAGAAGAGCAAGGAAGAAATCGTTGAGATGGCTGTGGCCGGTGTAAAGCTGGCCAAGAGCCTGGTGGATGATGTGGAATTTTCTGCTGAGGACGCAAGCCGCACAGAGTTGGATTATTTGGCTCAGGTGGTGGAAGCGGTGATTGATGCCGGTGCAACCACGGTGAACTTGCCGGATACGGTAGGCTTTACCACGCCGGTGGAGTATGCGCGCATGGTGGATTATATTTGTGCCCATGTGCGCAACATCGACAAGGCTGTCATCTCTGTGCATTGCCACAATGACATTGGTTTGGCTGTGGCGAACTCACTCACGGCGGTGGCGCATGGTGCCCGCCAGGTAGAGGGTGCTATCAATGGTATTGGCGAGCGCGCCGGCAATGCAGCGTTGGAGGAGGTCATCATGGCTCTTTCCACTCGCCCCGAAGCTTTCGGGTTCGAGGCCGGTTCTACCCCGCACAATATCAACACCCGCGAAATCGTGAAGACAAGCCGCGTGGTATCCCGCATGAGCAGCATGCCCGTGCAGCGCTCCAAGGCCATCGTAGGCGAAAATGCCTTTGCTCACAGCTCCGGGATTCACCAGCATGGTATTTTGGCCAAGCGTGAGACCTACGAGGTGATTGACCCCGCCGTGGTGGGCTGGGGCGAGACAGAGCTCCCCCTTACCAAGCATTCCGGCCGCGCCGCGGTGAAATCTCGCTTGGAAAAGCTGGGTTTCAACCTCTCGGAAGCTGAAATTGCCTCCGTGTTCGAGCGATTCAAGAAAGTGGGCGACAGCAAGAAGTTTGTGTACGATGATGACTTGGCTTCCCTTGTGGATGATTCTCTGGACACCGAGCACGGCACTTGGAAGATGGTGAACCTGCAATTTGTGGCCGGTGCATCTGCCATGCCCACCGCTACGGTGACGCTGGAGAAGGATGGCAAGACCATCACCGACTGCGCAATTGGCAACGGCCCGGTGAACGCCTGTTTCAAGGCTATCGACCGTATCACCAAGAGCAAGGGCTCGCTGGTGGATTACAACGTGCGTGCCACTTCTGCCGGTCAGGATGCCTTGGGTGAAGTATCGGTGAAGGTGCAGTTTGGCGATTGCGCCTGCGAGCCGGTATCCGGCAAGGGTGCCGCTACAGACGTGATTGAGGCATCTGCCCGCGCATACCTGAGCGCCGTGAACCGCAACATCACGCTCAATCTGCTGACACCCGGCTGCTGATGGAGCAAATACGCATCATCGTAGGGCTGGGGAATCCCGGACGCGAGTACGCAGAAACCCGCCACAATGTGGGTTTCATGGTGCTGGATAAGTTGGCAGCCGCTTTGGGGGCGGAGTGGAAGACAGACAAAGCTCGCAAGGGTGAGTTTGCCGCCGGTCCCGGTGTGCTGCTGGTGAAACCCCATACCTTCATGAACAGCTCCGGCGAATGTGTGGGGCCGATTATGCGCTACTTTAAGTTCGCGCCCGATCAGGTACTCGTGGTGTACGATGATGTTTCTTTTCCCGTAGGCACCCTGCGGTTGCGAGCCGCAGGGTCTGCCGGTGGGCATAATGGCATGAAATCGCTCATTGCACATTTGGGCAGCGAGCATTTTCCTCGTTTGCGTGTGGGGATTGGTGTGCCGGGACAAAAAAGTATGGTGGGGCATGTGCTGGGCAAGTTCAGCCCGGAGGAGCGCCCCCTGTTGGATGCGGCTGTGAGCAAATCTGCCGAGGCTGCTCTGACTGTGCTGCGCGAGGGATTTCAGGCTGCGGCCAATCGCTACAATATCAAGAAGGAAAAGAAACCAAAGATGCCTCAACCTGCCGTTGTGCCGGAGAATGCGCAACATACACCCGCAGAGGCTCAAGTGCCGCCTACGGCTCAGGCGTGAGTATGAGACATGCGTGCCGGCTTTTTAGTATTTGACCGGCTCCGGATTGTTGGGGGGTGTTTCTGAGGTAGCACTGGGTTTTTGGTTGCTCAGACGACGATCGAGCGCAAAATGCCAATCCAAATTGTCCACCGGACCGTGGATGACGATATCCACCATGAAATCAGAAAGGAAGGTGAGCGGGGAGAGGATAATGGTGGGCAAGCTGGAAACCTTGGGCCAGATGTTACCATGAATCTCCATGTTATCCAGATTGATATTCATATTCATCAGCACATCCAGGTTGTGGCCGATGGCGTGCATTTCCGTGGTGGTGAGATGCCCCTTGCCAATGGTGAATTGAGCGGAAGCCTCCTGCAAATCGTAAGAGAGCAGGTGGTTCGCTCCGGGGACATAGTACACAATTTTATCGACCCCATCCCCCATGCTGTCGGCGGCGCGCTGGAAGGCAGAATATATGCCGCTAACCATGCGGGAGAGAACCCCCGGCTTTTTCGTGACTCCGGTTCGCGTTGCCAGTCCTTCCAGCTTCGTGAGGTTGGCCGGCAGGTTGGCAACGTATGAACTCACCGGTCGGAAGAGGCTCAGCGAGAGCAAATCTCCGTTGGTGATATCAATGTTACCGTATGCTTGGATATCGTTGATGTTGGGAGAGGGTGAACGGAAGCGGATGTAGCCGTTGCACAGGGCGTAGGCTTGCACACTGCCATAGGCTGCGGCGATATGGTGCAAATCCATGTTGGAAGCCCTGGCAAAGCCATCAAACGAGGTGTGCTTGCCTTTGAACCCAATGCGCACAACGGCATCCAACACGCCACCCCAGCTCTTGGCATTGAGTTTGTCCAGCTGCACATAATCATCCGTCAGATAAATGAACCCGGAGAAATCCGAGAGGGGGATGGAGGTGCCCAGGAAGTTGAATGCAGCGCCTTTGGGGGCAATAGCGCGGATCGTGCCGCTCATGGGGCGCTTGCAATCAGAATAAATGGGGAAGACGCAGCTGGCTGTTTCCACTTGCGCAGGGACAGGCAGGACGATGTCTTCCATGAAATGCTGGATGTCTGCATAGAACATGCCGATGGAATAGGCGGGATAGACGGTTCCTTTCACATCTCGCAGCTCTACAAAGCTGTTCTCAACATCGATGATGACTGCTTTGCCGGCTAGCGTTGTTTCTGCCGTGCCTGTTTTGAAATTCCGGCGGCTCAGCCAAGGCCCGTTGTCGTATAGAAGTTTCGGATTGGTGAGGGTGATGCAGATTTTATCTTTCAGCTTTTGTCCGCTCGCATCTTTGCTGTCCATGCGTACATCCACCACTACGCCGCAGGTGGCGCGTTTAGTGTAGGTGTACGGGTTTTTGCCTAAATCCGTGCGCATGGCCTCAGTTTTGTCGGGCTTATCATAGAGCACGCCCATGAGGTATTCTGCGTTTTGGATAAGCGCATCGCAGTAGGAATCGACTATCACACCATTATCATAGCGTACTTTTGTGTTGATGTTGGTGACAATGGTGCGGCTGCGCGGGTTGAAACGGAAATCGCGGATGATGCTGTGGGCGTGGTGATTATCAATAAGTTGGTCGATAATATCTGCGCGGATGGTGTTGTTGCCCGTCACGTGCACGTGGCTATTTGTGTTGCCGGTTGCCTTGCCTACGAACTCACCAGTTTTGTGGCTCACATGCAAATCTGCTTCGTAGACGATGCCTCCTTCTGCTGAGCTGTGCAGCCCGGCATCGGCTTTCAGCCCGATAGGTATGCGCTTATCCTTGAATGCAGGAACTTTGTGGGGCGTGCGCACAAGTTCGGGGATATCCAGCTTCACCTGCGCCGTATCCAGTTGCCCGTTCTTGGTATCCCAGGTGCATGTGCCATCGGCTGTGAGAAGCTTGGGGAACTCCATTTCTTCCGTTTTGATGCCGAAACGCTCTAAGACGGGCAGGTAATCAGCCAGAGGAAGATGCGCCTTGATGTCGGAAATCACCAGTTTGTCGGCATTGCTCCAATTGGGGGTGGCAGATAGGCGGATTTGTCGTTTCCCCTCGATCTTCACCATGAGCTTCATTGTCCCGGTGGTGGATTCCGGCAGCTCACAAGAGAAATCTGCCCGCCCCATATGCACCCCATCGTGTAGAATCTGCTCAGCTTGCATTTCTACAGCTGCGTGTCGGAACATTTTGTGGCTTTCCTCCAGCGGTTGCAGCCCCTCTATCTTGAGTTGCGGAATCGAAAGGTTTGTCACTTGCCAGGAACCGGATTCACCTTTCTCCAAAGCGGCATCAAGCTGCAATTTTTCAATACGAGCTTGCTTGTCCTCCAAATTGATTTGGTTGCATGCCAAATTCAGGCTCAACTTGCTGAGCTTGGTGGGAGCTGTCTCATCGTTTCCTGCAAGGGTGATATCATCCGCAGAGAGGTTCAACTTGGCGGAGTCAATGCTCTTGGGGATTTTGTTGCGGCCTTGGCTGATATTTCCCACGCGCAGCTTGAGCTGCGGATGGGCGATGTTGTGATTGTGGTAGGTTATTTGGTCGGTGCTGAGCTCCACTTGCAGGTGGCTGCATGAGGGGACGTAGTTCTCCCATTCTTCCTGACTGGCGTTGAGGGGGAGTGTGGTGAGCTTGGCCTGAGCTGCAATGCGGATGTTGCCATACAGTTGCATCCCTTCAGGAAGCGTGATGGGCTTGTCCGTGAATTGATTGATGAGTTGGAGTAATTCTCCGATGTGTATATTGGCTTCGGCATCGGCTTCGCCTTGCCCGTCCCGGGCGGTGGCAGTCAAATCTGCCGTGCCGGAGGGCAATACAAATGAGAGCTTATCAACATTGAAGTCTCCGTTGTGATAGAGGAAAGAGAGCTCTATTTTGTTGATTTGGCTGGAGCCCACAGCCAATTGCTCTACCCCCATGCTGCCACGAATGCGGGCTTGTTCGGGAATCCAGTTCTGTGCAAAGACGATATCACCGCGCAGGTGGATACCCGGTGCTTTGTCCTCAGGGTATGAAAACTTTTGCAGTGTTTGCACTGTTTCCTCATCCAGGAATGGTTGTACCATGTTGAGGAGATCCACATCACTCTCCATGGTAAAAGAAAGGTTTTTGTCCGGGATAGAGAAGCCGCCTTGCAGGGAAGCTGTGGAATCCGGTTCTACGGTGTGGAAGCGCAGAGAATGAATGGTGATGGTATCGTTCCTGTAGGTGATGTCTGCCGTGGCGTTGCGAAAGTGAAATTGCTTCCAGTCGTATTTGGGAACATTGAGCTTGAAAGAATAGCGTGAGCGTGAACCGGCAGAGTGCAACTGCAATTCCAAATCCGGTTTCTCATCTTCTGCCCATTGCTGAGAGGTCAGATAGCGGTAGATGGTATCGAATGCCGGAACATAATCTTGCAGGGTCTTTTCGAGGTCGATTGGCTCTGTCGGTTGGGGCGCTTGCGTTTCTTCTTGCACCGAGATGGCAGAGTCTATCACCGTAGTCAGGTCGTATGAACCGCGCAAGCGTATGGGAATACCCTGCAACTGCATGTTGGCTGCGGTGAGTCTGGCAATCTGTCGCCGCGTGAGAGTGGCGGATAGGTTGATTTTATCCAGTACCAGCTTTTTGTTTTCCTCCTGCCGGGTGGGCAGGTAAACAGCGCCGTTGCGTAAGATGATGGTGTCTGCGCTCAATACCCCGGTGAACATGCGGGATACATTGACGCCCAAAGTGAAACTGTCGGCCTTGGCCAGGGGACTCTCTGCCTTTTCCTGACTGTACAGTCGCAACCCCTCAGCCCGAAATGCTATGCCGTAGCGTGGATCAAGTTTGATGGCATCCAGCTTCAGGTGTATGCCTTGGGTTGCTACTTCTTTTTCAAGATAGCGCAGTAAGTCTTGTGGCAGCCCTATGATGGAGAGCCAGCCGATGGTCATACAGAAAAGCAAGAGAACCACCAGACTGAGAGCCGGTAGACATCCTCCAACTCGTCTGATGGTTAGCTTGCGGGCCATGTGCTATTCCTCCGGTGCAATCAGATTTCCGGGTCACTTTCTCCTTCCGGCAGCGGTGGAGCCTTGGGCAAATTCTGCTCAATATCATCCAGCAAATTGACCAAGTCTACGCCGCGTTGAGCGGAGTTATCATGGCGGAACGTAAGCCGCGGCGTGTTGCGCAGTACCACGCGGCGGCTTACGGCCTTTTGAATGTTGCCTCGGTTGCGGTTCAATTTGTCTACAACCTGTGCGGGTGCCATGCGCCCTACTACGCCGACCCACACTTTGCCTTCCTTGAGGTCTTCCGTGATTTCAACATCCAGGATGGACACGATGGTACCGGGCCACTCGTACTCCTTTTGTACAAAGGAGCCGATTTCCCTTTTCATCAGTTCGTTGACCTTGTCTAAGCGGCGTGCGGGCATAGGATTGTATCAGAGTGTTTGCTTGATTTTTTCGAGGGTATAGCATTCGATGATATCGCCTTCTTCGTAGTCGTTGTAATCTGCCAAGCGGATGCCGCATTCCAGACCACTCTTGACTTCTTCCACTTCGTCCTGGAAGCGGCGCAGGGTAGACATCTTGCCATCGAACACCACCTGCCCATCGCGCAGAACACGGGCTTCGGCGGTGCGCAGCATCTTGCCGTCTGATACATAAGACCCCGCAGCTTTGCCTTTGTTCAATTTGAATACCTGCCTGATTTCAGCATGCCCCAGCACAGTTTCGCGGGTTTCAGGTTCAAGCAAGCCCAACATGGCATCCTTCACCTGGTCAATCAACTCATAAACAATGGAGTATATCTTGACTTGCACGCCCTCGCGTTTCACGGTCTTCACGGCGTTGCTTTCCACCTTCACGTTGAAGCCCAAAATCACGGCATCGGAGGAGGAAGCAAGCAAGACGTCATTCTCGGAGATAGGTCCGGCCGCAGCTCCGATGAATTGGCATTCCACTTTGTCGCTCTCAATGTCCATGATGGCTTTCTTGATGGCTTCTACAGAGCCTTGCACATCGCCCTTGAGGTAGAGCTTCAGCACGGCCTTCTGGTTGCCATCACCCATCATAGCGAGAATGTCTTCCATGCGGGAGCGCTTGGGTGCAGCCAGGCGTTCCTGTCGCAGGGCTTCTTGGCGCTCGGCCGAGAGCTTGCGGGCTGCGCGTTCATTCTCCATTTCCACCAATTCATCACCCACGTTCGGGGTTTCCAAGAAACCGGAGATTTCGGCGGGCATGCCGGGAGTCACTTTTTTGATGGCTTTGCCGCGGTCGTTGAAAAGAGTTTTGATTTTGCCGGAGAAGGGGCCGCAGATGAAAGGCATACCCACCTTGAGGGTGCCGCTCTGCACGATGACGGTAGCGGAGCTGCCCTTGCCCTGTTCCATACGAGCCTCAATGATGGAGGCTCGGCAGTTAGCCTTGGGGTTGGCCTTGAGCTCCAGCACCTCGGCCTGCAGGCAGAGAAGATCCAACAGCTCATTCATGCCTTCGCCTGTGTGGGCAGAAACGTTCACGCATTCAATGTCGCCGCCGAAGTCTGTTGGCATGAGCCCTTCTTCCATCAACTGTGTGCGCACGCGTACCGGGTCGGCCGCGGGGAGGTCGCACTTGTTCACGGCTACGATAATTGTCTTTTCTGCGGCCTTGGCATGCATGATAGCCTCGCGTGTCTGCGGCATGATGCCATCGTTGGCTGCCACTACCAACACCACGATATCGGTGACGTCGGCACCGCGAGCGCGCATCTCTGTAAAGATAGCGTGACCGGGGGTGTCGATGAAGGTGAGGGTGTTGTTGTCGTGCTCCACGGTGTAAGCGCCGATGTGCTGGGTGATGCCGCCGGCTTCACCGGATACCACCTTGGTGCGGCGGATGTAGTCCAGCAGAGAGGTCTTACCATGGTCTACATGTCCCATCACGGTGATGATGGGAGTACGCAGTTTCAGCGCATCTTCCGGTTCTTCTTCTACGGCCACAGCCTCAGGTTCTTTGACAACTTCCACAGGTGCCTTGACACCGGCGCCTTTTTCGCGCTTCACTCGTTCGTAAGCAAAACCGTGCTTCTCACACAAGGCGGCTACTTGGTCACTGTCCAGCGTGGTACCTGGATTGGCAAATACGCCCATGGGCAGCAAGTCTGCAATGAGTTTGAAAGGCTTGAGTGCCATGTGCTGTGCCAGCTCTGCCACGGTGATGGGGGCTTTCACGTTAATCGTGTTGCCGGCAGACGTTGCCGGGGTGGGTTCTGCTTTGGGCGCAGGTGCCGGTGCTGCCTTGGGAGCCGGAGCCGGTTCAGCCTTGGGGGTGGGAGCCGGAGCAGGGGTATTGTTCACCGAGGATGCCGCAGGCTTTGCCGGACGCTTTTTCTGCGGGTTCAGCAAGTCCAGCGCAGCTTTTTTGGGGGCTGCTTGGGCTTCTTTCTTGGCAGGTGTTGCCTCCTTGGCGGGAGTATTCTTCTTCTTTTTGGAGCCGCCAATCAAATCGAGCACCTCGTGCTTTTTATTATCGTTGTCGGTAGGCATGTGAGATTCTTTGTGGGGGTTGGGTATAAATTAAGCGTTCTGTGCCTTGGTGATGATGTCCTGTGCCTGCTCGGTGTCAATGCCCAGAGCTTCTACCAGGTCTTCAGCCTGTACACCGAAAGCAGCGATGCCCTGTACTGTGGTGAAACCGCAGGCAATCATAGAGGCGGCAAGTTCAGGGGAGATTCCCAGCACATTCACCAGCTCGTTGGCACCCTCGCGAGCGTGGGTCTGAGCCACGGTATCGCTGTTGTGGGGCTCCACGCGGACATCCCAGCGGTTGCCGGGGGTGGAAATCAGGCGGGCAGTCAGGCGCACATTCTGGCCACGGCGTCCCTTGGCCTTGGCTGCGGCTTTGTCATCTGCCACATACACGGTTACGACGCGGCTTTCGTTGTCCACCGTGATTTTTACCGGCTCGATGGGGGCCAGTGATTCCTGCACCATCACAGCTTTGTCATCTGTGTATTCCAGAATGTCAATCTTTTCGTGGTTAAGTTCATTTACCACATTTTTAACGCGGGCACCACGCATGCCTACACAAGCGCCGATGGGATCCACATTTTCATCATTGCTCTTCACAATGAGCTTGGTACGGTAGCCGGCATCTCGCACGATGTTCACGATTTCAATGGTGTTTTCGGAAATCTCAAGCACCTCGTTCTCAAACAGACGACGCACCAAGTTGGGGTGGCTGCGGGAAAGAATCAGCTCGTTGCCGCGTGCTCCATCGCGCACTTCCACAATGTAGAAACGCATCTGATCACCGGCTGAGTACTCCTCGCCGGGTATGCGCTGGCGCTGCGGTACAAGACCTTCAAAGCGGTCTACTTCTACAATGACGTCACCCTTTTCATAGCGGCGCACCGTGCCGGTCACCAATTCGCCCACGCGATCCTTGAAGGCATCTGCCAGCATTTCCTGCTCAGCTTTGCGGATGCGTTGCTGCATGGTTTGGCGGGCTGTCTGCACAGCGATGCGTCCAAAGTCTTTGGGGGTGATGTTTACCGACATCACATCACCGGCCTGCAGCTCTTTGCCGCTACGGGCACCGATGGCCTGAGCCATAGAAAGTTTAATTTCGTTGAAAGGATCTGTCACTTCCTCATCCGGTGTTACCACCATGCTGGCCTTAATCTTAACCGTGCCTTTCTGGGGATTGATGACGGCTCGCAGCCCATGAATACGGTCTGCTCCCGGTACCATCTTGGAATATGCTGTCAGGAACGAGGCTTCGAGCGCATGGATGACGTGCTCGCGAGTCAGTTCTTTTTCACGCACATAGTAGTCTATCAGGGCGGAGATGTCGGTGGTGGCCATTGTTTGCTGTGGGGTGTTTGCGTTTTTGAAGGTAGACCTACAAAAAAAGAGCGGGTCGCAGACCCGCTCCAATCTTCATAGACCGGAACTTGTACACGCTCTATGTATCACCTATTTAGCTACAAGTCAAGCGCAAAAGATGTATGCACTCTTCAAAAAGGTTGTTTTTCTTTGCATGGCGAGAGACGGTGCGCAGAGGTGCCCAGACGAAGAAAAACCCAAGAAGCGTTGGGGCTTCTTGGGTGCCGGAAAAACAGACGGAGCCTTTGTCAGGCAGATTGGATGGCTTGGCTCATGAGCTCGGCTGCTTTTTTGCCGCTCATCAGCATGCCGCCGAAGATGGGGCCCATGCGGAAGCTGCCGCTTACGCCGTTGGCTGCCATGCCGGAAACGAAGAGACCGGGGTATATTTCTTTGGTGTTTTCGATGGTGGAGCGTTCGCCCTCAGCGGCGTCCATGCTCATCTCCCCGATGACACCACCGGTAGCCGTATTGAGGCGCACCCCGTTTTTGCGGGCTACCGTTTTAGCGATTTCGCAGTCATGGCCCGTGCCGTCCAATACGGTGCGGGAGATGATGGTGAGGGGGTCTACATGCAGTCCCTCGCGCAGTACCGGAGTCCAGTTGACGACAACGCCGCCCACGCGCCCTTGTTTGTAGACCACGTCTTCCACTGAATAGCAGTTGAAAATGACGGCTCCTGCCTGTGTGGCTTTGAACAGCAAGCCGGCTGTTGCATGTACGGAGTCAATGATGTAGGTGCCCTCGCGGTAGGGTTTGTAGCTCAGCCCAAGCTCTTGCACGATGGGCATGGCTTCCTCCTGCACCACAATGTCGTTGAACATCATAGCACCACCCCACATGCCACCACCCGGGGAAAGCTTGCGGTCGAACAATGCTACTTTGTGTCCGGCTTTGGCCAGGTAGTATGCTGCGACAATGCCGGAGGGGCCGCCGCCTACAATGGCTGCATCCAGCTCCAAGCAACCTTGCAGTTTGTCAAAATAAGATTCAATGATACCGCGAGAGACGAGTGTTTCCATGATGAAAAAAGTGTAGACGTTTACACACTCAAGTCAACCAGTTATTATGACATTTCATGTATGCGAGATAAGGAACACGCAGTTCTTTCTTGCACGGTGGGGTGCTTTGTGCCAGAGTAGAAGCATGAAAAGCATATTGGCAACATGCCGTTTGTACGGAATAGTGGATATGGGATATGTTTCTGTGTCGCAGGTGCCTGTGGTTACGCAAGCCCTGATTGATGGCGGGGTACGTATCATCCAGCTGCGTGCCAAGGGGGTGGAATTGCCCCTGGTGAAAGAGCTGGGCAGGCAGATGCAAAGCATTTGCCGTGCGCGGCAGGTGATTTTTGTGCTGAATGATTACCCGGAGCTGGCGGCAGAGTTGGGGGCAGATGCTGTGCATGTGGGGCAAGATGGAGGCTCGCTGGCAGAGGTGCGCCGCATCGTGGGGGAGGGAGTGTTGGTGGGGCGCTCCACACACAGCCCTGAACAGGCTCTTGCCGCAAAGGCCGAGGGCGCAGATTATATCGGCTTTGGCCCCTTGTTTCCCACAGGAACCAAGCCGGGGCGCCCTTCCATCGGCTTGCAGGATATAGCGGCGGTGCAGTCTGCCGTGGGGGATATGCCCATGTTTTGCATAGGCGGTATTAATGGCACCACCTTGCCGCAGGTGTTGGCAGCCGGGGCAAAGCGCGTGGTGATTGTTTCATGGTTGTTGCAGCAGCCGGATGTTGCAGCAACTGCGGCCGGGATTATCAGTCAACTGCATTAATTGTGCGTACTCTCTCATTGATGAAAAGGCTTTTCTCCATCGCACTGTTGTGCTGTGGGTGGGTTGTATCCGGCGCTTCTGCGGCTCCGGAGTCCCCGCAAACAGTCTCCAATATGCCGCAGCATGATGTAGTGCAAAGTGTGCCTCCTGCTACGAATCGGGTGGCACGCAATATCATCCTGATGATTGGAGATGGCATGGGCTCCGAGCATATGTGGGCCGCTTGGCTTTGCAACCACGGTAAGCTCAATATAGAGCGCTTGCCTGTCATCGGCTTGGTGCGTACCCCCTCAGCTTCAGACACCATCACGGATTCGGCCGCTGCCGCTACCGCCATCGCTTGTGGGTACAAAACGCGCAATGGGCAGTTGGGTATCACTGCGGATGGCAAGCCGCTGGATTCTATTCTTGTACAGCTGGCTTCAACCGGCCGGCAGACGGGACTTGTGGTGACCAAGGCTATTACTGATGCCACCCCGGCCGCATTTTATGCTCATTGCAAGAGCCGCTACCATTTCTCTGCTATTGCTGCGGCATTAGCAGAGTCCGGGTGCAGGGTTATCATCGGCGGTGGAAGCGGTATTGTCAGCCGGGCATGGCAGGAACAACTGCGTGCCGCCGGAACCCTTCTGCGTTTGGAGGGGCATGAACATTGCCTGCCGGCTTCGCGCCGTGGTTCTTTCCTTCCCGATGCTGTGGGGGAGGCACTGCGCACGCTCGAATCCCACCCACAGGGCTTTTTCCTGCTGGTAGAAGGTTCTCAAATTGATGTAGCGGCTCATGCCAACGACTTGGCAGAATTGGTGCATGAAACGCTTGATTTTGATCGAGCCGTGGGTGTGGTGATGGAGTGGATGCAGGCGCACCCGGATACACTCCTCATTGTCACGGCCGATCACCAGACCGGAGGCCTTTCCATTCTTGGTGGCTCCAAAGAAAATGGCGAAGTAACCGCTGCATTCAGTACCGGAAAGCACAGTGGTGTAGCAGTGCCTCTGTATGCTGCCGGAGCCGGTGCTGCCGCCTTTGGCGGAGTACAGGAAAATACCGAGCTTATGCCCAAAATGCTCCGCGCCACGCAGACAAAATGAAATCGCGGATACTCCGTTGGGAGTATCCGCGCCGGATAAAAATGATTGGTCGGGCTTCAGAGAGAAACCTTAGCCACAGTATCCTTGAGCGTCTTGCCCACTTTGAACTTCACCACGGAGCGAGCGGGGATGGGTACATCCTTGCCGGGGTTCTTGGGGTTGCGACCCACCTTGGGCTTGACCTCTTTCACGCAGAAAGTACCGAAGTTGCGAATCACAACGCGGTCGCCCTTGCCCAGAGCATCGGTGATGACCTCTACAGCTTTCTGTACAACTTCCAGCACTTCATTCTGGGTGAAGCCGGAGCCAAGGTCGGCGCTAATCTGGTTGACGAGTTCGCGTTTGGTAATAGTGTTTGCCATAAGTATTGTTTGGTTGAAAAAAAGGTTGGTAAGGTGAATATAGCTGATTTTTAGTGCGATGTCTCGCATAAATCGTGTTCACATGAGCTGAAACAGCACAATTCAGTGCTTTTTCCAGCCGGGATTGTGCCGCACGACCAATTCTTCTGCCACTTGTTCAATGCGCAGCCCCTTGGAGGTGAGCAGTACAATCAGGTGGTAGAACATGTCGGAGGCTTCGTACAACAAGCGTTCGTTGGTGCCGTTGCATGCCTCGATGACAGCTTCGAGAGCTTCCTCACCCACTTTTTGAGCCATGCGGTTGATGCCGTCGCGGAAGAGCGAGGTCGTGTACGACCCCTCCGGCATCTCTTCGTGGCGCTTGTTGATGAAATCTTGCAGCTCGGTGAGGAAAAGCAGGGGATTGGATTCATTCTTTTCACCCCAGCAGGTATCTGTGCCGGTGTGGCACACGGGGCCGTGGGGCTTAACCTGGATGAGCAGGGTGTCGTTGTCGCAGTCTACTTTGATGCTTTGCACCTCCAGATAGTTGCCGCTTGTTTCACCCTTGGTCCAAAGGCATTGGCGGCTGCGGCTGTAGAAGCACACGCGGCCTGTCTCCTGAGTTTTGGCGTATGATTCTGCATTCATGTAGCCCAGCATCAGCACTTTGCCTGTGCCGGCATCCTGAATAATGGCTGGCACCAAGCCGCCACTCTTGTCGAAGTCGATGGTCATTGTTGTGATAGGTTAGGATTAGAGGCGCACGCAGATACCTTCATCCCGGAGGTACTGCTTGAGTTCGGGAATCTTGATTTCGCCGAAGTGGAAGACGCTGGCCGCCAACGCGGCATCGGCATGGCCCAGGCGGAAAGCATCGGCAAAGTGTTCCTTGGCCCCGGCTCCGCCGCTGGCGATGACGGGGATGCTCAGCTCATCGGAAAGGCGAGCCAGCGCATCGTTGGGGAAGCCTTGCTTCACGCCATCATGATCCATGCTGGTGAAAAGAATCTCACCGGCGCCGCGGTCGGCTACTTCGCGAGCCCAGTCGAAGAGGGTACGCTCCACGCGGATGCGGCCGCCGTTGACATAGCAATACCAGCCATCCTCATCGTGGCGGGCATCAATGGCTGCCACACATACTTGGGAACCGAAGCGAGCGGCAATGTCATTCACCAACTGCGGATTGCGCAGGGCCGCAGAGTTCAGACTCACCTTGTCCGCACCGGCTTCCAACAGGCGTGCCACGTCTGCCAGCTCGTGAATACCACCGCCCACCGTGAAGGGAATGGAGATGGCCGCAGCTACGCGGGATACCATGTCGGTGAAAGTCTTGCGACCCTCGTGCGTGGCGGCAATGTCCAGGAACACCAATTCATCTGCTCCTTGCTCGCTGTATGCTTTGCCGAGTTCAACGGGGTCGCCGGCATCGCGCAGGTTGACGAAGTTGATGCCTTTGACGGTACGACCATCCTTGACATCCAGGCAGGGAATAATTCGCTTGGCTAACATAGTAAGGGTGTGTGTTTAGTTGTGGTTGAGAAGGGAGGGTAAATCAATGCGGCCTTCGTAGTATGCTTTGCCGAACACCACGGAGGGAATGCCTGCGGCATCGAGGGCGCGGATGTCTTCCGTGCAGCTCACGCCACCGCTGGCTATGAGCCGGCAACCGGGATGCTTGGCCATGATTTCTTGGTACAGGGCAGTATTGGGACCGCCCAATGTGCCGTCGCGGGAGATATCGGTGCAGAGCACGCGGGTGATGCCGTGGCTCATGTAAAAGCTCACAAACTCATCCAAGCTCATGCCGCCATCCTCGCGCCATCCCTTGATCATGACGCGTCCGTTGAGCGCGTCTGCACCCACGATGAAGCGATCCGGTCCGTATTTTTCGGCCCATTGCAGGAGGCGTTCGGGAGCGGTAGCGGCCAGGCTGCCCACCGTGACCATGGCTGCGCCGTGGTCGAATGCGGCTTGCAGGTCACTTTCTTGTTTGATGCCCCCGCCAAAATCCACAGTCATGCCGAGTGCGGTGATTTTTTTGAGGGTGTCAAGGTTGACGATATGGTCGGCTTTTGCTCCGTCCAAATCCACCACATGCAAGCGGCGCACACCCATGTCATAAAAGCGGCGTGCTACGTCTTCCGGGTGTGCATCGTAGGTCTTTTTGGCGTTGTAATCGCCCTTGGTCAGGCGCACGCACTGACCGCCGATGATATCAATGGCGGGGATAAGCTCAATCATGGCAGAGGTGGATGAAGTTGTGCAGAATACGCAGCCCCGTATCCCCGCTTTTTTCAGGGTGGAACTGGGTGGCGTAGAAGTTGCCTTTGTGCAGGGCAGAGGCATAGGTGACACCGCCGTAGGTAGTGTGCGCGATGGCCTCTGCGCATTCCGGCACGTAGAAACTGTGGACAAAGTAAACAAAATCGCCGTTTTTCAGGCCATCGAAGAGGGGGGAGCGCAAGTCCTCGATGGTGTTCCAGCCGATTTGAGGCACTTTGATGCGCCCTTCGGTAGGGGAGTTGGCAGGGAAGCGGCATACACAGCTGTCAAAAATACCCAAACAAGGGGTGTGCCCTTCTTCGGAATGTGCACAAAGCAGTTGCTGGCCAATGCAGATACCCAATACCGGCTGGCGTAGATTGCGGATGATATCTCCCAGACCGCTTTCGTGCAAATACACCATGGTGTTGACTGCTTCTCCCTGTCCGGGGAAGATGATACGATCTGCCGCTGCTAAATCTGCGGCAGAATCCGTCACCAAGGGCTCAATGCCAATGCGGCGAAGCGCATTGATGACTGAGCAGATGTTGCCCGCGTTGTACTTGACGACTGCTACTTTCATGAGTTAGAGAGTCCCCTTGCAGGAGGGCAGCACCAAGTGGCGTACATCGCGCTGTACCGCTACGCGGATGGCGCGCGCCAAAGCCTTGAATGTGCCTTCTATTTTGTGGTGTTCGTTTGCGCCTGTGGCCTTGATGCTCAGGTTCATGAGGGCGGCATCACTCAGGCTCTTGAAGAAGTGGTAGAACATTTCCGTAGGCATGTCCCCAATGAGCTCGCGCTTGTATTCTGCTTCCCATTGCAGCCAGGGGCGCCCCCCGAAGTCCAATGCGGCTTGGCACAGGCAATCATCCATAGGCAAGCAGTAACCATAGCGAGAGATACCCAGCTTGTTGCCAAGGGCTTTGCGCAGACATTCGCCCAAAGCCAGCCCCGTGTCTTCGATGGTGTGGTGCTCATCCACGTGCAAATCGCCTTTCACGCGGATGGTGACTCCCATGCCGCCGTGGTGTGCTAATTGGGCAAGCATGTGGTCAAAGAATCCTATACCGGTGCTGATTTCACAGCATCCGGGGCGATCCAACTCCAATTTCACGTAGATATCTGTCTCGCGGGTGGTACGCTGCACCTCGGCACTACGCTCACCGGCCACCAATATCTCGGTGATTTTTGCCCAATCCATGCCATCGGTGCCGATTTGCAAAGCCTTGCAGCCCAAGTTTTGTGCCAGCTGCACATCGGTGGCGCGGTCGCCGATGACGTAGCAGTTGGCCAAGTCGTATGAGCCGTCCATATAGGCCGTGAGCATGCCGGTGCCGGGCTTGCGGGTTGGGGCGTTGTCGTGCGGGAAGTGTCGGTCAATGAGGATGTTGTCGAACTCCACTCCCTCGCCTTTCAGCGTGTCCAGAATAAAATTGTGGACGGGCCAGAAGGTGTCTTCCGGGAAAGAATCGGTGCCGAGACCGTCTTGGTTGCTCACCATGACAAATTCGTAATCGGTGAGCTCGCGGATGGTGCTCAGCGCACGGAATGTGCCGGGGAGAAAGCAGAGTTTTTCGAAAGCATCTATCTGTTCATCCGCAGGTTCGCGGATGATGGTGCCGTCTCTGTCAATGAAAAGTGCTTTTTTCATATCAGAATTGTTTGAGTGCGGCGAGAAGTTCGTCATTCTCTGCCGGGGTGCCGATGGTGATGCGCAAGCAGTTCTCGCACATGGCGATGCGGTGGCGGTTGCGTACGATAATGCCTTGGTTTACCAGCGCATCATATATGGCGCAGGCATCTGTCATGCGTGCCAAGAAGAAATTGGCATCGCTGGGGTATACTTGGTGGCAGATGGGCAGGGATGCCACTTCCTGCATCATGCGGGCACGCTCGCGGAGCGCTTCCTCCACCCAGTTGCGGATGTCATTCATGTGCTCCAGCTGCTCCATGGCGGCGCGCTGGGTGAGGATGTTCACGTTGTACGGGTATTTCACCTTGTTGAAGATGCCGATAATCTCCGGATGCGCCAAGGCCATACCCAAGCGGATGCCGGCAGATGCCCAAGCCTTGGAGAAGGTGTTGAGGATGATGAGGCGCGGATATTCATCCAGCAAGGATACCACGGAGGAGCCTGCCGGGGCAAAGTCGATGTAGGCTTCATCCACCACCACGATGCCGGGGAACATATCCAGCACCTTGCGGATTTCTGCCACTGGGAGCAGGTTGCCGGTGGGGTTGTTGGGGCTGCAGATGAAGATGACCTTGGTGCAGGGGGAGTAGACGGATTGCAGGAAGTTCTCTGCGTTGAACAGGTAACCTTCTTCCAAGGGAATGGCGTTGTAGCGGATGTTGTTGATATCCGCGCAGACTTCGTACATGCCGTAGGAGGGAGAAATGGCAGCTACTTCGTCTACACCGGGGGTGCAGAATGTGCGGAAGATGAGGTCGATGGCTTCATCGCTTCCATTGCCCAGGAAAATATGATCGGGGGCTACACCCTTGTAAGCAGAGATTTTCTGCTTAAGTTCCCACTGCAGGGGGTCGGGGTAGCGGTTGTTGGGGGCATTGTACGGGCTCTCGTTGGCATCCAGGAAGACGTGAGCCGCCTTGCCTGCGTATTCATCGCGGGCAGAACTGTAGGGCTTGAGTTTGAGGATGTTCGGGCGTACCAACTTTGCAATGCCGGTGCCGGCATCTTCTTCCGGCAATTGGGCCACGGCTTGCATGCGCAGTGTCATGGCGCGGGCGTGGGCATCCAGATGCTCGGCCTGGGCCATGATTTTCACGGTTTGGCCTATGCTGCGGATGCCCTGTGGGGAGAGGGTTTGCAGGGTCAATTTGCGCTGGAAACTGTCAATGCACAGGCTGCTGTATGCTCGCACGCAGCCCATGGTCGGCAGGGTGTGGTTGGTGCCGCTGGCGTAGTCACCGGCGCTTTCGCAGCTGTAGTTGCCCAAAAAGATGGAGCCGGCGTTGGTGGTTTCTTTTGCCACCTCGTCAGCATTTTCCATGGCAATGATGAGGTGTTCGGGGGCATAGGCGTTGGTGAAATCAATGCAATCCTGCTTGTCGGCCAGTACAATGATGCGGCTGTTGGCAATGGATTTGGCCGTCACCTCGCGGCGGGGGAGTGCGGCCAGTTGTTTTTCCACCTCTGTAGCTACGGCCTGCGCTACGGTGGCATCCGTAGTCACCAGCATGGCTTGGCTATCCGGGCCGTGCTCGGCTTGGCTCAGCAAGTCGGCTGCCACAAAGGCCGGTACGCTGGTGGCATCGGCCAGTACTTCCACTTCGCTGGGGCCGGCGGGCATATCAATCGCCACCCCGGCTAAGGCGGCTAATTGCTTGGCTGCGGTCACGTATGCATTGCCCGGCCCAAAAATTTTGTCTGCCTTGGGTACGGATTCTGTGCCGTATGTCATGGCAGCAATGGCCTGTGCGCCCCCTACTTTGAAGATGCGTTTCACGCCGCAAAGCTCTGCCGCAAAGAGGATGACCGGGTTTACCTTGCCATCTTTGCCGGGAGGCGTGCACAGCACTACTTCCTCGCAGCCGGCTACGGCTGCGGGGACGGCCAGCATGAGGACGGTGGAGAACAAGGGTGCTTGCCCACCGGGTACATAGAGTCCCACGCGCCGGATGGGCAGCGTGCGTTGTTCGCACACCACACCCGGAGCTGTTTCCAGCTTAATCGGGGCTTGGGTGTTGAGTTGCAGTTCGTGAAAGTCGTAGATGTTGCAGTAAGCCAGTTCAATGGCCTCTGCCAATTCCTGCGGTATCCGGGCACAGGCATCGGCTATTTCCTCAGGGGAAACCGCCAGGTCTTCCAGCTGCACTCCATCAAAACGGTGACCGAACTCGCGCAGAGCGTGGTCGCCATGCGTATGCACAGCGTTCATGATGGGACGCACCACATCAAAGAGTTGTGTGACATCAAATGCCGGGCGGCGCACAAGCTCCACCCACTGCTCGCGATTCGGTTCCGTGATGATGTTCATGATGAAAGGAGATTACAGAATCATTTTTTCGATGGGAAGCACCAGTATGCCTTGAGCCCCGGCTTCCTTGAGCTTGCCGATGATATCCCA
Organism: Akkermansia sp.; assembly: GCA_017435505.1. Taxonomy (GTDB): domain Bacteria; phylum Verrucomicrobiota; class Verrucomicrobiia; order Verrucomicrobiales; family Akkermansiaceae; genus Akkermansia. The sequence continues at coordinate 59,238 of JAFSEZ010000053.1, forward strand.
GAAGCAGGATTCATCCAGCACGGTGTGGATGCTGCACCAGCCATCCTGTGCCAAGGGCATGATGGTGGGGCTCTTCACACCGGGCAGCACGGCTACAATCTGTTCCACACAGTCCTTGGGTGCATTCATGAGAACGTAGCGCTTGTCCGCAGCTGTCATCACGGCATCCATGCGGAAAATCAGCTTGTCCAAAATCTCCCGCTTTTCGGCAGGAAGGTTTTTGTGTGCAATGAGCACCGCCTCGCTTTCCAGCACTACTTCCACTTCTTTCAGGTTATTGCTTACCAGGGTGGCGCCGCTGCTCACGATATCGAAAATGGCATCTGCCAAGCCGATACCGGTGGAGATTTCCACCGAACCGGTGATAACGTGAATGTGTGCCTGCACGCCCTGTTCTTCCAGCCACCGGCGAAGAATCACCGGGTATGAGGTAGCAATCTTGCGCCCCTGCAGCCATTGCGGGCCGGTGTATTCGTGTTCTTTGGGGATAGCGATGCTCAGGCGGCAACCGCCAAATCCGAGTTTCTTTACAATGTCGGCATCGCCTTGGCGCTCCAGATATTCATTGAGCCCAACCACGCCGATATCGGCTACGCCGTCGGTCACGGTTTCGGGAATGTCGTCATCGCGCAGATAAAGCACTTCCATGGGGAACTTGCGAGCAGCCACCAGTAGGGTGCGCTTGGAGGAGCTCACTTTGATGCCGGACTCTGCCAGCAGTGCCATGGTGTCTTCGTTGAGTCGGCCTTTGGATTGAACTGCAATTCTCAGTTTCATGGTATGATGGGTGGGGCGGGAAGAAACGAGGACGCAACTGCCCCATGCAGATGCGCCCTCGCACATGTATAAATGGGGGGATGTTTAGAGGACGACCTTGGCGGCAGCTTCCTTCAGGGTCTTGCCTACCTTGAACTTCACCACAGAGCGAGCGGGAATGGGTACATCCTTGCCGGGATTCTTGGGGTTGCGGCCCACCTTGGGCTTCACTTCCTTCACGATGAAGGTGCCGAAGTTGCGGATGACCACCTTGTTGCCTTGGCTGAGCGCACCGGTGATTTCCTCCACTACTTTTTGTACGATTTGAAGCACTTCTTCCTGGGTGTATGTGCCGTCGAGTTCTGCACAAACCTTATTGACAAGTTCACGTTTGGTGATGGTATTAGACATAATTTTTGCTTGGGTTAAGAAGCTGGCAGGACTATAACGCATTTTGTTCATTTTGTCTCGCAAAAAATACTTTTTTTACGTCAACAAGGACTAAAAATGCGGGAGTTTTGCAGTTTTAGTGTTGACCTACGCTCAAAAAAAGGCAATTTTAGTGGCGAAATGGCAAATCAATACACCTTGCAGATGTCTGCGCCGGAGGCCGCAGCCTTGAAAAAGAAGCTATCCGGCCGTGCGGGATACAGTTTGGTGGAGCGACCGTATGCGGATTTTTGTTTCGAGGGGGCCAAGGTGAATGTGGCATATTATCCGAAGAAGGGTAAATTGCTGGTGCAGGGAAGCGGGGCAGATGAATTTTTGGAGTTCGTGTTGCTGGTATCACCTGCGGGCAATGCCCCTGCTGCCGATAAGATGGTGAGCGGTCTGGTGGATACGACCCCGCATTTTGGGGTGGATGAAAGCGGCAAGGGAGATTATTTCGGCCCGCTGGTGATAGCCGGTGTGTATTCGGACGAACGCTCGGCTCATGAACTGGTGCGCCTTGGCTGCCGAGATAGTAAACAAATCAGCGACGATGCGAAAATTGCCAAGATTGCAGCCAAAATCCGGCAATTGCCGGGTGTGGCGTGCGAGGTGGTGTGCATTGGCCCCACGCGCTACAATGAGATTTATGCCTCCATGGGCAATTTGAATAAGCTCTTGGCTTGGGGGCATGCGCGGGTGATTGCCGCATTGCATGAGCGTGTGCCTTCTTGCCCCCGGGCGCTCAGCGATCAGTTTGCCAACGAATGGGTGCTTAAAACGGCACTCAAGCAGCGGCAGATTCCCGTGCAGCTGGAGCAGCGCCCCCGCGCTGAAAGCGATGTGGCAGTAGCAGCGGCTTCCATTCTCGCGCGCGAGCGTTTTGTGCGCTGGATGAAAGAAACCGCTGCCGCCGCCGGTTGTGAGTTGCCGCTTGGGTGTTCACCCCGTGTCACGAAAGCCGCACGCGACTTTGTGGCACTGCATGGCCGCGAGCGCTTGGCAGATGTGGCCAAGCTGCATTTTAAAGTGACGGCTCAGATTGGCTGAGACCGGCAGCGTTGTGCCGGAGGTGCGCGACCCCGATGCGGCGGATGGGGGAGCCGGTGAAGATGGCTTGGAAGTCTGCTTCCGGCATTTGCGCGAGTTGTTGCGTGCTTAGTTTAGCCAAGGGTGCCGGCATGAGCAGGTGCGGGTCAATGTACACCTCCTCCTGCGGGCGGTTCCACGGGCAGACTTCTTGGCAGGTATCGCAGCCGTAGAGGCGGTTTCCTTGGGCTTGCTGTATGTCTTGAGGTGTGGGAGATTTGGCTTCAATCGTCCAGAAGGAGAGGCATTTGCGGGCATCGCAGCATCCGTTGTGCAGGGCGGCGGTGGGGCAAGCTTGCTCGCAGCGGTGGCAGTTGCCGCAGCGGTTGGGCATGGGTGTGTCGGTGGGCAATTCCAGCGTGGTGAGGATGGAGGCGAGAAAGCAATATGAGCCCTTGCCGGGGCGAATGAGTAGTCCATTGCGGCCTATCCAGCCCAGCCCGGCCAGTGCTGCAAAGAAACGCTCACTCACCGGCCCGGAATCCGAGAAACAGCGCTGCGTGCCGCCATACCATTGCAGCGTTTCATCCAAATCCGCCAGTTTGTCGGCCAGGAGTTTGTGGTAATCTTGCCCCTGGGCATAGCGGGCAATGGCGCCTGCCGCTGTGCGGGCATCGGTGCGGGGGTACTCGTAGGTGAGCATGATGATGCTGCGCACCCCCGGCAGCACCAATTCCGGGTCGAGCCGTGCCGGGAGGTGGCGCTCCATCCATTGCATATCGGCATGCTTTCCGGCTGCCAGCCAGTTTTCCAAGATAGTGCCTTGATTGGCGTGGGCCGGGGCTACGCCCAGACCGGAAAATCCGAGTTGCCGTGCGGCGTACTCAATGGCTTGCCGAGCTTCAAGCATCCGGTAACAGGGGTAAGGTGTTGGATTCTAAGAGGGGAGAGGAAAGCCGTGTTTTGAGCCGCTTGGAAATGGGTAATTTGTCGATGAGTCGCAAGAAAGCATTGCTGATACGGCGACTGGCAGAGGTAGCGCTGATGGCCGTTTCCAAGTTTGTTTTAAAGGCAAGGCGTTGTACATTGGCAGATGCCTCTTTGCTGCCCAATTCTGCGGCGCGTTTGTAGAGGCGGATAGCAATGTTCCTGTCAGTCGGCACATAGATACCGCGTTCATACATGGCAGCCAAATTGTTGGTGGCGCGGGCATCATTTCGTGTGGCACCCAGTTTGAAGAACGTGTAGGCCATGAGTTGATTGGGGCGGCGAAGCCCCAGCCCTTGTGAGCACATGTGCCCCAAGTAAAAGTAAAGATTCGGTGTGTCGGGCGCTTTGATGTGGCACTCCCACAAGAGGTGAAGAGCCAATCGGGGGGCTTTTTCGTGCCCTATGCCGGTGAAAAGATAGCGAGCCACTTCCGCTTGGGCTTTGTACATGCCCCCCATGGCCAACTTGCGCATCCATTGGTAAGCTTTTATCGGGTCTTTGGTGCAGCCGTATCCTTGCTCGCAGAAAATAGCGTAGCGGAAGGCGGCTTCTTTGCGCATGGCCTGTTCCTCAGGGCTTTCTTCTTTGTCAGATTCTTCGGTTGCCAGTAGATGTGCCAGTTGTAGTGCTTTTTGAGGTTGTTCTTCCAAGCCTTTGAAGCGACCTTCGTACACATCCAGCAGAAGCCGCCGGGCAGGGATGTGCCCCGTGCGAGAGCATGCTTCAAGCATGGCCGGTACGCCGGATACGTTTTGGATGGTTTTATCCTCCAGAATGGCGTGCGCTTGGGCATACATGCCCTCCACATCCCACGGCGTGAGCTTCCCGTGAAGGTGGGCGTTGCCCCAAGCTGCACCAAAACCGATGCAGAGCAGCAGGAGCAGGAGCGTACGAGATAAAAGGCGCATGCGGAGGAGGAAATTTCAGTGCGGGGTGGAGAGAAGTTCGCGGGCGTGAGCCTCTGCGGATTCGCTGTTGGTGCCCAGCATGCGCACCAGTTCGTTGACACGGGTTTCGCCCTCAATCTGCCGCAGTTGGGAAACGGTGCGCCCTGCTTCCTGCACTTTGGAAATGAGGTAGTGTGCATCGGCCAGCGCTGCCACTTGGGGAAAATGAGTGATGGCAATGACTTGGTGCTTTTCGCCGAGCTCCCGCATCTTGATGCCCACGGCACGGGCAATTTCGCCGCCTACGTTGGCATCAATTTCATCGAAGACGAGCAGGGGGGTGTCGTCCTGTACCGCAAGGGCACTTTTGAGCGCCAGCATCACGCGCGCCAATTCACCGCTGGAGGCTATCTGGCGCAGCGGTTTGAGTGGTTCGCCCGGGTTGGGTCCGAAGAAGAATTCCACACTTTCTGCTCCATGAGGGCCGGGCGTGCTTTGCGGAGTAAGCCGCACCTCAAACAGCGATTGGCGGAAGCCAAGCTGGGTGGCGTGTTTCAGAAAATCCGCCGCCAGTTTGGGGGCTGCTTGGCTGCGGGCTGCGGAAAGAACCGCTGCCGCTTGTCCCAAGAGGGTTCGTTGCTGTTTCTCCTGCTCGGCAAGCTGTTGCAGATGCTCCTCGCGGTTATCCAGCGTGTCAAGCTTGGCGCGGCATTCTTCCAAGTGCTGCATGATGGCTTGAAAGTCTGTTCCGTACTTGCGCTTGAGTGTATCCAGCAGGGCGATTCTGTTTTCCAGCCAAGCGAGCTCCTCCGGGTCGCTCTCCAAGGATTCAGCGTAATCCTGCACCTCCGCTGCGGTGTCTTCCAAGGTTGCCAAGGCTTCTTCCAGCCCCTCTATCCAGCGGCTGCAGCCGCTGTCCATGCGCTCCAAATCCCGCGCTTGGCGGATGATTTGGTGCAGGCGGTCGATGATGGAATCTTGCCCGCCATCCAAGTTTTGAGCCAGGGGAAGGGCTGTATCCCGCAGTCGGGAGGCATTGCGTGCCCGCTGCCAGCGTGCTTCCAGTTGGGTGGCCTCATCTTCGGTAAATGCGGCACTTTCAATTTCCTGCACTTGGTGGCGCAGAAAATCCAGTTCGCGTTCGCTGGCCATGCCGCTTTCTTGTGCCTGTTGCAGGGCTCGGTGGGCTTGCTGCCAATTTTGGTAGGCTTGGCGGTATTGCAGGAGAGGTGTGTCGGCCTCGGCAAAGGCATCCAGCAAATCCATTTGGCGCTCTTGGGAGACGAGGGAACGGTGGGCATCCGGGCGGTGCATATCCACCAACCAAGCACCGATAGCACGCAGGAGGTTGAGGGTGACAGGGGAGCTGTTGATAAATTGCCTGTTGCCGCTTTGGGTAATGACGCGGCGGATGATGAGTCCCCCCTCTTCGCAGGGGGGTACGCCCGCTTCCTCCAGCAGGCGATTGACCTGACCGGGCTTGTTCAGGTGAAAAAGCGCCTCAATGCAGCATTGCGATTCCCCGCTGCGGATGAGACTTTTATCTGCTCTTTCTCCCAGCACCAGAGAAATGCCGCCCATGATGACTGATTTGCCGGCACCGGTTTCACCCGTGATGCCCAGGAATCCTTCCTGCGGTTCCCAGAGTAGTTCATCCACCAATGCCAGGTTCTGTATCTTGAGCAGCGTGAGCATATTTTGCTTTTCGTTCCGCGCGTATTATGGCATAATGCGCGCGGAAATTAAAACAAAAATTGACGATGCGAGTACTTTTCCTTGGCAGCGGAACATCCACCGGGGTGCCGGTGATTGGATGCACTTGCCCGGTGTGTACCTCCGACAACCCGCGCAACATGCGTTTGCGCTCATCGGTGCTGGTGCGTACGGAGAAGACCACCCTGCTGGTGGATTCCTGCCCGGATCTGCGCATGCAGGCGCTCCGCCACAATCTCACCGCCATAGATGCCATCATCTACACGCATGAACATCTGGACCATACCGCCGGGTTTGATGAAATGCGAGCCTTCTGCTGGCACAGGGAAGACCGCTTGCCGCTCTATGCCGGTAGCTCGTGCTTGGCGCAGTTACGCCGCATGTTCGGCTGGGCTTTCGATGAGAGCAATACTTACCAAGGCTACATTCGCCCCTTGGCACATGACCATGCAGGTAAGCCCTTTGTGGTGGGGGATATTGAGGTGACTCCCGTACCCGTGGTGCATGCCACGGTGGAGACGTTCGGCTACGTCTTCCGCGCGGCCGGACTGTCATTCGGCTACGTGCCGGATATTGCCGAGCTGCCGGAGACTTCATTCCCGCTTCTGTGCGGGCTGGATGCCTTGGCTATGGATGGACTTTGCTTTCCCCCTCACCGCACGCATTTGACCATTGACCAGAACGTGGAACTCATGCGCCGCCTTGCCCCCAAGTTGGGCTTGGTAACGCATTGTGGCCACCGTGTGGAGTACACGCAGCTTCAAAAGTACCTGCCGGATTTCATGATACCTGCCTACGATGGTCTGGAAATTGATTGTTCCATGCCGGAGGCAGAAAGAGAAACGCGCCCATGAACCTTTTGCGCACATGGCTTCTTATTTGCCTGGCGGGTGTGGCCTGGGGGCTGCATCCGCGCGAGGTAGCCGTGGTGTACAATGCAGATTCAGCCTTGAGCTGCAAAGCCATGCAGCACTATTGCCGCTTGCGGGGGATTGCCCCGCACCAGTGTATCCCCTTGCGGGGTGTGGCTGCCGGCGAAATCAGCCGAGGGGATTTTGATATCAAGGTGCGCATGGCTTTGTTGCTTGCCGGGCGGGAGCAGGGGCTCTATTGGCCCAGTGGTCCGGTGAACGGTCGCCATGCCATGCGGGCGATGGTGCTCATGCCGGATTTGCCCCTGCGCATCCGCGAGGAAGTTGGCTTGCAGGGAAAACACCAAGGCCCCATGCCCGGAGATGCCGCCTCCGTGGATTCCGAGCTCATGCTGCTGGGTGCCGAATACCCGCGCGACGGCTTTGGCCGCAACCCCTTTTTCAAGGCGAATCAAACGCTGGAGAGCGGCCGCCCCCGCGTGATGGCCGTTTGCCGCATCGATGCCCCCTCCGAAGCCGCCATCTTCCGCATGATGAATGATGCGCAGAAAACGGAGCGCACCGGCTTGCATGGCTGGGTGGCGGTGGATGAAGGCGGCCCCTACCCTGAGGGTGATAAATGGTTGGCAGGCGTTGCTTCTCTGGCAAAAAAACAATACCAGCCGCTCTTTCACGATACCTCCCGCAGCACCTTGGCCACGGCTTTTCCCATGATGCGGGACACGGCCGTATACGTGGGCTGGTACGCCAACCCGCCCAACGGCCCCTTCAGCAAAACGGCTCCTGCGGATTTTTCTTTTGCGCCGGGGGCACTTGCGTTTCACTTGCATTCATTCAGTGCTACCGGTATCAAAACACCTGATAGCTGGGTGGGCGCGTTGTTGCAGCGCGGGGCCGCCGTCACGGCAGGCAATGTGGCCGAGCCCATGCTGGGCACTTGCTTGCAGTACGATGTGTTCTACGAGCGCCTGCTGGCCGGCTACACCGTGGCAGAAGCGGCACTCATGGCCACCCCGGTCGTATCTTGGCAGGGTATCGTGTTGGGCGATCCTCTCTACCGCCCCTTTGCCAAGAGAATTCGCCCTCTGCGTGGTGATGTGTATGCCGAATGGCAGGCGCTGTGCCGCCGCTACGCCGGGGATGACACCCGCCTGTGTACTGCGGTGGAAGCCAAGCTTGCGGGGGTGCATGCAGGCTTGTGGGCTGAGATGTATGCCTGGCATTGTGCCGAAAACAATGAATTGGATCGCGCTGCCCATTACTTTGCCGCAGCTCGGCAACGATACTCCTTGGCGGTAGACCGCATTCGTACCTGCTTGCTGGAAGCCACCTGCCTGTATGCTCTGGGGCGCAAAACACAATCCGAATCGCTGTTGCGCGACTGTGCAGCACGCTATGCAGCCTCTGCCTATGCCCCGGCTATCAAGCAATCTCTCAACGCCTTGTTCCCCCCGCCACCTCCTCCTAAAAAGGGAGCATCTCCTTCAACGTAAATGAGATATTCTAGCCCCGGCGGGAATCGAACCCACATTTGCCCTTTAGGAGAGGGCCGTTCTATCCATTGAACTACGAGGCCGCGAACGTGGGGCTATTACATACCATTTTGTACCCCTTGGCAAGCCTAAAATCAGGCAGTGAAAAAAGCACACTCCGTTGGGGAGTGTGCTTTTCGGATAAAGTCGGGTAGAAAAATCAGCGCAGTTGAATCATATCGCGCACGATGTGCAGGGATTCGCGCAGGATGGGATCCAGGTTGGAGGGGTAGTCCGGGGTGTCGTCCAGCTCATCCTCAGGGTCTTCTGCCTGGTCCATGAACTCCTCCTCATCATCCTTGGAGGCAAGGGGGAGCACATCTGCCTTCACATCGCCGAGGTTCAGGCGGTAGATGGTCAGGTTCTTCTTGTCTGCCTCTTCCATCTTGGCGTAGCGCACCTTGCGTTCGGCATCGCATTGTTTCTTGTAGTCTTGCAGCACGGCGTTGTCGGCCTTGCGCTTCTCTTTGTTGAGATAGACGGTGTTTTCGGTCGTCAGACGCTTGCGGTAGGCTGTGTACCACAGGTTGTTCTGCAAGTCCTTATCAGCGGCCACGCGGGCGGCGCTGCGCTCCTTGAGCAGGGGCAGGATGCGGCTGATGCGCGGATCCGGCACATAGCCGAATGCTGCGGGGATTTCATCGTAGGGCATGGCGTAGTCCATCTCGCCTTCACCCAGCTGGAAGCCGGCGGTGACGGTGGGCAGGGCAATGTCGCTTTCCACACCCTTGAGCTGGGTAGAGGCACCGTTGATGCGGTAGAACTTCTGCACGGTCACTTTAATCATGCCGCAACCCTCGCGGGAGGAGAAGTAGGGCATGTAGTCTGCCAAGCCGCGGGGTACCTGCACAGTACCTTTGCCGAAGGAGGCTTCATCTCCCACGATGACGGCGCGGCCGTAGTCTTTCATGGCCCCGGCAAAAATTTCGGAAGCAGAGGCGCTCATGCGGTTGATGATGACTACCAGCTCACCATTGAAGATGGGGCGGCCGCTCACCGTGAGCTTCTCCACGTGGCCGCGGGAATCCTTGACCTGCACCACAGGGCCTGCCCCGGTGAAGAAGCCTACCATCTTGCGCACCTCGTCCAGCGAACCGCCGCCGTTGTAGCGCAAATCCAGCACGATGCCACGCACGCCTTCGGCATTCATGCGGCGCACAATCTTCTTCACGTCGGCCGCGCAGTGTACATCTCCATCGTCCAAATCCACGTAGAACGAGGGCAGTGTCAGGATGCCGAGACGTGTTACGTTGCCCTTCTCATCTTTCACGTCCACAATCTTGCCGCTTGCCAGCGATTCGGACATGGGCACTTCATCGCGCACGATGGTGATGATTTTTTCCTCGCCGCTATCGGCACTTTGTACGCGCAGTTTCACGGGCTGGCCTTTCTTACCGCGGATGAGGTCCACTACCTTGTCGATGCTCATGAACATGATATCCGTCCACTCATCATCGCCATTGGTGGCTACGGCCACAATGTGGTCACCCAGTTTAAGCTGGCCATTCTTGGCGGCGGGACCGCCTTTGACGATTCCTTCAATCTTGGTGGAGCCATCATCATCTTCCCGCAGTTGTGCACCAATACCTACGATGGAGGCTTTGATGGCATCCTTGAAGCGTTGTTCTTCGCGTGCGCCCATGTAGTCGCTGTGCGGGTCGTACACGTGTGCCACGGCGTTGAGCAGGTGAGACACCATGTCCTCCAAGTCGGCTTCCTGGATTTCACAACGCTGGCGCTTCAGACGAGCAAGAATTTTATCCGCTACGGGAATTTCTTTGGCATTGGGATCCGGCTTGCCTTTTTCTTTGGCCAGGCGTGTCACATTTTCACGGCGCATCACTTCAGTAAGCACCATGTCTTCAACCTGATTGCTCCAAACCTGATCCAGCTCTGCGTTGTTTTTGGCGCGTTCCACTTTGCGGCGGGAGCGAGCGATGGTCTTATCAGAATTGAAAGCCGGCATGGATGTCTTGTATTGCTGGAGCAGCTTTTCGGCCTGCCCGATGCGGTACAAGGCGCGGGTGCTGTATTCCTCATACAGCTCCTGAGCCAGCTGTGTAGTCTGACCCACCAGGAGGTAGTCTCCAAATTGGGAAGCGTATTTTTCTTTGAGGGCATCTACATCTTCCTGCGTGAAATACATGCGTTGCGAATCCAGCAGTTGCAGGTAGCATTCCAGAAACTTCTCATACATCTCGCGCGAGAAACGGGTGCGGGAAAAATGAGCATTCTGTAAGACCAACGAGAACTGCTTACCGATTAAATCATAATCCGGGGCGGCGGTGCTGGTGCCCGTGCAGGAGACAAGCACTGCAGCAGATGCCACTAGCATGGCTCCGATGCGCCTGCTCCATTGAGTTAAGGTGTGTTTCATTCTGTTGTTGTTTTGATATGAGATATCGGCTTTCTGCCCGATAGAAAAGCTACTTATTCTACATTAGTACACGCAGGGGTACTTCATCTTATCATCCGAAATGCAGGATGACGCACCATAAGCGCCACCCTGCAAAGTGATATCCGGAGTTGTCGAGAAGTTATCAGGCGTTCTTTTTGGCGCGGCGGGGGGTGCGCACTTTGACCAGCTTGTATCCCAGTTGTTCTGCCAGAGTGCTGAGCATGGCTTCTACGGTGTTGAGCTTGGCTTGGGTGTCGCGCAGGGAGTTTTCCAGGTGAGAGGCTTTAATTTTGGCATTGCGTTTCTCGCGGCGTACACCTTGCAGGTCGGAAGCCACTTTTTCCGGGGTGTCTTTGGTCTTTTTGCGGCCCTTGGGCTGCGGCTGAAAACGAGCACGCACGGCATCATCTGCTTGGCGCTTCCACAGTGAAATGAGAGTGGCTGCTACGCCCTTTTCCTTTGCGATTTTCTGAATAGAAATGCGGGGGTTGGCAATGGCGCGGATGATTTCCATCTTGAACTCGGGTGTGTAGGTAGTGCGTGTCTTCATAGTCAATTCATGAGATAATTGAGTTCATATAATCATTTTGCTGCGATAATGCAAGCATATTTTGCGCTTAAAGTAAAAAAGAGAGATAATATGACGAAATGAACGAGCTATCCTTCAAATTATCATTGTATGGCGGTGCCGCCATGTTCATGCATTGTTAGCTTTGCATGTTGTCTCAACGATTCCGGGGAGAGGGAATCCAATTCATCCAGCATGGCAGTGGCAAAGCTGCCGGGGTGCTGCGCCCGTGCAACAGCTCTATCTCCGCATACGCCCATGATGGCCGCGGTGGAGATGGCGGCGTGCAGTGGGGTATCTGCCACAGCAGTACAGGCGGCTGCAAGTGCCCCCATGGCACAGCCCATGCCCGTGACACGTGTCATGAGTTCATGCCCGTTGGTGCAGATGCAGGTAGAGCCTCCTTGGGTCATGTAATCCGTCTTGCCTGTTACCAACACAGCTGAGGCCGTGCGCGATGAAAGAAGCTGCGCGGCTTCTAGGGCATCGGAGCTGGCAGCCCCGCTTTCCGGGCCTCGGCAGGTAGCTGCGTTTACCCCGGCTAAGGCCATGATTTCAGAGGCATTGCCGCGAATCATGGCAGGCGGTGTCTTCAAGAGCTCGGTGCAGAATTGAGTGCGATAGGTTAGAAGTCCCACCGCTACAGGATCCAGCACCCATGGTATACCTGCATCCGTGGCACATTTTACAGCGGTTTGCATGATTCCTGCTTGGGCTGTGCTGAGAGTTCCCACGTTGATGAGCAGGGCATTGGCGCAGCTGTGCAAAATGTCTCTTACTTCTTCTGCATGGTTGAGCATCACCGGTACGCCACCGACAGCCAAGAGCAGATTGGCTGTGAAGTTTTGCACCACGTTGTTGGTGAGGCAGAGGACGAGCGGTCTCGTGCTCTTGAGTTTTGCCAGCACGTGTGCTGCAATGTCGGCCGGGGTGGTCATAATAAGTCAGCAGCTGCTTGTTCCGGGTACTCTGCGGCGCAGATGTAGGAGACGATAGCCACGCCTGCCGCCAGTCCGGTGGCTCGCACGGCTGCGGTGCGTTCTTTGTTCAGCCCGCCAATGGCCACCACGGGTAGGGGACATGCAGCGGCCAGCTGATTCCAGCCCTCCAGCCCCACATCTTTGGCGGCATCTGTCTTGGTGTTGGTGGGGAAGACCGGACCGCAGCCCACGTAATCCACCAGCTCTGTGTTTACAGCGGCCATTTGCTCTGCATCGGAGACGGAAAGCCCCAGAATCATATCGGGGCCGATGCGACGGCGGGCTTCTTCTACGGGGGTATCGCCTTGCCCCACATGCAGCCCATCTGCCCCAATCTCAATGGCAAGCTCCACATTGTTGTTGATGATGAGCGGCACACCGGCTTCTTTCAGGAATGCTTGCAGGGGCTTCACTTCTGCAAGCTGGGTGGCATAGTCTTTGTTGACTGTGCGGTATTGCACTACCGTGACACCCCCGCGCACCGCGCGCCTGACTGTCTCCAGCAGCCCGTGGCGGCATTTTTCCGATTCATCTGTCACGAGGTACAAGTGGTAGTTGATGCTTCTTCTCATATGAAAGTATCACCTTGCCTGATGTTCGAAAAAAACTCCCCGCCAGTTGCAGCAGGGAGTATGAAATAATGTTCTGTGGTCGGTGCAAATTACAGCTCCAAGTCGGTATCTTCTTCGGAGGCTTCGGCATCAGCAGGCTTGGCCTTCTTTTTCTTGGCTTTTTTCTTGGCAGCCTTCTTCTTGGCTTCGGCTTCCTTACGCTTCTCGCGTTCAATCTTCCTGCTTTCCTTTACCAAACTTTTCCAATCGCTGAGGAGCTCCTTGACTTCATTTGCGCCACCGCCGTGCTTGAGTAGTGTGCCATCAGCCGTTACCGCGACAACGTGCGGATAGCCGCGAAAACCTTCGGCCGACACCTTCACCTTATTCTTCGTTTCCGGCGTAACGATAGGGAAATTCAATTCCGACTTATCTGCCCAAGCCTTGGCTTTTTCTGTATTCGGGTCGCAGTTGAGCATGATAAGCTCCGCGCCCTTGCCCTTCATCTCCTTGTAGGCTGCATTGTTGGAGCCGGAGATAATCACGCAGTATCCGCAATTGGAGTGTGAACGCAGGAAATAGTAGACGGAGGCTTTCTTCTTGGGCTTCACCTTGGTCACGTATTCGACCTCGCTGAGCATATCCGGAATGGTTACCACTTTTTCTTCCGTCGTTTCCTCCTCCGTGTCTTGAGCCATCACGGGTGTGTACACCAACCCTGTCACCAAAGTCAGGGTGCCCAGTATCATCATTAATTTCTTTATCATAAAATTGTGGTGCGGTGGGTTGCGGAGGTAGTTTATCTTATATTGCAGGGGATGACAAGCTCATTTTAAGATGCAAATGGCCTATGGCAACAATTTTATCAAATTTTCTTGCTATAAGAAATGCGTCTGGGTAGAATGTTCCGCGTATGAGATTCCTTTTCTTGCTTTTGTTTGCTGTGATGCTGTGCAATCCTCAGGTTGTAGCCGCTTGGGTATCACCACATCCCTTGGAATGGGAACAGGAAGCCCCTGCGGCACTCATCCCATTCCCCCAAAAGGTGGAGTGGAAGGATGGCTGCGTTTCCGTGCCTTCTGCCGGCGGATGGATGCTGCGTGGCAATGTGAAAAAATCGGATGCTATCAACATTGCATGGGCGGGAATCCTGAAAGATTGCTCCGGCAAAAGCAGAAATATCCTGGCGGTCACTTTGGAGAAGTCTCAGGATGGCTTGCCCGCAGAGGCGCTGGAGCAGGGCTACCGCTTGAGCGTGACTCCCGATGGGGTGCTCATTCGGGCGGCAAGTGATGCAGGTTTTTTCTATGGTCTGCAAACGCTGCGCCAGTTGGCCGTAAATGGTCGTCCCTTGCGCTGTTGTGAGATAACAGACTGGCCCGCTTTCCGCTACCGCGGGTATTTGCAGGATTGCGGACGCAATTTCCGCAAGATTGAGCGCTTGAAAAAGGAGCTTGATTTGGCTGCTCAGCTCAAGGTCAATCTTTTTCACTGGCACCTCACGGATAACCCCGGCTGGCGAGTGCAGTGCAAATCGTACCCCAAGTTGAACGATCCTAAATATCGTACACGAGATTTTAATGATACGTACAGCTATGCGCAGATTCGTGAAGTCGTGGAGTATGCTCGCGAACGCCACATCACGGTGATTCCCGAACTGGATATGCCGGGGCATAGCAAGTATTTCAATAAAGCGTTTGGTTTTGCCATGCATTCCCCTGAGGGAATGAAAATCATCGGTGAGTTGTTGGATGAGTTCTGCAAAGAAATTCCGGCAGAAATGTGCCCCATCATCCATTTTGGCGCGGATGAAGTGCATATCCCCAATGCCGTTCAGTTTGTGAATTTTGTGGTGGAAAAACTGAAATCTCACGGGCGGCAGGCCGTTCAGTGGGCCAGCCGCCGCGATTTGGGTAAGCACCCGGACAGCATCGGCCAGCGCTGGCTGGATGGCGCGGATGTGGCTTCTGTCTCTCTTACCAATCTCAATGGCCTTACCTTTGATTCCATCATCGGCTACACCAATGTGTATGAGCCAGCCCTGATGGTGCGCCGCTATTTCTTCATGCGCCCCTGCGCTGCGGGGAAGGGAGATGAACTGCGCTTGGGTACAATTATGGGCATTTGGCCAGATGGCCGTGTGGAGCACAAGGAGCTCATCCCCGCCACGTGCAATATGTGGCCGGCTATGTGTGCCATGGCAGAGCGTTCCTGGCAGGGAGGCGAAGCCGATGGCGATGCTTTCCCCACCGATCTGCCTGCACCCGATACCGAGGCCAACAAGGCATACAGCCTGTTCCAGAAACGCGCAGCCGCTATCCGCAAAACCATCTTTGCCGATGAGCCATTCCCCGTGTGGCCGGAGACAGAAGTCAACTGGACGGTGGTTACCCCTGTGGGCAAGGGGCAGGTGGAGACCACGCGCAAAGCTGTGCTGAATGGCGAGCTGGCCGGGCTTGCAACGCGCCCCGCACACGGCGCCAGTCTCTATTTCCGCACTCGCGAAGGCTCCGGCTGCATTGGACTTTTCCCCAAGGGGCGCCCCGGCCAAACACTCTGGGCCATTACTACCATTCAAGCCAAAAAAGATGGCAAAAAGAAGTTCATGATTGGCTTTGATGCGCCGGAACGCTCCAACCGCCGCTACACCGGCTTGCCCGCCAAACCCGGTGATTGGGATGTGGCTGGCTCACGCATTTGGGTGAATGGTAAGGAAATCCGTAATCCTCACCGCTACAAATATGCGGGGCAGCGCTCATCCGGCAATGCTTGGCAGTTCGATAATCCCCCGCTGGAGCCGGAGGAACTTTGGTGGTTGCTCGACCCCGTGGAGCTCCCCCTGGTCAAAGGCAAGAATACCATCGTGATTGAGCACCCCCTGGTTTCATGGCACCAAGCTTGGCAGGTGTCACTTATCCCCGTGAAAACGGGGGCATGGCCTCAACAAGGTAAGTAATGCGCTTGCCGTGCGCTGCTACTCATTGCTTGCGCCTACATGCAATAAAGAGCAGCGCACAGGCGCACATGCAGAACGGGTAGAAAAGATAGGGGATGATTTGCAAGGAGCCAATCCCGGCCAGGGCTGCACCCATGAGAAGTTGTGCCCCGTAGGGAATGATGGCCTGTGCCACGCAGGAAAATGTATCCAGCAGACTGGCTGCGCGGGTAGGAGATACCCCGTAGCGCTGAGCCACGCGGCGGGCAATGTTGCCCACGGCCACGATGGCTACGGTATTGTTTGCCGTGCAGAAGTTGGCCAGCATGGTCATGGCACCTATACCGAGTTCTGCTCCGCGTCTCCCGTGAATATGGCGGCACAGGTGGGTGATGATGTAGGTAAGCCCGCCGTTGTAGCGGATAAGTTCCAACACGCCCGCTGCCAGCAGGGTCACGATGATGAGTTCGCCCATGCCGGTGATACCTTTGCCCATAGCTCCCGCCCAATCCATCAGGTTGGTGCCTTGCAGACACAGGGCTGCCACTCCGGTGCCCGCCAGCCCCAGGATGAGCACGCGCATCACATTCAGGCCGCAAAGTGCGGTTACCAAGACCAATATGTACGGCAGCACCAGCCACATGTGCTCCGGTGCGTTGCGTGCTGTGCTTTGCAAATCCCACCCTAGTACGCTATACAGAGCAAAAACGAGGATAGCCGCCGGAAGCACAATGCGGAAATTAGCGCGGAATTTATCCTTCATCGCGCAGCCTTGGGTGCGTGTGGCGGCTATGGTGGTGTCGGAAATGAAGGAAAGATTATCCCCGAAGAATGCGCCGCCTACCACTGCACCTGCCATGAGCGCTACGCTGCTGCCCGCCCCCGTGGCCAACCCGGCCGCCACCGGCATGAGCGCCACTATCGTGCCAACGGAGGTGCCGATGGAAAGAGAGATAAGACACGCAGCCAGAAACACGCCGGGAAGCAACATGTTGGCGGGTAGGGCGTACAATGTCAGATTCACCATGGCATCCACCGCCCCTGTATACTTTGCACTCTGCGCAAATGCCCCGGCGAGTATGAAAATCCAAATCATCATCATGATGTTGCTGTGCGCTGCCCCCTTGGAAAATTGCTCGGTCTTGCGCACCAACGAACCCGGGCGGCATACCACAAAAGCCCATACCGCCGCTGCCAAAAAGGCTACCGTCACGGGCATCTTGTAAAAGTCTCCCGCGCTTATGGAGCTGATAACGTATACAAGGAAAAAGATCACGAGAGGGCTCAATGTGAGAAACCCGCGTAAGTGGTTGATGTAGGGAAGTTCGTTATCTTGTTTCTTAGCCATGCGCACTCATTCTACCAGCTATTACTTTCGTGGTAAAGCTCGAAGTTTTTTGCTATTTCTCCGCTTCCTGCATTTGAAGGTTGACAAGCTGTTTCTGTGTGCTACGATGCGATAGATTTTAGTACGTCTTCACTCTATGAAATTGCGCTTGCCTCACCTGTTGTTCATCGCGTTGGTTGTCACTATGGTGTCTGCACCTGCCGGAGCGGCTGTGATGCATTCGGATGTGTCGCGTAATACCTACATTGATTTTGCGACCAATTCGGGGCGCTTTGCGGTGGGCTCAACGAGTGCCATGTTGGATTACATTCGTAAGCGAGATGGTGGTGTGAAGCTGAGTTATACGGATTCTGCTGCTAAGGATTCCTATACCTTGGAGCATGGCATGATTAGCTTTGATGCCGTGTCCGATATCGGTAGCTCGACTGCTATCGGTTATAATTATGTGGTGACGGTAGCGCATCAGCAATCTGCTCCCATGCCTACGTTTACCTCCAACGATTGGGGGATTGGGGAAAAACGTAGTATCAAGTATCGCGGTATTCAGGAAGGAACTCAATTCATTCATCAGTTATTTGGCGGTTCTGCCGATTCGGAAAAGGATTACAAAATAAATCGCTTGAGTAAACTGGTGACAGATGTTGAAACTGCGACTGTTTATTCCGGTGATATTACTAAGAATTGTGTGGGGAATAATACCCTTGTCTATCGTGTTGGTGGCGGTACCCAGTCTGTTTGGGATGCTTCCGGCACCGAGACCACGGTGAATGGTGCCGGGCTTTATACAGTGGGTGGTATCGGTTATGTGAGTAGCGTAGTAGATGTCTCTGATAATGACGACGATTTTCAGCGAGTATATCTGACAACAGCCGGTGGAAAAGCAGCAGGCAAAGGTGCAACGGATAATACACCTCTCCCCTTTGGAACGATGGGGGGCGACTCCGGGAGCCCCTACTTTGTGTGGGACAGTGAGAGTGAAAGTTTTCAGTTTTTAGCGGCGCATATCGGCACTAACGGTGATACATATAAGCGTGCCGGCACGGCTCAGGAGTGGACAGCCGAGGTGATGGAAGCTGACAACGTGCGGGTGAATATGGGGCGTACAGACGGCACCTTGCGCTTTAGTGGTGCAGAATCCGGCGAAAAAGATGGGAAAGTGGACGGTATAGAAGATACGTTTAATGTGGGTGGTACAGATGTAAGCGTGACAGTGCCGGCGGCGGTTGGTTATTTGAGAAATAGCGATAATTCCAATATCTACATTGACGATGCTTGGAACTCTGCCACATTTAATGGGGTAGACGTGGAAGCTTGGGGGCATACGTGGAAATCGCTTTCATCTCTCAAGGATAGTGATACATGGTATGGCTATGGGGATGAGTATTTGAATGCCACGGCAAGCGCATATTACGATAATTCCGGAGATGATGAAAAGAAAGAGCCGGTGATAGCCACCGGAGTAACTTATGCCAAACTCTACCGGACGCAGAATGTAGTGTTGGAAGCAGCAGCGGATAAAGCCAATTATATCGTGCAGGTGGATGCGGATACTGATTTGGGTATTGGCTACTTGCACTTTGCTGCCAATGGGCATAAAGAGGTGCAGTTTAATGTGCAATCTGCGGAGAATCATTTGCTCAATTCTGCCGGCTATGTGGTGGATGAAGATGTACAGGTGAATGTGAGCCTGCGCAATACCGATGCTTCATACATGCGCGAGTGGCGCAAAGTGGGCGATGGTACGCTGAATATCTGCGGGGAGGGGAAAAATGAAATCTTCCTGAATGTGGGTGGCAAGGGTGAAACGCTGTTGAACCAAAAAGAGGGGTATGCCGCCTATAATGTGTTGGCTAATACCGGTTCTACGGTGCGAATCAAAGATACTTCGCAGATTTACCGTGATTTCACCTTTGGCAATGGCGGTGCTACGCTGGATATGAATGGTAACAGCATGGATTGGTTCTTGACTAAGGGGGAGGATCGTACGGATGCATTTACCATTCATGCCCTGACTGAGGAGGCTATCATATCTAACTCTGCTGCGCAAAAAGCCGTTTTGACATTCAAGGAAGGCGCAGAGCAGAAATTTGTCGGTTCGTTCCGGGATTCGGCAACATCTGCCTTGGGCATTGTGTACGATGGTAAGGGTACGTGGGAGCTCAACAGTATACGCACTAATCTTGAGAACAAGGATAGCGGGCTTACCGTCATGAGCGGCACGGTTCGTCTGGCCGGTACTCTTACGGTTCATGGTTTTGGCTCTTACAGTGCCTCCCCGGATACGGCTGACTTTTCCACCCGTGAGGATGATTGGCACTATGCAGATGCCGCCATGAATGTGACCGTGGCAGATGGAGCTACCTTTGAACTGGCCGGCCACGCCCGCCTGACGGGTGATGTTACCGTGCAGACCGGTGGCACCTACATCATGCGTGAAGGAGTGAACCATGCCGAGGAGTACATAGAGGGCGGCGAGAACAAAGAAAGCACCGGTGGCGAAGTTGCCAAGTATTATGGGCATTGGGGGGATGTGAAGCTGGCAGAGGATAGTGAAATGCTGGTGGCCTACACAGTCGGTACAGATACTGCCACTCGCTATACAGGCAAGGTGAGCGGGCCTGGGAAACTCACCGTGGATTTGGGTACGGATGCTGCCGCTTTTGTGCTGGATGGCGAGGTTAGCGGCGTGAAATCTGTGGATGTTGTAGGCAAGAGTAAATTGGAGCTGGGCAGCAATGTCACCATTGCTGAGCTGCAATCCGGCAATGCCTCGTTTACCAAAGTGCATACCATGAATGAGGATGTGCTGAGCGGTTCGGAAGAAGAACAGCTGAGCATGAAGAATACATACATGGTTGTGACTGCGGGTAAGACATATACTATTTCACATGCCAAGGTAGAAGGATCATATATAGATGCCAAGGAAGGGTCCACCCTGAAGCTCAGCGATGTATATGTGGCTGCCGGTACGTATTTGACGGATGCGCCTGCTACTTTGGTGGCAGATGATACCACCTTGCAGGTAGTGGTCGGGACGAATGCTACGGCACAGGCTTTGACATTGGGTGGAGCGCTGATGGTGGAAGCCCCCGGAGGGGCAGATAAAGCCACTGTGGCAGCCACGGACAAGGTGTTGCAAATTACCTCTTCCATCATGGATACATTTACGGTGACCGGTAGTTTGCTGACGATTGATTTGACCGGCTCTGAATGGAGTTTTGATGGCACGGCACTCACCCTCAATGGTGTAGCCGTGGGCGATTGGATTGCCTTGAGCTTTGATACGGATGACAAGAGTGCAGCCTCATTTGACAAGAATCTGGCGGTGAAGCTCACTTTCTCCGGTGTAGAGACTTTGGCAGATGTGAGCCTGACAGGCTATTACAATGTAGCAGAGGCGGCTCCCACAACCGTTTATTTCCAAACACGCTATGTGCCGGAACCAAGCACTGCAACGCTTTCATTGCTTGCGTTGGCCGCACTTTGTGCCCGCCGCCGCAGAAGAATGGCATAACATCACTAACACGTTGACTTTGCGCGCTGCATTCATTACGATGCAGGTATGCTGAAACGAACGACATTCGGACGTTACTATTCGTTGTGCTTGGCGGTGCTGCTGGCTGTAGTGCTGGGAGCATCATGTTCTTCGTCACTTGTGCCGGAGCCCCGTATGCCACGGGAAAGCCGTCAAGAATTGCCGGATGCCGCAGTCATTGCTCGGCTGCGAACGCTTTGGGACGAGCTGCAGAAAACCTCTCTCTCTCCTGAGCAGTATGCCGATGTGGTGGCTAGGTACAACGCAGATTTGCTCACGCTCATTCGGCGTGTGCGTGTGGACTACGTGAAAGATTGGAAAGAGGGGCGTACCCATCAGGCCGAGGGGTTTACGTGGACGCACGAGGTGGACGGCCCCCAATTGCCCCTGGTGGAATTGTATAGCGAGGTGCTTCCCGCAGTCGATGTGCCGATTGAAAATTTGGATGAGCGTTTCAGCGTGCCCGGCTTGGGCGTGCCTTTGGTCGGTATCATCCCCGCTGACAAGGTGGATAAATCCAACATCAAGTTCAACATTCGTACGCGCGGTACAGTTCGCACGCTTACCGCCGTGCTCACCTTCCCCAAGGGAAAAAACGCCATGCCGGTCTTGCGCCTCATCCCGCGCCACCGCACGGAAACGGTGCGTGTGGGGAGACTCGACTACCGGCTGGCAGCCGATTTCTCTGCTCCGATTGAGGTGTACTGGAATCTCACCCATGTGAAAAAAGACCGCTTCTTGGGTATGCTCAAACCACAAGAATTGCGAGACAGCATGGGTCTTTCCTGCATGGAGGTTTATAACCCCCACAAGATTCCCGTC
The DNA here is from genome assembly GCA_017435505.1 of Akkermansia sp. Lineage (GTDB taxonomy): Bacteria > Verrucomicrobiota > Verrucomicrobiia > Verrucomicrobiales > Akkermansiaceae > Akkermansia. Next base: position 80,583 of record JAFSEZ010000053.1, read on the forward strand.
ATCCTCACCCATGGCCTCCTCTCCAGTGCCGGAACTTTTGATAATATGGTGAACCGCCTCATGGCAGACCCCGAAGTGCGCTCCCGATACCAATTCTGGTATTTCAATTACCCCACCGGGGTGACCTGGACACTCACCGCCGCCGAATACCGCAAAGCCTTGCGTGAGGTGCGCCGAAAACTCGACCCCGAGATGAAAAATAAGAATTGGGATAACATGGTGGTAGTGGGGCACTCCATGGGCGGTCTTATCACCCGCTATAGCCAGAGTTTGGAACCCTGGATGCTGGTGAAAAATAATGAAATAACCAAGGGGAAGTGGGCCAAATATGCAGATGCTCGCTATGTGGATGAGCCTATACCGGAGAAATCGCTCAATGCGTTTCGTGATGTCTTTTTCTTCCGTCCTGTGCAGGCCGGCATGGTGGTGTACATGGCCACGCCGCATCGCGGAGCACCGCTGGCTCGTTACCGCATTGTCAACGCTCTGCTCAAGCTGGTTAAGTTGCCCGAAACTCTGGTGGATGAAATTGTCAACATAGCCACGTTGCAGGATGACAGCATCCTCCTGAATCCGGAGCGCATCACGGCGTGGTTCACCAGCGTGGGCCAACTCTCGCCGGAAAGTTACTCTATTGCGGGGTTGCAAAACCTCAAGCTCCGCAACGTGCCCACCCACTCTATCATTGGAGACCAGGGAGACAATGATACCCCCAAGAGCTCCGATGGTATAGTCCCCTATTGGTCCAGCCACTTGCCGTGGGGTACAGAGCAGATTGTGCCGGCCGGTCACTCGGTACAATCCGTCCCGGAGACGGCTGAGGCTTTCGGGAAAATCCTCCGCGATTACGCGCGCTCGTTGAAGTAATCATTCCCTTTGCCCGCTGCATAAAAAGCCCGCGCCAAGTGCAACCGGCGCGGGCGATAAGTGCGGTTCGACAATCAGAGAATCAGGGTTTCACATCATCAGGTGCCAGTTTATCAATCGGTTTGCCGTTGAGCTTGCCCGTCTGCGCTTGCAGGAATGCGGTGATGTTCCCCACCGTTTCATCGCTGGCATCTTCTTTGCCCTGGGTCAGAATCATGATGCGCACGGCATCTTCCAGCTTATTCACCGAGCCTGTGTGGAAATAAGGCGCAGTGAGCGCCACATTGCGCAGCAGCGGCACGCGGAACATGTCCTTGTGCGCTTCTTTTTTGGTGAAGTCGGCCAAACCATAGGCGCTTTCTGTGTAATTGGCCGGGGTGGCCAAATCTCGCAGATTGGCGTATGTGTTGATGTATTCGAAACTCTGCCCGCCCAAGGTGGGGCCGGAGTGGCAGGTAGCGCAGCCTTGTTGTTCGAATGCGAGTTTACCGGCCACAGCAGATTCGCTCAGGGCAGTCTTGTCTCCTTGCTGGTAGCGGTCGAATGCAGAATCCGGGGTTCTCAGGGTCTTTTCATAAGCGGCGATGGCCTCTGTGATAGTATCTGCGGTGATTCCCTTGTCCCCGAATGCTGCCGCAAAGAGAACGGTCAATTCCGGGCTTTGGGCTAATTTTGCGGCAATCTTGTTCCAGTCTTCGGGGTGGGCATAGCCCATTTCAACCGGGTTGAGGGGCGGGCCTCCTGCCTGTTCTTTGAGGTCGGCGGCACGGCCATCCCAGAATTGGCGGATATTCGTTTCCGCATTGTACACAGTGGGGGCATTCACCCCGCCCAACTGCGGCTTGCCATCCGCACCGGGCACGCCTTCAGACTTGGCAAGGTTATCCGTGCCGCCCTTGGTTAAATCATGGCAGGAGGCACAGGAAACTGCATTGGTGGTGGAAAGACGCCCATCATTGTACAGTAGCTTACCCAGCTGAATCTTGGCGGCATCCTGTGCATTGGCCGGTGCCGGAGCAGGGGAGATGATACCGTAGCGAACGGAATCTACAGCTTCTGTGCTGTAGAGAGTACGCAGAGTGGCAACGTCCTGCTCCGTCAGCCCGGTGCCCGGGTGCATCACGCGATAGGCCAGCGGTGGCATGTGCCGGCGCACCAACACCTGATCCATCTTGAGCAAATCCACCGCGCCGGTACGCACGGCGGCATCGGGGACAAGGCTGAAACTGCGTTGCCCCGCTTCTACGTCTCGCTGCATCATGCCCAGGGACAGAATGTTGAGCAAGGGATTATAGGTGTCTGTGCTGGCTCCGTGGCAGGCTGCACACTTGGCTTGCAGTGTGGCTTCGGCCTGAGTTTTAGCTTCCGGGGAGCCTGCGGGTGGCGCCGGTGGGGTGTTCATGGCAGCGGCCAGGTGCAGAAGTCCAAGCGTGCCACCGCCCAGAATGGCTCCGATAGCTCCGGCTCCGATGGCGTATTTGAAAAGAGTTTTTATATCCATGCACTGAGAAGATGTTGCGCTCTTAGTCTACCATTTTGCCGTGCGTTCGCAAGAAAATTGCGCACATAACCCCACAAAATCGAAAAGAATGCGAGATTAAGTTTTGACTTGGTGTCACAAAGGCGTATACTGCTCGTGTTGGATGGTGTGCTATGAATGATAAGCTTACATCGCTCCGTGAATACTTGCTTCAATTTTACCCGCCCGAAGAGTGGCCTACATTGCTGAATCAGGCCGAGGAATGGGTGCAAACGCGCCCCTTGGATGGTTTGCGTGTGTTGGATGCCACACCGCTTTTTCGCAACACCTTGGCAAAGTTCATGGCATTGATGGCCGCCGGGGCAGAGGTGTACATTCCTTGGCGTTCCTCCTTGCCTGCCGATGCAGAGGTGGTGGCTCAGTTGGCAGATTTTGGCATTGGCCGCGCTTTGCGCGAAGACAAAAACTTTGATATTGTGCTGGACTGTGCCGGGGACCATTGTCGTCTGCATCCCAAGCTGGGGAGCTGCGAGCTCACCCGCACGGGTGTATTGCGATACGAACGCGCCGGCTTCCCGGTGTTCCTTGCTGATTCCGGGCGTATCAAACACATTGAAACATTGCTGGGAACGGGAGAGAGCTTCTTCCGTGCGCTGCGCCACTTGGGCTATCACGATATAGCAGGCCGCCACTTGCTTGTTGTGGGCTACGGCAAGGTGGGGCGCGGGGTGGTATATTATGCGCGCCGCTTCGGCATGCGTGTCACCGTGGCAGATGTGGTGGATAAATCCGGGGTGCTGCCGCCGGATGTTGATTTTGTGCAGGCAGATGATACTGCGGCCATGGCGAAGGCTGCTATGCGGGCATGGTGCGTGGTGAGTGTGACCGGCCGACTGGGGGCGTTGCGCCGCAGGTTGCCTGTGGCGCAGTTGCTGGCATCCGAGGTGCTTTTGGCTTCTCTCGGTGTGGAAGATGAATTCGGCCCGGAAATCCCCGAACAACGCGTGCTTAACCACAAGCGCCCCCTCAATTTTATGTTGTCGGAGCCTACTGCCATGCGCTTTATTGAAACGACCATGGCCTTGCACAATGCCTGTGCGCTGGAGCTGCTCACCGCAGATTTGCCGCACGACTGCATGCTCCCCCCGCCGGACGTGGAGGAGCGCCTTCTGCGCGTTGCTTGTGAAAAAGGCATAATCGGCAAGGAACTGGAGCTCGCTGAGGCAGATGCCGCAGTGTAACACCATTGTTACACTGCCTGACAAAGCACATTCTTGACACTTGCGTGGCAGCTACCTACAATACATGCCATGCTTCACAAGTTGCTCATTGCTCTGCGCATCCTTTTTGTTACGGCGGGGGCCCTAGCCTTGCTCTTTGTTCTCTCTTTCCCGGATTCTATCATCCCGCCACACCCCATGTATGAATACATGGAGGGTATTACCGCCAAGGATGTCAAACCTTGGATTTGGTTGGCGCCTTTGCTGCTCATGGAGTTTTTCGATGTGTTGGGCCCTCGCCGCAATCTGGTCTGGTTCGTTTCCCTCTTTATTGTACTCTTGGCAGGATTGATCGCGTGGCCTGTGATTGAGTCCACCTACCCGGAATTATTGTACCCTACCTTTGCGTATGAGGATGGTAAGCTCTCTGCCGGCCTTGGCTGGTTGGCTGTCATTACCTTTGGCAGCATCTTATTCCGCGGTGTGCTCCTCTCATTCCTCTGTCGCGGGCCTGAGCGCTCGGATGATTCTGAGCTTAATAGCGTGGATTCCACCGTCCTTGATCCTGCCACTGCGCGCACCGTGCGTGAAATTGCTGCTGCCCCCGTGCGGGTGAAGCCCCGCTTCCTCTTTGGGGAGGCAGACCACGGGCTCATTGCTCGTTTTGGCGTTTTCATGCGCCGCTTGGTGTTCCGCAGTCGGGTGCGTACCGGGCTTTTCTTCGCTGCCGGGGTGCTGCTGCTTGGCTGGTTCTGCTTTTATCCCCGCCCGGATGCTCAGCAAGCATTGGAGCGTGATTTGCGGCGCCTGCAAGAGCACGTGCTCCTCCCCGGTGGCTCCATGCGCGCCACCACTTCGGCGGTTCATGCTGCTTACCGTGTCATGAAATACGTGTCTGACCACGAATCCTTTGCCGGATTTACCCGCCAACAAGCTGAAAAATGGTTGCGCCTGGATAAGATGACCTCCCCCTCCTATCTCGCGGTCTTGCGAGATGAAACGGATCGCCCCCTTGCATCGGTCGATGATGCGTTTGAAAGCCGCACCCGTTTCCTCACTGTGACGGATGGTATTCGCACCGCAGTCCTTTTCATTCGCACCAACGAGAAGGGGGATGTTATCAATATCTCAGAGGTACAGGATGCCGGCTGGAATGCTGTTGCCGATGACCTTCGCCGCCGCTTCGGTAATGATATTGATACCCGAATTTTAAGTCGTTGATACCCTATGAAAATGCACTTAATGCAAAAAAAATGCATTAAATCACAAATTTGGGTTGCCAAGAACGTAAAAATCGTGTAGACTGACGCACCCGCCAGAGCCGGAAGGCTCATCGTGTACAGGGCCGAAAGGCCACTAAACCATTTACTAAACAAGAAGGAGATAAGATGAACATTCTCGATACCATCGAAAAAGAACAGCTGAAGGACAATGTAACTCCCTTCAACGTCGGCGATACCGTCAAGGTGCACTGCCGCGTGATCGAAGGCGGCAAGGAACGCGTGCAGATTTTCCAGGGCATCGTCATTGGTAAGCGCGGTTCCGGCGTGAACGAGGCTTTCACCGTTCGTAAGATTGCATACGGCGAAGGCGTGGAGCGCTCTTTCCCCCTGCACACCCCCAAGATTGCTAAGATTGAGGTCGTGACCCGCGGTAAAGTTCGCCGCGCCAAGCTCAACTACCTGCGCAGCCGCGTTGGTAAGGAAGCTGTCACCGTCAAGACCGCTCGCTAATTTTCCACTTCCTGCACACCCGCAGGAATTGCAACTGAACAGGCTCCTCGCTTGCTACGCGCAAGCGGGGGTCTTTTTGTTTGCATGAGTGCCCACACGCTTCTTGTGCCACATCAAGATTGGTAGCGGGCTTGTTTTTTTCGGCGTTGCTTCTTCAATCGCGTTGAGCTGCGTCCGATTCCTTTGTCTGGTGACTCCGCAATTCGCCCTTGACGCGAGCGGGGTCTACATGTTAAAGTGACAGGCATGAGTACGAAGTTCTGTTGGGAATTGCGCCCGACAGAAGGAGATGCCGACTTTGGCGAAGCGTTGAACAGTCAGCTGCCCCTGCTGGTGAGGCGATTGTTGGCACAGAGGGGTATATCCGGGCAAGCGGGCGCAGAGCGGTTTCTGTGGCCGCGACTAGCTGATTTGAGCGACCCGTTTGACATGCGGGAGATGGATGCTGCCGTGGAACGCATATTTCGCGCAGTTGATACGGGGGAGCATGTCTGCATCTATGGTGATTATGATGTGGATGGTGTCAGCTCCGTTACCCTGTTGCATGCGATTTTGACTGCTTACGGCGTGCAGGTGGACTGTTTTATACCCGTGCGCACACGCGAGGGGTATGGTCTCAGCATGGTGGGTATTGAGCGTGCCATTGACATATGCGGGGAAAAACCCTCCCTTATCATTACCGTAGACTGTGGTACATCTTCTGTTGATGAGATTTCATGGCTCAACAGCCAAGGTATAGATGTAGTAGTGCTGGATCACCACGAAGCCAGCGTGCATGGCCGCCCCCCGGCGGTAGCAGTCGTTAATGCCAAGCTGGAGACGGATAGCCCTTTCACCTATTTGTGCAGTGCAGGCGTGGTGTTCAAACTGGCACACGCAATGCTCAAGCGCCGCCGCTTGCCTGATTTTGACCTGCGCCATTACTTGGATGTCGTGGCCATTGCCACCGTGGCAGACATTGTGCCTTTGGTGGATGAAAATCGCTTGCTCACTCGCCATGGCCTGCGAGTCATGGGGCAGGGGGGCAATGTGGGCTTGCGTGCACTCAATGAAGTGACCGGCTTGAACCGCCCACCCAGCGCAGGTCACGTCTCCTTCCGCATTGGCCCGCGCCTCAATGCTGCGGGTCGCATGGACTCCCCGCGCGATGCGCTGGATTTGCTGATGACTCGTGATAATGAGCGTGCCATGCAGTTAGCTCAATGCCTGGAAGCTCACAATCGCGCTCGCCAACAGGAGGAAGAGAAGATTCGGGCCGAAGCGCAGCAAATGCTCGAAACTCACTTCTCCCCCGCCACGGATAGAGTCATTGTGCTGGGCTCCCGCTCGTGGCATCCCGGAGTTGTTGGGATTGTGGCATCCTTGCTCATGCGCCGTTTCCACAAGCCCACATTCATCATTTCTCTTGATGAACAGGGGATTGGTAAAGGCTCCGGCCGCTCAGTGCCCGGTGTTTCCTTGGTGCAGGCTCTGCATGCTTGTGCGGATACGATTATCTCCGGCGGTGGCCACGAAATGGCAGCCGGGTTGGTGATTCACGAGGACAGAATTGATGACTTCCGCCGCGCATTTGATGCCTTCGTGCGCGACCACGTGAGTGCCGATCAACTGCACCCTGTGCTGAGAGTGGATGCCGAGGTGCGCTTCGAGGAGCTTACGATGGATTTGCTCGACAGTTACGAGTTACTTGAGCCGTTTGGTAATGCCAATCCTCAGCCTGTCTTTATGAGCCGGCACGTCATGCTCTCTGATGCACCGCGCCACCTTCAGGGAAATCACCTGCGCCTTTTTTTGCGCCAAGGTGCTGTTGAATGCGATGCCATGTACTTCAACGGCGGAAATCAGACGCTGCCGGACCCGCCTTGGGATATAGCTTATACCATTGATCGCAACGTGTGGCGTGGCCGTTCTTCCCTGTCCATGTCCATTCAAGATATTCGCCCCTGCCAAGATTAGTTGCCCTCATGCTGCCTCGCAATACCAGACGCTCAAGCACCCCCGAGTATGGAGATTGGCGCCGCCCTGTTTCCCGACCCGAGGAGGTGGAACATCTGCCCAATCCGCCTGTATCTGTGTGGAAAAAAATGCAGATGCGAGTGGAGTATTTGCAGTCTGTTCCTTCCCAACGCTGGAATGCTCCGTTTAATATGGAGGATGAGGAGGTGCCGGTTATTCCCATTCGCGGTTGGCCGTGCTTCTTGCGCCGAGTGATTGCGGTGTTCTTTCTGCTGCCTCTGTCTGTAGTGATGGTGTTTGCTCTGCTGATACAGCTGTACCATGCGGCACCGGCTGTCAGCTCCGTCCGCTTTTGGCTCAGCGAGCCTATTTGGTTCACGCTCATGGGGGGCGCAACCTTTTTTGCCCTGATGATTTCACGCGTGTTTGAGCCCGTGCTGGTCTACGTTTATGTGCTGGGGCATGAGCTCACACATGCCATTGCGGCCAAGCTGTGTTTTGGCCACGTGCGTTCGTTTAAAATTGATTTTGATGGCGGCTACGTGGAAACGGATACGGATAATTTGTTCATTGCGCTGGCTCCCTATTTCGCACCATTGTGGATGCTTTGCTGGTTGGGCGCTCTGTGGCTGGTGAATTGGGCGTTCCCCTTTGCGGCATACCTGCCTTGGTTCTACGCCGGCTTTGGATTCTGGTGGTCTTTTCACATCTACTGGACTATCTGGGTTATCCCACGCGAACAACCGGATATGATAGAGAATGGCTTGCTGTTCTCTATGCTGATTATCATCCTGATGAATATTTTGCTGCTCATCATCATTCTCTGCTGCTTTGATGTCGTTTCTCCCTCCGGTTATCTGGCGGATTTTGTCTCCTCTGCACAGCGGATCTGGGACGCGCTGAAAGATTGTTGGCTGCTGCTGATGCAACGCTGATGTTTATGTGGCGAATTTGCCACATTGACTGTGGCTGATTGTTCACAGTAGCAAGCGTGCAATGCCTCCCGCTCTGTGGTAAAAGGGAGGTGTTATGAACGAGATGTACATGGCAATGTTGGGAATACTGCTTCTCTTGGCGGTATTTGATTTGATTGTGGGGGTGAGCAATGATGCGGCGAACTTCCTGAACTCTGCCGTTGGTTGCCGCGCAGCCCGTCGCAGTATCATCTATGCGGTGGCTGCTGTGGGCGTGGTGATTGGGGCATCTTTCTCCGGGGGGATGATGGAAATTGCGCGCAGCGGCGTATTTGTTCCCTCGCAATTCACCTTTCATGAGATTATGATGCTTTTCCTGGCGGTGATGCTTACCGATGTCATCCTGCTGGATGTGTTCAATACCTTGGGCTTACCCACCTCTACCACGGTATCGTTGGTCTTCGAGTTGTTGGGGGCAGCTCTCGCCGTGGCGCTTTTCTCTATCTTCGATAGCCCCACCGAAACGATACAACACCTCGGAGCCTACATCAACAGCGCCAAGTCGCTCACCATCATATCCGGCATCTTCTGCTCGGTGGCGGTGGCTTTTACCTGTGGCTGCGTGGTCATGTGGTTTTCCCGTGTGCTTTTCTCCTTCCAATACAAAAAAATGTACCGCTACATCGGCTCCCTCTGGTGCGCCGTGGCTTTCACCGCGATTACATATTTCGCCATCTTCAAGGGGCTCAAGCACAGCACACTCATTGATGCCTCTATGGTCAAGCTCCTCAATGCCAATATCGCCTTTTATACCGGATTGGCCTTCGTGGGCTGGCTCGCCGTTTCCTCCCTTCTTCAATACGTGTTCCGCGTCAATACGCTTCGCCTCACGGTGCTGGCCGGTACCGGAGCCCTGGCTCTCGCGTTTGCCGGCAACGACCTGGTGAACTTCATCGGCGTATTCATGGCAGCAGAGGAATCCTATCTTATAGCTTCTGATTATGTTGCCCAAGGGGGGGACTTGAGCTCTCTGTACATGGGTACGCTTGCCGCCCCCGTGCAGGCCAATACGTTCTATTTGCTCGCGGCCGGCTTAGTGATGGTGGCTGCGCTGGTCTTCTCCAAAAAAGCCCGCACGGTGATTGATACCGAAGTGAAGCTTTCCCACAGCAAGGGAGCTGCGAAGGAGCGTTTTGGCTCCTGCCTGCCGGCTCGTGCTGCGGTGCGTGTAGCGCTCAATGCTGCTCGTTTTGTCACCCGCATCACTCCTGCGCCCATCGCACGCTTCGTGGGCGAACGCTTCCGCCCGCTCGATGTGACGGAAACCGATGGCGCTGCTTTCGACATGGTACGCGCTTCTGTCAACCTCACCGTATCAGCTTTGCTTATTTCCTTGGCTACTTCCCTCAAGCTTCCTCTCTCCACCACTTATGTCACCTTCATGGTGGCCATGGGTTCCTCGCTGGCAGACCGCGCTTGGGGGCGTGATAGCGCCGTGTACCGCATCACCGGTGTGCTTACTGTCATCGGCGGCTGGTTTACCACAGGTATTGTGGCATGTACGGCAGCTTTCATCACCGCATCTGTCATGATGGCTGGTGGCATGTGGGGTGTGGGCCTCATGCTGGCTGTCGCGGCCTTCATCCTCATCAAATCCGCTATGTTACACAACAGCAGACGCGGGCAGGAAACCAAATTGCTGGATTTGACGAACAAGGACGTACTCCAAGAGGTCGGTGCCGCCTCCGCAGAACGCCTGGGCGTGGCACTCACCATTCACCACGCCACCGTCAAGGCTTTGCTGGCCGAAAATCGTTCCGAGCTCAAGGCCCTCCGCCGCCAGGCTCGTGAGATGAATCGCATGCTCAAAGAAATCAAGGAAGATACCATCCTCCCCAGCCTGCGTGGCCTCACCCCGGAGCAGGCATCTCGCGGCCAAATGCTCTACCGCTTGCACGAAAGTAGCCTCGGTATCGCAGAAAGCCTCCTCGTGATTGTCAAAGCCAGCTACAAGCACATTGATAATAATCACGTGGGCCTCAACGAGAGTCAGGCGCATGATTTGCTGGAGATGAGCTACAAAGTTGCCGAGCTCTATCCGGCGATCCGTCGCGCGCTCCAAAAAGCAGACGTGCAGCTTATGGACGCCTGCCTCACCCACTCCGGCGATTTGAGTGAGGAGTTTGCCGAAAGCATTACTCGCCACCTCATCTCCGGCGAGGATGATGAAAATAGCCTCCGCAACGGCGTTCTTTATCTGAATCTTCTCAATGAAACCCGTTCCATGGTGCGCAAGTCATTCTCGCTTATCAAGGAACAGTGCGAGCTCCTTCGCTCACAAGTATAGCAGTAGTCAGCTTTCGACTTCCTTTGCGTCCTCATTCGGAATCATTCCGGCTGAGGACGTTCTGTCTAAAATAACCTCCATCAGGGGGCAAATAGTTAGATGTTCCGCACTAAAAATTCGCCATTACGCTGCCTTTTGCTCAAGTTGTAAAAAAATACAAAAAAGAGGCCGTTGAATATGAAAGGTTAAGAAAAATCTTAAAAAATTCTCAAAAAATAAGCTTGACGTTTTGAGGTGTTTCATGTATAGTCTGCCCCGCACCCCGTCACGGGGCGGCTCGAAAGGCAAGCGCCACAAGCGCGAAACCGGCCGGGCAAGGCAATTTTCTATGTACGGACTTTCCGTGGCACCACGCCGACGCAGCGATGCGATACGGCACCGGATACAACCTTCCGGGAGGGGTGCCGGAGAGGCGAAAAGAGAGGGAAGGAAAAGGTCGTGACGCGTGCCGTGGCTTATGCGAGGATGGTTCTTAAGGGAGCCGGAGCAGGGACACGGTACTGATGAATCCGGAGACGGGTTCATTGGTCCAGCAATTTCTAAGTTATATATTATGGAGAGTTTGATTCTGGCTCAGAACGAACGCTGGCGGCGTGGATAAGACATGCAAGTCGAACGGAGTGACTTCGGTCACTGAGTGGCGCACGGGTGAGTAACACGTGAGTAATCTGCCCCTGAGACAGGGATAGCCCCGGGAAACTGGGATTAATACCTGATAGTCTCGCAAGAGTAAAGCAGCAATGCGCTTGGGGATGAGCTCGCGGCCTATTAGTTAGTTGGCGGGGTAACGGCCCACCAAGGCGATGACGGGTAGCCGGTCTGAGAGGATGTCCGGCCACACTGGAACTGAGACACGGTCCAGA
>JAFSEZ010000054.1 GCA_017435505.1 Akkermansia sp.
GCCCGCTCCTGCCCCGGCTGAGCAACCCGCTCCCGCTGCCGAGCCCGCTCCCGCCCCGGCTGAGCAACCCGCTCCCGCTGCCGAGCCCGCTCCCGCCCCGGCTGAGCAACCCGCTCCCGCTGCCGAGCCCGCTCCTGCCCCGGCTGAGCAACACGCTCCCGCTGCCGAGCCCGCTCCTGCCCCGGCTGAGCAACCCGCAGCCTAACAACAAAACCAAAGAATTTAGCGCACCCCGCACAATATACTTTGTGCGGGGTTTTCTTTTTGAGCTCCCCAAAAATTAGTTGTACAACGTCTATCATCCGTTGACCGTTACTCCCGAACATGGCATAAGGGTAGCGTATGAAACTACCCCGAATCAACTCATTCCTTGCCGTGCTGGGTTTCCTGGCAATCGCCTTCCCCTCCCGGAGCTACAATGCGGATTGGTCCCTCATTTTCAACGATGAGTTCTCCGAGTCCTCTTTCACCGATGGTGTACTCAACTGGGATGAAAAGTGGAATAAAACAGAATACCTGAACACCTCTGTGCCGGATTGGCGCAAATACCAATCGAAGGATGATGCGCTTGTGACCCAAGGCATCTCAGGAAGCACCGACTACGTCTCCCTGAAAGGTACGTATGGTGATTACACAAGCCAAAGCGACCAAACAGGTGCGTCTGATACCTTTGCTTGTGGCGGCATCTTCACCAACAACACCTTTTCCTTTCAATACGGCTATGTAGAAACCCGCGCCAGATTCGACAGCGCCCAAGGTGCTTGGCCGGCCATCTGGTTAATGCCTGTACCGGCCACCAGCAAAGGCTGGCTTGCCAGCGGTGAAATCGACATCATGGAGCACATCAACTACGAAAGTCGCGTTCACCAAACCTTGCATCTGTACAACGACGCTGGCACGGCAGATGCAGCACCCACTCGCATCACCGGCATCAACAATGTCAATGGTTGGCACACCTATGGTGTGGAGTGGAATCCGGATTCCATCGCATTCTATATTGACGGGGTGCGTACAGCGTCCTTTTCGGCAGAGAACTTTGCCAACTGGCCCTTCGCTGATGAGAATTCTGAATTTTACCTTCTGATTGACCAGCAGCTCGGCGGCAACTGGACAGGTGAACCCAATGCCGAAGCCTTGCGAGCAGACAGCGCGGATTTGGACATTGATTACGTACGCGTATACTCTACCAAAACAGCAGATACCTCCACACCACCTGCCGCAGCTGCATGGAACACCGGCCAAGAAACGCCGATAGACCGAGAGGGAAAAATCATCACATACGCAGATACGCCCACCCCGGCAAGTGGTATTTTGGATCAAAGCACAGCAGGCAATTACCATTTCCAAATAAACAGCGAGCCCTCACACGCGTTGGCCGAGGGCTCTCACCTGCAAATGAGCACGGCCGAAGGCAGCACCACCATCTCCATGAACAATACGATGGTGCAGGCCGATTCCCTCTACCTCTCGGAGGGTAAATATCTGCTGGGCGGATCGGCCACGCTGGATGTAGACACCTTATTTGTGGTAGGAGGCTCGTTGGAAATAGATTCACCTTATTCCCTGCGTGGCATCCGTCAACTTTACCTTGGCATGGAGACAGACCCCATCACCAACCATGCGGCACGCAATGCCGCTCTGTATTTCACGGAAAACCACCATATTGCAGCCAATACCACCTTGGTGGATGACAGCAAGATTGCCGTATTTCAAGGTAAAACACTCGAAATCAGCGGTAATATCCAAGCGGAATCCCACACTCTCAACCTCGTAGGGGTGAACAGCGCGGGGACTGCTTCCATCCTCTTACGCGGAGCCGACAACAAAATCGGCACCCTCGCCATGGGTGTTGCCGAAACAACCCCTCAAGGCAATACTTTCTATGGTGCAGGGCAAATTCTGGAGCTTCAATTTGCACCCGGCAGCCGTACAGTTGTCGGCAACTTGAAGACGAACTCCCCCATAGCAGATTCCCCTTCTGCTATCACCATCAAACAAGGCGCTACCCTTGCAATAACACAATCATGGACGAATCCGGGTGACACGCCATTTCGCATAAGTATTGAACAAGGGGGTGAATTGCACCTTGGGGATAACACGAACACAGTCACCTCTAGCAACACACCCGCAGACTTCTCCGGTGGCACCATCACCGGTTCCGGCACCATTCGCAAATTCGGCACCGGCCACGCAGAACTGAAAACCGATGCTTCCTTTAACGGATCCGTCGAAGTGACAGGAGGCAGCATGTCAATGATCGGCTCTGCGCTCTTTGACACAGCAGCTGCCGGCAACGGCACGCTCACCTTCGTGGAGGTAGCCGATGAACTCACCGTACACACGCTCCGCATTTACGAAAACGGCTGCGTGGGTGTTTTCACGACCAATCATGCGGAAAGCACACTCCATGTCACCCATGCGATTGAGGCGGGTTCCGGCACACTAAACGCTGATTTGGTCCTGGAAAATGGTGCCATACTGGATATTACTGATTCTCAAGGCTTGAATATGGGTAGTTCTATCACACTTAGCGGCAAAGTTGCCTTGGGCAACTCCATCATCTCTGCTTTGGCGAATCCTGATACAAGCTCTTATACACTTGCCACCGGCATGGATGGCTTTTACACCAATGGCAGCAGCACTTCTTGGCAAGATGGGGATGCCGCATCTGCAGCAAATTATTTCACTACCGACGCCCTGAATCTGAACCAATACACACTAACCTACGAGTGGGCAATCCCCAACGATGCAAGCAGCGGTCTCCTGCGCATCACCCGCACCATACCGGAACCCACCACCGCTTTGCTCGCCTTGTTCAGCCTCTCAATACTCCACCGCCGCCGCCGCACTTAAACAAGCTCCGCTCTGCAGGAAAGGTGTTGACGAACGCACCCCAGCGGTGTAAACTGCAGGGGTGCAATACGATAGCATTTCTCACCTCCAGACCGAAATTGCAGACTCTCCCGGCTACGGGACAATCTTTGCCCAGCTCGCCCGTAAAAGCACGAAAACCACGAAAACAGGGCGTCCCTACCTCGAAGTGAATCTGGCCGATGTCGCAGCCAACATTACCCTCAAAATATGGGATAACAGCGATGCATACTCCACTTTCACCGGCTTACAAGAAGAAACAGGTATCGCCGCAACAGCCACTTGGCAAATGTCCGAGTACGGTCTCGAAGCAACTCATCTCGAAGTGCGTCCTCTCTCCCCGGAGGAGGAAAGCATCATGATGAGCGGAGGCGCTGAACTGGCTCGCCGCCAAGAAGAAGATTGGGATTGTATCTGTGATTTGGTTGATAGCCTGCAAGATCCCCGCTTGGGTCAACTTTGCCGCGCCATGCTGGAAAATTTTGAAGCCCGTTTTCGCCGCGCAGGTGCCGCTCGCAGCGTCCACCACGCTCGCCGGGGAGGGCTCGTGGAACACACGGCCGGTGTCATGCGCAGCGCTGTGGCTATATGCACAGCTTACCCCACGCTCAACCGCGATTTGCTGCTGGCCGGTGCCCTCTTTCACGACTGTGGCAAGATGTGGGAAAACGCCTATCCGGAACATGGTCTTGCGATGCCGTATGCCGATACCGGCGAACTCCTGGGGCATATTTCATTGGGGATAGAGGTCATCAACAAGCTCTGGACCCGCCTCCTCACAGATGAACGCAAATCCGCCTGGGAAGCACTGGAGCCCCCCACCGACCAAGTGCGGCTGCACTTGCTGCATCTCGTAGCGTCCCACCACGGCAGCTTGGAATTCGGTTCACCCGTTGTCCCCAAAACACCGGAAGCCATTGCTCTGAACCACGCCGACAACTTGGATGCAAAACTGGAAATGATGCGCCACGGTTTCGAGACAGGAGCCTCTCTCGCCCCGCACATTCGCCAAGGTAAGCGCCCCCTCCCCGGCAATTTAGTCACCCCGCTTCCCACCTTTAACCAAGCGGAATAATAACACAGCATGGGTGAAGCCATCCTCAGCATTGTATCCGTGTGCGGGCTGCTCGTTCTTTCCCAGCTCAGCCCAGGGCCGGATGTATTTTTCGTCTTTCGCACGGCACTAGCCCAAGGAAAACGTGCAGGCAGCGCAGTAGGCGCCGGCATCACCCTCGGTTTCTTTTTGCAAACCTTGGTCGTATGTAGCGCCGGGCATTGGGTCATGCAACAAGAGTGGAGTCGCTGGGTTCTTGTAGCTGCGGCCTGCTGGCTGCTCTACCTTGCGTGGAAAATCCTCCCGCACGCAAAAACAAGCAACGGCGTGCAACTGGATACCACGCGCACCCAACGAGAACCGCTTCTCTCTCTATTTGGGCAAGGCTTCCTGTGCAATATCCTCAACCCCAAATGTACCCTCTTTATCTGCGGGCTCACCTTGGGTCCCCTTCAACTATACGCCCATATGCTCTCATGGTACACCCCTGCCTTGGTACTGGGGCTTCAAGCGGCCAGTTTCGGAGGCTGGGTGCTGTGGAGCACCCTGTTACAATGGGGGCCCATCCGCCATACGTACCTACGGCATACGCGTAGCATTGATACCCTCTTTGCCCTCCTGCTGGCAGTCTTTGCTTTGCTCTTGCTCATCCCGACCGGCGGGAATTGAGCATTTTCACCCTTTCGGAGCGATTGGTGCTTGCTTTTTACACGCAAATGAGGTAGAGTAAGCCCGCAAAGACGTTATTGCGCATATGAACGATATTATCACCACAGCATGCAAATTCGTCACGTCCTCGATTGGTCGCAAAATCCTTGTGGCGCTCACGGGTTCGTGTCTTCTCCTGTTCCTGGTGGGTCACCTGGCCGGCAATATGACCATCTACGGTGGTTGCGCAGGTTGCGGTGGCACTTCCTGGATTGACTACTACGCCACCGGCTTGCACTCCATGCCCGCTTGGCTGCTCTGGGCTATCCGCCTCGGCCTCTTGGCTGTTGCCCTGATTCACATTGTGCTCACCCTGGTGCTCAAGTACGAGAACTACAACGCTCGCACACACTACCAGAAGGAAGGAACACTCAAAGCTACCCTCTCCTCCCGCACAATGGTTCTTACCGGCATCATGATTCTCTGCTTCTTGGCATTCCACCTGTGGCAGCTCACCTTCAACGGCGATCCTGCCAACTGCTACGACCACATCAAGGCAGCTTTCACTAACCCTTGGTGCTCTGCGTTCTACATCGTTGCCATCTGCTGCTTATTCATGCACGTGCGCCACGGTGTGCAGTCTGTACTGCAAACCTTTGGTCTTGCCACACGCAAGGTGCGCCCCCTCTACAACATCCTCGCCGTTCTCTTCGGCATTGTGGTGTGCGGTGCTTTCATCTCCATCCCTGTTGCTTTCCTGACGGGCCTCCTTCACTAATTCATCAACAAATCGTACCAATATGAACGATATCAAGTTTCCCGTAAGCGATTACATGCCGTCCTCCTGCATCCCGGACGGCCCCATTGAGCAGAAGTGGACCAAGTACAAGCGCGAAGCCAAGCTCATCAACCCCAACAACCGCCGCAAATACACCGTCCTCATCGTGGGTACGGGTCTGGCCGGTGGCTCCGCTGCCGCCACACTGGCAGAATTGGGCTACAATGTGAAGTGCTTCTGCTACCAGGACAGCCCCCGCCGTGCGCACTCCATTGCTGCTCAGGGCGGTGTGAACGCTGCACACAACTACCAGAACGATGGTGACTCCGTATACCGCCTCTTCTACGACACCGTGAAAGGTGGCGACTTCCGTGCCCGCGAGGCTAACGTATACCGCCTTGCAGAAGTGTCCTGCAACATCATCAACCAGTGCGTTGCTCAGGGCGTACCCTTTGGCCGCGAATATGGCGGCTTGCTTGATAACCGCTCCTTCGGTGGTTCCCAGCTCAAGCGTACTTTCTACAGCCGCGGTCAGACCGGCCAGCAACTGCTTCTTGGCTGCTACCAAGCCATGGAAAAAGAAATCGGCAAGGGGCACATCGAAATGTATCCCCGTACCGAAATGATGGATCTTGTGGTGGTTGATGGCCACGCCAAGGGCATCGTGGTGCGCGATATGGTGACAGGCGAAATCAAGAGCTATGCCG
This sequence comes from Akkermansia sp., assembly GCA_017435505.1. GTDB lineage: Bacteria > Verrucomicrobiota > Verrucomicrobiia > Verrucomicrobiales > Akkermansiaceae > Akkermansia. The sequence goes on from JAFSEZ010000054.1 coordinate 6,059, forward strand.
GTGACACCGTGCTGCTTGCAACCGGTGGCTACGGCCGCGTATTCTTCCTTTCCACCAACGCCATGGGCTGCAACGTGGGTGCTGCCTGCGCTTGCTGGAAGAAGGGTGCCTACTTTGCCAACCCCTGCTTCACCCAGATTCACCCCACCTGCATCCCCGTCAAGGGTGACTACCAGAGCAAGCTCACGCTCATGTCCGAGTCTCTGCGCAACGATGGTCGCATCTGGGTACCCAAGAGCCGCGAGGTTGCGGCCAAGATTCGCAAGGGAGAGATGAAGCCCTCCGAAGTGGCAGAAAGCGAGCGCGACTACTACTTGGAGCGCAAGTACCCCTCCTTCGGCAACCTTGCTCCCCGCGATATTTCCTCCCGTGCCGCCAAGGAAGCCTGCGATGATGAACGTGGCGTAGCCGCCACCGGGCGTGGCGTGTTCCTTGACTTCAAGGATGCCATCGAACGCATGGGCAAGGAATGGATTGACGGCCAGTACGGCAACCTCTTCGAAATGTACGAAGAAATCACCGACGTGGATCCGCACGAACAACCCATGATGATTTACCCCGCCTCCCACTACACCATGGGGGGCCTCTGGGTGGACTACAACCTCATGTCCTCCATCCCCGGTCTGCACGTGTTGGGTGAAGCCAACTTCTCCGACCACGGCGCAAATCGTCTGGGCGCTTCTGCCCTCATGCAGGGTCTCTCCGATGGCTACTTCGTCATCTCCTCCACCCTGCCCACCTACCTCACCACCCAGAAACCCGGCAGCATCACCACAGCTGCTCCCGAGTTCAAGGAAGCAGAGGATGCCGTGAAGGCTCGCATTCAGAAGATGATGGATGTGAAGGGCACCAAGACCCCCGATGAAATTCACCGCGAACTCGGCAAGCTCATCTGGGAAGACGTAGGCATGGGCCGCACCAAGGAATCCCTCCTGCACGCCATCAGCAAGCTCCCCGCCATCCGTGAAGACTTCTGGAACAACGTGAAGGTCGTGGGCTCCACCGAAGGTATGAATCAGGAGCTTGAAAAAGCATGGCGCGTTGCTGCCTTCCTCGACTTCGCAGACCTTCTCTGCTACGATGCATTGAACCGCGAAGAATCCTGCGGTGCTCACTTCCGTCTTGAACACCAGATGGCCGACGGCGAAGCCAAGCGCGATGACGAAAACTTCGCCTACGTAGCCTGCTGGGAATACAAGGGACCGGGCGAACTGCCCGTGCTGCACAAGGAACATCTCACCTTCGAGAACGTTCACCTGGCTATCCGTTCCTACAAGTAAAGATTCGAATCAACAGCAAACTTATCACATACCATTATGGCTAATCTCAATCTTACGCTCAAGGTCTGGAGACAGGAGAATGCCCAGGCTCAGGGCCGCATCGAAACCTACAAGGCTACCAATATCCCGGATGACGCATCCTTCCTTGAGATGCTCGACATCGTTAACGAAGGCCTCGTACACGAGGGTAAGGAGCCCATTCACTTCGACCACGACTGCCGCGAAGGCATCTGCGGCATGTGCTCCCTCACCATCAACGGTGTCCCCCACGGCGGCAAGCACGTGACCACTTGCCAGCTGCACATGCGCCAATTCAAAGATGGCGACACCATCTGGATTGAACCGTTCCGTGCGGCGGCATTCCCCTTGCTGCGCGACTTGGTGGTAGACCGTACTGCGCTGGACAACATTATCGCCGCCGGCGGTTTTGTGGATGTGCGCACCGGCTCTGCCCCCAACGCCAACAACATGCCCGTACGCAAGAAAACGGCTGATGCCGCTTTCGATGCAGCCGCCTGCATCGGTTGTGGTGCCTGCGTAGCAAGCTGCAAGAACAGCTCTGCCATGCTCTTCACCTCTGCCAAGGCCGCTCACCTCAACCTCCTGCCCCAGGGGCAACCGGAAAAGAACAAGCGCGTGCTCGCCATGGTGCGCCAGATGGACGCCATGGGCTTTGGCAACTGCACCAACCAGTACGAGTGCGAAGCCGCCTGCCCGAAAGGCATCAGCGTAGACAACATCGCCAAGCTGAACCGCGACTACATGATTGCCTGTGCAGCAGAGGCAGTGGGTGTCTTCTCCTGATAACTCCTCTCATTCTCTCCCCTGCCAAAATAATTTGGCAGGGGATTTTTGTTCTAATTTCTTTTCATCTCAACGCCGAATAAAATTCTCTTTCAATAAAACGAAAGAGAATTGTCAAATCAAAGCTCTTTGTCAATAACATTTCATCGCAGTTGACTCTTCTCGTAGCATGATTGTTTATCTCTGCAAATTCATCATAGCTATTTTTATTGCAATCCTTTGTACGTGGCTGTATACCAAATATAGCTACCCCACTATACCTGCGCAACAGAATAGAGAACCAAAGAATCCCAAACGAAGCATCAAATGGGGGATAATCCTTATTGCGACATGTCTCTCTATATACTCATTACTGGCATTTCTGCTTTCTCTTTCATGGCTGGGAGGAGATGATTTGTTCTTTCCACACAACGTTTCACTGGCAAAGCACATCGAACACGCCATTGGTAAATACTGCAACGGGGTCAGTCGCTTGGGTGAAACAATCGTGTGTTTAACAGGCGTCAGCGAGAATAGATGGCAACAATTTCTTCTTACCCCCATTTTCATATGTTTGCTACCTTTCAGTATTTTCCGCTTGGTTAAACACCAAAACCATACTATTTTCAGCGCTAAGGGAACCTTATTTTATCTATTCATTATCTCCATCTTACTGATTCAGCTTCCGGGGAATGACTGGAGAAATTTCAGATGCTATGCAGCTTCAGCCAATTACCTCTGGCCTCTTGTCATCATTGCTTTATTTCTATCCTACTATCGCTCAGACCAACAGTTTTCCACGCAAAAGCTATTTTTTTCAACAACAGCCATGTTTCTCATGGGAATCTATGTTGGCTGGTCCGTAGAATGTATTTCCTGTCTGATACTCCCGGCTCTACTCATCACCTGCATCGTTAAAACTATACGAAGACGGTGTTATATTCCCCAATTTTCCGGATTCGTTGGTGCCCTGTTTGGTGTCTTTTTTATTTTTTCATCTCCTGCGCTGAGCAAGCGAGTAGCATGGGCCAGCGATGACAGTCCGTTCAACATAGCGGACATGTCCTTTAGAGAAGCTTTTGATTTTGCTTGCAGCATAACTCCGCAAAACATAGATCAACTCGCCGGAGCTGCTATTCCGGCTTATATAGGTGATTTCCCTCTCATTCTGAGACCCCTTTTTTTTCCCGAATTACTATCAACATACCTTCCGTTTTGTGCCATACCGCTAGTGACGTGCCTTATTTTGCTGGTACCGGCATGCGTTTCGGCATCGGGAGATAAAAAGCGTGTCTTCACCATTGCGCTCTCCGGCATAGGCATATCCTTTCTGTGTGCATCGACCTATCTTGTCGCATGTATTCCATACAGCATGAGCTTTTTACCTGCCTCATTCTTTATTATTGCAGTTGCCGGCTTTCTCTTCCTCCGCACCTCCACAAAGATCAATGCTTGCACGAGCATCCCTGCATTTGCCTGCCTGCTGTGCTTCTTAATACCGCCTACGCTCGAAGCATACGAGCTCCAACCGGTACGTGATGCTCAGCTCCGGCTTATTCATGAACAAATAGACTCCGGGAAAAAAGACATCCTTCTTCCCTACCCGCTGCCTTTTAAACCCAAGGACAGACTTTGCATCATCAGGAATGGAATTTTCTCTGAATCTACAACAGATTACCCTAACCACTTAGCGTGCACTTATTTCAAAATTGATAGTATTCGTACGCTTCCTCCCAAATGCAAAGAAAAGCATCAGCAGAATTAATCCCTCTCACACCACCTCCAATCTCTGATATTTCATCTTTGAAAAGCATCCAAAACACACATTCTGTTGATACTGTCGCACTTTTGGCTTGCCATCACAACGTTGTCTCATAGAATTCAATGAGCGGTGTATAGAAAGTTGGCAAACAGCTACTTTTTACACGCCCCCGCAAACCGGTACTACATCATAGCCGACGGTCAGCGTATCTCGACACAACCGTACATCGGCTCATACTTACTCCACATACCAACATGGCTGAACACTACACACACGGACGGCAAGGGCAAGGCTCCCGGCACCGTCAGAACAACCACAACCGCCGGCGCCGCCACCGCATGCCGCGCCCGGAACCTGCTCCTGAGAAAAAGCCTTCTCTGCTGACTCGTCTGCTGCGTTTCTTCGGGTTTGGTAAAAAGAATGCATCCAAAGACACACGCAAGCAGAAAGAAGGCAAGCGCAACACCCGCCATACCGCACCGCAAAAGGTACGTGTGGCCAAGACCAACAACCACGGTGGCAATCCCGCGGCCAAAAGCAAGCGGCGCGCTACCTCCACCCTACCCACTCGCAATGCTCGCCTCTACGTAGGAAACCTCTCGTATGAGGCCACCGAATCAGAGCTGGAAGACCTCTTCAAAGGCTTCGGCAATGTGCGCAGCGTAGAAATCATCTACAATCCGCGCACGTACAAGAGCAAGGGCTATGCTTTCATCGAAATGTTCCAGCTCGATGATGCACGCCGAGCCGCAGAGGTGCTGCACGGGCAACCCTTCATGGGGCGCGAACTCATGGTGAGCGCCGCAAGCGAGCGCCCGGAAAACAACGAATCTCCCGACACTCCGGCAGAGAACGAAGCCGCTGAACCTACTCCAGCAGAATCAGAAGCAACAGAACCTGCCGCCGAGCCCCCCTCGGAGCAAGCCTGAGTTCTTTCCAGCATACCTTTTCAAGCAGCGGTTACAAGCCGCTGCTTTTTTATTATTTCGCCTCAACAAAAAAAGCCCCTCCTCACAGTAAAAAACCGGAGGAGGGGCCAAGTATCAAAAGTATAGCACTGTATCAGAAGGGGATATCATCATCTGCCTCCTGAGGCATGGGCGGCTGGGGTTGCTGCGGGCGGCTCTGCTGGTTGTACCCACCATTGTTGTAACCACCGCCATAGCCATTGCCGCCACCATAGCCACCATTGTTGCCATATGAATTGCGCTGCTGGTAAGAGCCGCCGGAGGCGGGGCGGTCACCACCCTCACGTCCCCCCAAGAGCTGCAGGTTTTCTGCCACAATGCGAATGCGGCTGCGGCGCTGCCCGGTCTGTTTATCTTCCCAAGTATCCTGCTGCAAACGCCCCTCAATAAACACGGGACGCCCCTTGGCCAAATACTGAGCGGCAATTTCACCGGTACGCCCCCAGCAAGTAACATCCAAATAAGTTGTTTCCTCTCGGCGCTCGCCTTCATTCATGCCACTGCTCACGCGGTTCACCGCCAGGCGCAGTTCTGTCAGGCTGGTGCCACGGGGAGTGGTACGCACCTCAGGGTCGGCAGTCAAATTGCCGATAATCATCACTTTGTTAAGATTTGCCATAATCTTGAAGTCGTTAGAAATAAATATCATATAATCTCCTTGCACCCACAAAGGAGCAAAGAGCCTTGTCTGAGGATTATCCTACCTGTTGAACAGGGGGTTGACAAGCAAAAAAGAAAGCAAGAATGTAGAATTTTCAATACGATATACAAATATAGGCTTGCAAGTTGCGCCGTGGCGTAGTAGAATGCGCACTCCCGCAGGTGCGGGCATTCCCACATTTTTCACCCATGAAGACAGAACTTATCGAGAAAGCAGCACAAATTGTAGGCGATAATCAGTTGCTCGTCAATATTGTGTCCAAGCGAGTTCAGCAGCTCAACCACGGATCCGACCCGTACATTCCGACAGAACCGGAAATGGGCTGTGGCGACATAGCCTTGACCGAAATTATCGAGGGCAAAATCACCTGGCGCGAGCAGACCGAGGAAGATCTTGAGAAGGAGAATGACCCGTTTGCCGAATCTCCTGCACCGGACGCACCCGCAACCGAAAGCGTGGTGACTATCACTCCCGATTTATAAAATCTGTAGCGTACGCCCGTACGCAATGAATGCTACCGCAGCCCGGGAGCCACAGGCGATTCCCCGGGCTGTCGCGTATCAAGCCCCCGACCACATTCCGACAAACACCATGGCAAAAAAGCCGACACAGCCAAGCAACCTCATCGCCAGCAACAAAAAAGCGGGGCGTGATTATGAAATTCTGAGTCGACACGAGTGCGGTATTGAGCTGAAGGGGACCGAGGTAAAATCCATACGCGAAGGGCGGGTGAATATATCGGACGCCTTTGCCCGTGTTGAAAAAGGGCAGCTTTTCCTGTATGGATGCGATGTGCAGCCCTGGGAAACCGCCGGCAAGTGGTTTCAACACGAAGCCAAGCGCCCGCGCCGTTTGCTGATGCACAAGCGGGAAATCCTCAAGCTTGAAATCCAGATGGCCCAGCGTGGCTTTGCCCTTCCCCTGCTGCGCCTGTACTGGAAAAACGGCAAAGTTAAGGCAGAAATAGGCACCGGGCGCGGCAAAACCCACCGCGACCAACGCTATGATTTGAAAGCCAAGGCGGAAATGATGGAAGCACGCCGCGAAGTAACACGCTTCAACAAGGGCATACGCTAACTATACAGCACGCGTATCAGGAGGCCACGAAACGCATGGAATCCTACGTATTTTATTCTGATTTCAGACGTGGAATCGCTTGGCGGCGCAACACATCATTGCACCGCTCTACCGTCTGTCTATTCACATAAATCTTATACGGAGGCTTGTTGAGAGATATCTCCGTAATACCGTTGGGCGTAGGCGCTTCCAAATGCGACACAAACTCCGCAAAATGGCGGGCACGCTGGCCGTTCACCGCCTCTACCATGCAGAATCCCAACGCCTCATAATCTTGTGTAGCCTCCGTCGGGATAACCAGTGTCAAGCCCACCAATTCCTCATAGCCTTGATCCCTCAGCTCCTTTGTGCGCTCCTTCAACTCTAAAAGCTCTAAGGGAAGGCTGGATGCCTTGCCGTGCAGCTCATCGAGATATGTCTTGGTAAGCGGTTGGAACACCAAACCACCCCATACTGCGTAACGAGGCTGCACACCGGGCTTATCCTCACGGAAAATGCCTTTTTCCACCAAATCTCGGTTCATCGGCACTGAAACCGATTGAACCTCGCCATTGCGGCTTATAGTCATCTTCAATGTCTCCCCCAGCGGCTTAAAGCTGCGGGTGATGTACATGGCATCAGTCACCCCATATAAGGGGTGCCGGCAACGGCCCTGATTATCAAGCGGCAAATCCTCAATGGCAAGCAGCACATCACCCTTGCGAATTCCGGCCGCTTCCGCGGCACTACCCGGCTCCACTTTACTGATGTACATACCTCCTTGCTTATCATCCAATTTAAGATATCGGCGGAAAATGGGCGAATCCAACTGCTCCACGCGGATGCCCAATACCGGAGCAGAGGAAACAAGCCCCTCTGATGTCGATGTAAGGAAGCGGTTGATAAACTCCGCATTAATGGCAGAGAGTTGCTGCGTCTGCGGCTGGTAGCTTTCACTCAGGGCCACCAAACGCCCCTCCTTGATGATCGGCAAACCGCTCCAGCTACCGGCAGGCAGTGGCTGCGCCACTTTCATCACCAAACGCGGCATACGATTTCCTGCACCACCACTTTCCACCACCAAAGGGACCTGCACGGGCACCAAACCACGCACCATGCTCCACACATCGGCTTCATCCCCCAATTTCAGCGGAGCCGCAGGCTGTAATGGTGTTCGGGATTCAAAGATTGAGGCATCCTCCGCATGTGCTACCGTGACCAACGCAAGGTTCAAATCCTCATCATAGCGCACAACCTTCCCGGGCACAACGCGCGAATCATCCGGAAGCGCCATTTCTACATAGGTGGCAGCTTTCACCGCTTGCCCCACTATCAACACCATATTATTTCCCAAATACACACCGGAAACACTTCTCTGCTCTGCCCCGGATTTTTCCCAGGGCCGCAGGAGGTTAAAATCCTGTGCAATGGTACGGATATCCAGCAAGGAAGTAGCATAATTAATCGGCGTAGGAGCCACAGGTGCTTGCGTTTCCTGCGCCAACTTTGCGGCCGCCTCAGCTGCGGCTTCAGCGGCTGCGCGGGCGGCAGCAGCACGGCGCTCTGTTTCTTTGAGTGCTTCCGGATTAGTGCGTTCCGTAGGCTCACACGCCGTCAACGCCAATAATGCCAATACGGGAAGAATGAAATACTTTTGCATGGGAGAAGAAGTTAATCAAGACGAGCAGAACGAGGGACATTATAACCGGCCGAAATACGCTCATTGGCGGCTTGAATAGCTGCATTGTCAATAACCAAAGGCCGCCCGGCATCTACGAACTCAATGACAGTAAAAGCAGGTTGTTCTTGTGGGTTCCGGGGATAAAGCAAACTGTGCAAATGCGCCAGTCCGATTACTTCCACACCATTCACACTTTTAACGATACGCTTTCCGAAATCAGAGAATCGAGCATTCACCTCATCTTTCAGCACTTTTGTCACCACCACTATATCATCTTTCTTGGATGATGCACCTTTGCGCTGGAACGCATCCAGCTCAACCATAAAATCAGTCACACTCAAGCGGTGAGCCTGAATCACATTGAGCTGCAAAGGTTGGAAAACCAAGCCGGCATACACAACATAGCGCGGCAAAGAATCATACGCATTCGCCATAATACTGCGAGCCGGCAGAGGCACCAGCTTGGCTACCGGATGCAGTTTTTGTCCACCGCGCAAGATAGTAAACTGCAAGGTATCACCGGAGAAAGCGCGCTCAGCCAGCTCCTCCAACTGCACATGCTCACCATCCAAATTAATCATGGCAGAGCTATCAACCTTGTGACCATTAATTTCCAGCACCACGTCGCCGGGCTGCAATACTCCATCGCATGTGCCACCACTTATCACATCTCCCACCAAAGCGCCCACATCATCTGCCGGCAAGCCATAGTGGCTGCGCATAGCTGCATTGCGCAGGGGCGCAAACACAACCCCCATATCAACGTAGTTATCATAGCGCCCGTCTTCCACGTCTTTCAAGAAACGCTGTACTACGGGAAGCGGAATCATATACCCGGTGGAATTGGCCTCCAACAAACCTTGGAACGCCACGCCCACCACTTTGTCGCCCATGAGCACAGGGCCCCCGCTATTTCCGGGGTTTATGGCGGCATCTATCTGCACCGCCAAATGAGCCTCATTGCGAGGATGAGCATAGGCAATTGTATCAATGCGGGAAATGATACCGCGCGTCACCGACAAACGCTTACCACCGATGGGATACCCAATGGCGCGTACCGTGTCTTCCAAATGCGGCATAGCATCGCTGAAACTCAAGCAGGGCACATTGGCAAAAGCAGCGGTTTCTTCCACTTCCAAGAGCGCCAAGTCCGCATCATGCGCCACATGCTTTACCTTAGCGGGGATGAGGCGAGAATCCGCATAGGGAGAAATGGTGATACGCTGAGCATTGGCCACCACATGCGCATTGGTCATAAAAACTCCCGGCGACACCATAAATGCCGTACCATTGCTGCGGCCATATTGCCCGGCGTTCCACGGGGTGGCGTAGTCAGGTATGCGCTTGGCCACCTCTACCTTCACAATGCCGCGATACGCATTGTGTATGCTATCTTTCTGCGGCTCAGCGGCTGGTTGCTCAGCAGGGGCGGCTTCCGGCTGCGGCTCGGCGGC
>JAFSEZ010000055.1 GCA_017435505.1 Akkermansia sp.
ATCTGGACTATGCAGGAAAAATAAGCTAGCATGCATACTGCAAACCGACCACACCTATACTATGTCTGAACCATCATCAATCCCAAATAGCGTTCCGACGATTCCCGCGACACCCCCCTCCAATGCTCTTGCCATCTGGGCATTAGTCATTGGCTTACTGTGCTGTGCACCTGCCGGCATAGTCATGGGCATTATCGGCCTGAACAAGTACCCTCAAGGCAGCAGTGGCAAAACAATATCTATCGTTGCTCTCGTACTGAGCATCCTGGGTGTAGTTGCCAATATCGTGCTTTACCTTACCCAGCCCGATTTATACTCCGGCTTATAAGTGAGGGCGGCTCCCACCGCAGAAACACGATTATGAAGGCCCTCATCATCCTTCTCAGCGGGGGGCTATGCGTTTGCATAGCCCTCTCTCTTTTGCCTACTACGGTGCAGTGTTTGCCGGAATGCCATATTCACCGGCTCACAGGGCTACTGTGCCCGGGCTGCGGGCTCACACGAGCCTTGCGTGCCCTCATACAAGGCGAATGGACTCTTTCATTGCGCAACAATCCTCTTGTGATACCGGGCTTCATTTGGTTGGGAGCCATGTGTTGCATCAAAAATGAGAAAGCGCTACAACACACTCTATGGTGGGGTATAGGGGTGACTCTGTTGTTCTCGATTCTACGCAATATCCCCCACCCTGTTTTTGATATATTGCGGCCATTGCCATAAAAAAGCAACCGCGCTGCGGTGGAAACCGGCGCGGTTGCATTGGTGAATTGTTTTCGCTATTTTGCAAGACTCAGCTTGCCATGATGATGGCACCCGTGAGTACGAAGATGGCGATGATAATCCAGAGGATAACCAAGCCCTTGCCCTCGGCCGCAGCGCCGGTGCCCTGTAGGTGGCTGTACTTGCCGCGAATGCGCCCCTTCTTCATGAAGCCATCATAGTTCTTCTGGAGCAGAGTTGCTTCCACCTGGCGCATCATGTCCAGCAGCACGCCCACCAAAATGAGCAAGGATGTGCCGCCGAAGAATTGTGTCACCACCATGGGCAGCGTACCCCATACGGAAAGCAAGCAAGGCAGGAAGTAAATGAGCGTCAGGAACAGAGAGCCGGCAAAAGTGAGGCGGGACATGGTCTGATCCAGGAAAGCAGCCGTGGGAGGACCGGGACGCACGCCGGGAATATAGCCGCCGGTGCGCTTCAAATCCTCGGAAATCTGCTGGGGCTGGAACATCGTGGCCACCCAGAAATACGAGAAGAAGTAAATCATGGCGGCAGAGATGATGTAGTACCAGATATCATTCACAGAAAGACATGCTGCCACCACGGAGTGCACCATGCTGTCGGCAGAGAAAATCTGAGCCACGAGCAACTGGGGCAGAGCCAAGATAGCGGTGGCAAAGATAACGGGCATCACGCCGGAGTAGTTCAACTTGAGGGGCAGATACTGGGTGCCACCCTGGGCAATCTTGCCACGACCGATGACGCGCTTGGCATACTGCACCGGGATGCGGCGCTGGGCCTGTGTCACCGTCACGACCAAAGCAACCACCAACACCATGAAAGCGATGAGGGCTACCATGCCCAAAGAACCAAGGGGGTTGATTTCCGTGCCGTTCATCACGCAGGTCTTCCACGCAATGGAGAATGCACCGGGCAGCGCGTGAATGATGTTCACAGAAATGATGAGAGATACACCATTGCCCACACCGCGCTCTGTAATCTGATCACCAATCCACATGAGGAACATGGTGCCGGTCACGATGATGAAGATGGTGGAAAGTGTGAACACCCAGCCGGGGTTCATCACGAGATCCTGCAGCCCGGAAAGGCCTATCATCTCCGGGTTGCGCAGAGACTGCGTAAGCAGATAGCCCTGCACAATGGCAATGATAATGGCAATGAGACGCGTGTAGCGGGTCATCTTCTGGCGGCCGCCTTCCTCGCGCAGCATCTTCTGCCAAGAAGGAATCACAGCACCCATGAGCTGGGTCATAATGGAAGCGGAAATGTAGGGCATGATACCCAACGCAAAAATACCGCACTGCTGCAAGCCACCACCGGAGAAAATCGTAAGAATAGCACCGAGGGCTGCCAGCGGACTATCGCTATCTTGACTGGCTTTGGCCATGTAGTCGGAAAGCGCTTGCACATCCACACCCGGCAGGGGCAGATGCACGCCGAGGCGCACGATTACAATCATGGCGAGGGTGAAGAGGATGCGGCTGCGGAGCTCCGGCACCTTCATGCTGTTGGCAAATGCGGATATCATATTACCTGGAATTGTGTGAAAATTTCTTGCAGTAGATATATCGTGCCTGTGCCCATCCCGCACGGGGCATCATGTGCCGGGAATCTTGGTTTGCAGCAGGTACGCTCGGAAATGGTGTTGTGTAGTGTGGCTTTGTACCACCACCTATTCCCACACAGGCGCCGGGTGGTACTGCACCACCCGGCTCTGCGTTGAGATTTTACTGATGTAACTTGTTCACCCTAATAGGGTTCGCAATCATCAGGCATTGGCGCTCAGCACCGTAAGGGTGCCGCCAACAGCAGCAATCTTCTCAGCAACGCTCTTGCTGGCGAAGTCTACTGTCACGTTGAGTGCCTTGGTCAGCGTGCCGTTGCCCAGGAGCTTGACGGCATCGCAATCGCCCTTCACAAGACCGGCTGCACGCAGCTCGTTCTCGGTTACCGTAGCGCCGGCCTCAAAGAAAGCCTCGAGCTGGCACAGGTTGATGATGGCGATGTTGGACTGGAAGCGGGCATTGTTGAAGCCCTTCTTGGGCAGACGACGATGAAGGGGCATCTGGCCACCTTCGAAGCCGGGGCGAATGGAGCCGCCGGAGCGAGCTTTCTGGCCCTTGTTGCCCTTGCCGCAGGTCTTACCCAGACCGGAGCTTTCACCGCACCCGAGGCGCTTCTTGCGATGCTTGGCGCCGGGATTGGGCTGAAGTGTGTGAAGTGTCAACATGATGTTTAATCTATGTTTTAAGGGTTAATCTCAGATGGAAGCATCCTTCTTCTTCTTGCCGCGAGCGGAGAGGACCTCGTCAGCCGTGCGCATGGAGAGCATGGCCTGCATGGTAGCCTTCACCACATTGGCAGCATTGGCGGAACCAAGGGACTTGGCGATGACGTTGTTGACGCCGGCAGCTTCAAGCACGGAGCGCACCTTGGCACCTGCCACAAGGCCGGTACCGGGAGTTGCGGGCTTGAGAACAATCTTGGCGCCACCGAACTCGCTGTATGTCTCGTGGGGGATGGTCTCGTTGACCACAACCACGTTCTTCATGGCGCGCTTAGCGGCATCGGTACCCTTGCGGATAGCGTCGGACACTTCGTTGGCCTTGCCGAAGCCGTAGCCAACTTTGCCCTTCTGGTCGCCCACCACGATGAGAGCGGAGAAGGAGAAGCGGCGACCACCCTTGACCACCTTGGCGCAACGATTCACATACACCACTTTCTCCATCAGCTGAGCTCCTTCTTCAACGGGAGTTTCGCTGCGGCGACCGCCCTCGCGGCGGGGACCACGGGCACCACGGCCACCATCACGGCGGGGGGCACGAGGGCCACGCTGAGGTGCAGCGGCGGGAGCCTGAGTTGTCTCTGCGGCCGGAGCCTTCGTTTCTTCTGTGTTCATTGTGATATCACCTTTCTTCTTTAGAATTTCAGACCGGCTTCGCGGGCAGCATCAGCCAAAGACTTGACCTTCCCGTGATAGAGGAAACCACCACGGTCGAACACGACGTCGGTGATACCGGCGGCCAGGGCACGCTCAGCAATCAAGGCACCTACCTTGGCGGCGGATTCCATGTTTGCTTTCTTCATGTCCACGTTCTTCGTGCAAGCAGAGCAAATGGTAACACCCTTGGTGTCATCAATCACCTGTGCGTACACGTGCTGATTGGAGAAATTAACGGCCAGACGAGGGCGTTCAGGCGTACCGGAGAGCTTCTTGCGGATACGCGCATGAATACGGCTGCGGATGGCTTTGCGATTGATAGTGCTCATATTCTTGTAAACTTTCTAAGTGTTTGTTGAGATGATTACTTGCCAACGCTCTTGCCTTCCTTGCGGCGGATGTATTCACCAACGTAGTGAATACCCTTACCCTTGTAGGGCTCAGGCGGATAGTAGCCACGAACCTCAGCGGCAAACTGGCCCACAATCTGCTTGTCGATACCTTCCACTTTCACCTTGGTGTTGTCTGTCACCGTGACAGTCACACCGGCGGGGATGGGGTGAAGAATGGGGTGAGACTTGCCCAGAGCCAAGTCCAAAGCCTTGCCTTTCACTGCGGCCTTGAAACCCACACCCACAATCTCCAACTCCTTGACGAAGCCCTTGGAGACACCCTCAACCATGTTGGCGAGGAGGGAGCGGTTGGTGCCGTGCAAAGCGCGAAGCTTGCGGGATTCATCAGCGCGGCTTACGGTAAGCACAGCGCCGTCCACAACTGCGGTGATACCCTCAGGCATCGTCCAGCTAAGTTCACCCTTGCCACCCTTCACGGTCACAGCGGCACCATTGATGGTCACTGTCACGCCGGCGGGAATAGCGATCGTTTTCTTACCTACTCGAGACATATTGTTCTAATAAGGTTAGGGGTTAGACTTACCAAACGAGCGCGATGAGCTCGCCACCGATCTTGAGCTTACGAGCCTTGGCGCCCGTCATCATGCCGGTGGAGGTGGACACTATGGAGATACCCAAACCGTTCATCACGGTCGGAATCTCTTCGGAATGCACGTACAAGCGGCGGCCCGGCTTGGAGCAGCGCTTGACGTCCGTAATAACAGGCTTACCGGCGGGCGTGAACTTGGTCTTCACAAAGATGGCCTTGTCCTTGCCTTCACCCTTCACCTCGAAAGACCAGATGTAGCCTTCCTCCTGGAGGATACGGGCAATCTCAGCCTTGATGTTGGAATAGGGAGCAGAGCATGCCTCGTTGCGGGCATTACCGGCGTTCTTGACGCGGGTAAGAAAATCTGCGATAGGATCACTTAATACTGCCATGGTCGTAAATGGTGTTAGGCGTTTTCTTCAGTCTTCTTGTTGGGCTTGCGGAAGGGAATCCCCAGCTCGGCAAGCAGGTCACGACCTTCTTCATCCGTGGGAGCAGTTGTCACAAAGATGATGTCGAAACCGATATTGCGCTTAATCTGATCCAGTTCAATTTCAGGGAAGATGGACTGGTCAGGAATACCGATGGCGTAGTTACCGCGGCCGTCGAAAGACTTGGTGGGCAGGCCACGGAAGTCGCGAATGTTGGGGGCGGTAATGTTGATGAAACGATCCAAGAACTCCCACATGCGAGTGGAGCGCAGCGTCACACGGGCGCCGAGGACTTCACCCTCGCGGAGTTTGAAATTAGCCACGCTCTTGCGGGCGTAGGTCATGGAAGGCTTCTGGCCGGTGATTTTGGCGATTTCAGCGACAGCATCCTCAACAGCCTGCTTGCGGTCGGGGTGCTTACCCATGCACGTGGTCACCACAATCTTTTCAAGACGGGGAATCTGGTGCACGTTGGTGTACTGATGCTTCGCCTGGAGGGCCGGAACGACCTTCTCCTTATAGTATGTAAGCAATGATGGTGTGCTCATAATGTTAGCGGGTCAGCTCTATTGTTAATATATTGATGATTGATGGCTTAAGCGCGGAGTTGGGGGCTTGCGCCCTTAGCTCACTTTCTTCACATTGGAGATGTGGATGGGGCCGTCAACCTCCTTGATACCGCCTTCGGGGTCAGATTCGGTGGGCTTGGTAGCCTTCTTGATGGTGCGAGCACCCTCAACAACAACCGTCTGCTTCTTAGCGTTCACGGAGAGAACGACACCACGCTTGCCCTTGTTCTTGCCAGCGATAACTTCGACATTATCACCTTTCTTCACGTGGGTCTTCATCGTGTGTGTTACTTGTTTACGAGTTCGAGCCACACTACACCTGTAGTGCGGGGCGCATAATTTACACTGTCAGCCGCCCAACGTCAAGCACAATTTCACGTTTGAAGTAAATTTATTGGCAAAAAAGCTCATTCGCATTGCCTCAAAAATCCAGTCACCGAACTGACACTTACCACGAGTTTGGCTGACACGTGAAAATCTGGATGCCTCACAAATCAGGCACTAACATATACACATGTCACTCAAAATGAGTAAACAAGCAATAATAGAG
>JAFSEZ010000005.1 GCA_017435505.1 Akkermansia sp.
ATATATGACATTAATATCATGAAAATAAACAATCAACACGATAACGCTTTGCCTTTGGCAAGCTATGCCGCTACATCCGATAATCATGCCGCACCCTCCAGCGAGAGTTCTTGCTGGTTCATGACTGTGCCGGAATGCAAGTCTGCCACCATCAGCGCCTTGCTGGGGGCAGATGATTTGGCATCGCTCTCGGTTGGTCCCCTTTCGCTGGAGCTGGGGCCGCGCGGACAATACGGCGGCGGTACTTACAGCGAGGTGAAAGCCTCTGTTCCCATTGCTCCCGGTACATACCGCGTGGAAACAACGTACAGCAATATCTCCCTGCCGGAGGGGATGCCCAATGTGGCTATCTACAAGTGCGAGCTTTCGCTTACTGTTGATGGCACGAAAATCACCCCGGAACCGGTTGAAATTACTCCTGTTGACAATGATGATGAGGGTGATTCTTCCACGTGTCCTTTGCTGGATTGTGGTTGCAATCAAGATGAAAATGGTGCCGGTGATAGCGGTGAGCCCCATACTGATTCAGCATGCGGCGGTAATGCCGGTGCTCCGGGGGGTGCTGCTGCATCTGTTTCTGTATTGTCTGAGGAAGAGTCTCCCATCGCCTTATCTTCTTCAGGTGCCGGCAGGCAAACAAGTGCTCGCGGCGGTTTGCTGGATATGCTCTGGCGTATGAACTTTGCCACGTTCCGCGGTATGGCCGGTGTTCCCGATGGTGCATTGGAAATTCGTGCCCGTGAATTTACGCCGGCTCTTTGTTCGCCCGCAGCTCTGGCGTTCAATCACCCCTTTGATACGCAGGTTCTGGCTGCCGGCGGTTCCGTGGAGCAGCCTCTCAATGGGGCTTTCCAGGTTCGCTCCGGTAGTGCTCGTATCAACTATTTCTGTTTTGGGGATGGTCTTGTGGCTCCGTTGGCCGGTTCGGCAAAGCGCGGGGGAACGGGGCAGATAGTAAGCAGCGTGAATGCGTTTACCGGCTCCGCATCGCATCGTTTGAGTGTGCAGGATTTGCGCGGCGGGGTTTCGCATTATGATGCGGATGAGTGCTCGCCTCTCGGCATGATTTCTGCCTATACTACCAAGAGTGGCCGTACTTACGAATCTGCCGATATCGCCGCATCTTTGCAGGTGATTCGCGATGAGGCCGGAGCGATTGCTCAGCTGTGGAATGCCTGGGATGGGCTCATGGTGGTTGATTCCGTGACCGCGACCGGGTACCGCATGGCTTTTTATCTGCCTCATCAGGTCGGGGCGCAGGATGCCACGACTAAGCTCTTTGCGGTGAGCGGTTCTCCTTGGCGTACCATTGTGGTGGCAGGCGATATGGAGAATGCAAGCTTGCTGTTGACTGATACGGTGCTGTCTCGTGAACCGCAGGTGTACCGCTTCATTTGCGGGGAGGATGGCGCTTGGAGCACCGAACAGGGCTCTGACTCTGCAAAAATCTGCCGCCATGTTGCCCGCGAGTTGATGGTGCAGGAAGACGATAATGCACCCGAACAGTATCGCCTTGTGACAACCCTGCATCGTGGTGATATCCAATCTCCCGATGAATGTGTGGAGGAAATCTGGCAGAAGGGCTCTACCGGGCACCTGTGTATTTCCCGCACATTGGGGTATGGCGACCCCGGGGCGCTGACCACGCTGTTTGAGTATGATTCGGAGGGGCGCTGTATCAAGGAGACTGCTCCGAGTGGGGTTGTGAGCACGTTCACATACGATGCCTGCGGTCGTGAGATGGTGCGCATGACTCCCTACCACGGCAATCATACGCTGGCGGTGTACACCTACTACCGCGAGCCTCGCAGCGCAGACCCCGATATCAGCTACCGCCGCGCCGTGCTCAACGAAACAGCCACGCAGATTTGGCGTGAGGATTACACCTATGAGGAACAGGATGGCTACCGCCGTGTGACTAAATCCACCCAGGCATTGGGTTGCACCGAGCCGCGTGTGGAAATCACGGAAACGTGGCTGGATAGCGCGGAAGAGCCTCTTTGCCGTGGTCGCTTGCGTATGAGTCAGGGTGTGGATGGTGTGCAGACGTGGTATAGCTACGAAGCGTGCAGCGATTTTGGCGCGGTGTACAAGGTTACGGCAGAGACCCGTGCCGATGGGGCAGCTGTACCCGCCCACAGCCGCCGCGAGGTGACGTATATTTCTGCCGTGGGTAACAACATGCGCCATGAGGTATATCGTCTGCTGAGCAATGGTACTTGGGCTTTGACGGAATCCGAAACCTATGAGTACGACTGCGAAAATCATTGGGTAAAGCGCACTCGCGGCAACGGGCGTGTGACCACCCGCACGATGATGTGTTGCGGCCCGCTTTCGGAGACAGACGAAGATGGTGTCACCACCACCTACGGCTACAATGCCGCGCATCAGTTGGAAGAGGTGATTCGTGAGGAGGTTCAGGAGGATGGCGTTGTCATCACACCCGAAACCATCACCACCTACACCCGCGATGCCGCCGGCCGGGTGCTCTCGGAGCGCAAGGATATCGGCGCCATGACTACCATTGAAACCGCGCAGTATGATTTGCTCGGCCGAGAAATCTCCCGCACGGATATCCTCAACCGCACCACCACCACCGCATACAGCGAGGATGGGCTCTCCACCACGGTGACCACCCCCGCCGCAGCCACGCTCATCACGACCCGCCATGCGGATGCTTCGCCCGCAGCCGTGGGCGGTACGGGGCAGCGCGCGCAGGTGTATGAGTACGGCGTGCAGGGCAACGCGCTTTGCACCACGGTAAAGTTGGCAGATGAAGCGGGTACGCTGCTCGCGCAGACGCTCACCAACGGCTTCGGGCAGACCATGCAGCTCGTGCAGCCCACCACCTCGGATGCTCTCTTGGTATCCCACAGCGAGTTCAATGCCAAGGGGCAGCTCGTGAAGCAATGGCAAAGCAGCGACAACGTGGCGATGGCTCCCACGCTCTATGAGTATGATTCCTTCGGCAATGTGCTGAAGCAGACTCTCTCGCTGGCAGAGGAGCCGAACAGCAGCAATTCACCCATCACGGAGTTTACCTACGCGCTGGAACAGATGGAGGAAGGTGTGTTCTCCTGCCGCACGCAAACCCGCTTCAATGCGGTGGGCGGCTTGCTGGTGAGTGTGCAAAAACAGCTCATCTCGAAGCTGAATAACACCTTGGAGAAAAAAGTTATTGCGATGAACGAACGTGGCTTGACTTCTGTGGATTGGG
>JAFSEZ010000006.1 GCA_017435505.1 Akkermansia sp.
ACTCATTGCCGTCCTTTCCCCCGCACCCCCTATCCTGCTAGCACCCCTCTCCCTTTGGCTTTTTGTGGAAGCGAAAGTGCCTTTTTGGGGGCTTCCGGTGGTGTCGCAACTGTTTTTACAATTTTCAAGTATAATGTGTTGGCGAAAAAGTAGGAAAAAAAACTTGACAGTAGTGAGGAGAAGGTGGAGAATGAGCCCGGATACATGATGCCTGAAATGAACAGCACCTGTTGGTGGTGGGCCTTGCTGCGAGTAACGCCGTAAGGAGAGGGATTGTGTATCGGAACTTTGCTAGAGAATATGAACGCGACCTGTCGAACTTACGGCAGGTCTTTTTTTGTCTTTATTTCAGCATAAAACAACACACACAACTATATGAATACTAAAAACAGCAACGAAATGGGCGCAAGTCACGGAAAAGCCTTGCGCGAAGAAGGGAAATCCACTAATATGCCGGGCGTCATGGATTTCAGAACATACCTGCGTCAGCACCCGGATAAGAATGGATACTATGGTCGTTTTGGTGGTGCCTATTTGCCCAAGGAATTGGAACCGGCATTCAAAGAGATAACGGAGGCGTACAATAGTATTTGCCACTCTGCTCAGTTCATTAGCGAGTTGCGCCGTATCCGCAAGCAGTTCCAAGGGCGCCCCACGCCGGTGTACCACTGCGAGCGCTTGTCTCGTTTGAATGGTGGAGCGCAGATATATCTGAAGCGAGAAGATTTGAACCACACCGGTGCACATAAGCTCAACCATTGCATGGGCGAGGGGCTGCTAGCTAAATTCATGGGCAAGAAAAAGATTATTGCGGAGACCGGAGCCGGGCAGCATGGTGTGGCACTGGCAACGGCTGCCGCATACTTCGGTCTGGAATGTGAGGTGCATATGGGTGAGGTGGATATAGCCAAGCAAGCGCCGAACGTGACCCGCATGAAGATGCTGGGGGCCAATGTGGTGTGTGTGAAGCACGGCCTGCGCACGCTCAAGGAAGCGGTTGACTCTGCCTTTGAGGCATACTTGCGCGATTACAAGACGGCCATATACTGCATTGGCTCTGTGGTGGGGCCGCATCCGTTCCCGATGATGGTACGCGATTTCCAGATTGTGGTGGGCGAGGAAGCACGCGATCAATTTATAGAGATGACAGGTATTTTGCCGGATATCGTTTGTGCATGTGTGGGCGGTGGCTCGAACTCCATGGGTATGTTCCCGGCGTTCTTGAACGACCCGGTGGATATCTACGGTGTGGAGCCTTTGGGGCGCGGCACGAATTTGGGAGACCATGCAGCCTCTATGGCATATGGCTCCGAGGGTATCATGCATGGTTTCAACAGCATTATGCTCAAGGATGAGAAGGGTGAGCCCGCTCCTGTGTACTCCGTTTCCAGTGGCTTGGACTACCCCTCTGTAGGGCCGGAGCATGCTTATCTGCGAGATATTGGCCGAGTGAAGTATGAGGGCGTGACGGATGAGGAAGCTATTGATGCTTTCTTTAAGCTTTCTCGCTACGAGGGCATTGTACCTGCACTTGAGAGTGCGCACGCAGTGGCGTTTGCCATGCGCAAGGCTCGCGAGATGGGTACGGGAGCTATTTTGGCCAACTGCTCCGGTCGAGGCGATAAGGACGTGGATTATGTGGCGGCCAACTATGGTTTTGGAGATGACCACGTGTTCTGATCAATAAAACTCTAACCAGCTCATGTTGCGCATGAAAAAGGCATTGGCAATGGCGGCAACGGCCGCATTGGTGAGCATGGCTCCTGTTGAGGCAGACCAGGTGGCTATGCAGGATGCTTTGAATCGCTGGCAGCAGCGCGTCTCGGAGTACGAGGCAGCGCTCAGTGTGGCCCGGACGGAGGAGCAGCGTGCAGCTATTGCCGAGCCGGATGGTGCAGATGTTGCGGCTGCATTGTGGAAAAGCATCAGCACTAAAACGGGTGAGCGGGATGAGATGGTAGAACCCAGTGCAGAGGAGCGTATGCAGGGCGCCAAGGCTGAGGTGCGCAAGGTATCTACCTATGCATTTGAGGACGCTTGGGCTGCACCGGCCGTGTTTTGGTTTATTAACCGCCCGCAGCAGCTTGCACGTTTGTTTGAGGGGAAACCCCGCCAGCTTTCATTTTATGCAGACTCGCTTTTGAAGTCCATTGACAAACGCCACTACAATAGCCCGTATATTGCGGGTGTTTGCGCCAAATTGGCCGAGAGCCCCAGTGTGCGAGTCTACAAAATTCTGGAGAAAGCATATACCCGCAACCAGGATGCTACCGCTCGCGGTTGTGCTGCATTGGCTATGAGCATTATGCTCACCAATCCCACGATTGCCGCCGCTGAGGGAAGCGAGACGGTGGCGCGTGGTAAGCGTATTTTCTTCTTGAAACAAGCGTTGAATCTTACTCCCGAGAAGGCAAGATTTGGGAATGCTACCGTATCGGAGGTTGCCACGGAATTGGCCTATGTGATGCGCCATCTTTCCGTGGGAAGCATTCCACCACAAATCAAGGTGCGAGATATGAAGGGGCAGGAGAGTGCACTCCCGGTTCCCGGCAAGACGATGTTGCTCTTTTTCTGGTCGGTGGATGAGGAGGTGGGCAGTCGCATGGTGGCGAAGGGAGATTCCCTGAAGCAGCAGTATCCGGGATTGGAGTTTTGTCCTATCACGGTGCACCAAGATGCAGAAAATTGGAGCGCCCGCCTGCAGGAGCTTGGCATCACCCATTGCTATATGGATAAAGCTGACAACAGCGGGGGAATGGCGTATCGCGTACGCCAATTGCCCACTGCGGTACTCATCAACGAACGCTGCCAAATCCTTTATATCGGCTATCCTGATATGAAATTGCAGACGGCGTTGACGGCTCATTTCACGGAAAACGTGGGGAGAGGCTCCCGCGTGCGCATTGGCGAGGCTCCCCCCGCTGAAGGGGAGGAAACGGTGATTCAGCCCGGTTCGCAGCCGGCGCCGGCCGCTCCCGCGCGCGATTTGCCCCAGCCGAGTGATGAGGCTCCAGCTTTGCGCGAAATGCCGAAGTTTTAAGCCATTGGAACGGAAACTGATATCAACGTTAGTCAGTTTGCCTTGACTAAGTGAGGTGCGGGTGATAGCTTTGATGGCATGGATGCCGATACGAAGAAATCAATAGCTGCGCTATCATCCGTGATATGGAGTGCGCTGCTCACCGCGATGAAATTTGTGGTGGGCGTGCTCACGGGATCACTGGGTTTGCTTTCTGAAGCGCTGCACAGCGCGCTGGATTTGCTGGCTGCCGGTGGTACGCTGTATGCGGTGAAGGTGGCAGCGATTCCTGCTGATAAAGAGCATCCATATGGCCATGGCAAGGTGGAAAATCTGATGGCGTTGGGGGAAACAATTTTGTTGTTGCTTACGGCGTTGTGGGTGATTTATGAGGCGTGTAGCCGTTTGCTGAGTGATGACCCCGGTGCATTGCATGTAGAGACGTCAATTTGGGCGTTTGTGGTGGTGATTATCTCCCTGGTGGTTGATGTGAACCGTGCGGCCATGCTCCGGCGCGTAGCAAAAGAGACGCGTAGTGCCGCATTGGAGGCAGATGCCGCTCATTTTGCATCGGATATTTGGAGCAGCGCAGCTGTTTTGCTTGGTATAACCGGTGCCGCTTTTGCGGATATGGCAGCAGAGGGGAGCTGGGTTTCTTGGTTGCTGTTGCGTGCGGACGTGTTGGCTTCATTGGTAGTGGCTGTACTCATCCTCAATATATGTCGCAATTTGGGGCTCAAAACCATCAACAACCTGATGGATAAGGCCGATAGCGAGGCAGAAAGTGTAATCCGCACAGCCATGAGTAAGCGCATGCCGGCGTATCCTGTAGCCAACTTGCGCGTACGCGAGGCAGGAGCCAAGGCCTATGTGGATATGGTGGTCTGTGTGCCGCGAGCCATGCACATGGACACCGCGCATGAGATTGCGGATGCGGTTGAGCAGCTGGTGGCGGAGGTGCATCCCGGTGCGGAGACGATGGTTCACATGCACCCCGTTGAAATTGATGTTTCCACGCCTGAAATGGCCGTGAGACAAACGGCTCTCACTCACCGATTCGGTGTGCATGGCCTTTCCATTCTTCGCACGGAGGAAGGCCCCGTCATCTTTGCAGATTTGGAATTGCCGGCAGAGGCCATTCTGAGCGATTGGAAAGTGGCGGTGCGGGCATTTCGTTCGGAAGTGAAGCGGCGATTGAAAGCCCGCCGCGTGGTTGTACATATAGAACCGGCTTTGCGAGAGGTACCACATTTTGATAAGCCGGTCGGAGACATTGCCGAATGGGAAGAAAAAGTGACACAGACGATGATTCTCATGGGTGCACCGCTGCCCACCAGCGTGAATCTGTATGAGGTTGGAGATCAGCGCTTGTGCGTGGTTTCTATCCCGGCAGAGGAAGAACTGAGCGTGAGCAGCAGCCATACTCGCCTTTCTTGCCTGACCAAGGAGCTGGCCTCTCGTCTTCCGGCTGTGTCGAGGGTTATTGTCACCTATTCCGGGGAGTGAGAAATCGGCACAAAATAGTGTCTTTATGCTAGAGAATTCTCTTGCTAATATGCAGGGGGAGGAGTACACTACCCCGCATGAAAGCGCTCGTAAAAACAAAGGCAGACAAGGGACTTGAATTGATGGATGTGCCCATGCCTGAAGTGGGGCCGAATGATGTATTGATAAAGATATATAAGACGGCCATTTGCGGTACTGATTTGCACATTTGGAATTGGGATGCCTGGGCTCAGCAGACGATTCCCGTGGGGATGCACGTTGGGCACGAGTTTTGCGGTGTGATTGAAGCAGTGGGTGCAGCTGTTACAGAGTATAAGCCCGGCGAGGTGGTGTCCGGTGAGGGCCATATCGTATGTGGGCATTGTCACAACTGCCGCAAGGGGCTTTTCCATCTTTGCCCGAACACGATGGGTGTGGGGGTGAACCGCCCCGGTTGCTTTGCGGAGTACCTTTCCATCCCCCAGAACAACGTTATCCGCATTCATAAGGATATGCCTATGGAGATTGCCTCCATCCTCGACCCCTTGGGCAATGCCACACACACGGCCCTTTCGTGGGACTTGGTGGGTGAGGATGTACTTATCACGGGTGCCGGCTTGATTGGTTCGATGGCCGCCGCTGTGTGTAAGAAAGCCGGGGCCAAGAGTGTGACCATTACGGATGTGAGCGATTATAAGCTTAACTTGGCAAAGGTGATGGGCGCTGACCGCACCGTGAATGTGCTGAGTGGCGATAGCATTGATGTAGCCCGCACAGAGATGGGCATTGATGAAGGCTACGGCGTATGCCTTGAGATGAGCGGTGCTCCCGCTTGCCTGAAAGACATTATCAAGCACTCTGCCTACGGTGCTAACATCTCCCTGCTGGGTATTCAACCCGGCGGCTCCGGTATTGACTGGAATACTTTTGTGTGGAAGGGACTCAAGATGAAGGGGATATATGGCCGTGAAATGTTCGGCACCTGGCAGAAGATGGATGCCATGCTGCGCTCCGGCTTGGATGTCTCCCCCATCATCACTCACCGTATGCACTACACCGATTTCCGCGATGGGTTTGAGGTGATGAGCTCCGGTAAATCCGGTAAGGTGGTGCTGACTTGGGCAGAATAAAGCTGCGCGAAGTCTCTGCCATGATTATTGATACACACTGCCATCTCGTGTCGCCCAAATATGGCGATATGGAGGAAGTGCGGCGCAATTCCATAGCGCTGGGGGTGGGGCATTGTATCTCTCAGGGAACCGGCCCGCATGATTGGGAGGGCACGTTGGAGCTTACCACTCGCTGGCCGGATTTTGTGAGCTCTTGCTTGGCGGTTCACCCCTCTGACTGCACGGAAGCGAGCGATGAGGATTTTGCCCGCATGGCAGAGCTGTGCCGCAAGCACCCGCAAGCGGCCATTGGAGAAACGGGACTGGATTACTTTTGGGATCCACCTGAGGGGTGGTCGACAGAGGCCTACTATGCCCGCCAGCGGCACCTGCTGGAGCTTCATTTTGCCTTGGCAGAGGAGTTGGGGCTCAACATCTCCCTTCACACGCGAGACAAGGTGAATGCCGGTACGGCATGTTTTGATGATGCCTTTGCCATTGCCCGTCATTTTCCGAAAGTACGCCCCGTGTTTCATTGCTTTATCGGCACGCAGCAACAGGCCGAATCGATATTCTGCGAGTTGGATGGCTTGATTTCATTTACGGGGCTCCTTACTTTCAAGAAAACGGAGAACGTGCAGGCTGTTGCGGCGTGGTGCCCGGCAGAGCGTTTTATGGTGGAGACGGATGCTCCTTTCCTTTCCCCTGATCCTTACCGTGGGATGGTGAACATTCCCGGTCGCACCCGCTACGTGGTGGAAAAGATTGCACAATTGCGCGCATGCGAGCCCGAAGAAGTGGCTGCATGCACCACGGCGAATGCGAAGCGTTTTTTCCGCTTGCCCGCATTGGATTAAGTAAGACGTATTTGCGTAGAGGATACTTTATCTCCTTGCTTCAAAAGAAAAACGACCGGAAATCATGTGATTTCCGGTCATTTTACTTACACCTACTCTATGAAAACAGTTTCCTGTTTCAGACCGGCTCTCACCCCGGTCTTTGCTAAGAATACGGTGGGCTTATAATGAATCTTTCACTTAATTTTCATTTTTTTCAATTTTTTCTTCATCTACCCGTTCAAAGATGATGGGTGGCATATCGGAGATAGGAGCGGGGGCAGAGGTAAAGTTCTCCCCAAAGATGCGGCTGAACATATCTCCGTTGATAAATTGAACAAGCTCTTTATGTCCGTAGCAATCGTTCTCCTGCAATCGAACGAGAGCCGGGACGATTCGGCGGGCAATCTGTGTTGCAGTAGGAGCAGCGTCTCCCCAGCAATCGGGCCAAGGTGCAGATGGAGCTTGCTGCATAGCGAGGAGATTTTGTGCTGTCGTATGTATTTTTTTGGTGCGTATTTGTGCCTGGGTCTCAGAATCAACGGCAGCGAGCATGTAGAGCATGCGTGTCAGCAATTGTTCGCATTCCGAACCGCAGTATAAGGCCGGTAATTGAGCCTGCGAGCTATGGGTTACAAAGCTATGCTCCATGCCGCGTGCTACATACAGGGCAGAGTATGGCTTGCATAAATCTGCGGAGCCGCCAATGGGGTCTATCAGGATTTCCTGAATGGCAAACGCATGCAGAGGCGGGCGGAAAAAGGAGCGATAAATCCACAATTCACAAATGAGGTTGACAGAACGAATCGTGCGCACAGAGCCATCCGGGTAGCGTTGTTTAAAGGGCATGCCCGGCTCGGCCAGGAATCGAGAACGAACTTGAGAGGTGGAATCTTTGGCTTTGAGGAGAGGCGGAGTGGAGCGCAGCACACATTTACCATCTTGTGTGCTACAGGAAATGTGCCACTTTGCCGGTTGAATAAGGGAGAAAATGGATGGAGCATTTTTGCCCAACAAAAGAGTGTTGTTGGGGGAGTCTGTGAGCTCCCAGTCATATTCAAAGTTCAGCAACCCGCTTTGTTCTCGTTGCCCGTGAAGGGTGAACTCAATGTTTTGAGCGGGCGATTCATCGCGCATTTCATCAGGAGAAAAAGCGGGGCGCAAGGCAAAGAACGTGGCTGCGACTAAAGCTAATAAGATAAGTGAATAAAGCAAAAGCCTTTTCATACAGGGTATTCTAATCGCAGACCGGAGCCAAATCAAGGCTTGAGTTTTGCTATGACGGGTATATAATGCCCCAAACCATGCGTTTATGAGCATTTCCCCCTATATCAACCGCAATGTGCAGGAATTGGTGGCCTATCAACCGGGTAAGCCTATTAGCGAAACGGCTAGAGAATTGGGATTAAATCCGGCACAGATTGTTAAATTAGCTTCCAATGAGAATTCGCTGGGGCCTTCGCCCATGGCCGTACAGGCTATGCTGGACGCGGCAAGCGGCATGCACATCTATCCGGATGGCGCCTCTTTTGAACTGCGTAGCAAGATTGCCGCTCGTCATGGAGTGGCTTTCAACCAGACGGCGGTGGGCAACGGCAGCAGCGAGCTCATAGAATTGCTGTGTCATGCCTGCTTGCGGCCGGGGTTGGAGCTGGTGGCTGCACAATACAGCTTTGCCATGTATTCGTTGATGTGCAAGCTGTTTGATGCCACGTATGTAGAAGTGCCCAATAAGGCAGATTGGAGCCATGATTTGCAGGGAATGTTGGCGGCTATTACGCCGCAGACTCGCTTGGTGTTCATCACCAATCCCACCAATCCCCTTGGTACCATGGTGGGCCAGGCGGAAATGGATGCTTTTATGGCAGCCGTGCCTGAACATGTGATTGTTGCATTTGATGAAGCTTATATTGAGTTTGCCGGGGAGAAAACAGATTGCCTCAAGTATGTGCGAGAAGGTCGCAACGTGGTCGCTTTGCGTACCTTCTCCAAGGCATACGGCTTGGCCGGGGCACGTGTGGGTTATGCCGTGACAACACCGGAAATTGCAGATTTGCTCAATAAAGCTCGCTCTCCCTTCAATGTGAATCTGATGGCACAGGTGGCAGCTTGTGCGGCATTGGAAGATGCCGAGCATCTTGCGCGCTCCGTGGAGATGGTAAAAGCAGGCCGCGAGCAGTTCTACGAGGCCCTTCTGACATGGGGGATTCCCTACATTCCCAGCCATGGCAATTTCATCATGGTGAAAGTGGGGCAAGGCAAAGCAGTGTATGAGGAAATGCTTGCGCGTGGTGTGATTCTGCGCCCCATGGGGGGCTATGGCCTGCCTGAGTACGTGCGGATTACTGTGGGCAACAAAGAAGAAAATAAACGCTGCCTCGCGGCTTTGCAGGAGGTGCTGAACAAATGAGCAATACAAGCATGCCGGGAGGCGAGGCCTTGACAGGTCCCCTGCTCAAAGCGGTGTCGCGGTCGTTTTTTCTGACGATTCGCTGGCTTCCGCAGGCCATGCAAGATGGGGTGGCGCTGGGGTACCTTTTGGCACGTGCCACGGATAGTGTAGCAGATACCTCATCTGCGGATAGCGAGGAGCGAGAGCAAATACTCAGCCTCATGGGAGAAGCGGTGGCGGGGCTGTTATCTCGCGAGGCCGAAAGCGAGTTGTTGCACGCATTGGGTGGAGCTTTGGCAGAGGCGCAAAGCAACCCGGCTGAGCGCGTTTTGCTGTGCCGATTTGGCGAATGTTTACAAATTTTACGCGCCATGCCGGAGGGGCAGGCTCGGCTTATTCGCGAGGTATTGGCTACCATCGTAGAGGGGCAGCTGTGGGATTTGCGTTATTTTCGCGAGCAATCAACAGTAACAGATGATGCTCAAACGCGGGAATACTCCTACCAAGTGGCCGGTTGCGTGGGAAAATTCTGGACGGAACTGGGATTGGAGACAATGGGAAAAGCTTTTTGTGACCCGGCTCGCAAGCAAGTGATGCTCGAAGCCGGTGTGCGATATGGTTGCGGATTGCAACTGGTCAATATATTGCGCGACTGCGCAGAAGATGCAGCCCGCGGACGCTGCTATTTGTGCAGTTCGCGTTCGGCATGGCTTGGCCGGGCAGAGCGTTACCTACGGGATGGTGTAGATTACAGTACACGCCTGCGGGGATTCCGCTTGCGCTTTGCCAGTATGCTCCCGGCGCTAATAGGGTTGCGCACCATTCAGCTCCTGCGGCAGAGACCTGAGGGCGAGCGAGTGAAAGTGCCGCGCCGTACGGTGTATGCTTGCATGTTGCAAGCGGTGTGGCTTAGTAGCGTTCAGCGAGCTTCTTGAGCTTTTTCGTGAGGGTGATTTTTGCCGCAGAAGACACGCGGTCGGTGAAGAGGAAACCCTCCAGATGATCGCATTCATGCTGCAAGCAGCGTGCGAGAAGCCCATCGCAATCAATTTCCAGCACACTGCCGTCCAATTGGGGCAGTGTGGCTCGCACATGATCCGGGCGTGAAACGTTGGCGCGGATGTTGTGCACGCTCAGGCAGCCTTCTGTGAAGAGATACTGCTTGCCATACGGTTCGAGGGTGGGGTTAATGAAAACGAGGGGCATGATGCTTCTCACCGGGCGGAGCTCGCCGTTGATGGTTGCCATTGCCGGTTCTGTCCCTTCTTCCTCATCTTCGGGGATGTCGATGACGACCAGACGGATGTTGCGGCCTACTTGGGGCGCAGCGAGGCCAATGCCGTTGGCCTCATACATCGTCTCAAGCATGTTTGCCACCAATTCACGCAGTTCATCATCTACTGTTTCCACAGGTGCGCTTACTGCGCGTAGTACCGGATTGCCGTATTGTGTGATGGGAAGAATCATGTGCGCTTATTCTGCTTCTTTCTGCGCCGATTGTCAAGGTTAATAGACTGCTATGCTGGGCAAACGCAGATGTACCCCACCTATTTTCTTGCGCGACAGCGCCAATTTTTTTCAATGTAAAATTTGAAATATGAATTTTGCAATTGATATTCGAGCACTAGCAGCTATTTAAGCTACATCTCGCCTAAGGCGTTTGCCCCGGACTGCTATGCAGGAGATTAAGATGCCATGAAGCCGTGTTTTCCGCACCAAGTATTGATGGTGAGTTGTATGATGAGCGTTTGATTCAGCGCGCGCTCAGCATATTGCTGCCCGGATTTCATTTCTGCGGGCGTGTACTTTGCCAACAACATGTGCAGGGCTTTCTTCTTTATATCCGGAGATTGCACTATGCTTGCCTTTCCCTCCAATATGGCGCTTTGATAGCTGGTGGAGAAATGCCGGGCTTGCACGGTGCTTTCTCCTACAATGCAAAACGATACTTTTGAGGCATGGCGTATACAATCGAGTTTTCTGCCCTCAGGTGCTGCGTGAAAGTAAATCTTATCCTCGCCATCCCAGGCGAAGTGCAGGGGTATGCCATAGGCTCCGCCGTCAGGACTGCACAGGGAAAGGATACCATAGATGCCGTGGGTGAGTAGTTTGCGGGCATCTTCTTCGGGCAGAGCTCGCTCGTTGCGTCGCAATGATTGAGGTGTATATTTCATAAGGGTGATACGGGGTGGGGACGTGCAACGCGAAAGAACCTGCCACAATATGTGCAGCAGGTTCTTTCGCGTTACTCCAGACTCATCGGTGTGTGAGAGAATCACCGATGGTGGGGGGAGGGTATAATGGTAAATGGAATAGAGTGAGCACGATGCTCATCATCCCATACCAAGGTGGCTTAGCGCCAGTTGGTGCGGGAATAATCGTACTTGCTCTGGAAGCCGAGCTCCTCAGGGAATTCGGTGAAACCGGACCAAGTATTGTACTCAATAAGTCCGCTGCGACCACAGCTGCCCTGATAGGGGGGACGATAGGTGCACTTGTAGGTGGGAGCCCAGAAAGTGACCAGCTCGTAGAAGCCGTAGCCCATGCGGGTGAAGGTACGAGTAAAGCCTTCCACGATACCTACGGAGAAGCCGGCATTGTTGCCTTCGGCCTCATTCCAGCGAATCATGGTGACGGGCAATTCCTCAATACCAAAAAGGATATTGCTGACGGCACGGCCAAGCTTGCGAGTTGCAGTGTATTCGGAAGCAGGCGGTGCCTGGATGTCTGCGTAAACTGTGCCGAGCATCCCGAGAAGAAGTGTAGAAAGGAGTAAGCGCTTCATGACAAAATCAGAAATATCACATCGCTGTGCTTCTTGCAAGCATAAAAGAGATTTTTTTGATGATTTTTTTTGATTCTTCAGGCGAGAGAATCGGGCAAATCGGTATGGATTTCTTCATCTGTAAGATAGCAGCCGGGATCCGAGCCATACCAGTGGCCGTTGGCAAAGGCTGCGCGGGTGCGGAAACCGCCGCCACAGAGGTGAAAATGCTTGCATGAGGCGCAGCGACCCGATAGCTTTTTCTGGCGTTCGGCAGGGTCATCGCTACCACGCAGTTCTGCCAGTCGGGCAGCGGAGGGAGCGTGAGCTGCCTCCCATACGGTGGAGAAACGCTCCGTCTTGACATTACCGAGGGTAACACCTTGCCAGAATTGGTCGGGGTGGATATTGCCTTGTGTGTCGATGTTGGCAATGCCGCGCCCGGAACTGTTGGCACCGCCGCCATTCCACTGTAAGAGACGCAGAGTTTGCGCCGCCAGGGGGTTCCCCTCCCGCAGCTGCCGCAGAAGCAGGTAAATGCCATCGGCCGGTTGGGTCACGGTGAGCAGCTCTCGCGTTTGCCCTCCGGCGTGCCATGCTTCCGCGCGGGCTATGAGCATATCCATGGCAGCGCGAGCTTCCTCCGGTTTCAGACTGGCAACATCGACCCCACGCCCTGTGGGTACCAAATGGTAAAAACATACGCGCTGAATGTTTTGAGATTCAATAAAGTCAAGGATTTGCTCCATGCTTTGCACGTTGTTGCGGGTGAGGGTGAGGCGCAGACCGGTTTTTTGGCCGGCATCTTCGCAGAGGCGGAAGCCACGGATAGCGCCTTCGAAGGCGCCCTTGACTCCGCGGAATTGATCGTGAATCTCCCCGATACCATCCAGAGAAATGCCCACGTAGGCGACACCGAGTTGTTTGAACAAGCGGGCATAATCGGGGGTGATGCGTGTGCCGTTGGTGGAGATGGTCACCTTGAGTCCCTTGGTTGTGGCGCGCTCAAGAATATCCGGGAGGCGGGGGTGGAGCAGGGGCTCGCCACCGGAGAGCAGCAGGGCGCTGGCTCCATAGGCTGCCAAATCATCAATCACGGCGCAACATTGTTCCCAGGTGAGCTCGCCCGGGTATTTTTCTGCATGTGAGTCGGCATAGCAATGAATGCAGCGTAGGTTGCATGTGCGGGTGATATTCCATACAACGATGGGTTTGCGTGCGCGAGAGGAAGCGGGGATGCATGCTGCCGTGCTTGCTTGGGCGCTGTGAATGCCGCCATGGCGCAAGCCGTAGCGCAGGTGGTCTGCCGGTTGTTCTGCTCCTGTCCAGAGACGGGTGATGTTAATCATGATGAGAGGTGCTGCGCAATGCAGCCGGTATGTAGTTGCAAAGAGGTTCTTCTGCCATCATGTCGCCCATGCTGCCGTATGCGCGGGAACGGGAGCCCCCGCACACCCGCCGGTATTCGCAGTGACCGCATTTGCCGCCCAGCGCATTATCATCTCGCAGGGTGGTGAAGATGGGGTGGTGGCGATAGAGCTCTATCAAGTTGTCCGTGCGCACATTGCCTGCGGTGAGTGGCAGGAATCCACTGGGTTGCACTTCACCTGTGTGGGAGATAAAGAGCACGCCTTTGCCATCTCTTGTGGGTATGAGGTGGCGTGGCGGTTGGCCTCCGTTTTTGGCGGCTTGCATCAGCACGCGGCGGTAGTGGTGGCCCTCCGTTGTTTTGATGGCAAACGGCAGCTCTGCGCGCAGCTCTGCCAAGCGTTGCCACACGCTCTCCAGCTCATCTGCCGTGGGCAAATCCTGGGCTGTGGCACGCCCCGTGGGTACAAGAACAAACACGCTCCAGACATCCGGGGCAATGGTGCGCATGAGCTCAATGAATGCCTCCAGCTCCGGTAGCGTGCTGTGGGATAGCGTGGTGTTAATCTGGAGCTGAATGCCGGCCTCCTTGGCTGCTTTTGCGGCTTGTAAGGTTCGCTCAAAGGTGTGGGGAACACCGCGGAACCGATCGTGAGTCTCACGCATGGCACCATCCAAGCTCAGACTCATGCTGACCACACCGGCTTGTTTTAAGTGGGCAAAATCAGTATGCAGCAAGCGCGGTGTGGCCGCCGGACTGAGTGCAACTCGCAAGCCCTTGGATGTAGCGTGTGATATCAGGTCGAAAATATCGCTGCGCATCATGGGGTCGCCCCCGGTGAGCACGAGCATGGGCGGTGCCAGCTCCGCAATGCTGTCAATGAGTTGCAATGCCTCCTCATGAGTCAGTTCATTCGGGTGAGCCTTGGGCTGCGCAATAGCGCGGCAGTGGCGGCACGCCAGCACGCAGGCTCGCGTCACTTCCCAAAACAAAATGAAGGGACGCTCAGAAAAATCAATCTGCGAGAATGAGGGGTGTGCTGCCACGGCGGGTTCATTCTACACACTCGCCATCCGCTTGGCAAGCCCAAGTTACTGCGCTGACGCGCGATGCAACGTTGAGAAATACCCTGCGTGGTGTTTAGATTCAATTTACGTTCACTTGTGGCTTTTTCCTTGACTTGGAAAGGAAACTCGTGCATGCTCACGCGCGCAATGAACACAGTACTCATAATCGGAGCCGGTGGTGTGGGGCACGTAGTGGCCCACAAGTGCGCCCAGATGGCAGATGTATACAAGAACATCCATCTGGCTTCCCGAACCAAAGCCAAGTGTGATGCCATTGCGGCAGATGTATTGGCACGCGAGGGTGTGGCGATTACGACGCACGCGGTGGATGCCGATGATGTGGCAGCCACAGTGGCTTTGATTCGTGAGGTGAAGCCGGACTTGGTGCTCAATGTAGCTTTGCCGTATCAGGATTTGCCCCTCATGGATGCGTGTTTGGAAGCAGGTGTGAATTATCTGGACACAGCCAACTACGAGCCGCGCGATGTAGCGAAGTTTGAGTACAAGTGGCAATGGGCCTATCAGGATAAGTTCCGCGAGGCCGGGCTCTATGCTCTGCTGGGTTCCGGGTTCGACCCGGGCGTGACCAACGTGTACACCGCTTGGGCGCTCAAGCACCATTTCGATGAAATTGAATACTTGGACATCATTGATGTGAACGGCGGCGACCATGGCCAGGCTTTTGCAACGAATTTCAACCCGGAAATCAACATCCGAGAGGTGTCGGCACCCTGCCGCCACTGGGAGAACGGCGATTTCCAAGAGACAGGTGCTATGAGCAAGCACCAGCCCTTTGCCTGCCCCGAAGGCGTGGGTACCTATGAGATTTATCGCATGTATCATGAGGAGATGGAATCCTTGGTGAAGCATATCCCCACCATCAAGCGGGCTCAGTTCTGGATGAGTTTCTCCCCGAACTACATCAACCACCTCACCGTGCTCAAGAACGTGGGGATGACCCGCATTGATCCGGTGATGTACAATGGTGTGGAGATTGTGCCGCTGCAATTCCTGAAAGCCGTGTTGCCCGACCCCGGCGATTTGGGCAAGACCACTCATGGCCGCACCTGCATCGGCTGCGTTATCCAAGGTAAGAAAGACGGTAAGTATAAAGCGGTCTACATTTACAACATCTGCGACCACGAGGAATGCTTCAAGGAGGTGGGTTCACAGGCCATTTCCTATACTACCGGTGTGCCGGCGGCCATTGGCGGACGCATGATTCTCTCCGGTACGTGGAGTGGAGCAGGCGTGTTCAATATGGAACAGAACGACCCCGACCCCTTCATGGAGGCACTCAACAAGTATGGCCTGCCGTGGAACTGCATCGAGCTGACACAGGAACAGGCAGAAAGCCTCCACGTGCTCTGATGCACATCGGCATCAGGAGCCGGGTTTAAGCATATAATAGGCTATCGTCATGGTACACTGGGATGTTACATTCGGGCTCATGGCGATAGCCTTTGTGCTGCCTTTTTGTTTTCTGTGGTTCAAACTGGATGCCATGCGGCGCCATGCGCACAACTGCCACACGGAGTTGGAGCGCTTGCGCTATGAAAGCCGCACGCTTGAGGAGCACGTGCGCAAGGATAAAAACCTATTTCTGGAGGCTTTGGGTGTACCATTCCTGTTGGTGCGTTCATCCGGCCGTATGGTGATGTGCAACCACCAAGCGGGGATGCTGCTGGGGGTGGATGTGAATCGGAGCGTGAATCTGCTTCGCGTGCTGGCAGAGGAATCCCCCTTCCGCAAAGTGGTAGCCGACGCTGTAAACGCCCAAGGGCAAATGCAGCATTCATTGCAAGCGGAACTGGGGGGAGAGTTGCGCGTGTACCGTGCTATTTCCACCCCACTGGGCAATGCGGACCGGCACATCGGCATCGTGTTCCATGATGTGACGGAAGAACACCGCACCCAAGTGATTCGCCGTGATTTTGTGGCCAATGCTTCGCACGAGCTGCGCACCCCGCTTACCATCATTCGCGGGTATTTAGAAAACCTGCTGGAGGATGATGCCGCTGCGGCAAATGAGGAGATGCGCACGCGCGCGCTCAACCTCATGAAGAAGCACGCAGACCGTATTGTCCGCTTGGTGGAAGACATGCTTGCTCTTTCCAAATTAGAGAATGCGGAAGCCAACTACCTGAGCATGAAAGAATTTGATTTAGCTCAGGTAGTAGATGATGTGCGTTTGCGCCTGGAGGGGCTTATGACCCGCCAGCACGCCATGCTGCATTTGGATATTGAGCCCCGGCCTTTCATGATGACGGGGGATAAGTTCTACTGGTCGCAAATTCTGTTCAACCTGATGGAAAATGCACTGAAGAACAATCCGGAGCGAACCATCAATCTGCATGTGAGTGCGCAGAAAGAGCCGCAGGGTGCG
The DNA here is from genome assembly GCA_017435505.1 of Akkermansia sp. GTDB lineage: Bacteria > Verrucomicrobiota > Verrucomicrobiia > Verrucomicrobiales > Akkermansiaceae > Akkermansia. Next base: position 16,428 of record JAFSEZ010000006.1, read on the forward strand.
TGTACCATCTGCGTGCAGGATGATGGGGTGGGCATAGCTTCGGAGTCACTGCCGTTTATCTTCAATCGTTTTTACCGGGCAGATGTCACGGGGCGTATCAAAGGTACGGGGCTTGGGCTGTCTATTGTTAAGCATGCGGTCGAGGCTCATGGCGGTAGTATCAGGGCAGAGAGTACTCTCGGCGTTTGCACTCGCTTCATCATCCGCATGTGATTCTTCGTTTTTGAATATTGCTATCCCACAGCAGCTCATTGTAGGATTCTAACACCAGGTAAGGTATTGGTATATCCACATGCTTCTAGGTATTCCTGAAAAATAAGGCTTAGAACCCGGTTTCTACCCCGGCATCGCTTTTCCGGCTCCGCGTAGAGGGATAAAACAAAGCGCAACGGGCAGCTCCTTTCGGAACTGCCCGTTGATTCAAAAACTTCCCGAACGCTCAGGAATTATGCCTCCACAGCGGGAGTCACAGCAGCTGCGGGGATTTCTTCCTTGTTGGTGAAACGCCACTTCACTTTGTTGCGCTTGCTGGCAGAGCGAGCCTTGCGGCGCTTCTCGTCCATGGGGCTTTCAAAAGCACGGCGACGGCGCATTTCTTCGAGGATACCTTCAGTATCCAGCTTGGTCTTCAGACGCTTGAGGGCGCGATCGATCGGTTCTCCTTTACGTACGGTGACGGAACGCATGATAGATATGGTTGTTGTTAATAAATTGTCCGGGAACGGGCAGGGAAGATACCCTATTCGGGGGCGTCTGTCAAGGATTTTATCACTCAAATTGCAAAAAAATGTCTTCTTGCATCATATCAGGGGGCGAATAGGTGATGTTACACCCCTTCATAGTCGCAGATGAGGTCAACAAAGGCGGGGAGGGTGCGTTCTCGAGTCCACGGGCCGATACCTTTGAGGCGGCAGGCTGCCTCTATGGTGGTGGGTTTGTGTGTGGCAAGGAGCTTGAGGGTTTCCGTGCTCAAGACACGATAGACCGGCATGTGGTATTCCTCTGCAATGTCGCGGCGCAAATCAGCCAGAGCTTCGTAGAGGCGCTTATCCATCTTACCTACGCCGAGGGATTGAAGCAGGGCGGCCGTGTGACGCGTACGCAGCTTGGCGGGGGAAGATGCGGCGCACCAGCTCTTGCGTACCATGTAGAGAGCTTCCTCCTGCTTCATCACCTTTTCGCCTTTGGCAGAGAGGGTGATGAGCGGCAGATTGCCCCCGGTGGAGGAGAGAAGCCCGGCATCGTTCATGGCGCGGAAGAGGGCTTTCATGCGGGCTTCTGTCAATTCGGAGAGAATGCCATAGGTTGAAAGGGCAGTGAGGTAGCGGTGCGTGTTGGCATTTTTGGATCCTCGCAGCATGTCCATGATTTTTCCTCGGCCATAGATGGCTTCCCATTGGCCGGCGGCATTGCGGCGGGAAGCACGTGCCACACCGGCCAGAGCTTTGCGCACGATGTCAGACTCTGCACCCTCAATGAGCTCGGCATCTTCGGGTGGTTCGTTGGCACAGTTGTCGCAGCTGCCGCAAGGAGCCGTTCCGGTTTCTCCAAAGTAGTCCAAAATCCACTGTTGGCGGCAACCTGTGCTGTAGGCGTAGCGGGTGATAGATTCGATTTTAAGGTGATCGCGGCGGGCCTTTTCTTCCAGTTTTTCGTGGTCGATATCCCAGTCATCGAAGCGGCGAGTCGGGTCGGTGAGGTGGGTGTTGCGGGTGTTGGAGCCGGGAATGTCCGCGCGGGAGATCGCCCCGGCATGTAGTAACACGGAGAGAGCCGTACTCACGGCCATAGGGTTCACATCCTTGCCCAGCAGTTCGGCCATGCTTTCGACGGTGAGCTGCACATCGTGCGTTTGTAAATCACAGCGCGTGCGCAAGAGGGTATAGAGGGAGCGCACGAGGTGCAGGGGTGGGTTGCTGCCCTCGAAGAAGAACTCCTGCGTCTTTAAATCGGCATGGTTGAACAGCAGTTCACAAGCGGCTTGCTCACCATCGCGCCCTGCACGCCCGGCTTCCTGGTAGTATGCTTCCACGCTGCCGGGAATCTCAAAATGCACCACAAAGCGTACATCGGCTCGGTCTATACCCATGCCGAACGCATTGGTTGCCACCACCACATCCGCCTCGCCGGAAATGAAAGCATTTTGAGAAAACTCCCGCTCAGAGTCACTCATGCCGGCATGATAGGCAACCACGCGCACCCCCTGCCGGGCGATTTCTTCAAAAACGGTGATGACATTTTTTCGGGTAGAGCAGTAGATGATGCCTGTTTTCCATTGAGCCACCACCTTGCGTATGCGCTCGAACTTCGCCTTGCGTCCCTCGCAATGGGTGATGCGGAAATCCAGGTTGTTGCGGCCGAATCCGCTGATGATGACGGCGGGGGATTGGAGTTGCAGGGTCTGCAAGATATCCTCTCGCACCTGGGCTGTAGCGGTTGCCGTGAGCGCTACAGTTTGCGGGTTGCCCAGTTCGGCGCGCACGCGTCCCAGCCGCAGGTAATCCGGGCGGAAATCATGTCCCCACTGGCTCAGGCAATGAGCCTCGTCGATAGCAAAGAGAGAGACTTGCAGCGAGCGAAGCGTGCTCATAAATCCCTCCTGCCCGAAACGCTCCGGTGCCACATAGAGCAACTTGAGCTCGCCGCGGCGCAATGCTCCCATCACGCTGCGGTATTCTTCTGCCCCCAGCATGGAGTTGATGGCTGCTGCGGGGATGCCTCGTTCTTGCAGAGCATCCACTTGGTCTTTCATGAGCGCAATGAGTGGCGAAACCACAATGGTGAGCCCGTTGCGGCACAAGGCCGGTAACTGGTAACACAAGGATTTGCCGCCCCCGGTGGGCATGATAGCAAGCGCGTCATGCCCCTGCATGATAGCCTCTACAATGGCATCCTGCCCGGACCGCAGGGAGGAAAAACCAAAATACTGTTGCAGCGCGGTGTGAATATCGGGCAAGTGAGATGTGGTATCCATGAGGGCAGGGCTATTGTAGCAGATATGTGCGGGTAATAAAGGAATTTTTCGGGTGGTGGAATGATTCTTGCTTGCAAAGCGGCGTTGTGCATGGTAGTTTTTGGCGAAGGTGGGGAAAACCCGCGAAATCATACACGAAGTAAAGCTATGAAAGACCTTAAAGGAACACGGACGGAGGCCAATTTGGCTGCTGCTTTTGCCGGTGAGTCTCAGGCTCACACCAAGTATTTGTACTACGCATCCAAGGCCAAGAAAGATGGCTATGTACAGATTGCCAACCTTTTCGAGGAAACCGCCCGCAATGAAAAGGAGCACGCCAAGCTGTGGTTCAAGTTGCTGCACGGCAATACCATACCGAGCACAACCGATAATCTGAAAGATGCTGCTGAAGGTGAAAACTACGAATGGACGGACATGTACAAGGAGTTCGCCGCCGTGGCTCGCGAGGAGGGCTTCGATGAGATTGCTGAGCTGATGGAAGGCGTGGCCGCCATCGAAAAGGAACACGAGACCCGCTACCGCAAGCTTTTGGCTAATATTGAGGGTGGCCTTGTGTTCTCCCGCGACGGAGATCAGATTTGGCAGTGCTCCAACTGTGGTCACATTGTGGTGGGCAAGAAAGCTCCCGATGTGTGCCCTGTGTGCTCTCACTCCCAAGCATACTTCATGATTCTGGCTCAGAATTACTGATTTTTGTAGGACCGGCCGGGGTTTGTTCGCAGACCCCGGCACCTTTGTAAGTTGATATGATGTGGCAGGCTAATAAATGGTGCATTATCTTCCTGTTGGTCGGTATGGCTCTGCTGGGCGGGGCTTATTTTTACTTGGCTCCGCAGGATGAATTGCTGGCTCGCAAGGTGCTGAGTACAGGCATCTGCATTTTGCTGGCTGCCGGGGGTGTCATCTCATGGCTCTCGGCCAAAAAGGAAATGTAAAAAAGCGCCACGCCGAACAAACACACAAAAAAGCCGCGCCTGTGGGGTGCGGCTTTTTGTGTGTTGAAAGAAAAGCGGGTCTTACATGCTCTTGAGCGTTTCTACGGCGGCTTCCAGCGTAGCGACATCCTCAATGGAGATGACGGTGGCCTCCTTGCAGATGCGACCCATCATACCGGCCAGGGTCTTGCCCGGCCCCATTTCGATGAAGAGACGCTCGCCCTTGTTCACCAAGTCCTGCATGCAAGCCGCCCAGCGCACGGAACCGCATACCTGGGCTCCCAGCATGGCGCGCACATCTGCTGTGTCCTTCACGGGGCGTGCCTCGTAGTTGCAGTACACGGGGATGGCGGGTAGCTGCATGGCTACTGCTTCCAGCTCCGGCAGCAACTTTTCTTGGGCGCTCTTCATAAAGCGGCTGTGGTATGCCCCTGCCACATTCAGCTTCTTGGCCAGCTTGAACCCGGCTGCCTTGGCACCCGCTACAGCTTTGTCTACCCCTTCCACCGAACCGGATACAACGGTCTGTCCGGGGCAGTTGTAGTTGGCCACATCAATGTCGCATTCCTTGGCCAGAGCCTGCACGGCATCATCGCTGCCGCCAATCATGGCGGCCATGGTGCTGGGAGCGGCCTGGCAGGCTTCTTCCATGTAGGCTCCGCGCTTTTGTACCAGCTTGAGCCCTTCTTCCATGCTGAACGTGCCTGCGGCAGCGTGGGCGGTGAACTCACCCAGCGAGAGCCCTGCGGCGGCTACAGGTTCAATGTTGATGCGGTTGCAAAGTTCTTTGTACAAGGCCAACCCATGCAGATAAAGTGCCGGCTGGCAGTAACACGTGCGCGTCAGCTCCGCGTCCGGCCCTTCGAACATTACTTTCGTGAGCGCGAATCCAAGCGCTGCATCCGCTTTCTCCATCATCTCTCGGGCTGCGGGGCAGGTGTCGTACAAATCCTTGCCCATCCCTACTTTCTGCGCTCCCTGTCCGGGGAAAAGTATGACTGCTTTCATGGTGTTGTATTTGAGCCTCTGGCTGTTCCCTGCATGCTAACGGCTTTCTTTCTCCTTGTCAAGTTTATTTCCTTGTTTTCTAGAGTAAACTCTAGATTTTTATGCTTCGAGGCGAGAAAAAGAGCCGGATGCGTTCGGCATCCGGCTCGGCCATAAATCGGTGAGGTAGGGTTATTTGTCTTCCACGATATCAAGTTCGGAGATAGCGGCATAGTCACCGCCATCGTGGGCATTGAGAGCCACAAAGCGGAGGAACTTGGCGTGAACCGATGAGAAGAAGAGCACCTTTTGCACCTCGTCTGTGTTTTCCATGGTGCCGCGAGCCACAGGCTGGCCCCAGTTCTCGCCGTCTTGGCTCACATAGACCTCATAATCCTTGATGCGTGCTTCCTTCTCCATAGGAGCACCGCGGAAGGTGATACCTTTGAGCTTGCGGTCACCACCCAAATCGATGCGCAGTTCGTGCGGGAAGTTGGCCACGGTTACACCCTTCATGCTGTGCCAGAACGTGTCCGGGTTGCCGTCCAGAACGTTGCGGGCCGCGCCGCCTTCCGGCAGTTCGGAGCTGGCATAGCTCAGCGAGAAGAAAGCGTGAGCCGGATATTCACCCACGATGCGGTTTACGATGGGCGTGAGCTCGGCCACAGCCGCATAGGGCTGCCCGGCCACCATGGGCTCCAGGCACACCATCTTCACGTACTTGGTGACAACGGGTTCGGGCAGGAAGACGCTTTGCTCGCTGTCACTGTCGTTGAGCACGAGGGTGCAGGCCGGTGTGTTGCCCCAGTTCTGCCCGTCGTTGGAGAGGTAGAAAGCCACCTTTTTGACGCGGGACGAGGTGCTGGCTTGCCGCGGGGTGATGGTGAAGCCGCGCAGCTCGGATTCCACGCCCAAATCGACCACAACGTTGTGGGGGTATTGAGCCACGGGTTCGTGCCATCGGCTGTGCCAGTATGTATCGCGGCGTCCATCAATGAGGCTCCATGCTGTATCACTACCGCCGGAGGTGCTGGAGCAGGAAACGATGCGCAGCAAATTATCCGGGCGCCAGGTAGCCATGTGTTGGAAGGTGGTGGCAGAAGAAAGGAAGCCATTGTAGTGAGCTTGCGCCCGCACGATACCTTCTTCACGCTGCAGGAAGGGCTGCGTGTAGATGGTTGTGGCACCATCGGGCGTGGTGATGTGGATGGTGGCATTGCGAGTAGCGCAGCCGGCCTCCACATAACCCAGAGCATTGCGGGAGATGGTGACGGCGCCCACCAGCGGCAGAGTCTCACGCCCCACTTCTACAGGCTTGGAGCCGGAAAGCAGCGGGCGGATGGAGAATACGATGGTGGTGGGGGCAGAGAGCGTGATATCGCGGTTGATGGGGCGAGGTCCGCAGGCTGCACCACCCAAACCGAGGGTGAGAGTATCAATGCTCAGAACTGTTTGTTGGGATTCCGGCAAGTCTTCCGGGTGCGGGGCATAGAAGATTTCCTGCGGGGTATAGGGCAGGGCAGAGAAGTTCATGAGTTGCTCACCGGATTCGGTGGCGACCATGAGCCCCACGCCGTTGCTATCCGTCAATGCGACCCAGTGGGTATCCATGCGGTTGCCCATTTCCATGGGGCGGGGGTAGCGCTCCATCATGCCCTTGACGCTGTTCTTATAGATACCGAAGGGGGCACCGGCCTTGCGGTCGGGGTAGTTTTCGCCCGGGCCGCGTCCAAACCACTGTACTTGGTCAAAGCGCTTGGGCATGTTGAGGATGAAGCCCAACTTGGGCAGTACAATCTTCTCCTTACTGGGGAGGATGCCGGCTTGCACGTTGATGTAGCCGTTGGGCATGATGGTGTATACCATCTGAGTCACGAATTTGAAGTCCTTTTCGGTGATAGGGCCATTATCCGTCACGCTGAAGTGCCCGCGGTCATAGGTGCGGCTATCCAGGCTTTCTTTGCGTTGCCCTTGGCTGGTGATATCGCAGGAGATACGCACCACCCCGTTGTCCATACGCTCCACCAGCAGGGGAGACGCCGTGTGTACCAAGTTGCGCAGGCCATTGGAGAGCCACTGGTTCATAGCCCACTTGTCATTGGCAAGCGGTGCGCGGAAAGCATTGAGTGCCAAGGTCGGTTTCTCGCCCAGAAGCTGCTGGCCGTTCACAATGTAATTCTTGAGCCCACCGGTTGCTTTGTCGATGCACAGGGAGAAGTTCCGGCCAATCACCAGCATCTGTCCGCTTTGGTTGCGTACATCAATCTTTTGATTGGGGTCAATGGAAACCACCTGAGATTTGTGGGAGAACTCCGCAAAGGATTCGGGCATCGCCAGTTGCTCGGTGGCCACCACGTAGCCCTTTTCTGCCCAATTGGTATTTTCCTTGAGCTTCAGGTTAAGAGTCAGGAAGTAGAGGCGATCCTTCTTCAGCTTATCTGCGGGGATGGCTGCGGCAGGGATGACCAGCTCACCATGCTGCAAGGGGGCTACGTTGATGTTGAACGTGCCGGCAGCTACAGGTGTGCTGCCCTCCTCGGTGAGAATCCACTCGCCGTCATATTCATTCAAATCGGTGAACAAGTGCTTGTTGCGCAGGCTCACCAAGATGTCTTGCCCGGCCTGTGGATCGCCAATGAAGCTGAACTCGGCATTCTGCTGCACCTTGCGGATTTCTGCATACAGCGGGGTCGGGGTGCGATCACTGTAGATGACGCCCTTGATGCAGAAGATACCATCGTTGGGGAATTCTCCGTGGTCGCCGCCATAGCTTTGGCGAGTCACTTTGCGACCGTTGGACAGGGTTACTTCCTGGTCATAGCTCTGGTGAATCCACTCCCAGATGCCGCCGCCGATGATGGAATCGCTGGAGTCAATAGCTTCCCAGTAATCTTCCAGGTTGCCCATGGAGTTGCAGAGGATATGGGCATATTCGGAGATGTACCAGGGTTTCTCCAGTTTGCGGCTGGCGACTTCTCGTGTCCAGTTGACGCTGGGGTACTGGTTGGAGCAGAGGTCTGCCAAGTCGTTATTGCGCTCGTACTGCGTCACGCGGGAGGTGTCGCGGCTCTTAATCCAATCACGCACAGCGGCAAAGTTGTCGCCGGGTCCGGCTTCGTTGCCGTAGGACCAGATGACAACGCAGGGGTGGTTTTTGCTTTGTTCCACCATGTTTTTATTGCGCCACACGTGCTGCTCTTTCCATTCCTTGGGGTGGGAGAGGGAGAGCTCGCCGTAGTAGTAGCCGTGGGATTCGATGTTGGCTTCATCGCACACGTAGATACCCAGTTCATCGCACATTTCGTAGAAGAAGGCCGGCTGCGGGTAGTGTGAGTTGCGTATGTGGTTGATATTGCCGCGCTTCATCAATAACAGCTCGGTGCGGCATTCTTCCTCCGTCACGCTGTGGCCGTTGGCGTGCTGGCTCTCGTGGCGGTTCACGCCCTTGAGCTTCACAGGCATGCCATTCACCAGGAAGCGGCCATTCTCCAGTTTTACTTCGCGGAAGCCAATTTTGCGGGAAATGGTTTCTGTTACCTCACCTTGCTCATTCTTGAGGTAGAGCATCAGGCGGTACAAGTTGGGTTTTTCGGCGCTCCACAGAGCCGGGGATTTGACGTGAGCCGCCACCTCGGTGCGGATGTTTTCGCCGTTTTTCACCGCACCTTGAGCCGGGGAGAGGGAGGCCACCTGCTTGCCGTTCATATCCAGCAATTCAGCTTCTACGGTGTAGTTGGCATCTGCACCGCTGCGGTTGTTCACATCCACCTCTACGCGCAGGGTGCTGTCGGTATAGTCTCGGCTACCGTCGGGGCGGGTGGAGAAATCTGTATGAACGAAGAAATCTCGCACCTGTACCTTGGGGGTGCTGTACATGAACACATCGCGGAAAATGCCGGAGAGACGCCACATGTCCTGGCATTCCAGGTAGGAACCATCGCTGTAGCGGTAGACCTCTGCCGCAATCACATTTTTACCCGGCTTGAGGTAGCGGGTAATATCGAACACTGCGGCACAGCGGCTGTCCTTGGAGAAGCCCACCTTCTCACCATTCACGAACAAATAGAAGAAGGAATCTACGCCATCAAATTGGATGAACACTTGGCGCTGCTCCCAATCAGCGGGCAAGTACACATCGCGGCGGTAGGAGCCCACGGCATTCGGTTCGGTGGCGGGGGTGGTGTACATCTGCTCGCGCTTGTTGCGCGGCTTTGTCATCACGCGGGGCCAGTCGCGCACAAAGGTGTATGCTTGGTTGCTGTAGATGGGGGTGCCATAGCCGCGCATCTGCCAGTTGCTGGGTACATCAATGTTTTTCCAGCCGCTTACATCGAACTCCGGCTTGTAAAAATCCACCGGGCGCTTATCCGGTTCGGGGGCCCAGTTGAATTTCCACTCTCCGTTCAGTGAAAGCACCAACGATGAATCCTTGCGGTGGCCTTTCAGCGCTTCATCCCGATTGGCAAAGGGTACAAAGAAAGCACGGGATTCCTCTCGCCCCTGGGATAGATTTTGCGGGTTTTCCCAATCCGGGTGCGGGGTGTATGCTTCCTGCGCCGTGAGCAGGGAACCCGACAACACGGCTGCGGTTACAAGACGTCTAAATATGTTCATACAAACAAGTATACTACAGAAAAACACCCCTTCTTTCAAGAAAAAAGCACAATTCGCTATTTTGTGAAAAAAAGTTCAGATTTGATTTCTGATTGTTATCCAACGCGAGCAAAAGCGGTGGCATCAGTACCATCGTCTATGAAGATACGAACAAAGCACGCGTTGTTGGGCAGTCTCCTGTTCGGGGGGCTTGCGCAGGCCGGAGAGGTAGCACCCGCCGGGAAATATCTGGATACGGGTATGGGGTGGAATCCTTACTATATGAATTCGGGGCAGTTGCCGCGCAGCCTTTCGCAGGGTATGGAGGCTCAGCGCCAGCTGACCCGCCGCCACGCCGGTGTGCCCACGCATGATATGGTGCTGCGCCAGCAGAGGGAGCACGTGGCACGCGAAAGGGGATTCCGCGTGGGCTCTTGGCTGCTTTTCCCGCAAACACCGCAGCATTTCATGCCGTATTTGGATAGCGTTTTTGTGCCGGGCAACACCTGTGCAGAACCCTGCCGCATCATCGGGGAGGATGCCATCTCTACTGCGGCTCAAAAAATGAAAACCATGCTTTCTCGCGTGGGTCTGCAGTATGATATGACCCTCTCATACAATTATACCAAGATTGCTCCGCAGTTTGGAAATCAACGCTCGGATTTCTCGGCTTTCAACAATTCTGTTTCCGGTACGTGGTTCTTGGCCAAAGATGCGGACAACAGCCAGGGCATCTTCCTGACCTTTGAGGCTGATTGGGGGCATGGTATCAATTTCAATGAGCGCACCGGCAGCGCACAGAAAAGCTTGGGCAGCCTGAGCAACCCACAGGGAAGCCTGCGCGGTGGCAACGGTGTATTCCTGCCACAGCTGGCGCTGGGTTACAGCGGATTTGACGGCAAGTTCGTAGCCATGGCCGGTGTGTTGGATGCCTCCAACTACCTCGACCAAAACGCCTACTCTGCCAGCTGGAGCGGCAACCTGACCAACGGTGCATTCAATCTCAATCCCTGCCTCCCGCTGGAGTGGGCCAACTGGGGCTATTTGACCGCTTGGCAACCCACCCCGCACTTTTATACGATGTATGCCACCACCGGCTGCAATGGTGAAATCAACCACAACCCCTTCCAATACATCAGCAGTAATGCCTGGGTGCATATCGGTGAAATCGGCTTGATTACCGAGGACTTCTTCGGCCTGGGACCGGGTACCTACCGCTTCCAGTACACACTCACCCGCTACAAGGGCGAAACCGGCTCCGGCGTGGCCATCAACTTCCAGCAGCAGCTGGGTGCTGCATCCCGCTTAGGCTTCTTTACCCGCTGCGGTTTCATGGATGAAGATGCCGCCACGGTGAGCGATGTGCGCGCCAGTGCCACCGCAGGCTTGGTGTTGCAAGCTCCCTTCCGCTCGGATGGTTGGGGTAGCCGCAGCAATAATGACCAAGTGGCCTTGGGCTTTTTCTGGGAGCGCGCAGCTGCTTCGGCCAAGCCTTATCAGCACAAAAATGAGTATGGTATCGAGCTGAGTGCCGTGGTGCAGCTCACCCCCACTTTCTTCCTGCAGCCCGATGTGCAATACATTTTTGATCCTATCCATTCTGATGATGGCACCGGGGCATTTGTTTTCCAGTTGCAAGGAGTGTTCAAGTTCTGACGCAGATATGCCACCAACCTGCACAATGAAAGAGACCGCCTCTCACACGAGAAGCGGTCTCTTTCATTGTTTATCACGCTGCTTTGTCTCTCGGCGGAGGCGGAGTTGCCCGCATGCGGCGTTGATATCATGGCCTTTTTCGTAGCGCATGGTCACGGGTACACCGGCATTGATGAGGGCGCGGCAGAACGCGCGGCAATCTGCCTCTGCGGGGCGCACCCAGGGCAGCCCCTCAACCTTGTTGTAGGGGATGAGGTTGACCTTGGCATTGAGCTTGCGAGCCAGCGCCGCCAAGCGGGGCGCTTCGGAGGGCATGGCGTTGACCCCCTCGATGAGGATGTATTCAAATGTAATTTTGTGCTTGCTGCAGCGGTTCCACTCCTCCAGCGCGGGGATGAGCTGAGCCAGCGGCCATTTTTTGTTCACCGGCATCACCTGAGAGCGCACTTCATCCCGAGCACCGTGCAGGGAGACCGCCAAGCGCAGGGGCTTGCCGAAAGCTGCCAAGCGGCGCAGTCCCGGTACATTGCCGGAGGTGGAGATGGTGATGTGGCGTGCACCGATATTGAGCGCATGCTGATCCATAATGACAGCGAGCGCCGTGAGCAAGTTGTCGATATTGGCAAGCGGTTCGCCCATACCCATGAAGACGAGGTTGTCGATACGCTCGCCGCAGATTTCCTCTGCTGCCACAATTTGCCCCAGAATCTCCGATGCGGTGAGGTTGCGCGTGAGCCCCAGCAGACCGCTGGCGCAGAACTTGCAGCCAAAGGCGCAGCCCACTTGGGAGGAGACGCAGAGGGTGAGACGCTCGCTGTGTGCGCCGCCTTGCCCCACCGCCGCAGGGATGATGACAGATTCCACCAAATGCCCGTCCTGCATGCGGGAAAGGAACTTGCGCGTGGTACCGGTGGTGCTTTGGTTCACCTCCACCACGGTGAGAGGGCGCAGGGTAAAGCGCTCTGCCAGCTCGTGCCGCAGGGTAGGGGGTAGGTTGAGCATCTGCTCAAAATCAGCCACGCGGTGCTTCCATATCCACTCCTGCAATTGGGTGGCGCGGTAGGCTTTGTGCCCCATGCCGGCCAGCAGCTCAGCTAGGGCTTCGCGATTGTATTCCAGCAGTGAGGGGAGCACAGCCATGACAGCGGGAAGATGAGATGAGGTTAGAGCAGGGTGTTGGCGTACTCCGTCGGGTTGAAGGGGCGGATGTCGTCTTTCCCCTCACCCGTGCCCAAGAAGATGGGGCTGATGCCCAGTTCATCCTGTATGGCCACGGCCACCCCCCCCTTGCCGGAGCCATCCATCTTGGTGATGACTACTGCTGACAGCGGAGTGGCCTTGTGGAATTCCCGTGCTTGCATCAGGGCATTGCCCCCTGTGGTGGCATCTACCACCAGGTAGCATGCGTGCGGGGCGGCCGCATCCTGCTTGCCGAGGGAGCGGCGTATTTTGGAGAGCTCCTCCATGAGATTGTGGCGGGTGTGCAGACGCCCCGCCGTATCGCAAATCAGGTAATCCACCCCCTGCTGCATGGCGCGGGTGTGCGCCTCGTAGCATACGGAGGCGGGGTCTTGGTTCGGCTGCCCCTTGTAGAGGGGAACCCCCAGGCGGGTGGCCCAGCTATCCAGCTGCTCCACTGCGGCGGCGCGGAAGGTATCTGCCGCGGCCAGCAGCACCTTGTACCCCTGCTTTTGAAGGCGGTAGGCCAGCTTGGCGCTGGTGGTGGTCTTGCCGGCACCGTTCACCCCCACCATCATGAGCACAGCGGGCTTGCCCGCCTGCGGGGTGGGCAGCTGCGGCAGCGTGGCCGGGAAGGCGCTGCGCAGTTGAGCCTTGATGTAATCTGCAATGTCGCAGGCATCCTGCGTGTCTTTTTCCCGCAAATCCTCCACCAGGGGGATGACTCGCTTCGCGCCGATGTCGGCAGATATCAGGTCGGCCTCCAGCTCGTCCCAATCAATCTGGGGCTCGCCAAGAAACTTATCAATCAGGCTTGTAAAGAAGTTGGCCATGAGTGGGGGAAGGGGTGGAGCTTGTTAGAGATTTTGAGCGACAGCGGCGATGATGCCGTGGATGAAGGGCGCGCTCTTGCTGCCGGAATAGGTGTCGGCCAGTGCGGTGGCTTCCGATACCACAATGGCTACCGGAAGCTTGTTGACTGTCAACTCATACAGAGCCAGCAACAAAATGCACTTGTCTACCACATCCAATCGCTCCATAGAGTAATTTTGAAGCTGCGTTTCGATGAGCGGGTTGAGGGTATCGCGCGCAGCCAGCACCTTCTCGGCCATCTCGCGGGCGGCGGGCTTCAGCTCCTCCAGCTCGCGAGCCGCGCGGCTCACGGCGGCGTATTCCACATGGCCTTCTACTGTTTCCGGATGTGCCAGCATGGCGCATTCTTTTTGCATGCGGCTGCGGCGGCGGATGACTGCCATAAAGGGAGCCAACACGCTGTTGTAGGCAGGGAAATCCATCGCCATAGGCTCCAGGGTCTCCGCTCCGGCCTCCAGAGTGGCTGCCAGTCGCAATACATCATTGCAGCAAAGTTGAAGCTGGTAGGAGCCCTCGCGGCGCTTGTCTTTCAGCGAGTAGCGCAGGGCTGCCAGCGCAGAATCCAGCGCAGCTGCATTCTTGCAGTAACGCTCTGCCGTCTCGCGCAGAGCTGCGGTGGTCAGGTCGCCGTGCATGGCGTTCTCCACGTTTTGAGCACGTGTGGTGAGCAAGCGCGTGGTGTCGCCAAGACTGCGGCAGCTGTGTAAGATGGCTTTGGTGAGCGCCTTGCGCAGATGCTCTGTTTCTTTTTCCAGCGTGATATCCCAGAAAAGCCCCATATCCAGCTCATCAGGCTTGCCGCCGTTTTCGATGACTGAGTAGATAAGGTGCAGGGCTACCTGTCGTGTTTTGCTGATGTTGCTCATGAAAAATGGTATGGGTGAAATTAAATGAGGGAACCGTTGCGGTTGATGCCGGACATGCGCTGCTTGAGGCTGTGCAGGGTGTAGCGCTCATCCAGCAGGTTGATCATGGAAATTGCGGCGCGGGCAGCCTCGCGGCCTCGGTTGAGGGCAGAGGCAATGCAGCGTGCAAATGCCTGTTGCTCATCGTTGAGTAACAATACCTCGTGAATGACCGGCGTGAGCGAATCGCACGCAATGCTCAGCAACTGGCGCGTAATGGCATCCCCAATCAAATCAGCGTGTGCCGTGCTGCCTCGCAAAATCACGCCCAACGCTATCACTACATCCGGTTTATCTGCCCCGCTTGGCTCGACTATAGACCGCTTCACCATGATGGGTACCTCAAATGCTCCCGGCACTCGCACCACATCCACAATGGTCTGCGGTGCATTTTCTTCCAGCTCTGCCAAGCAGTTCTCAAGCAGTGCTGTGGTGTATTTCTCATTGTACGTAGAGGCCACAATCGTGATGTGACCACCATGGCGCGAGGCCTGTGTTTTGCTGGGAAGTTCTGAGGACATGGCAATATTCGGTTGCGGAGCGTCTGTGTCTCCGCGCATACTCTACCACGCTCCTCTCCCTTTTTCAAGCTTTATATCATTCATCCCACCTGTGTTGTCCCAACGTTTGAGCAAGGGGACTCCAAAGTGTAATTTGCAGATTGCTTTGCGAGCCGCATCATCAGCTCTCGTTTTTCATCATCAGAAAAAACGCGTCTTCCAATCCTGCGTGGGATTGGAAGACGCTTATAAAGAAACAACCAGAAAAGGTTCTATCAGAATGGCGCACAGAGCGACAAGGCTTAGGCCTTGGCAGCGCGAGCCTTCTTAATCATGGAAGCCACGGTCTCAGAGGGCTGAGCACCGGTGCTAATCCACTTGTCAACCTTCTCGAGGTCGATGGTGTAGTTGACACCTTCGGCCATGGGGTTGTAAGTACCCACCTGCTCGATGAAGTCGCCATCGCGACGAGCGCGGCTATCTACGACAACGATTTTGTAATAAGGACGGTCCTTGGACCCCTGACGGTTGAGACGGATTGCTACCATATTTCGAGTAAAATTGAGAATGATTGGTTGTTTCGCTGCTCGGCAAGATGCCGGTGCGGGACAGCAAATTAGCACAGAGGCGCGGATTTGTCAAGAATAAAGGCTAGAAAAATCAATTTTTTGAATTTTGATGAGGAGTTTTGGCCGGAAATGCATACAGAGAATGGAACATTTGAGCTGTGTATGCGGTGGCAAATGTGCCACGGGGGAGCGCAATACTACCTTGTATGCAGAGCGAGGCAACAGGGGCACCATCACTTGCCGGTAAACACGGAGAGGAGCTCGCCAATGGCCGCTGCCAGCTCCGGGGAGCCATAGCAGGGAGGCTCGGTGAGCAATAAGTTGAAGGCAGAGTTGAGAACCTGTGCCAAAACAAGGGCGTCTTCCGGGTTTTCCCAGCGTTGGGCGAGGATAAGCTTTTTTATGCGGGGGACAAGAGCCTGCACCTGCGCCGTGGAATCAATGGCGGTGCGTTCATCTCGAATCTTGCTGATACAAGTCTCGAACTCCATCACCACGGGTGGCATGTTGCTCACCTTGTTCTCCGCCTCCGGGGGGAGCGGCGACTCCGGCAGCGTAGCGGGGGCATCTGCCAGCAAAAGCATGCTGCCCGGCAGCATGAACAAGGCGATATAGGGGCGTGCTATCATGTGGTTTAGTGAGTGAATTTGGAGACACCGGCACGCGTGCTTTCCACCGCTGTGCGCTGCGCATGCAAAATGCTGTCTGCCATGCAGCGCACCGTTTCTTCCAAGATGTTGGAGAGGTGGCTGCCGGCGCGGTAATCGGCCGGAGCAAAGAAATCTACACGGTGCTGATCCGATTTGAGGCCGTAGCACTTGCGGAAACTCTGGCGGGAGGTGTCATCCGGGTTGTACACGGCCACGCTGTGCCCACCCTGCTGGCGCATCACCGTGAAGCAAGGTACATCTGTGGGGCCATCGCCGATATAAATCATGTGTTTGAAGGGCACGGGGCGCAAATCGCCATCCATGTGGTCGTTCACATCTTCTGTATACTTGAGCATTCCCTTGTTGATACGGAACAGGAACTGCGTTTTGGTGGTGTGTGAAATGACTCGCTTGGGAAAATCGATGCGGCCGCAGCTCTCGCTGAACTCGCAGGCAAACACTTCTCGCATGTACGGCCGGATAACTGAACCATCAATAATCGCTTTGATGCCGCTGGAAATGATATAGAATTCCACCCGAATCCCGGCATAGCGGTGCTCGTTGCTGAGCGCACGCAGGGGAAATTGCTCGAAAAACTCCGGCAAGCCGCGATAAAAGACCAGCTTTTGCCCCAGTTCCTGCAATCGCTTGTTGCTCACATTGTCAATCGCCAGTTCATCGAGCAGCTCTTTCAGGTAGCTCAACTCGCCGTCCCACCCTTCCTCTTGGCTGCGCGTGTTGCACTTTTTCCAGAATTGAGCCGCATCAATGCCAAACTCCGGGAAAATGGTATCCTCCTGCATGTTGTGGGGGCTGAGCGTCTGGTCGAAATCAAAAATGAGAGCAATGGTATTCTGCGGCACGGACATGAGCTTGTTATAACGCTTTGTGCCTCATCCTGCAAGCAAAAATCCGCATTTCACAGGGCAGACGCATGAGGATTATGACGTTTTCGTGTGATTTCAAATTTCAGATTTCAAACTTCACATCTCAAGAGAGCACCGGGGGCAAGCCCGGCGTATTCAATGTTCTTTGCGCATGGCCGAGAGGAAGCTGCGTGCCCAGTTGAGGGAGATACCGGGCAGCTCTGCCAATTCTTCCGGGGTGCGTGCGAGGATGTTGGGCACGGTGCGGAAACGAGCAAGGAGCAATTCCTTGCGGCGGGGTGTCATGCCGCTGTAGGCATCCAGCCGGCTTTCGCGAACGCGCTTGCGCACCAGCAGCTCGTTGTAATTATTGGCAAAGCGGTGCGCCTCATCGCGCAGGCGTTGCAGCAGCTTGAGCGCACCGGATTCCACCCCCAGCACCAGAGGCTCGCTACGCTGCGGGAAAAACACCTCCTCATCGCGCTTGGCCAGCCCAATCACCGGCATGCCGCCAAGCCCCACCTCTGTCAGCACGGCCACGGCGGTGGAAAGCTGTCCCTTGCCGCCATCTACCACCACTAAATCCGGCACGGTGATGGGGGCGCGACCCTCTGCGCTCAACTGTTTGAGCCAAGTGTAGGTATCCAGCCCCTCCGGTTTATCAAACAGCGCGGCACTCTCATTCACGATGCGAGAATAGCGGCGGCGTACCACCTCCAGCATCGAGGCAAAGTCATTCTGCCCATCCACCCCGCGGATGCGGTAGCGGCGGTATGCTTTGTTATCCGGGCGCCCCTTGCTAAAGCGCACCATTGATGCCACAATGTGGTTGCCGGATAGGTTGGAGATATCGAAACACTCCATCACCTGCGGGGGCTCCGGCATGCCGAGCGCCACCGCCAGTTCTGCCAAATCGCGGTCGGGGTCTACCGTGCCGGGTAAATCTGCCGCTCGGCGTGCAAAACGGCGGGCCGGTTCCAGTGTCTTCATGATATTTTCCCGCACATCCCGCAAGTGCGCCGCGCGTTCAAAATCCAGAGCATCCGCTGCCTCCATCATCTCTTGGGTGATGGCATCCAAATGCTCCTTTCGCCCCCGGCCTTCCAGCAAATCCAGCGCCGCTTCAAACTGCTGCCGGTACTCCTCTGCCGAAACTCGCCCCACACACGGAGCTGAGCAATGCCGTATCACATCATCATGGCAGTGGCGGTATTCTGCCTCCCCGGGACAGCGGCACGTACACGTGCGCAAGCGGAAGCGGTGATTCAACCACTCTACCGTCTCCTTGAGCGCTGTGGCATGCACAAATGGCCCTATGTAGCGTGCACCATCATCCTTGCGCAGGCGCACCAGCGAAAAACGCGGTAGAGGCTCCTGGCGCGATGCCCGCAGCATGTAGTACCGCTTATCATCCCGCAGCTGCACATTGTAGTGCGGCCGATATTCCTTGATGAGCTTCTGCTCCAAAATCAAGGCCTCTTGGTCGTTGCGCACCTCATAGTAATCAAAATCCTCAATCGCTGCTATCAGCGCACGCGTTTTCCCATTTTCCAGCGTAGCTCTCGTTGGCGAAAAATAATTCGCCAAACGCCGCCGCAAATCCTTGGCCTTTCCCACATAAATCACCCCGCCCCCCGTGCCTTTCATCAGATACACACCGGGTTTGTGCGGCGTACGCCGCCATTTCTCTTTCAAATCCACTCGCTCCATCTTCCCCTTGCGCTGCGCCTATTGTACCACCTTTGCTCCCCCTTGAAAAGGCACAAAATCCTTCTGCAGCGGCAGTCTCTTGTGAGAACCCCGCCTTGAAGGCGGGGCGAGGCCAAAGTGAGCTTATCGCTTCGCTTTACATCTGACGCAAGTCAGCTAGCTCCGATAAATGATCAATTTGGAATCTGAAATTTGAAATCACGCAAATGTGTCATAATCCTCATGCGTTTGCGTTGGGGGGCATGGTTTATGTGTTTGCCAAGATGCGCAAAACCTGCTACTCTGAAGGGGAGCAAGATAGCAGGAGTGATGAATAAACGCATGATAACGATGTGGATGCTGCCGGTGCATGTGCTGTTCTGTATGGCAGCACAGGGGGTGCAGCCTGTGGAAATCCTGCCGGGAATTGAAAATTGCTACCGGGTGAGCAAAGATGTGTACCGCAGCGGGCAGCCGGATGAAACGGGCTTCCGCTTGTTACAAACAATCGGTGTGAAATCCGTGCTCAATCTGCGGGAGTACCACCGCGATGTCAGAAAAGCCGCGGGTACCAAGCTGCAACTCTTGCACTACCCTGTGGCAGCCGGGGAGGTCACGACGGAGGATTTGGAAAAAATTCTGCTCATGCTGCGGCGCGCACCCAAGCCCGTGCTGGTGCACTGCTGGCATGGCTCGGATCGCACGGGCATTGTCATTGCGGCCTACCGCATTGTGGAGCAAAATGTGAGTGTGGAGGAAGCCGAGGCTGAGTTCGCAGATGAAAAATTCGGCCACCACGAGTTTTGGTACGGCAACCTGCGCCGCCTCCTGCGAGAAACGGATTGGGCTGCGTTCAAACAAAGAATCAACACAGCTTCACCTACCCAAGTGAATGGCTGATACCCCTACAGAGCCGCAGGAAGATGCCCGCTTTCTTGCGGAGCAAATCATCACCTACATCGGTAACAAACGCGCCTTGCTCGGCTTCATCGGGCAGGGGGTGCGCCAAGTCTGTGCCCGCTTGGGGCGTGCCCACTTGCGCTGCTGGGATGCCTTTTCCGGCTCCGGTATCGTGGCACGCTACCTCAAGCAATTTTCCGGTGAGCTTTATGTCAATGATTTGGAGGACTACTCGCGTGTGCTCAACGAGTGCTACCTCAGCAATGCCTCTGCGCTTGATATGCCGCAGCTGCATGCTGCCCTGCAACACGTGCGCCGGCAAGCATTGGCAGATATGCAGCCCGGTCTCATTGCAGAGCTCTACGCCCCGCAGGAAGATGCCTGCATACGCCCCGGTGAACGCGTCTTTTTCACCCGCCGCAACGCTTGCTACATTGATTCGGCGCGGCGAGCCATAGCCACCCTGCCGCAGTCTCTGCAAGTGTATGCCCTGGCACCGCTGCTGTACGAAGCTTCTGTGCACAACAACACCGGCGGCGTGTTCAAAGGTTTCTACAAAGATACCTGTGGCCTCGGCCGGTTCGGGGGGCAGGGAAGCCATGCGCTCGAACGCATCCTGCGCGATATTGAGCTGCCCACCCCCATCTTCTCGCGCTTCGAGTGTCCCTATCACATCCTGCAAGGGGATGCCCGATCCGTGGCGCACCGCCTTCCGGAGCTGGATTTGGCCTACCTTGATCCGCCATACAATCAGCACCCATACGGCTCCAATTACTTCATGCTCAATCTCATTGTGAGCCACCGCCGCCCGGCTGCCATCTCCCGTGTCTCCGGTATCCCTACGGATTGGAATCGCTCCCCCTACAACAAACGCGCCAAGGCCGCCCAAGAGCTCTTTGCCCTTGTGGAAGCTTGCCCGGCCCGCTTCATCCTTATCTCATACAACTCCGAGGGTTTTGTCCCCCCCGATGCCTTTGTGGATACCCTGCAGCGTCTTGGCAAACTCAGCGTGTTCGAGCAAGAGTACAACACTTTCCGCGCCTGCCGCAACCTCCGCAACCGCAGTATCAAGGTGCGTGAGTTTATCTTCCTCCTCGAAAAATTTTAATCTCTCCCGCGCGGCTCTCGTTTTTTCTTGACATTGCAGGGGGCATGATTCAGACTGGTTGCATCAGATTGCGAACATCTTTAATACGATTATGGAACCATACAGCATGAAGAATCCGTTCCCGGCTCCGGTGCTGGGAGTACGCCCTGTCACCAAACCCGGCAGCGCCAAAGAAACAATCCACGTGGATTATTCCCTGGAGGGTTCCGGCCTCACCTACGTCACCGGTGATGCGCTGGGTGTCATCCCCTGCAACGACCCCGCTTTGGTAGATGCCCTCATCGCCGCTTTGGGATTGGATGCTGCGGCTCCTGTCAACGCCGCGGATGGTACCCCCACCACCCTGCGAGAGGCTCTTATCAGCAGCTATGATATCACCACCCTCAAGAAAGGCGTGCTTACCAAGTGGAATGCCGCAGCCGGTAGCGAAAAACTGGCCGCCATCTTGGCAGATAAGGATGCCCTCAAAGACTTTTGCTGGGGCCGCGACCTGCTGGATTTGGCCACCGATCCGGAAATGAAGGCTAGCTTTGCCGATGCCGCCGCCTTTGTCGGTATCTTGGGCAAGGTGAACCCCCGCCTCTACTCCATTGCCAGCAGCCTGGATGCTGTTCCCGGCCAAGTGTCTCTCTGTGTGGGTGCTGTGCGCTACACTTGCCGCGACCGCAAGCGTGGCGGTGTTTGCTCCACTTTCATGGCAGATCGTCTCCAACCCGGCGACAAGGTGAAGGTCTTTGTTCATACGAACAAAAACTTCCGTCTGCCGGAGGATGGCAACACCCCCATCATCATGGTAGGCCCCGGTACCGGCATCGCGCCTTTCCGCGCTTTCTGGCAGCAGCGCGTGGCCGACAACGCTGCCGGCCCCATGTGGCTCTTCTTCGGCAATCCCTACAAAGCGACTGATGGTTGCTACGAAGATGAAATCGCTCCCTTGGTAGAGAGTGGCAAGCTCAAGCTTTCTGTGGCATGGAGCCGCGATCAAGAGTACAAGATTTACGTGCAAAACCTCATGGAGCAGGCTGCGGATGAAATCTGGGATTGGCTTGAAAAAGGCGCTGCTGTCTACATGTGCGGCGATGCCAACCGCATGGCCAAGGATGTAGAAAAAGCTCTCCTCTCCATCATTGCCACCAAGGGTGGCCGCACAGAGGAAGAAGCTGCCGCTTACCTGGCCGATATGAAGGCCGCCAAGCGCTACCAGAAGGACGTGTATTAATCCCGCCTTTCTCATTATTTTTCCCAAGCCCTCGCATGGTTCGCCGTGCGGGGGCTTAGAGTTGTACGACCGACGCGATATGCGCACTGCGGTGAAAGTCCGCGCGGAGCCGCGATGATGCGGAATCCCAGACCTGAAGAACAAAGCAGCCGACGGCTGTAAGGCTGATTAGCCAAACACAGAGTGTTTGCCCTGCAAGGGTGAGTGCCCGTGGGGAAGGGTACGAAGCAACTGCGGGGAGGTAACAAACCGAGGAAGAGGAAGTTCGAGGGGAAATCCCGACTGTACGAACAGAAACTCGATTAGTTAATACCTATGCTCGGCGGGTGCGGCAAGGAGGGGGGGGATGCGCTCGCGTTCATCGTGAAGATCGTCCCTGCGGTGGCGGAACGGGGGGAGGAAACGAAGACAAGGCGCAGCTGCAACTCTTAATTATCCCATGCGTAGAAAAGCATGGTAGCTGCGGCGTTGAGCTCATCGTTCATCAGGCCTTTGTTGCACAGTTTTTGCAGCACTTTATCGGCATCGGCAGAGATTTTAAGCAGTTGTTTGCCGGCTTTGGTATTTACCTCCTCCCCGGAGAGAGAAGATGGCATGGGATCTGCAAAGGTCAGATCCTCATCGACAAACCAGCCAACTTTACCGGGGGTGCCTTCGACTCCCCAGATTTCCCGGAATTTCTCAATGAGCGCGGCGGCTGATGCTTCGTCTTTTACCTTTTTGAGCAAGGCAAGCCCTTTTTTGCGGCGAGTCAGCTCACGTTTAATCCAACCTTTGTCTTGCTTGTCGGAGGCAACTTTTTGGCTTGCTTGCTGTGGGGCGTCATCTTGCCCCGCTGCGGGAGCGGTTGTGCCGACCATGAGAGTAACAAAAAGAGTGAAAAGGAAGAGAAAGCGTGCGTGCATGGCAGAAGCTTAGCAAAATTATGAAAAAAAACAAGCCCAATCCTCTGGTGAAGAAGGGTAAAACTTGACAAATACGCGCCAAATGGCGTATAAAGCGGCATGCGAGTGGTCATGATGGCAACCGGGGATATTGCGATTCCCTCCTTTCACGCATTGCGAGAGAGCGGCAATCTGGTGGCGTTGATAACGCAGCCGGATCGGCCTGTTGGGCGGCATCAGGTGTTGACTCCGCCCCGCATCAAGACCTGTGCGGAAGAAGCGGGGATACCCGTATACCAGCCAGAGCGTATGCGGGATGCCGCCGCTGTGCAGCAATTGCGCAATTTTGCCCCGGATGTGGTGGTAGTGATGGCGTATGGGCAGATTTTATCGGAAGAGGTGATACAAGTGCCCACGCAGGCATGTATCAACGCTCATGCTTCTTTGCTGCCCCGCCACCGCGGCGCGGCATGCATCCAAGCGGCCATTGAAGCCGGGGATGATGAGACGGGTATCACCATCATGCATGTGGTACGCAAGCTGGATGCCGGGGATGTCATCTGCCAGAGCCGCATGCCCCTCAAGGGGACGGAAACCGCAGAAAGCCTGCACGATGACTTGGCGCAGATGGCACCGGCCGCACTCATGCAAGCTATTGCTGCGTTGTCTGCCGGTTGCGCGGAGCGCTACGAGCAGGACGAAAGTCTCATGACCTATGCGCCTAAGCTCTTGCGGGCAGATGGTTTGATTGATTGGAGTCAACCGGCCTTTCAAGTGGCACGCAAGATTCGGGCATACCACTCATGGCCGGGTACGTTCACTTTGTATCCCTCTGTCAAATCCGGCGGGGATAAACCGCTGAAAATTTTCCCGCCTGTGGATATGTTCTCCCACTACAAGAAACCGGTGGATGCTGTGCCGGGGATGGTGCTGGAGGCCGGCCCGGATGGCATGATTGTATCTTGCGGGGGACGCCGGGGCGGGGTGGTGCGTATTCACACGATGCAGCCGCCGGGTGCGCGTAAGATGAATGCGGAAAGTTTCTTTGCCGGCCACAAAATTATGCCGGGCACGATTCTGGGGTTGTCAGCTTCGGCAGAGGGATGAATCCACCCCTGTGCAGCACACTTTGGCAGGTCGAGGGGGGCCGTTGCTTTGCATCCGACGCAAGTTGACCGGCACCAATAAATGATAAGTTTGAAATCACGCGAATCTGTCATCATCCTCATGCGTTTGTCCTGACGGAATGGGTGTTCTTCTTGACCCGCAGGGGGAGTTTCGCTATACTGCGGGCATGGCCATAGAGAGTTTTGATGGGGTATGCCCGCAGGTGGAAGGTGCAGCATTTATCGCGGCGAGTGCGGATATCATCGGGCAGGTGCAGGTGGCAGAGGACGCCTCCGTGTGGTACAATACAACGATTCGCGGAGATGTGGCTGCTATCAGCATCGGGCGGGGAAGCAATGTGCAGGATAATTGCTGCCTGCATGTGGATTATGAGTTGGGTTGCCATTTGGGGGAATATGTGACTGTAGGCCACAGCGTGACGCTGCATGCTTGCACGGTGGAGGATCGCTGCCTCATCGGCATGGGGGCGATTGTGCTGGATGGTGCGGTGGTGGGGCAGGGCTCTGTTGTGGGGGCTCATGCGCTGGTGACCAAGAATACTGTCATCCCGCCGCACAGCTTGGTACTGGGGTCTCCCGCCAAGGTGGTGAAGCAACTGCCACCCGACACCGCAGAGTCCAATTACCGCCATGCTTTGGGCTATGTGGAGCTTGCCCGCCGCTTTGCCGCTCGTTCAAGTTTACAGCCATGAGCATACGCACAAAAATACTTTTTGTCTAAGCTTGACATTCAGCCGAGTGTGCGTATAATGCGCCCGCATGAATTCCGAATCAATCAAGAGCACGCCGCTGTGCGATAAGCACGTGGCGCTCGGCGCCAAGATGGTACCCTTTGCCGGGTGGAACATGCCTGTGCAGTACACGGGCATTATTGATGAACACAACACCGTGCGCACGGCTTGCGGTGTGTTTGATATCTCCCACATGGGGCAGTTTCTTGTCAATGGAACCGGGGCTACGGAGTGGCTCAACAAGATGTTCACCAACAATCTCAACAAGCTGGTGGACGGTATGGGGCAGTACTCTATCATGCTCAATGAAAAAGGTGGCGTGATTGATGACCTTATCATCTACCGTTTGGCAGAGGATGACTACTTTGTGGTGGTGAATGCCTCCATGATTGATGAAGACTATGCTTGGCTCACCGCGCACAAGCCGGAGGGCATCAACCTGGTGAACAAGAGCGATGCCTACGTGGGCTTGGCCATTCAGGGCCCCACCTGCGAGGAAGTGTTTGCTGCCATGTGCCCCGGAGTGGAGCTTCCCGTGCGCAACGGCATCCTGATGTTCTCTGCCGAAGGGGATGACCTGGTGGTTTGCCGCACCGGCTACACGGGTGAAAATGGGTTTGAGTTCTTCTGCCCCGCCGAGCAGGGTGTGAAGTGGATGGAGAAGGCTATTGCTTGCGGTGCCAAGCCCTGCGGCCTGGGCGCTCGTGACAGTCTGCGTCTGGAGATGTGCTACTCCCTCAACGGCTCCGACCTTTCCCCCGAAAAGACCCCCTTGGAAGCAGGCCTTTCTTGGTGCTGCGATTTGACGAAAGACTTTATCGGCGTAGACGTTCTGCGCGAGCAGAAGGCCAATGGCCGCCCCACCGCTCTTGTGGCTATTGAATACAAGGGCAAGGGTGCGCCCCCCCGCCACGGCTACGAAGTACAGCTGCCGGACGGCACGCCCTTGGGCGAGCTTTGCAGCGGCGTTCTCTCCCCCTCTCTCGGCAAGGGTATCGCCATGGCCTATGTGCCGGCCTCCCTTGGTAAGATTGGTACGGATGTGAACGTAATTGTCCGCGGCAAGGCCGTGCCTGCCACCATCATCAAGAAACCCTTCCTCAAGAAGTAACCTCCTAAAAAACACATTACAATGAGCACAATCCCTGCTGATTACAAGTATTCCTCCGAGCATGAATGGGTAAGCCCCGCCGTTGATGGCGTGGTGACGCTCGGTATCTCCGACTTTGCCCAGTCCGAATTGGGTGATGTTGTATACGTAGACCTCCCCGAGGTTGGTAACACCTATGCCGCCGGCGACAGTATTGCCGCTGTGGAATCCGTGAAGGCTGCTTCTGAGGTGTACACCCCCGTTTCCGGTGAAATCGTGGAAGTGAACGAAGCTCTGGACGGTGAGCCCGGTATCGTGAACTCCGATGCTTGCGGCGAGGGCTGGATCTGCAAGATCAAGCTCAGCGAACCCGGCGAGCTCGACGGCCTCATGGATGCCGCTGCTTACGAGGAATTCTGCAAATAAACATAGACCCCTTGGGCGAGGTGTGGAGCCGTATCAGCTTCACACCTCGTCATCTTTTCCCCTTTCATATCATATGATTACAACGCAAACTTCATTTGTGCCGCGCCACATTGGCCCTACTGATGCCGAGGTGGAAGCCATGCTGCAAGAGATAGGCTTTGAATCTCTGGATGCCATGACGGATGCTATTGTGCCGGCAGATATTCGCCTGAAGGCGCCGCTTGATCTTCCCGCCCCCATGGCCGAGCAAGAGGCCTTGGCTGCATTGCAGCAGGTGCTGGCTGCCAACAAGCCTGCCCACAGCGTCATTGGGCAGGGCTACTATGGCACCTACATGCCGGCTGTGATTCAGCGCAATGTGTATGAGAACCCCAGCTGGTACACAGCCTACACCCCCTACCAGCCGGAGATTGCCCAGGGGCGTTTGGAGATGCTCATGAACTTCCAGACGATGATTTCCTCCCTCACCGGGTTGCCTGTGGCCAATGCTTCCATGCTGGACGAAGGTACCGCCGCTGCAGAGGCCGTGAATCTGTGCATCAGCTCCAAATCCCGCAGCAACACCTTCTTCGTGGCAGATACCTGCTTCCCGCAGACGATTGATGTCATCAAAACTCGTTGCGAGACCACGGGCGTGAACCTGATTGTGGGAGATTGGAAGAGCCTTGACCCCGCTGCCGTGCAGGGCTTGGCCGGCGTGCTCGTGCAGTACCCCGACAACGTGGGTGCAGTAGAGGATTACGCTGCCTTTTTCGAGAAGTGCCACGCCGCCAAGGTGCTGTGCTGCGTAGCAGCCGACCTGCTGGCGCTGACGGTGCTGCGTGAGCCCGGCACCTTTGGTGCGGACGTGTGCGTGGGTACCACGCAGCGTTTCGGTATCCCCATGGGCTATGGTGGCCCTGCTGCAGCCTACATGGCTTGCACAGATGCTCTCAAGCGCAAGCTGCCCGGCCGCTTCATCGGCCTTTCTGTGGATAAGGCCGGCAAGCCCGCATACCGCTTGGCTTTGCAGACCCGCGAGCAGCACATTCGCCGCGAAAAAGCAACCTCCAACATTTGCACTGCCCAGGTGCTCACCGCGCTCTTGGCTACTTTCTATGCCATGTATCAGGGTCCGCAGGGGCTGAAGGATACCGCCACCACCATTCACCGCTTGGCCGCCGGCTTTGCCGCTGCCGTGCAGAGTGCCGGTTACACCACGGTGGCTGCCAACTACTTTGATACGGTGGCCGTGCAGGCTCCCGGTAAGGCTGCTGATTTGGTGGCCGCAGCCCTGAGTGCCGGTTACAACATTCGCCGCGTGGCCGAGGATGTGGTATCCGTCTCCTTCGATGAAACCACCACAGATGCTGATGTGGCTGCGTTGGCCGCTGCGTTTGGTGCCGCTACGGCAGAGGTGCCGGCTGCTCCCGTGTGGGATGCCGCCTTCACCCGTACGAGCAGCTTCTGCGAGCAGACTTGCTTCAACGCTTTCCACTCCGAAACAGAGATGATGCGCTACATTCACTCTCTGGAATGCAAGGACTTGGCTCTCAACGAGGCCATGATTCCGCTGGGATCCTGCACCATGAAGGCCAACTGCGCCGCCATCATGATGCCCATCACCTGGCAAGCTGTCACGGAGTTGCATCCCTTTGCTCCCTTGGATCAGTGCCAAGGTATGCGCACGATGCTCAAGCAGCTGGAAAATTGGTTGGCCGTGGTGACGGGCTTCGATGCCTGCTCCCTGCAACCCAACTCCGGTGCTGCCGGTGAGTACGCCGGTCTGCTGACGATTCACCGCTACCAAGTAGCCCAAGGCGAGGGACACCGCAATGTGTGCCTTATCCCCACCTCTGCACATGGTACCAACCCCGCTTCCTCCGCGATGGCCGGCTTCAAGGTGGTGCCCGTGAAGTGCGATGAGGCCGGTAACATCGACCCCGCCGACCTCAAGGCACAGGCCGAGGCGCACCGAGATAACCTCGCAGCCCTCATGGTTACTTACCCCTCCACCCACGGTGTGTACGAGCCCACGATTGCCGAGCTCTGCCGCATTGTGCATGAGAATGGTGGCCAGGTGTACATGGATGGTGCCAACATGAACGCCCAGTGCGGTCTTACCAATCCCGGCACCATCGGGGCCGATGTGTGCCACCTCAACCTGCACAAGACCTTTGCCATGCCCCACGGCGGCGGTGGTCCCGGTGTGGGTCCCATTTGCTGCGCCAAGCACCTCACCCCCTACCTGCCGGGACATGTGGTGGAAGGCGATGGCCGCACCCAAGGGGCTGTATCCTCTGCCGAATACGGTTCTGCCGCGCTCAACCCCATCACCTGGATGTACCTTGCCATGATGGGCCACGAGGGCCTGAAGCGCGCCTCCCAAATGGCTATCCTGAACGCCAACTATGTGGCTCGCCGCTTGGCTGCCTACTTCCCCACGCTCTACGCCGGTGCCAACGGCTTGGTGGCTCACGAGTGTATCTTGGATACCACCATCATGCTCGGCAAGAGCCACCTCTCTGTGGATGATATGGCCAAGCGTCTCATGGACTACGGCTTCCACGCCCCGACCATGAGCTTCCCCGTGCACGATACACTCATGGTGGAACCCACCGAATCTGAAAGCAAGTACGAGCTCGACCGCTTCATCGATGCCATGATTGGTATTCACGCTGAAATGAGTGCCGTGGCCGAGGGGACCGTGCCTGCGGATGACAACGTGATGGTGAATGCCCCGCACACCGCCCAAGCGGTGACGGCTGATGAGTGGAACCACGCCTACAGCCGCAGCGCCGCGGCCTACCCCGTGCCGGGGCTGCGCCTGCACAAGTTCTGGCCCAGCTGCTCCCGCGTGGACAACACTTACGGCGACCGCAACTTCTGCTGCACCTGCGATACTCTCGCCGCTGCACAGGATGCCAACGCCTAAACCGGCCGCTCGCTCCTCTCTCGCCTCCTTCCTTGCCTCACCGCAGGGGAGGAGGTGTTTTTTATACGTTAATCAAACAAATTGAAACAGAGCTTGTTAGCGTTTATGATGCGGGTCGGGATAAACCCGATTAAGAAATATGAAGATAAGTATCTGTAGTTTCATTGGGGGCATGCTACTGGCGTGCCTGGCACACAAGATGTCACATTGCCGCCACATGCGGGCTTTGTTGGAAAAAGGTAAGAGCTATGGCCATGCGGTGGAAGACGCGGTGAAGGATTCTTTCCACAGAATGAAAGAGGAAGCCGCCAAGCGCTGCTGCGAGCATGGTGCATGCGCAACACACCCCGGTGCGGAGGAGCCCCACGCCTAAGCGTAGGGTATCAGGCGTGCATGCCGGGGTGGCATGCGCGCCTTATTCGGTGGCGGGCATAGCTGTTTCCGGGGTCGTGCGCAGGGTATCCAGGTATTGCTGCATATCCTGTACCAGCTTGGGGTGTTGCGGGGCGATGTTGTGCTGTTCGTGTTTGTCTTGCGTTAAATCGTAGAGCTGCGGTGTTTTGCCCGGTATGTATTTGTGAGTCCCCCGGCGCAGGGCCAGGCGTGTGCCGTGTGCTTGCTCTACCAGGTAGCTGCGCCCCTTGGCATCTTGCCCCAGCAGGGCGGGGAGCTGCGCAAGACTATCCGGCAGCTGTTGCGCCGGCACGCCTGCTCCCACCAGTTGAGCAAGACTGCGTGCCAAATCCACCTGGCTCACCAGGGCATCACTCCTGCCGGCTCGCACCGCTGCCGGCCAGC
Source organism: Akkermansia sp. (assembly GCA_017435505.1). Taxonomy (GTDB): domain Bacteria; phylum Verrucomicrobiota; class Verrucomicrobiia; order Verrucomicrobiales; family Akkermansiaceae; genus Akkermansia. The sequence goes on from JAFSEZ010000006.1 coordinate 46,001, forward strand.
GCACAATGAAAGGTACGCGCGTGCCGCCCTCTTTGAGCCCGTATTTGCCCCCGCTATAGGGGTGGGCGGGCTTGTGCCCGCGGCAAGCGGTTTCGGCACCATCCAAGTAGCCATCGGCAATGACGGGGCCGTTGTCGCTGGTGAAGATGAAAAGGGTGTCATCCCCATATCCGGCTTCTTGCAGGGCTTGGCAGAGGGTGCCGATATTATCGTCCATCTGCACGGTGGCATCGCCGCGTATGCCCAACTTGCTCTTGCCCCGGTAGCGGGGGTGCGGGTCGCGCGGCACGTGGATATCATTGCTGCAAAAGTAGATGAAAAGGGGCTCACCGGCGTGGCGTTTGATGAAGCGCACCGCTTCTGCGGTGATGGTATCTGCCAGTTCCTGGTCTTTCCACAGGGCTTTTTTACCGCCTTTCATGTGGCCGATGCGGGAGATGCCATCGATGATGGTTTTATCATGTTGTTTATCGGCCGAGCGCCCCCAGGGTTTGAGGAGTTCGGGGTGCTCATAGCCCAACAACTCACCCTCAAATCGGAATTGTGGATTGTAGTTTACTTTGATGGGATCTTCCGGATCTGCCCCCACGACCTCGCCATTGCGCAGGTAGACGCAGGGTACGCGGTCACCCGTGGCGGCCATGATGAAGGAATAGTCAAATCCTACCTCGCGTGGTCCGGGGACAATGGGTTTGTTCCAATCAATGGCGGCTTCTCCGCGCCCCAACCCCAAGTGCCATTTGCCGAAAGCGGCTGTGCGGTATCCGGCTTGTTGCATAAGGGCGGGCAGGGTGCAGCCATCTTCTTTCGTGGGCAATATCAACTTGGCATCTCCGGGTAGGATACCCGTGCCTTTTTGTCTCCACGCATATTTGCCTGTGAGCAGGGAAAAGCGCGAGGGGGTGCATACGGAAGTGGTGCTGTGCGCATCGGTGAACAACAGCCCCTCCCCCGCCAAGCGGTTGAGGTTGGGACAGGGCACATCCTCGCACCCGTAGGCAGAGGTGTCGTGCAGCCCCACATCATCCGATAAAAAAAGAACGATGGCGCGTGGCTTATCCGGCAGCGCTAAAGCGATGCCGCCTGTCAGGAGGAGACTGATTGTGCAAAGAAGTTTCCGCATGCCTTGTATCCTACCATGTTATTTACAAAAGAACCAGACTTTTTGAAAAAGACAGAGCAAACGCATTAGGCGAGATCTGACTTAAATAGCTGCTGGTGCTTGAATTTAAATTGCAAAATTCATATTTCAAATTTCAGATTGAAAAAATTGGCGCTGTCGCGCAAGAAAATGGGTGGGGGCATCTGCGCTTGCCGCCCCCGCCTTGAAGGCGGGGCGAGGCCAAAGTGTCGTTATCGTTTCGCTTTACATCTGACGCAAGTCAGCTAGCTCCAATAAATGATAAATTTGAAATCACGCAAATGTGTCATAATCCTAATGCGTTTACCCTGGAAAAAATGATACGCAAAACCCCGCAGATGCAGCAGCATGCCTGCACCTGCGGGGAGACCGGAGCTTCCGGCTGCTCCGGCTCGCTCTTTGCTATTACAGCATTTCGCCCTCTCATCATGATAAGAGGGGTAGAGTAGTTTTGCAGTCGCTAACTCAGGCGTGCGAATTGCACGTGCATCCAATCAATGTCGCGTTCGCGGCCTAGGGAGACTGCTCCGTGGCTCTCCCAGATTTCCCACCACGTGCGGCAGTCGCGGTGGGAGAGGGTGGCTCGCGGGGCTTTCATCTTGTAGGCATTGGCTGCGGGAGAAAAATCCAGTGCAATCCCCCATGCGTGCATGGAAAGGCTGCTGCCGCCGGTGCTGGTGCGGTAGTTGTAGCAGCCGCCGTACAAATCCAACCCCAGGCGGTGTATCTCCTCTTGTCCATAGTGTTCCAGGACCTCGCGCAAAGCTGCTTGCACATGCGGGGCGATGAGCTCGTGCACACGGATGCTGCGCACGGGCTTGCCATCGTAGAGCAGGGGATAGGGCGGCACAAGGGAGGTGAGCGCTCCTTCATTGCCGGGGCGGCCAAAGAAGCTGGTGCCACGGCGCACCTCTGCTTGGGTGGGCCATTGGGGGATAGTTGTGGCCGGGGTGATGCCCAGTTCTCGGCTCAGCGCTTGCACGGTGCGTGGACCAATGATGCCATCTGCTGCAACACCGATTTTTTTCTGGATGCGGATAATATCGTTTTTTATGTTCATAGCGGGGGAATTCTGTTGCGAACTCTCCTATAGCAAATGATATCGCATCCCGGCAATGGTTGCGCCATGTGCCGCATGTGTGTCACCCTCTCTTCACCCCCAAAAAGCTGCCCCGCATTCTCCGGTGGGGAATGCGGGGCGCGAGAAAGCGATGGGGTGCCGGGACTTTTATTTCTTAGGTGTCACGTTGCGCATATTGGCTTGGCGTTGTTGCTCTGCCAAGGCGGCTTGCTGGGCTTCCATCATGCGTTCGAGAAAGCCCTTCTTGCCTTTTTTCTTCTGAGCCGGGGCCTTGGGTTCCGGCATGGGCATGCGGCGTATGATAATTGTCTGGATGATGGAGATGATGTTGGTGGTGGTCCAGTACAAGGCCAAGGCGCTGGGATAGGTGTAGCAGAACAGGAAGAACACCACCGGCATGAACTTCATGATGCGCTGCTGCATCGGGTCGCCCGCCTGAGGCGTCATTGCCATTTGCACAATCATGGAGATAGCCATCACCACCGGCAGAATGTTGATGGGTAAGTCCCATCCCAGGATGGTGAGGGTGCATACTGTGTCCATCTGGGAAAGGTCTGTCACCCAGCCCAAGAAAGGAGCCCCGCGGAATTCTGCGGCTGTTTGCAGCACGTAGAAGAAGGCGAAGAAGATGGGAATCTGCAGGAACATGGGCAAGCAGCCGCCCATGGGGGAGATGCCGCGATCGCGGTAGAGTTTCATCATCTCCATGCTGACTTTCTGCTGGTCATCCGGGTATTTCTCCTTGAGCTTCTGCATTTCGGGCTGCAGGCTGCTCATAGCCTTCATGCTGCGGTAGCTCTTGAGGTAGAGCGGCCAGATGAGCAGACGCACTACGATGGTCATGGCCACGATAGCCCAGCCCCAGTTGCCGAACCAGCCGTAGAAGACGTTGATGAGCCAGTTCATGGGGTAGCTGATGAGGTAGAGCCAGCCGTAGTCCATGATGCGGTCAATCATGCGGAAATCCGCCGTCATGTCGCTGAGCATCAGGTTGAGCTTCGGCCCGGTGAATATCTCGAAGGAGAGGGATTTTTGGCCACCTTGCATCTCGGCGGTCTTGGGGGAGAGGGTGAAATCCGGGATTCCCATACCCAGCTCCACGCCTTCAGCCTGTTCGCCGGAGACGGGCAGGGTGTACTTGACGGGGGCTGCGTAGAAGGCATTGTTGCCGGAGCCTTCGGTGGGCTTCACAAGAGCGGAGTAGTACTGGTTCATGGTACCGCCCCAGGTGAGGTTATCGCAACCGGTGGTGTAGATGCGCTCCTTGTCGGAGCCAAAGATGAGGGGACGGAAAGAACCGGGATTTTCCTTCTCAAAATCACCGTCTTCCAAGCGCACGTAGTAGGTGTAGTAGTTGCCTTCTTCCTTGGATATTTGGCTCATGCCACCGGCGTAGAGACCCCAGTTGTTGGCGGCCAGGGTATTGGCAGAGGTGTTTTGAATATCCACTTTGAGTGTGAGCACGTAGGCGTTGCCGTCTACCGTTACTTCCTCACCATCGCGGTTGACTTTGAGCGGTTTGAGGGAGTATATCTTGCGCACAATCAAATCGCCCACGCGAGCCCACATGGCCACTTGCGTGTCATTGGTCTGATCGGGGATGATTTGGTAGGGTGACTGATCGTAGGCGGGAGCCTGCGTGTTGCTCAGCCCGAACATGAGCGTGCCGATACCCTGCGAGGCAGAGCCGTTGATGCTCACATCCTGAGCCAGTTCGGGGCGTGTGCTGTTGATGGCCTTGCCGAGCATATCCACGCTGCGCACGCTACCCCCCAAATCCTGGAAGTTGTATCGGGCTACGGGCTTGCCCTCTGCATCGCGGGAGGTGAGGGTGGCAATGATTTGCGGTGTGCGCGTGACAACAGGTGCTGCTGCCTGGGCTACCGGTGTGGTAGCTGTGGTGGCGGCCGGCGTTTGCGCTGCCGGTGTGGCCGGGGCTGTTTGCGCAGCAGGCTGTGCCGGAGCCGGCGTGGTTTGCTGCTCGCTCTGATACCAGAAATTGAGCCCAAGCAGACCCACGCAGAGGGTTACTACGAACCAAGCGGTTTTATCCATGGTGTGTTTGATGATGGTTGAGGTTTAAGATGAATGAGAGCGGTGCGGTGGCACAGGATCGTGCCCATGCCCTCCCCACGGATTGCAGCGCAGAATGCGCCAAATCCCCATGGCTGTGCCTTTCAACACGCCGTGTGTCTGCACGGCTTGGATGAAATAAGTGGAGCATGTGGGGGTAAAACGGCAGCCTGCCATCGGCCCTGCTATGGCATGCAGCGGGGCACTCACAAAGCGCTTGTAAAAGAGCACGGGGGCGATGATCAGGCGTTTCAGCATGTGGTGATTTTGCGGAGTTGGCGGCGCAGCAGATGCAGAAAATCCGCTTCCAGTTCGCGGTAGCTTGCATTGGCGGCTGCGGCTCGCACCACGAGAACGACAAAAAGACCGCCGGAAAGGGGCTCTGCGTGTTCCCGCAAGATTTCGCGTATCCGGCGGCGCAGCTTGTTGCGCGTGACGGCGTGGCCTATGCGTTTGGTGGTGATGATGCCAAAGCGGGAAAAGGCTGCTGCGCCATCGAGGGAAGGTGCGGTGTTAAGAACAAGGAAACGCCCTGCGGTCGATGTGCCGTCGGCTCGCACCATTGCGAACTCACTGGCTCGCTTCATGGTATGGCGCCGTGTCAGCAGCATCTTACACAGGGCGTTGCGTTATCCTGCGCGGAGGGGGTAGCTGCCCGCTTATCTCATGTTACCTGACAACAAGTAGCGGCTGGCTCTCCACTCCGGACGGTTTTATACACCGTGCTGAATGATGTGACGCTTGTATTGAATCTCTGCACCTTTGGGCAGCAGACGCTTACGCCCCTTGGCGCGGCGGCGTGCGAGGATGGCGCGGCCATTCTTGGAGGCCATGCGTGCGCGGAAACCGAACTGGCGCTTGCGGCAGCGCTTGGAAGGCTGGTATGTTCTCTTGCTCATAGTCAGTATTTCTTTTCGTTAGAAGATTTTCTGCAGACCCGCTTGCGCGGTCGGGGTGGCTATCATACCCCAAAATTGGCGTATGTCAAGCACCGTTCTTCATTTTTTTAGAAATTGTGGCAAAAATCAGCACATTTAAGCATCTGCCACCATGAATTTCAGCTCAGCCTCGCAGGTGACTTCTCCATTGACTGTGCAGCGGCCATTGCACACGCCGATGGCACCGCGCATCTTGGTGAGCTCGGCTTCGATGATGAGCACATCACCCGGTTCTACGGGTTTGCGCCATTTCACTTTGTCGCAGCTCATGAAGTAGCCTATCTTTCCTTGGTTTTCGGGGATGCGGAGCATGAGGATGGAGCCTACCTGAGCCATAGCTTCAAGCTGCAGCACACCGGGCATCACCGGCTTGCCGGGGAAGTGGCCTTGGAAGAAGGGCTCATTCATGGTCAGGTTCTTCTGGCCTACGCATTTGTTGTCACCCTCGAAGCCGAGCACGCGGTCAACCATGAGGAAGGGGAAGCGGTGGGGAAGGAGCTTGAGCACCTCTGCCGTGTTGAGAACGGTGTCGCCGGAGGGGAAGACGAAGGGCTTGGGCTTCAGTGCTTCCATGCTTTCATAACTTTTCTGAAGCTTGGAGGCCATCTGTGTGTTGATGCCGTGGCCGGGCATGATGGCGATGACGTGCCCCAAGATGCGGCGACCATTGAGGATGAGATCCCCGATGAGGTCCATGGCCTTGTGGCGAGCGCACTCGTTGTGGTGGCGCAGACCACCGGCGCAGAGGTATTGATCACCCTTGATGACGATGGCGTTGTCCAGCGTGCCACCTTGGATGAGCCCTTTTTCCAACAGGGGTTGGATATCCTCGTAGAAGCAGAAAGTGCGGGCGGTGGAGAGCTCTTTCTCGTATGTTTCCGGGTTGATAACGGATGTGAAGAACTGAGTCACACGACCATTGGGGCCTACTGCGGTAAGGGAAATGCGGAACTCCTTATCGGGCATGATGACGATGCGGGAGCCATTTTTGTTTTCCACTTGGTATGGCTCGCGGATTTCCCACACTTGGCAGGGGGCTTCCTGTTCTTCGATGCCGGCATTCTTGATGAGTTCAACGTAAGGTGCAGCGGAACCATCGCCAATGGGCGGTTCGTTGGCATCCATTTCAATGATGGCGTTGTCCACCCCCATGCCGGTGAGGGCAGAGAGGATGTGCTCTACGGTGTGCACCTTGACGGAGCCATCGGCCAGTGTGGTGGCACGTTCAACCGTCTGCACATTGGCGGCAGAGGCATCAATGAACGGTTTGTCCGGCAGGTCGATGCGGCGGAATTTCAGACCGGTATTCACTTCTGCCGGTTTGATTGTCAGTTTGACCGGTTTACCCGTGTGAAGCGAAGTGCCCTGAATAGAAGCACACTTTTTGAGCGTTTTTTGCATGCGAATAGCCATATCGTGCTCGCATTCTACACGTTTTTTGAGGGATTGTGAAGCTCAAAATACTGCCCGTAGGTTGATTTTTTCGGGCTTTTTGGCGGCGTATTGCCAAAATCTGACAACTTGAAGGCGAAAAATCTTCTTTGGCGTTCACTTTACCTGCCTTTTCAGAAAAATAAATGGGTATTATATGATGAGTGCTTTTTCTCATCTAAGGGATGGCGACGAACTGTTTTTTCACTTGCCGACAACGAAGCACCCCTGCTGCCAAGTCGGCAACAGGGGGCTGTGCAATCATACTGATATGGAAGCTACCGGTGATTAGCGGCGCTTTTTCTTGGGTGCGGGGGCGGGTGCCGGTTTAGCCGGGGCGGCTGCGGGCTTGGAGGCTGTGCCGCGGGCTATCAGCGTATCCATCCCCTTGCCGGGGGGCAATATCTCTACAAGGTCGGCCGTGGCGCGAATCTCCGGTGTGCTGTACAGGAAGCGGTAGTTGCTCTTGTACTCATAGGAGTGGTTCACAAAATGACTGGCAATACCCTCGGGGGCAGCTCCTCGGTCTCGTGCATTTTGATACATTTTGTTCACTGCCTCCGTTTCGCTGGCTAAGCGCACGGGGATGATGCCCAAAATCTTGAATCCTTGGGATTTGCCGACTGCGCGGGCGCAACGCAGCTGCACATCGGCACTATCGACGTTGATGGATTTCATCATGGTATCCGCATGATCGCCGTGGTATGCTGTAGGATCCGTGGATTTATACATGCAGCTGGTGGTGGTGAGGGACAGACCAACCATTGCAATCAATGTGAGAAGTTTCTTATTCATACACGTTATGGGGTAAAGGTTTGTTAACTTCCGAATACAGATTCAATCGCGCCGGTAATTAATTTGTATGGTGCAGAGAGGAATGCGCCCAAACCGGAGGATTCTTCTTCTGACTGTGCGGGAGATGCAGCTGCATCAAGAGCTGCGCCATTGCTGCCATGCTGAATCTCAACCAGGTCTGCCGCTACGCGTATGACCGGGCTGCTGCCTACGATGTAGTAGTTTGCGCTTCGTTCAAACGAGGTGTTCACAAACTGGCGAGGCGTGCCCTCCAACTGAGCACCGCGCTGGCGAGCATTTTCATACATCTTGTCAATGGCTTCGGATTCGCTTGCCGTTGTAATCGGGATGATGCCAAGCAGGTTGAAACCACGGGATTCGCCATAGGCGCGACCACATACCATCTTAACATCGTGGCGTTCGGTGTTAATTTTGCCGGTCAGCGGGCGAACACCATTCAGGGGATCCGGCTGCCCGTATTGGGTGCAACTTGCCAAGCAGGCAAGTGCAATAGCCAGGGAGACTGTTTTGATATTCATGTTTTGTTGTGTAAGTTGTAGTTGTTTGCTTGTAAATGTAGCGCAAAGAGATATGCGCGTACGAAATGACTATATGACACTCTCACCAAGATAAGTCAAGCAGAAAAATGTATTCATTCGATTTTTGAACGTGTGATTTGTCGCATGCAGAATAGATTTTCTTACCGGGAGGGGGCATCTTTCAAAACTCTTTTGTTGTTTCGATGGCTTAGAAAATCTTTGGTAATATGTGCTTTTTAGTATACAGAGAAACGATTAAGCTTGCCATCTGAGGTGGAGAGGAGTATCATCCCTGACCCTCCGGAAGGGAGGGGGTGAATGTTATGACGTATACCGTTTGTGCAGCTTTGGTCATTTTTCTTATCACCTATGCGCTGATTGTCTCAGAGAAGGTGAACCGCACGGTCATCGCGCTGTTTGGGGCCATGCTCATGGTGCTTACGGGCGTGATTACGCAGGAGCAGGCCATTGCACATATTGACTTCAACACCCTGGCATTGCTTATCGGGATGATGATACAGGTGCTCATCCTGAGTAAGACCGGGCTTTTCAAATTCCTCTCTGTGTGGGCAGCGCAGAAAACGCAGGGAAACCCGGTGGCGTTGCTTATTAGTTTGTCCGTCATTGTGGCAATTTGTTCTGCGCTGTTGGATAACGTGACAACGGTGATGCTCACCGTGCCGGTGACCTTTGCGCTCACCAAGGATTTGCGTATTTCCCCCATGCCTTTTGTGTTCGCGCAGATTATGGCTTCCAACATCGGTGGTACTGCTACCATGATTGGTGACCCGCCCAACATCATGATTGCCAGCGCGGTGAAAGAGTTAGACTTCATGTCGTTTATTCATGTGTTGGCTCTGCCGTGCGTGGTGATTTTTGTGGTGACCATGGCGCTCATTATCCTGATATACCGCAAGGATTTGCGAAAGGACGGAACGCGCCGCCAGCGTATTATGAATATTAAGACGCAGGGGCTTATTCGCAGTGCGGCCATGTTGCAGCGTTCGCTTTTCACTCTGGGTGTCACGATTGTGTTGTTCTGTTCTCATGGGCAGATTCCCGGTTGGACGCTGGAATCCGGCACGATTGCAGTCACGGGGGCTTCGCTGCTCATGCTGATGACGATGCCCGGCCGCGAGCGCGTGCTGGAGCGTGTATTCTCCCAGGTAGAGTGGACCACTATTTTCTTCTTCGTCGGGCTCTTTGTGTTGGTGGGTGGTTTGGAGGTGAACGGCATCATCAATTGGTTGGCCGCTTGCGCGATGGATTTGACGGGTGGCGACCCCACCGCTACCACCATGACGGTGCTGGGCATGAGCGCTGTCATGTCTTCTTTTGTCGATAATATCCCCTTTGTGGCCACCATGATTCCACTCATCAAGGATATGGGAGCCATGGGCTACGCTGATTTGGAACCGCTGTGGTGGGCACTCTCCTTGGGCGCATGCTTGGGGGGCAATGGCACGGTGATTGGTGCCAGCGCCAATGTGGTGGCTCTGGCGATGGCTCGCAAGCACAATGTGGTGGTAAGCTTCTTTGCCTTCATGAAAGTGGCATACCCGCTCATGCTTATATCCATTGGCATTTCTGCGCTGTATTTATGGCTGCGCTTCTTGTGATGTTGTAGTGCCCTATGAATGATGCAGAAATAGTACTTGTGGGTGCCATTTTGGCGGTGGATGCCACTGTCTATTCTTTCTCCTATGGCTTGATTCTGCGGGAGCGCCGCATTACCTCCTCCCTGTGGCTGGCGCTGGTGGTGGGGGCTTACCAGGCACTCATGCCTTTACTGGGCTATGTGGGCGGGGTGCGCGTGCGCCACGTGGTCGATGCGTGGGATCACTGGATTGTGCTGGCGGTGTTTTGCCTCTTGGGTGGTAGCATTATCCGCCAAGCCTGGAAAAAAGAGGATGCAGAAGATTCCGTTTCTCCCCGCCCCTTGGGCTTTGCCTCGTTGATGGTGGTGGGTCTGGCTACGAGTATTGATGCTCTCGCTGTTGGTGTGTGTATGGCGCTGGGGGATATAGGTGGGGTCATCGCGGGTTGGCCCACGTTGTTGCTGGCTGTCAGTATCATCGGGCTGATTACGTTTTGTGGCTCTACCCTCGCGTTTCACTCTGCCCGTCTGCTGCACCGCCTGCCTACAAAATGGCTGGAAACGCTTGCCGGCCTGCTCCTCATCGGGCTTGGAGTGCACAATCTTTTGCGCGAAATTTGTTGCGCTGCTTAAAAAGAAATCGGGCTGCAGGGTGTGAACCTCGCAGCCCGCGTCTGTCATAGGGTGGGGTAGGGCAGCCGTGCGCCTTATTTGCCGAAGTAGCGCTTGAGCAGCCCATCGAAGCCGCGACCGTGGCGTGCCTCATCCTTGCACATCTCGTGCACGGTGTCGTGAATGGCATCGTAGCCCAGTTCCTTGGCACGGCGGGCTATGGCCAGCTTGCCTTCGCATGCACCGTACTCCGCATCGGCACGCATCTGCACGTTCTTCTCCGTGTTGTCCGTGAGCACTTCGCCCAGCAATTCGGCGAACTTGGCGGCGTGTTCGGCTTCCTCAAAGGCATAGCGCTTGAACGCTTCTGCAATCTCAGGATAGCCATCGCGCTCGGCTTGGCGGCTCATGGCCAGGTACATGCCCACTTCACAGCATTCGCCCGTGAAGTTCTCTCGCAGACCTTGTACCACCCATTCGTCCAGCCCTTGGGCTACACCGATGCGGTGCTCATCGGCATACGCCTTCTTCGTCTCATCCATTTCCTTGAAGGTCTTGGCCTTGCAGACGGGGCATACTGCCGGGGTTTCTTCGCCTTCTACGACTGCGCCGCATACTGTGCAGATGTACTTCTTCATGTTCTTTCGTCCCTTTCCGGTTATTGTGTTGTTTGTGTGTATTGTGTTGTAGAATTGTTCCCCCTCGCGAGGTGACACGCACAATCTAACGTGATTTTTTGAAAAAGTCAAGCGAAAAATTAGAATTATTCTAAAAAGGGATTCAATTCTTAGGAAAACTTAGAAATCGGGCAGGGGCTGTAAATCCAGCAATCATAAGATGTGGCACCGAATGGGAGTTGACGGTACAAGAACTTGTGGTAGCATGAGCGCATGCGATGCATACAGTGCGGATACATGGAAGACAAGGTCATCGACTCACGCATGTCGAAAGATGGCACCTGCATACGGCGGAGGCGAGAATGCCTGCGCTGCAACTACCGCTACACCACCTATGAGCAGATAGAGCGCACAGAGCTGCGCGTGCTCAAGCGCGGCAATGTACACGAGGCTCTCAACCGCGAAAAAATCCTGCGAGGCATGATTAAAGCATGCGAGAAACGCCCCGTGAGCATGGATCAGCTGGACATAGCGGCAGATGAGATTGTATCCGAGCTGCATCGCGACCACCAGCGGGAGATACCCTCTTCCGTCATCGGCATGAAGGTCATCGAAAAACTGCAAAGCATCGACCCCGTGGCCTATATTCGCTACGTATCCGTCTACCGCCAATTCCAGAATGTGGAAGAATTCATCGAATTGGTGCGCAAGATGGAGCGCAAGAGCCTCAACGATCCTCTGCAACGCAAACTCTCCATCTGATGATTACCCTTGCGCCCAGACGCCCGCTCTTGCAGACGGGCCACTGCGTCATCTCCGACTACGATTGGCGGTGGGTGGAGCAGATTTTGCAGGATGCCGCCCGGCAAGCCGGCACCACCCTGCCGTGCAGCGCCGAGATAGCGCAGGGAATCATGCTGTATCTGGAGCAGGAATGCCCGCTGCAAACCGTGCCGCTGGAATACCTCTTTGAGCGCATGCGCCGGCTGCTGGCAGAAATCGGTCTCCCCCTCGTGGCCGCCCACCTGCGCAAGCAAACACCCCCGGTGGATATCAAGCTGGATACCCTCGCCGGCGAGGCTCCCCTGCCGCTTTTCTTCTACACTGCCTTGCGCCGCCGCATGGATTCCCTGCGCAACCTGGGGCTCACCACCTATCACTTCTCCGGCAAAAAGCGCTGCAGCCTCACCCTCGGTGCCCGCCGACGCTCATGCCCCACCCAGCAACGCGCCCTCGCTGAGCTGGATGCCTTCCTCTCCGCTACCGGGGCGTGATGCTTTTACTCACTTATTTATCAAGCCATTATTGAAAGAAAATGGCTTTTTAAAGAAAAAATGCAAAAGTGGTAGGGAGTTTTGTGGCTAGTGCTGCAAAATCAGTAGGGACTTTTCAAAAATCATTGTCGCAACGTTGTTTTTTCATCCCGGTAGAGGTTGCTTTCATGCAAGAACCGCAGACTCTCCGAAACTCAATTCTGATGAGTTGGTTAATAGCGTGCTTAAGCGGGGCGTTGGACTGCGTGAGCCGGCATCCGATAAAGAGGAACTTCGCTTGTAAATTGTGAAGCACATGAAAATAATAAAAAGGAATCAGGAAAAAGTGAAAAACCTAAAAAAAAACAGTATTCGCTATGCTGCAAACAACAATGATTTATTGTCGGGGCAATAAAAGTATATATGGTGCGTTGCCACCTTCGGAGCCATTGTCTTCGTTAAGTTTAAACTCCAAAATTCGGGAGTACTACTCCCGAATTTTGGGAAATGTGCTTGACAAAGAGAAGTAAAAGAGGGAAGATGCGCCTGTAATGAATGGGGTGAAGGACAGTGAATTTGTGCTACGCAGCATGAGTCATAAGATAGAGGAACTTAGCCATTTTTATCCCTGTGTGTTGTTGACCGGTGCAAGGCAGGTAGGCAAATCTACTTTATTGCGGCACATGTTGCCGGAGAAGATGCGATATTTGACCTTGGATGATTATCAGCTGGCAGCGGTGGCGAAGGGAGATCCTATGGGATTTTTGGATGCGTATGAAGCGCCGCTCTGTATAGATGAAGTGCAGCATGCACCGGAGTTGTTTCGTGCAATCAAGATGAAAGTGGATGCCGATAGGCGCCCCGGTATGTATTGGTTGACGGGTTCCCAGCGCTTTCACATGATGAAGGGGGTGAGTGATAGTTTGGCGGGGCGAATAGGAATAGTGGATTTGTACAGTCTTTCGCAGCAAGAGCTGAGAGGGAATGATATGGCGGTCGGCTTTGAACCGGCAAATCCGCGTGAGTCTGTGAGCGAGGCCTCATTGTGCGGGATACGAGAGCTATACGAAAGGATATGGCTTGGCGGGTATCCGGAAGTGGTTCGGCATCCGGATATGTGGGGAGACTTTTTCCGGGATTATGTGCAGACCTATCTGGAACGGGACGTTCGGAGCTTGTCTCAAGTGGGAGATTTGGGCGCTTTTTCAAAACTCATGCGCTCTGCCGCCATGCGCACCGGACAGCAACTTGTATACAGCGACCTGGCTCGCGATGCCGGAGTGAGTCCCAAAACGGCGGCAATGTGGGTATCTATTCTGCAAGCTTCCGGTATATTGGAATTACTGGAGCCCTACCACGTGAATACGACAAAGCGTTTAGCAAAGACTCCCAAATTATATTTTTGTGACACCGGGCTTTGCTGTTGGTTGGCCGGCTGGCACAGTGCTGAATTGGTGATGGAGAGCCCTTTTTCCGGGGCTATTCTGGAGACTTGGGTGTATGGCCAACTGATGCGTCGTTATGCCAATGCCGGGATGCGTCCCACTATTTCATATTATCGGGATTTGGACGGCGCAGAGATTGATTTTGTGTTGGAAAGTAACGGGGGAGTATATCCCCTAGAGGTGAAGCGAACGGCTGCCCCCACGGAATCGGATCTGCGCTGGTGCCGCAAATTACCGGTGGCCGCTTGGGCAGAACTGAAGCCGGCTACCGTTTTTTGTACGGCTGAGATGCCCAGACCTATGCTGCATGGTGCTTTTGGTTTTCCAATCTCCGGGTTGTGAATTCCCGAAATTCGGGAGCCTTGTTTCCGAATTTCGGGAATTAAAGCATCGCTATCCCATGGTGAAGGGCGCGTCTCGAATTCCGGAGCCGGAAAAACGCTGCCGGGATAGAGACCGGGTTCTAAACCTTATTTTTCTGGAAAACCAAGAAGCATATGGACATATCAACACCTTACCCTGTGGTAAAAGTCTACAATGCCCCCCTGTGGGATGACAATGAGAAAAAATGCAAAAGTGGTAGGGAGCTTTGTGGCTAGTGCTGCAAAATCAGTAGGGACTTTTAAAATCATCGCCGCTATGTTGTTCTTTCATCCCAGTAGAGGCGGCCTTCGTGCGCGCCGACGGGGCTCACATAGCGCGAGCGCAGCAGGGTTAAATCGCGGTGTCCCATTTCCAGTTGCAGGGCCGGGAGGTTTTTGAAATGCGCGGCATGGTAGCTGGCGAATGAGTGGCGACACACATCCGGCATCCAGCTGCCGTGGCGGAATCCGGCAGCGCGCCGCAGGGCTTGCCATCGCCGCTGCCAGTTGCGGGGGATGGTGCGCTCATGTGCCCGTATGCCTTGCATGCTGCGCAGGGGCACCAGGCGCCCGCCGCCCGTCTTGCTGGTGCGTGGTCGGATGAGTACATGCCCCTCTTCCCAGCAAAAATCCCCCGGCTGCAGGCGGCTTACCTCCGCTGGGCGTATCCCGCCATACAGCATCAGCCGCAGCGATAAACGCATCGCGCGGTGTTCCGGGCGCTCGGCGGCTTTGTGAAGCCGCTTCACCTCCTCTGCGGAGAGTGGAGCAATGTGCTTTTCCTGCACCCTCGGCACCTCGATGCGCAGCACCGGGTTGGTATCGCACCATTCCTGCCGCATCCCGTATGAGAATACGCTGCTCAGGATGGCGCGCCCCTTTTTGAAACTGTGGGCCGAGCCATTGAATGCTGTACCCAAAATGTGGCGGCACTGCTTGGTGCTCATCCCCCGCAGCGGTAGCTCCCCCACCCCCTCCACCCGCAGCATGCGCCGTACATAATGGCGTAAATCGCGTCGGCTTGTCGGGCGTAGCTCCGCTCTTGCCTCCACACTTGCCCATGCTGCCTCCGCAAAGCTCACCGTCTGCTCCGCCTGCTGCACTGCTTTCACCCCCTCGCGCACCACTCGCCGCAGCAATAGCACCAACTCCCCTCTCCCTTTGCCTCCTGCCAGCGACCCCAAGGCTTCTACCGCTTCTAGTGCCAATCGCGCCGTATCGATGGCCGATAAACTACTGAATTTCAATATCTCATTTGCTAATTTTCTTTGTTTCATTGTGTGTGGCTGTGGGTTCAGGATTGCGAATGCTGACTACAAGGAAAAAACAACCGTTATGCAACATTCTTGAAAAATAAGCATAAAATATGCAAAGGTGAGAGACAAGAAAGGTTGAGTGTTCGCAAATCCTTCACCCCCCTCCGATCGTAACCTGTTCTCAATAAGCAATAGTACAAGTAGTCAGCATTCGCAATGATGTATACTGGCGCCCGTTGACAGAATCAAGACGGGTGGGGGTGGGGTTCTATCATAATTTGATGCAAATGCGATGAATAATCAGGAATATAGAGATGCGGATTCGATATATAAGTATCGAAAATATCTGGCATTGGCTTTTGTTTTTTTTGTTATCTACGTGTGCGTATATTTTCCCATGTGCGTGAGACATGGGGTAGCCGTAGAAGAAGCCCAATTCAGGAGCGATCACAATCCTTTGGTGTTGCTTTGCAATGGCCGATGGGGTATATTCCTGTTCCGTTATTTGACGCACTCCGGCGTTTGCTTGCCTTATGCTGCCGGTATATTAGCGGGGATGTTTATAAGTTTTGCTTTGATATTTCAGGTGAAATTGTTGAAACTTAGCCTATTGACACATAAAATAGCCTATGCCGTTTTTTATTTTTCGTGTTCGTCGTGGGCTTACATGCTGCGGTATTCTAATCAAAGTCACGCTATAGCATTAGGCATTTTATGCCTGAGCATTGCCGTTTATATTCAGTTTGAAAACAGACCGACCTTCAAATGGTTTCTATTGTCTTCGGTGCTGTTATGCTATGCGATATCGACATACCAAACCGTTGCGCTTTATTATGCTGTGCTTGTAATCGCTGCGTTTTTGGTACGGTACATGAAAGAAGGGTTCGTGTTTGAATGGCGGAAGTATGTATATATCTGCGCTTCTGTTGTTTTGTCTGTCTGCTTGTACTATGCTGTGGGAAAGCTGATGATGACCATTTTTTCTCCTTCGAATGCACTTATTCTGCACGTTAAGGAATACCAGCAGGGGATGACCGGATATTCGCATTTTTGGCATGCCCCATTAAGAGCAAAATGTCACCTTCTTGAGTATTTTGTCCTAAAAACACCTGTGGAAAACCTGTTGGGGAACACTTACAGAGGACAATTCATTGTGTCCCTATCCTTTATTCCCGCGATGGTATTGGTGTTTATTCTATTAAAACGCAGATTTTTCTTGGGTGTTGTGGGGGTGGCATTCCTTATGGTCCTTCCTTATTTGGGGGGACTCTTGTTATTGAGAGGGGTGCCGGTGAGGACATTCGTTGCAGAACCGGCAGCTTTTGCTTGTGTTTGGGCTTTGGCTTTGCCCTACATGCGTTGGGATAAGAAAGGACTCAATGCCGCGATGATATTAGTGATGGGGTATGCTTTTGTGTTCTCGGCATGCCGCGTAGCCACCATTAGCCGGGATGAACACTGGGCATGGGTTCGAAGTAAAGAGGAGGTCCTGCACATGTACCAGATGGCAAGGCAAGTGGCTAGAGAATCAGGCGTGCCTGCATGTAAGATGTACATACTGGGCCGTACTCCCATTTCGACTGATCATTTATTCGATTTTGAAGATGTGGGATTTCTGCCGGATGAAGTATATCCCAATATCATAAAAGGTAAATTGTGGACAAACTTGTATTTGAATTACTTGCGGTTACCTAATTTGCGAAGAGGAGATGCAGCGGATATAGAACGCCACCGTGAAGTATTCGATGAGATGTCAACGTGGCCTAATGCGGGGAGTGTAAAAATGAGCAAAGGCGAGGTTGTTATCCGAGTCGGGGATTGAGGCTACTACCATGAAACCTCTCACAGAGATGTTTCTGTTTAAAATAGAATGAGCTTGCGTAGAAATTGATGAAAGATACAGGCAATCCCAGATAAACGGGGGTAGTGGGCACTTGTTTGGCTTTCCGAATAGCTACCCCCCCAAAAAAAAGCGATGTTATAAGGCAGGTGCATTGTTTTTCGTTCCGGGCAGGAGCCCTCCATCCTTTGATAACGCATGATGCCGCCAATCAAGTCATAGGGCGAGACACGAAGTCCGGAGCCGGACATTCGTTCAAGATGGGGGGCTATTATTTCAAATAGCTATGTTCAAACTCCTTCAGATTACGTTCAACGTTAATTTTTTGTTTAATGCAGTACAACTTGTACATTTTGCGGGCGGCATCATAATCTTTGGGGCCACCCCTTCCGGCAGCATACATGATGGCTAGTTCCCTAAGAGCATCGCGATTACCCAATTCAGCAGCTTTTCGGTATAGCTTCCTAGTCGTTTGAGGGTTTCCTATAATGGCTTTTGCTGCCATATAGGGATCATCTGCTAATTCTTCCCAACGCTTGCTTTCCTCTTTATTTGCTTTGACTCCATCGCCCCTGCTATAGTGAACACTCACGTTATGCATGGCCGGCTGATACCCTTGCTCAGCAGCCTGAAGCCGCAACTTGAATGCTTTTTCCATATCTCCCCCTTGATCTAATATCATGCCGGCATAGGTATCCTGAGCTTGTGCATATCCTTTCTGAGCAGATTTGCTCAGAAGTGCAATAGCTGTGGCATCATAATACTTGTCGGAACTCATATCCCATAGGTAATAAAACACTTTTGCCGGGCAGTCCTTTTGCGCCGCTGCTTTATCAAACCACTTTCGGGCATCTTCCTTCTTGTCTAGCAGGTAATAGTACTCGCCCATATCTGCTTGAGAATGAGGAGATTTTTGCGCGTTTGTAGTGAGCTTATCGTATAATTTTGTGTACTGCTTGCCGGCTCTTTTATTTCCGTGTTTGCCGGAGTTTTCCAGCCAATAGAGAGCTTGGGCTATGTTTTTTTCTATTCCCAGCCCTTTGCCGAAACAAATGGCCAGCCGAAGCTCTGCCTCGGCATGTTGATAAAATGCAGCACGCTGAAACCACTCTACTGCTTTTTTTAGGTTTTTCTCTGTTCCGTTTCCTGTCATGCAACACATCCCCAGTTCATACTGGGCATCTGCGTGGCCCTCTTCTGCTGCGCTCTGCAGCAATTTCAGCGCAGCAGGCATTTCCTTGGCCTCCATATGTGCTTTTGCCTTTGTGTAATCTTCTTCCGGTGAGGCTATGCTCATCGGCGTTAAAATAATGCTCAAGATACAAAGTGCGTGAGTAAGAGAGTGTAAAGAAGAATGCATAATGATAAATGGGTAATCGGTTTCAACTCCCGGTATTGTGTGCGGCAGGCGTGCAAGCCTCTTATATCTTTCGGTACACGCTGATGTCAAGCCTTTTTGCGTGTGTTTGTTGATTATGCTCCGGATGAGCTCCGGGGTAAGTATTAATGAGGCGTATTGCCTCAAAAAAAACAGTCACCGAAAAGTGGATGCCTCAAAATTGCGGTCACCGAAATTTTAGCGGATAATTGACTAAAAAACAAGGCAAATCCACCATTTTTCTGCCCCATGCGAGTTGTAAAATCAAATGCGACACCGGAAAGCACCCCAAACAGTCACTAATGGTGCCCAAACTGCCCTAGCCAGGATGGGGGGGCGGGGGAAGGAC
>JAFSEZ010000056.1 GCA_017435505.1 Akkermansia sp.
TGAATAAAATGCCCAGAAAAATCTTCGATGGCAAGTCCGCAATGGACATGGCAAAAGCTCTCGGAATGAATTTTACCGACTTAAAACACTAACAATGCATTTTTTTCAAAAAGTGTCGCATTTGAACTTGCAATTCACGAGTTTCTTGCGCTTGAGGACAAAAAAAGCCTGCTGCACCGAAGCACAGCAGGCGGGAAAGAAAAATGGGATAGGTTTAACGGCTGTAGTTGCCGGGGTCCTGGGTGATGGTGACATCGTGCGGGTGGCTTTCCTGCAAACCACCTGCTGTGATGCGCACGAAACGCGCGTGGTCGCGCAGTTCCTGCAGGCTCTTGGCACCCAGGTAGCCCATGCCGGAGCGCAGACCACCCACGAGTTGGAAGATGACATCTGCCAGCATGCCTTTGTAGGGTACGCGGGCTTCCACGCCTTCTGCCACCAGCTTGCCGCTGCCGTTCTGGCCGTAGCGGTCGCCGGAGCCGGCTCGCATAGCGCCCAGTGAGCCCATGCCGCGGTATGTCTTGAAATTGCGGCCCTGGTAGTGCACCACGGCACCGGGGCTTTCCTCGCAACCGGCAAGCATGCCGCCCATCATGATGAGGTCGGCACCGGCGGCCAGAGCTTTCACGGCATCGCCGGAGTAGCGGATGCCGCCGTCGGCAATCACGGTGACTCCGGCAGGGCGGGCTACCTTGGCTACTTCCTGAATAGCGGTGAATTGGGGCATACCTACACCGGAGATGATGCGGGTGGTGCAGATTGAACCGGGGCCTACACCCACTTTGATGGCGCTGGCACCGGCAGAGATGAGGTCGCGGGCACCATCCTGTGTCACCACGTTGCCGGCAACTACAGGCTTGCCAAGCTCGCGCAGCTTCTCAATGACGTGCAGTACGCGGCTGGTGTGGCCGGTAGCGGCATCAATGAAGAGGGCATCAGCCCCGGCATCAACCACTGCCTGAGCGCGTGCCATGAATTCCGGACCCGGCCCCACAGCGGCACCGCAGCGCAAACGCCCCATGTCATCCTTGGTGGATTCTTGGAATGCCTCGCGCTTGCGTATGTCGGTATCGGTGATAAGCCCGGCCAAGCAGCCGTTTTCATCCACGAGCGGGAGTTTTTCGATGCGGTTGGAGTAAAGAATCTTGCGAGCTTCGTCCTGTGTCGTACCGGGGTTGCCGGTGATGAGGCGGGCGAGCGGAGTCATCACATCTGCCACGCAGAGGGTATCTAAATCATGGCCATCGGATACGCGCATATCGCGGCCGGTGATAATGCCTTCCAGCTTGTTATCGGCATCTACCACGGGCAGGCCGGAGAAGCCGTGCTCAAGCATGATGCTCTTGACCTGGCTGAGGCGCATACCGCTGGAAACGGTGAGTGGCTTGGTGATCACGGCGTTCTCAAAACGCTTTACCTTGGCCACCATGGCGGCTTGATCATCAATGCGGTTGTTGCGGTGAATCACACCCATACCGCCTTCGCGCGCCATGGCAATGGCCATGTCTACCTCTGTCACGGTGTCCATGGGGGCGGAAAGAATCGGCAAGCGCAGGGGGAAATTGGCGCAAAGCTGAGAGGCGGGGTCGGCCTCGCCCGGAAGGATGGTGCTCAGGCAGGGAAGCAAGAGCACGTCGTCAAATGTAAGTCCAAGCTGAATTTCTTCCATAGCGGAGACTATAATACTCTGCTGCATTTTGCAAGCCTAATCGTACAAAAAACAGCAATTTTTTGGTGGGATGCGGGCGCGGTGCGCTTAGAGTCGCACCATGCCGGCTGCTTTGAGGGCATCCCAGCCACCTTCCAGCACATATATGGGGGCTGTAATGATACCGAGCTCGCGGAGATGTGCTGCAATCTCGGTGGAGGAGGTACAATCTCCCGTGCAGAACACGACAATGCACTCGCCGCGTTCTTCTGCCTCCATCAAGCGACCGATGGCGGCATCCACCTGCTGTTGGCGGTCGGGGCCGGAGCGGATGGGGAACATCCTGTTATCGCTGAACATGAGATGATTGAGCTCGAAATCGCTTGCGCTGCGAGCATCAATCCACACCGCGCGGTTATTCCACTTCCCGCGCACTGTGTCCAGACAGATGCGCCCTTCCGGCAAGTTTGCCTGCACGCATGCCGGCAAGCGTTGAGGGGCGAACCACGCCGCGTCTGCCCAATACAACACTCCTGCCAGAAGCAGGATGATGATTCCAAGTCGTACCAGCTGGGCAAAGGTATCTTTCATACAAGAGGGGGGGCGCCGTGTTTTTGCCTTGAGCTCTTGTAGCACAAGGCGGGGCGCAGAGTCAAGTAGGAATCAAATCATCTTCAGGGTAAACACATTAGGATAGATAAAGTTTGAATTGCTGCTAGAGCTTGAAAATCAATTACAAATTTCACATTTCACATGGAAAAGATAGGCGCTGTCACGCAGATAAATGAGAGTTCTGTTTGCGCTTACCGCCCCGCCTTGATGGGGGCGTGTCAAAAGGGTGTTATAAAGCACCGCCAATCAAGGCGGGGGGCGAGTCTCGAAGCCCGGTGCCGCGGAAAAGCGCTGCCGGGGCAGAGACAGGGGGCTAAGCCTTATTGTTCAGTAATACCAAGAAGTATATGGAGATATCAACACACTTACATGAGTAAATGAAAAGCGCGCCCGGCAAAAGCCGGACGCGCCAGAATTGTTTTCTGAGAGGCTCTTGCGAGCCCCTCTTACTCCTTACTTAGCGGGAGCTACCACGGGAGCGGGAGCGGGAGCGGGAGCGGGCTCCACCTGCTGCTGCTGCTGCTGGCAGGAAACGAGAGCAGCGGCCGTAAGGGCAAGAATAGCGATGGTCTTCATAATAATGATGATGTTTTTTGGTTGTTTGAGGAGCAGACTCACCGTGAGTTTGCTCTCCGGGGTCAAGCATACGGATTTCCGGGGTATATGCAAGCCTAAAATGCGTATTCGCACAAATTTTTATGAATTTGGCCGGATTTCCGTGTTAATTGGTGGGGATTGCTCCGGGGAGGTGGGTGTGGGAAGTTCATTGGTTTCATTTGGGCGAACGGTGGACCACACGTAGCGGGTGAAAAGAACTTTGATAGAAGCGGTGAGGGGGACAGCCAACAGGGCGCCCACAACGCCGCCGAGCACCAAGCTCCAGAAGAGTACGGAGAACATGATGGTGAGGTCGTGCATACCCACTCGGTTGCCAATCACGCGGGGTTGGATGACCCAACCATCGAACTGGCTCACGCAGATAAAGATGGCCGCTACACCGACAACATAGCTTACATCATGCCAAGTGAACCATGCAATCAGGAGGGCCGGGATGCTGGTGGAAATCATGCCGATATAGGGGATAATGCCCAGCAGGGCGGCGGCTGCAGCAATGGTGATGGCGTAGGGAAGCCCCATCAATTTGAGTGCAATACCCAAGATGATACCATCTATCAGGCTGACGAGCATTTGCCCGCGCACGAAAGAGATGATATAGCCGTTGATTTGCTGGAGCGTTTCCACGACTTCATCGCGGAAGCGAGAGCTGCGGAGGGGGAGGAGATCGTGCCAACTATCGGCTATGCGCTCGCTTTCCAGCAGGAAATAGAAGAGGAAGACCGGTACCATGACAGCACCGATGAGGAAAGCTGCCACACCGGAGATGGCGCGGCTTCCCGCCGTGAGCCATTTGATGATTTTTTCCGTGAGGTAGCTGGAGTTGTAGTTCAGAATAGCTGCAACTTTATCGGCATAGGTGGGGTTATCCTCAACGATTTTGGCATCTTCCGGCTTGAGATCCGCTGTTCCTGCATCCTTGAGAGTCTTTTGGTAGAGCATGTCAACTCCCTGTTGGATGAAAGCGTTTTTCTCCAGCAAATCCTGGCCTGTTTTGATGGAGCTTTCCAAAATTTGCTGGCGTTTGGCTACGAGGTCACCGGTTTGTTGTACCAGCGGGGGCACAATGGCAAACCCCAGTCCTGTGATGCCGATGGCTGTGAGCAAAAGCACAATCAATACTGCCCAAATACGCCGTTTGACCAATTTTTGCTGAACCCATTTGGTAGCCGGAAAGAGAAGGTAGGCCAATATGCCGGCAATCACGACGGGCAACAGCACGGGCTCCAGCGCCATGAATACTTGCCCCAACCCAAACAGGGCGCCGGCTACCAGCACGATGACCACAACCAGTGATATGCCACTAAGTGCCGCCCAGCATATGCCGCGTTGAAAGGGTGTCGGGTATTCTCTTTCCGTTTTGTTCATGCTTTGCATTGTACACGAATAGCTATTGCCTACGCAAGCAATTTGTCCCGTCTTTTTTTGCAGGGGAATTTTGTTTTGTCTTCACTGTTGCCAGTCGGAGCAAAACGTGCTAGCATGGTGTCATGGCAGGGGATGGTGCAACAACAAACGGCGCGTTGGCGAGGCGCGGGTGCAGCAGTTGCGTTGAGTGCCCGTTCGGGGCGGTATGCCGTGCGGGCAATCCTCCCGCGACCAAACGTTGCGAAGCTCCGTGGTGGCCCATCTATGTTTTTTATACTTTGCTGGCGTTTTGTGTGATACGCTACGGCTTTACGGCCTTGAGCGAAAGTATGCACCTGCGCCCGGATTATGATGCCAATGTCTATCATATCATCGGTCGCGGGTGGATGGAGGGGGTGCTGCCGTATGTGGGTCTGTCGGATTTGAAAGGTCCGCTTGTTTTTTTGCAATGCGGGCTGGGGAGCTTGCTTTCTCCGGATTCATTTCTGGGGGTGAGTTTCATCCATGCCATGGTGGTGGGTTTGGGCTTGTTGTATGCCGGCAAAGGAGCGGCCTTGTTAGTAGGCCGACCGGCCGGGCTGGCCATAGGGGGCATTTTGTTTGTATACACGCTGTATTTCAGCGTGCATCCCTCTGTTACTGTGCTGACGCTGCAATACATCAGTTTCTACTATGTGCTGCGCCATGCGGTGCGGGGTGGGGGATATAGCGGGTGGCAGGCGTATGCTTGCGGGGCATTTGTAGGCTTGGCTTTGTTGCTCAAATTCAACTTAGTTGTTTTTTGGTTGCCTATAGGGGTGGCTCTGTTGACAGATGGTAAGTGGTGGCGGCGCTTGGTGCAGATGCTGGCGGGTTTTGCCACAGTTATGCTGCCGGCGGTGGTATACATGGGGTGTGAGGGGATGTTGGCGGCATGCTGGCGGGAGTATGTGCTCACGGCGGTTGAGTACGGCAGCGTGGGGATGCAGAAATCTGCTATTGTGCAGTCGGGCTGGCGTTTGTTGGCTCAAGTGGTGCCGGATCATGTATACTTGGCCGCGCCTGAGTGGTTTTGTGCCTTGGCCGGGGCGCTGCTCATCTTGCCCTGGCTTGCTTTGCCTCGCTTGGTGAGTATGCGTCATCCCGGAGTGTATTACGGTGTGTTTGGGGGTGGTTTTGTATTGGGGGTGCTTGCCATATTCGGGGGTGAGTACCACTTCCTGCACTATTATTTTTCTTTTCTTCCTTATGTGGGGTTGAGCTTGGTGGCATGGGTGATGCTGCTGCGGCGTTTGGAGGTGTGGCGGCGTATTCAGCGTTGGGCACGCCGGGGGGGCATGCTTTTGCCGTTTGCTGTGGTGGCGGTGGCGGTGTTGTTGCCCCGCTATGTGGGTGCTTGCAAACCGGAAAAGGGGTTGGCCGAGAGCCGCCAAGCTACCGCTTCCCTGGTGCAGCGTTTGCAGGGGCATGTTTTCCTTTGCACCGAGGCAGATACCGGCATTTACCTCTATCGTCTTGCGAACGCGATACCCCCCATCCTTCATTTTGTGCCGCAGATGACCCCCCAAGGCCGTGAGTTGCACCGCCGGGAGATGCTTCATTGCCTGCGCACCGTCAAACCGCGTTATCTTGTCTGTTCGGTGCATGGGGAGTCGGCCACAGACGCCCTGATTGCCGAAAGCGGCACCTCCTACCGCAAGGTGGAATTGTGCCCCCCGCATTTTCCCTCGTACCCCTCCACGGCAGATTATGCCCCCTTCTGCCTCTATGAACGCCGATAACCATATCTTATATTCATATTGACAGAGTTATGTATTGTATTCTAACCTGCTTCTTACTCGTTTGTCTTTTGTGTGGCCGGCCCGCTTTGGTCTCGCAGTTGCCGTGCGATGGGGCATACATGAGTCGCGAGCGCACATGTATGATAAATGGTATTTTTATATGGATTGTCTTTATGTCTCATATGCATTCGTACCTGTCTTCTTGTGCCCTCTGGGATAGGCCGTTTTTGAAGGCTGTCGAGTACATGGGACAGACGATGGTAGCAACCTTCTTCTTTTTTAGCGGATACGGCATCATGTCTTCGTTAAAGAAGAAGGGATTGCTCTATTCTCGGCAGTTGGTAACGCATCGCTTTTTTAGATTATGGCTGCATTTTAGTATCGCCGTGATTGTTTTTGCGACGGTACAAAGGTGTATGGGGATACACTACGAAGTTGAGAGCGTGTTATATGCACTGATTGCGTGGACGAGGATAGAAAACAGTAATTGGTTTATTTTTATTACACTCTTATCATATCTTGTCATTGCATTGAATCATAGGTTGTTGTATCGGTGGGGTGATACGGCGATGGTGGGAGGTATCGTTGCAGTTTTCCTGGTTGTAATGCCATTTTTGCTGCAACTCAAGGGAAGTTATTGGGTAGATAGTTTTCTTTGTATCCCTGCCGGTATGCTCTTTTTCATTTACCAAAAGCACATTGAATCTCAAGTGAGGAAGATTCCTGTACCGGTGTGGCTGTTGGGGGTGGTGTTGTGCTTCATCGGACTTATGACATACCGGGTTCTTCCTGATTCAATCAGTTTTCGTCTGGGTGAAATAGTGCCCTGCACTCCGGTTATGCTGGTTCTTGTTCAGAATTTAGGATGTGTTTTATTTGCGGTAGGCGTGTGTATGCTTTCTGCCGGCATGCGGTATGTTAGTACTCCCTCGTTTTTAGTGTGGAGTGGGGGTGCTGCCTTGTTTTATTTGTATATTTTCCAACGTATACCGATGCTGATGGGAAAATACTGGGGAATTTGTGAAGCGTATCCCATGGTGTACCAAATTGCCTGCTTCATAGGTACGTTATTGATTGCATGGGGGTGCTGTTGGATATTTCCTCGTGTTGATTTCCTCATTTGGCGAGCCAAAAAATGAGAGAGTTGTGATGTGTAGTCAGACATCAGGGCAAACGCATTAGGATTATGACACATCTGCGTGATTTCAAATTTATCATTTATTGGAGCTAGCTGACTTGCGTCAGATGTAAAGCGAAACGATAACGACACTTTGTCCTCGCCCCGCCTTCAAGGCGGGGGCGGCGAGCGCAGATGCACCCCACCCATTTTCTTGCGCGACAGCGCCCATTTTTTCAATGTGAAATTTGAAATATGAATTTTGCAATTGATATTCAAGCAGCAGCAGCCATTTAAGTCAGATCTCGCCTAATGCGTTTGCCCTGAGTCAGACATGATACATGGTTGACAGCGCGCGTGTGCGTGTGTACAATGGGAGCGTGAGCGATTGGTACGATAAAGAGCCCGGGCGCAAGCCCTCATTCCGTGATAAGAAACCCCGCCTCGCTGTTGCTGCGCCGCGGTCTGCGCGGCAAAATGTCGCAGCGGAGATGCCTGAGGGGAGTGAACAATGGGTGCGCCCCTGGGTGCAGCTCAAGTATTTTACATACAATCCGGCGGTGTTTCCGCGCATGCTGGGAGCAGTAAGCCCCGATGCCGTGAAGGGTGGGCTCATCAATGTGTACGATAAGAATGGCGAGCTGTTCGGTGGCGGTTTTTGGAACCCGCAGAGCCGCACGCCGCTGCGCATGCTGCGCCATGGCGGCGATGTGTTGCAGGAGGAAGATTTGGAGGAAGCCCTGCGCCGAGCCGTGGCTTGGCGACGCGAGGATTGCCGCTTGGATGATGTAACCAACGCTTATCGCGTGGTGCATGGTGATTCCGATGGTTTGGGCGGGCTTATTGTGGATCGATACAACGATGTGCTCAGCCTGGAGGTTACGACCCTGGGGGTGTGGCAGCGCTTGCCTCGTTGGTTGCCCTTGTTGCATGAGCTTTGCGGCACAAGCCGCCATGTGGTGACAGTGGATGAGGCGATTGCTCGCATGGAAGGCATAGACACTCGCCAAGTACCGCCATGCGACCCCGTGCGCCGAGTGCGCATTGTAGAGCACGGCACCAACTACGAGGTGGATTTTGCAGAGGGACACAAGACCGGCTTTTTCTGCGACCAGCGTGAGAATCGCCTCAAGCTCTCCCGTTTGGTGCAGGGTAAGAGCATGCTGGATTTGTGCTGCTATTCCGGCGGCTTCTCAATCATGGCCAAGCGTTTTGGCGGAGCTGAATCTGTGACTGCCGTTGATTTGGATGAAAAAGCCATTGCTATGGCCAAGCGCAATGCCAATATCAACGCTGCCCAAGGACCGCTGCGTATTGATTTTGTGCATGCGGATGCCTTTGTGTATGCCCGCCAGATGGTGCGCAACGGCAAGCAGTTCGATGTGGTGCTGCTGGATCCGCCCAAGTTTGTGCTGGGGCGCGATGAGGCCAAGGAAGATGGGCTCAAGAAGTACAACGACCTCAATATGCTGGGGTTGCAATGTGTGCGCCGTGGCGGTATTTTTGTGACATGCTCCTGCTCAGGGCTGGTCTCTCCCATGGAGTTTGAGAAGGTGGTCATCAAGGCTGCACAGCGTCTCGGTCGCAGGTTGCAGATTATGGAAATGACGGGGCCCGGTTGGGATCACCCCTTCCTCTCCACCTACCCGGAGGGGCGTTATCTGAAAGTTATCTGGGCGCGAGTACTGGTATGATTTATACTCTGGCGATAGCACTTGTTCTGTCCCTGATTCTGGGCATGATTGCCCAGCGAATGAAACTGTCTCCCCTGGTGGGCTATTTGTTGGCCGGCATCTTGGCCGCCCAGCCTTGGTGGGGGATTAGCGCCGACCCTCACGAAATCATGCACGAGTTCGCCGGTATAGGCGAGGTGTTGTTGTTGTTTGGCGTGGGTTTGCACTTTCACTTCAAGGATTTGCTGGCGGTGCGCAAGGTGGCAGTACCGGGTTCACTCATGTGTATGACATTGTGGACAGGTAGCGGTGCACTGGTGTACCATGCCCTTGTGCCGGGGGCAGACTGGGTGGCGGCTCTGTTGTTTGGTATGTGCGTGTGCGTGAGCAGCACGGTGGTACTCACCCGCGTGCTGGAGGATAGCCGCCTGTTGCATACCCCTTCCGGTCACACGGCAGTAGGCTGGCTGGTGATGGAGGATATCTTCACGATTGTGCTTCTTGTGTTGCTGCCTGCGGTATTTGTGCTGCCGGAGGGCGGCGGTAAGGCAGTATTCAGCACAGAAGACGTGTGGTCTGCCCTGTGGGGGATGATCTGGAAGCTGACGCTCATGGTATTCTGCATTGCTTTTGTGGGCAAGTACCTTATCTCCAAGGTGCTCACATTTGTGGCGCGCAACAACTCCAATGAGCTGTTCACGCTTTCTGTGCTCACCATTGCGTTGGGGGTAGCGGTGCTCTCGGCAGAGGCGTTCAACGCCAGCATGGTGTTTGGTGCGTTCCTCTCCGGTATGGTGGTGGGGCAGAGCAAGTTTGCCAGCCGAGCAGCGGCAGATGCCTTGCCCATGCGCGACGCTTTCGCTGTGCTCTTCTTTGTGTCTGTGGGTATGGGCTTTGATTTCATGGGCTTGGTGGAGAACTGGCAGCTTGCACTTGGTACTTTGGCTCTTACCCTGCTGTGGAAACCGATCAGCGCATATATGGTGATTCGCATCCTGCGCCGCCCCGGCAGTTTGGGTGTGGTGGTGGGTACTTCTCTCTCCCAGATTGGCGAATTTTCATTCATCTTGGCGGCCCTGGTGGCCGGCGAACGCTTTGGCCTGCTGCCGCACAGCGCGGTGAATATCATCACCGGCGTGGCCATTGTCACCATCACCATCAATGCGGCGCTTTTCCGCTATGTGCCCGCTCTTATCCGCAAGATGGAGGACCGCGGGATTGGCGTTTCACGCAACAAGGAAGCGCTGAACATACCGCTCCCCTCCGAAGAACGCGACCGCGTGATTGTTGTGGGGCACGGCCCCTGTGGTGAGCTGATGACAGATATCCTCACCAGCTACAATTTGGATGTGGTGGTGCTGGAGATGAATATCGACACCGTGACACGATTGCAAAACGAGGGTATGCGTGTGCTGCACGGGGATGCGCGGTTGCGTTCTATCCTGACCGCGGCCGGTGTGGAGGGGGCCGGTGCCATCATCGTCACCGCGGCAGCGGCACCCGCCAAGGAGATATTCGAGGCGGCTCGCAGCCTCAATCCCAAGATTGCGGTAATGGCGTATACCACGTACATGCGTAATGCGCAGCTGCTGCGGCACCACAAAGAGGCCGATGTGTATTCGGGCGAAGAAGAAGTGGCTCTCAGTATGGTAGCCGGTTTGCTGCGGCGCTTGGGTGCTACGGAGGAGCAGGTGTTTACTGCCCGCAAAGATGCTCGCAAAAAGCTGGCCGACCCCAAGGCGGATGAGGAAGCAAAGATGGCATAACCCCCATCCCACGTGTGTCACGCCCGCTCAATCGGGGGGTGGCTCCGGCCTCATGAAATCTCCGACTGCGTTGTTCGCTGAACGGCGAAACTCTCTCCCTCTCCCCTGTGATTCTGCCATATCTCGGCCGCTTTTCCGGCCCCAAGCCCGGAATGAAACGCAAGGAAGCTGCCTTATCCCTTCGCGTGGTGGGATAGCAACGATGATGCTATAAAAAAGCGCCGGGTTGAGATGACGCTCAACCCGGCAGGAAAAATCAGAGTGTGAATGCTTGTATTAGGGAACGGCCGTCCAGATGAGGGAGTCCGGGTTGTACTTGGGCATCGGCAGACTCTTCATCTTAAACTTGGTTTTGTTAATCATCTCGAGCAGCTCTTTCTCGTTGGGCATAGAGAAGTTGGTGCGGAAGAGGTCGAAGTGCTGTTCAGGATTGAGCACCTTGCCGCTCTTGTCGTACTTGGCCTTGCTCTTGCCGTTGGAATCCAGCTCCTCAATCAGCAGAGCGAAACCGAACAGACCACCGATTTCGGACATGCAGATTTCAATCGGGTATACCTGGCCTTCCTTGACATCAAATACAGTACCGCCTATCAGACCACCGGGGCCGGCGTTCCAGTTGGGAATACCATCCATGGGGATAACCTGGTAACCGCGGTGCTTGCTGTCCGTACCGGCCTTGAGGGCATCCTTGTAAGCCTTGGAAGTACCCACGTTTTCGTATTTTCCTTTTTGGTAGGTGCTGGGGATAATCCAGCCGGCTTCCAGCACGGTTTTGCGGTCGAAGCGCACGCCGAGGAAGTCGTCACCCACGCCGATGAAGCGGAACTTGCCGGTCTTGGGGGCGCGCACCTTGCCGCGGTATACGAGTACCCACGCCGCCGGCTTGAATGTCTTTTCGTCTTCACCGAAAGCAATGGGAGCATAGCCTGAGTTGCAGCTGGGCATCATGAAGTTGGAAGCGAAAAGCGGCTTCTTGGCCTTGTAGTAGCGCTCCAAAGAACCGGCAGACCAGTTTTTGGTGAAGTTGTGTACGGCTTCCAACAACTTGTACTGGTCGGCTACAACCACGTGCCCTTCGGCATTGACTTTGATGGCATCGCGCGGGGTAGAGCCGGTACGGGTACGCTTGATATCGTACAGGTTGCCGGTAAGAGCGGAACCGCCGGCAGTGCCGGAACCGAGACCGGAGCCGCCATCACCCAGTCCGGCACCCAAGTCACCGTCCATGGAGAGGCCCATGTCAATATCGGTGTTGAAGTCTAAGCCTTCGGAGGTGCTGATATTGACGGGAGCCATGTTCACAGCCGTAGCACCCTGTGCTACGATCACGGAGGGGGATACCTCAGCGGTGGGGGCAGAGGATTTTTGGGTGAGTTCCTTTTGCACAGGGGCATTGGTGGGCGGGCCATCCTCTGCCGGGGGAACGTAGGAGATGAATTCGGCCGGGATTTCGCCGGCAATATAGATGGTGGTGAAGACGAGCAGACCACCGCCCAGTAGCATGAAGAGCAGGCAAGCGCCGATGGAGGAGAGCTTGTTGCGCAGCTCAGCCTTGCGCAGCTCCTTCTCAGCTTCTTCGCTCATTTGGATGTGTAGTGCCATAATTCAGGAATTAAGTTGAGGGTTCTTACAGCATGATACTACCATTTTGCGCCCGCTTGTGGCGAGCGCAAAATGGCGGGGGAGTGTTACAATTGTGTTACAAGGTAACGTCCGTTGGGTCAGGGCACAACTGTCCAGATGAGAGAATCTTCGTTGTAAGGGATGGCCTCGAACCCGCCGGGTGGCAAACATTTGGCTTCTTTGAGCAGTTTTTCAATTTCTTTTTTGTTGGGCAGGGAGAAGTTGGTGCGGAAAATATCGTACTTCTTGGCTTTTGAGTTTTTGCCTTTGGTTACTTCTTCGATAAAAAGGACGAAACCGAACTTGCCACCCGGTATTTCGGATATAGCAATTTCGATGGGGTAGGTCTGGCCTTCTTTCACTTCAAAAATCGTGCCGGCCGTTAATCCACCCAGTTCGTTGTTCCAAATTTTGCATTCGGGTATGGAATTGATGAGCTCGTAATCTTTGCGGTTGCGGTCGCGCCCACTCTTAAGCAGTTCCTGGTAGTTCTTGAGGTCTCCTGACCCGGAAACCCAGCACTTGCGCGGGTTTGCTTTGTCCCACAAGGTTGGCAAGCGGTAGCCGGCATCCAGCACGGTTTTGCGGTTAAAACGCACGGCCAGGAAGTCATCCCCGGTGCCGATGAAGCGGAACTTGCCCGTTTTGGGAGCCCTCACATTGCCACGGTACACGGCCAACCACGCCGCCGGCTTGCAGATCCACTTTTCTTTCGGTTGAGCCGGGTCGCCCACTTTGTACGCTATGGGACCATAATCCGCCAAGGCTACGGGTAAGTAAAAATTAGATGCAAACAACTGTTGCTTGGAAACATAATAGCGGCTCAGGGTGCCGGGAGACCAATTGCGCTGGAAAAAGGTGGAGAGTACCTCAATCACCTTATTTTGTTCGGCTGCGCCTTCTTTGAGACCGGTGGGGGCTCCGCGTTGGGTTTGTTTCAGGTCGTAGAATGTGCCGGTGAGAGCAGAACCACCGGCGGTGCCGGAGCCGAGACCGGAGCCTCCATCACCCAAGCCTGCGCCCAAGTCACCATCCATGGAGAGCCCCATGTCAATATCGGTGTTGAAGTCCAAGCCTTCGGAGGTGCTGATGTTGACAGGAGCCATGTTTACGGCGGTAGCACCCTGCGCCACGATGACGGAGGGGGATACCTCTGCCGTGGGGGCAGAGGATTTTTGGGTGAGTTCCTTTTGCACAGGGGCATTGGAGGGCGGGCCATCCTCTGCCGGGGGAACGTAGGAAATGAATTCGGCCGGGATTTCGCCCGCAATGTAGATGGTGGTGAAGACGAGCAGACCGCCCCCCAGCAACATGAGGAGAAGGCAAGCTCCAATAGAGGAGAGCTTGTTACGCAGCTCTGCCTTGCGCAGCTCCTTCTCAGCTTCTTCGCTCATTTGGATATGTAGTGCCATAATTCAGAAATTAAGTTGAGGGTTTTTACAGCATGATGCTACCATTTTACGCCCGCTTGTGGCGAGCGCAAAATGGAGGGGGAGTGTTACAAAAGCGTTACAGGGAGATGCCCAGCTGCTCCGGCAGGGCGATGCGGGGGCGCTCCGTCAGGATTTCGCCGCCGTGGGAGCCCACCGCAATCATGTGTTCAAAGTGAGCAGCCCAGGAACCATCGCTTGTCACGGCAGTCCAGTCGTCCTCCAGCACTTTCACACGGAAAGACCCCAGGGTAATCATGGGCTCAATCGCCAGAATCATCCCGCGCTTGAGCCGGGGCAGGGGGTACTTGGGGCGGTAGTTCGGAATCTGCGGTTCCTCGTGCAGGTGCCGACCCACGCCGTGACCCACATAATCCCGCACAATGCCGAAACCAAAGGGTTTCACGTAATCCTCCACCGCGCCGCAGACATCTGCCAGCGGGGCGCCTTGCTTGGCGGCGGCAATGGCGCGGAAGAGGGATTCCTCCGTCACGGCCAGCAGACGGCGGGCTTCCTCGCTCACGTTGCCCACGGCCACGGTCATGGCGTTGTCGCCATACCAGCCATCCACAATGGCTCCGGCATCCAAGCTCACAATATCGCCGTCTTGGATGACGCGCGAGCCGCCGATGCCATGCACCACTTCCTCATTCACCGAGATACAAAGTTGCCCCGGGTAGCCGGCATATCCCAAGAACGCATTGCCGCATTTTTCGCGGCGGAAAAGCTCTGCCGCATAATCATCAATCTCCTTGGTGGTGATACCGGGTTTGATGATGGGCATCAGGTCCATCAAAATACGGGCAGAAACCTCACCTGCTTTGCGCAGCTTGCTGATTTCATTCGGATTGCGTACGGGGATGCGGTCGGCCATGGTGCGGGCATTATATCATACCCTGGCTGAAATGCAATGCCGGTTGGTGCATTTTATGGGGCGGTAAAAGAAATTTCTGCGCGACCGGAGGCGGCCATGAGTCCTTGCTGGGTGCCCTCGGTGATGATGAGGTCGCGTTCATTGACGGCACCGCTCACAGCGACCATGTTGCCTTGGGTGAGCCCGGTGGTCACGGGGATGAGGGTGACGCGCTCTTTTGCATCTACGCATAGCAGCATGTTTTTACCTTGGATGGAGACAACGGCTTGCTGCGGCACGAGTAGTGCTTTTCGGGGTTTGACAATCTGAGCCCGCACTCGTACGAACATGCCGGGGCGCAGCAGGTCATCCGGGTTGGGGGCTTGGGCATCCAGCATGAGGGTGCCGGTGGTGTTGTTCACCATGTTGTCTACCCCTGTGATGGTGGCCGGGGCAGGGAAGGTGGCGCCGTTGGGCAGGATGAGCGTCAA
Organism: Akkermansia sp.; assembly: GCA_017435505.1. GTDB lineage: Bacteria > Verrucomicrobiota > Verrucomicrobiia > Verrucomicrobiales > Akkermansiaceae > Akkermansia. The sequence continues at coordinate 14,957 of JAFSEZ010000056.1, forward strand.
CTTGGCACCGGGGCGCAGGGCCCCGCGGGAGCCGCCTTGGTTGAGCCATTCCTGGCTGGTGATGCTGAAATGAATGCTGATGGGGTCAACGCTGTTGATGAGTACCATGGGCGCCCCTTGGGGGGAAACATAGCTGCCCACATCTGCTTGGGCAAAGCCGGTGATGCCGTCGATGGGGGCGTGCAGGGTGCAGTACTCCACATCGGTGCGGGCTAAATCGGTGTTGGCCTTGGCGGCCTCCAGCGCGGCAGCGGCTGCATGTTCACGTTGCACTGCATCGGTATAGGTTTGGCGGGAGATGGAGCCACCGGCCACGAGCGGGCGGTAGTAGGCGGCATTTTGGCGGGCTTCATCGTAGTTGGCTTGGGCTTGTTCCTGCTGTTGGCGGGCGCGGGCAAGGGCTTGTTCGTAGCGGGTGGGGTCTATGCGGTACAGGATTTGGCCTTTGCGCACCAATTCGCCGGTGCCGAAGAGTTTTTGGGAGACGTAGCCGCTGACTTGCGGCTCAATTTGGGCAGAGCTGCCGCCATACAATGCGCCAAGCCATTCCTGGTATTCCGCAACTTCTCCCCACCGGGGATGCTCTACTTGTACTGTGTACACGGGAAGTTGTGCTGTGCGGTCGCTTTGCTTTTTGCAGCCTACGCTGCACAGCAGCATGAGACAACCCAGGCAGAAGGTGAGGTGGCGCGCTTTCATGGCTGCCGTTGGGATGCCAGCGCGTGGCTTTTGGCTGAATACTTGTTGGAAAAGATGGGTTGTGTCCATCTTTCATCGGAGAATGTTGTTTTTTTGTTAAAATGCATACAAAGTGATAAAAAGAGGCACGCGCTCGCGTATGAAATGACAAGAGGCTTTTTTCAACATGAATATCGGACAGATTGCAATCACCATGGTAGGCTTCTGCATGGCGCTGGGAACTGTGACTCCGGCCGGTGCAGTGTCGCACACGATGCACCAAGTGCAAAGCGAACATCCTTTCTTGTACAAGGGGCTTTACCCCTCGTGGTCGGCTATGACTCCGGAGCAGGGTTTGAAAGATGCCCGCCAAGCGCTGGCTGATGCCCGCCGCCAAGTGGAAGAACTTTGCAAGGTGACCCCGGAGCAGGCCAACTATGACAATGTGTTCGGGGCGTACGAGAAGCTCAATGCGGATGTAGACCAAGTGGGTTCATTGCTTTATCACATGTCCTCCGTGGTGGATAATCCGGAGCTGCGCAAGACGCAGGAGGCGCTCATCCCGGAGATGACGGCTTTCTCCTCTGAGTTGATTGGGAACGAGAAGTTGTGGCATGTCATCAAGACAGCTGCTGCACAGCCTTGGGTGAAAGAGCTTTCGCCGGCGCGGCAGCGTTTTGTGCAACAGATTGTAGATTCTTTCCGCGACAGTGGTGCTGATTTGTCTCCGGAGGCTAAAAAGCGCCGCTCTGAAATCATGGAGGAGCTTTCCGGGCTGACGCTGCAGTTCGGTAAAAATGTGCTGGATTCGCAGAATGCCTGGGAGCTGGTTATAGATGATAAGTCCCGGTTGGAGGGGCTGAGCGAGAATTGGCTCGCTGCTGCCGCTGCCGCTGCCAAGAAGAAAGGCTATGGAACCGATGAGAAACCCTGCTGGCTCATCACCTTGGACTACACAAGCGTGGGGGATGTGCTGCGCCTGTGCAAGGTAGAAGAGACCCGCCGCAAGTGCTGGGAAGGGCAAAATACCATAGGACGTGTCGGAAAGTACGATAATGCTCCCATCGTGGCTCGTGTGATGGAGTTGCGCCGCGAGCTTGCAAGTCTCTTGGGGTTCAAAACCTTTGCAGATCTCAAGGCAGCTCACCGCATGGTGGGTAGTGGGGATAATGCCATGAGCTTTATCGACAACATGATGCAGAAGGTCAAACCGGCCTACGAGCAGGAGTGTGCAGAGTTTTTGGAATATGTATCACGCAAAAAGGGTAAGAAGGTGGATGCCATTGCCCCTTGGGAGCGCCGTTACTACATGAATATGCTCTCCCGCGAGCGCTATAACTTTGACCCTGAGCTGCTCCGCCCCTATCAGGAGTACAACCGTGTGCTCAAGGGCATGTTCTCTATCTACCAGAATTTGCTTGGCATCACCATCACCGAGCTGCCGACCGTGCATGTGGCTTCCGGATCTGCCACGGTAGAGGGGGCTGTGGAAGTGTGGCACCCCGATGTGCGTGTTTTTGCTGTGAGCGATGCCGCCACCGGCACCCACTTGGGTTCGTTCTACTTGGATCTTTTCCCCCGCGCCAGCAAACGTGCCGGAGCCTGGGTGATGCCGCTCAAATACGGCACGCCTGCTCAAAACGGCAAGCCGCATACGCCGCACCTGGCATCCTTGGCCGGTAATATGACTGCGGCTGTGGGTGATAAGCCGGCCCTTTTCTCTCACTATGATGTGGAGACGCTCTTTCATGAGTTCGGCCACATGATGCACGTGATGCTGGGCGATACGGAAATTGTCTCCCACTGTGGTACCAGCGTGACCTGGGACTTTGTGGAGTTGCCCAGCCAGTTGTTTGAGAATTGGACATGGGATGCCACAGGTATTGCCACCTATGGCTACCACTATGAGACCGGCGAGCCCATCCCCGCAGAGTTGGTGCAGCGCTTGCTTTCCAGCCGTTTCTTCATGCCGGCTTCCGATATCATGGGGCAGCTTTGCATTGCCAAGTTGGATATGGAGATGCACGTGAACTATGATGAAAAGTTCAAGGGTCTGCCCTTGGATGAGGCCACGGATCGTTTGCTGGATCCCTGGCGGCTTAAGTACACGGAGCGCAGCTCCTCCATCATGCGCCACCTGACTCACTGCATTACCGGAGGTTATGCCGCCGGGTACTATTCCTACAAATGGGCAGAGGTGTTGGCGGCAGATGCTTTCACTCGCTTTGCCAAGGAAGGTGTGATGAATACGAAGACCGGTATGGATTTCCGCCGCGAAATTCTCTCGCAGGGCGATAGCAAACCCGCCGGCGAGATTTACCGCAACTTCATGGGCCGCGACCCCAACCCCGATGCTCTCTTGCAGAAGCAGGGGCTGATCAAATAAGCTGCGCGGCGCACAGGCGGAGAGGCCTGCCGGCCAATAGCAAGGTTCTGATTTCGCACTTGTACTTCCCCGCAATATGCCGTCATTCGTGCTTGAATCCGCCCGGTGGCATGTTAAGATAGAGTCATGAAGCGTTTAGTGAGCCTTATATGCGTGTTGGCAATGGTGGGCGGTGCAGCTATGGCCGGCCCCGTGAGCGAGGTTGCAAAGAGTGCCCGCGAGGCAGCTCGTGAATACGGTGCAGCTGTGCGTAATTGTGATATGGGGTGGGCGCTGGATTCTATGTATCCCCCGCTGCGCCGCACTTATGCAGACCAGCTTTCCAGCCGCGACCCCCGTATGGAGGCTGCCAATGCCCGCCGCATTATGGGGACTGAACGCGAATCGGAAGCACAAGCCCAGGCACGCATGAAGGCCAATAGCAAGGCTCTGCGCGATCGCTACGTTAAAATGGGGCAGGATATGCGCGCGGCAGGGTTCAAGGTGGAGAGTTTCACCGTAGGGAATGCTGTGGCGGAATACGTGGTCAATCCCCCCACGTCTATGGCGCGGCAGGTGCGCCGTGATACGGCAGGTCGCACCCGTGTGGAAGATTTGAAGAGTGATAAGGATCGCAGCCGCTTGGTGGTATTGCCTACCAAGTTGGTGTATAGCCTGCCCGGCGGCGATGGCAGAACGCAGCGTGTGCAGCGGGATGGCTACATTTTTGCGGTGCGGGATGAGGTGATATCCACCCCCGGGTTGGCGCGCGGTACGAAATTGAATAAGTGGTATTTTATTGATAGCAATACGGATGTGAATATCCTGCGCGCTTTCTTCCCGAATTTGCCACTCAATATCGAGTTGCCGGACTGCGGTGAGCGGCCCGTGCGCTGATAAAGAGTGGAGCCCGGCTCACCTGCCTGTTTTCCCTTGCTGCGGGTATGCTTCTTACGCAAACAGAACAGGATTTTTCGCCCGGCGGCATCTTGTCGGCCGGGCGGGGTTATGAATACCGCCCCCAGCAGCAGCAAATGGCCATGGCGGTGGCAGCCGCCTTGCAGGAGGAAGCTCCGCTGCTGGTAGAGGCGGGTACGGGGGTAGGTAAATCGCTGGCTTACCTGATACCGGCCGTGCGTTTTGCCTTGGAGCATGATCGCAAGGCCATCATCTCCACCCACACCATCAACCTGCAGGAGCAGCTTTTTCACAAAGATATCCCCACCGTGGCCAAGGCTTTGGGGGTAGAGCTGGAAGCTGCCCTGCTGAAAGGTCGCGCCAACTATCTGTGCCGTACCCGCCTGCGCCGTGCGTTGGAACAAGCCACGGACTTGTTCAACCAAGCAGAGACGAAGCAACTGCACGATTTGCAAGCCTGGGCTCAGGACTGCGGGGAAGGCTCGTTGGCCGAGTTGCCGGCAGAGCTCAACATATCTCCCAAAGTGTGGGCGCAGGTGTGCAGCGAAAGCCATGTGTGTACCCCGCGCAACTGCGGTTTTACCTGCCCCTACCAGGCGGCGCGACGCCGTGTGGAGGAGGCGCGCGTGGTGGTGCTCAACCATACCCTGTTTTTTGGTCTTCTCTCCCTGGCAGATAGCATGCGCAGCGCGGAGGAAGAACAGGGTGAGATGCCCGGTTTTATTTTTCCTGGTGATTTTGTGATTTTGGACGAGGCTCACACCATTGAAACCGTGGCGGCCAACCAATTTGGCTTGGCGCTCTCGGAAACAGAGCTCAAATACGACTTACTGCGCCTCTACAACCCGCATACGCATAAAGGTTCGCTGCGCCACAACGCTACACCCAAATTGCTGCAATTTATTGAGGATGCGCAAACAGCTACTGATGAATTTTTTGCGTGCGCCCGCAAGGATTGCCGCCTGGATGAGCACCACGGCACTGTACGTTTGCGTGTGCCGGAGTGGACGGAGGATTTGCTCTCACCCTCACTTGCAAGCTTGGAGCACGAGGTGTTGAGTATGGCTCAAATAGAAGAAAATGATTTGCACCGTGCAGAGCTGTTGGATATCGGTGCGCGCCTGCTGGCCTACCGACACACTGCGGCAGAGTTGGTGCAGCTCACCAACAGCGATACCTCCGTGTATTGGGCTGAAAGCAGCGGTAGCGAGGGCCGCTATACGACGCTGCGCTCTGCTCTCATCAACGTAGCACCTGTGTTGCAGGAAAAGCTTTTCGATACGGGGCGCACATGTATATGCACGAGCGCTACTCTTTCTACCGGTGAGCGCGGTATGGGGTATTTTGCCGGGCGAGTGGGTGCAGATGCGGCAGAAACACTCAAAATCGGCAGCCCTTTCAATTTTGCAGAGCAAATGCGCGTGGTCGTGGCCCGCAGCATGCCGCCCCCCCCACCGGCCTCGCCTGATGAGGAGTATCGCCCCGCGCTCTTTGATTGGATTACCCGCGCGCTGGAGGATTCTGCCGGGCGGGCGTTCATTCTCTTCACCAGCTATAGCCTCATGCGCCAGATGGCGGCATTGCTGCGCCCTTGGTGTGTGGAAAAAGGGTGGCCCATGCTTGTGCAGGGAGATGATTTGACCCGCAGCCAGATGCTGGCGGCTTTTAAGCAGGATGTGGATAGCATCCTGCTTGGCACGGATAGTTTCTGGACGGGGGTGGATGTGCCCGGTGAGGCGCTTTCCAACGTGATTGTCACCAAAATCCCCTTTGAGTCTCCCGGCAACCCGCTTACGGAGGCGCGTATTGAAGATATCCGCGCTCGCGGGGGCAATCCCTTTGCAGATTATACTCTGCCGGAGGCCATTCTCAAGTTTCGCCAAGGGATTGGGCGCCTTATCCGCTCCAAGACGGATACCGGGTTGGTGTATCTGCTGGATTCTCGCCTTACTTCCAAATACTATGGGGCGCGTTTCATGCTGGCGTTGCCGGCCGATGCCAAGCGGGAATTTGTCTGAAGAAATATGAATTCCTTACTTGCATTTGCCACCTGTTTGGGGTAGCATGTTGGCATGAAAATCGTAGTTGTTGCCGGCGAAAAGAGTGGGGATAAACTGGGAGCCATGCTCATGGAAGAACTGCTTAAGCGCTATCCTGATGCGGAGTTTTCCGGATTGGGTGGTAGCCGCATGCATGCAGTTGCTCCGGCTGTGCAGGACTGGGCAGAGCAGGCCGCTGTCATTGGTGTGGTGGAGGTGTTGCGGCACGCGCGCTTCTTCATGAAGCATTTGGATGACATGGAGGCCAAAATTGTGGCAGAAAAGCCGGATTTGCTGCTGCTGATTGATTATCCCGGCTTCAATCAACGCTTGGCAGAGCGTGTGCATGCCAACGCGCCCGGCACAAAGATTGCTTATTTTATTGCCCCGATGGTGTGGGCCTGGCACAAGAAACGAGCCCCCAAGCTGGCTCGCGTGCTGGATTTGATGATGTGCATCTTCCCCTTTGAAAAGCCTGTGTTTGAGGCAGTGGGGTTGCGCACGGAGTTTGTGGGGCACCCGCTGCGCGATGAAATTATGGCCACCCGCCGCACCGATGTGCGAGAGAAAAACCTCATCGGCCTTTTCCCCGGTAGCCGCCGCCGCGAGATTGAACGCCATTTCCCCGTTTTCCTGAAGGTGGTGCAGACCGCGCAAAAAGAACATCCGGAGTGGCGCTTTGAAACCTCTGCCAGCTCTCCCCAATTGACAGAGCTGATGCTGAAAATGACACGCCGCGCCGGGGTGGATCCCGCACTGATCAACATTTGTCCGGGCAGCTACCACGACCTGATGGATCGAGCCGAGGCCGCATTGGTCACCTCCGGCACAGCTACCCTGGAGGCGGCTCTGCATGAACTTCCCTTTGCGCTGGTGTACAAAGTGGCTTGGGGTACCTACCTGATGGCTCGCATGGTGCTGACCATCAAATATATTGGCATGGTGAACATTTTGGAGGATAAGCCTATCACCCGCGAGTTGATTCAGCATGAGTTCAATGTACCCAATTGCATTGCCGAATTGGAACGTCTCACTACCCCCGGACCGCGCGAAGAAGTGCTGGCCGGCATGCGCGAGGCCACCAACCATTTGGGGCGCGGCGGTGCGGCGGTGCGTGCAGCAGAAGCTATCGTGGCTCTCATGCAGGGTGAATCGTGATTGGGTAGCTGCGCGGGTTCCGTAGGAAAATGATTATGTGAGATTTTCCGGCTTGCTTGGCAAGCCGGATATGCTATACTGAACCGTCATGAAGCTCTCTCGAACCGTTATCCTCCTCGTTACAAGTGCCATCATAGCTCAAGCTGACACCGTGTGGGCACCGGGTGTATCATCGGAAAGCGGAAGCTTTGATTATGAAAAAGAGCGCGGGAATGAGTACTACAATGATGATAGTGGGATGTGCTGGGCTGCATCTGCCAGCAATATCATCTCTTGGTGGCAAACCCAAAATGCTGCCAATCTATCGGGAGTGGCTTTGCCAAATGACTCTGATACTTCTCCCTGGGATATTTTCCGCATTCTTTGCGTGGGGACTCCTGTTAAGGACTCCGGCAGCAACCCGCGCTTTGCCTATAGTTGGTGGATTAATGGTAACAAGGAATACATTAACTGGGATGAGTCGCAGGTGGCAAATCACCCGGAATGGGCGCCGGGAGGCTTTTTGAAGGGTGTGTATTCCACATCTGTCGTGCCCACATATATAGCCGGTAGTGATTCTTCTTCTGATACCCAAAAAGCTGCTGCCATAGTGGGGGCTTTGCAGGATGGTTTTGCTTTGTCGCTGGAGGTTGGAACTTCCGGTGAGGCCGGAGTTCCGTCTGCACATGCCATTACCCTGTGGGGGGTGGATTATGAGGTGGATAGCAACGGCAATGTCACGCTGACAAAGGCCTACGTCACCGATTCAGATGATAAAGTAGCCGGCATTGTTTCCTGTTCGGTGAAACAAGCGGAAGGCAGCATTTTCCTTACCCCGGAAAAGGGGGCTCTGACCGACATGGGGTACAATGTTAACCGGGCGGATGGTCTGTATACGCTCTCGCCGGATTCGGCTCCGGCCATGCAATGGACATCCGCCTCCAAGGGAGATCGTTTCATTTCTCGCGATGTGGTGGTATCGGGCACGGCTGCGGTGGGAAACCTGACTTTCCTGGCAGATTCCACCGTAACGCAAGATACGGAGAACGGCGGGGCGCTGGGAGAAAGCGGGAAATTGATTGTGAGTGCCGGGCAGGTGGTGTTCGACGGCGTATCTCGCAGCGCAAGCTCGGGCGCTATTTCCATTGCTGCCGGAGCCTCGCTTGAGTTGAAGAACGGAGCGCAGGTGTTGCATACAATCAATCATCTTGGTTCCTCCGACACCGTTGTGACGGTGGCCGGTACGCTCAAGTTGGAAAGTCTGCAATATCGTGAGGGTAATTTGGGGTGTTTGCGCGATAACACCGGTAGCCTGGTGTTGGTGGGGGGAGAAACGAAAGCTGCCGGTGCACGTGTGGAATTAACAGAAAGCGGAAGCGCCACCATAGGCATGCAGCTCCAAGGGGAAGACTCTTATTTCACCGTGGCTGTGGCAGATGGTAAAAAGTTTGAATGGAACAGCAGCGACCACGGAGCGATTCAAACAAGTGGCGATGGCAATACACTTGTGCTCGAGGCGGGCAAAGATGCTACTTTCTCCATTGCAAAAGCTATCTCGGCAGATATTTCGCTTCAGAAAACAGGTAGCGGCCTTCTGGAACTCAGCAACACCATCCTGCTGGGTAAGGAGGCCGGTATCACCGTAAGCGAAGGTACACTCAAGCTCTCCGGTGCCAATAACTCGATTGGTACAGGCATTGTGGTCAAAAAAGATGCTGTGCTGGATTTGTATTGGACCTCCGGTTCCTACACCATTGATTTGTCGGATGGCGGCATTTTGCGCAACGCTTCTTCATTTACCGGTTCTATCATGCTGGGTAAAGCGGGAGAAGTGACCGTCTTGGATGCAGATGCACTGTATACCTATGGTAGTATGAGCAGCATTATCTCCGCCGGTAGTATTGCCATCAACTCTTCGGACGCATTTTGGGCTGAAGCGGGCGAGGAAGTGGGGATTCAACGCGAGGGGCGCATGCGAGCTGCCGAGAGTATTACCCTGAGCACTACGCAGCCATTCAAGTTGACCGGCTTCACCACTCAGTATGGTGCCATGAGTGCGGAGAATGGCAGCATTACCATCACAGATGTGGCTTCGGTGGAGGTGATGAACAACTCTGCTTCGGATACCATGAACATGAGCGATTCGCGCCGTGCGGGCGCTCTCAGTGCAGCGGAAAATGTGGTCATTTCTGCAAAAGGCGATATCAATCTTTCTGAAAACACGGCGGCCGGCAATTATAATGCTGCGGCAGCAGGTGCCGTTTTTGCCGGTGAAGGCAAGGTGGAATTGAAGAGCGAGAGCGGTAATATCTCCCTGAACAAAAATGCAACAGCTCACAATGGCGGTGCTATTTATGGCGGTGGGGATGTCACGCTGGTACCCGGAACCGGTAAGAGTGTACAGATTTCCGGCAACAAGGCCGATGGCTCCGGTGGTGCTATCTACAGCCAAGGAAAAGTGACGCTGAGCGGCGGAAATTACGAAATTTCCGGCAACCAAGCCGGAAATGAGGGCGGTGCTATCTTTGCAAACAGTGTGCAGATTGCGGCGGATGCGGGAGATGTGATATTCAAGGAGAATACGAGCAAAAATGTGGCCAATGATGTTGCGCTTGGCGGAGGTTCGGCACAGCTTTCTGCCGCCAATGGCCATGTTTTGTCCTTGCAGGGTGGTATCACCGGTGCGGGTGATATGACGATTTCGACAGATGAATTATCAACGGTAAAACTGGGTGGAAACAGCAGCGCTGTTACGCTCAATGTCACGAACGGCAGGGTGGAGGGTATTGCCACGGATAAAGCTCGTTCGGTGGTGATGGTTCATTCGGCTGTTGTGCTGGATGGTGCTCAATTACAGGACATTTCCTTGGCCGGCCAATCGGCGGTAATGGCGAGTGCCATGATGCGAGCCGGGGGGACGGGCGCTACTTTTTCCGGCAAGGATAGTAGCTACCTGTTCAGCGATGCTTCGCTCTTAGCTTATGAAACCGCCGCAGATGGCACCCTGACAGCCACGGCCACGACCCCGGTGCTGAGCGGTTTTTCCACCATCGAGGGCGCATTGGAATTGGGAATTTCACTGGATTTCATCAAAGCGGTACTGACACGAGCTGATGGAGCCGCCGCAGATGTTGCACTTACGCTGGTAGCGGGGTCGCAAGTGGGGGAAGAAGGCTTCATCTTTGAATTGGATGCAGCAAGCCGGGAGTGGTTGGCTGAGTCGGATGCAAAGGAATACGGCTTTTATGATGCAGAGGGGAAACTGCTTGGCATAACGAAGATCGAATTGCCCGGCGGCAGTACCACCGATGTGGTGTTTGGTATCAAAGGTATTACAGATACCATCCCTGAGCCGACCACCGGTACGCTGAGCTTGCTGGCTCTTGCCGGGATGCTGCTTCGCCGCCGCCGGAAGTGAGCCTTTTGCGGAGAGGTGTACTTATTCACCGCAGAAAAGTAGGCAGTATCGGTAGTAATTGGGTGGGACGCACGGCGGGTGGGAACCCGAGCTTGCACCACGCAGCAGCGGCGGCGAGTCCGCAGGCGTGAGCTGCTGCGGCAGCGGCTTGGAAAGGCGGCATGCCCTGTGCTGCCAGTGCAGCAATGACACCTGCCAGCACATCTCCCTGCCCCCCGCATGCCATGTAGGGGCCACCGGTGCTGTTGTAGTAGGTGTGGGTTCCATTTGTGATGATGCTGCGGGCTCCTTTGAGCAGGAGTGTGCAGGGGCAGTTTTGCACAAAGAGACGAGCAGTTTCCCGCCTTGTGGCGGGGTGAATGCCGGGTACATAGGTGGACATCAGCCGTTGCATTTCGCCCGGATGCGGGGTGAGGATGGCGTGCGGCGGGAGTGTCCAGCCTAATTTGGCGGCGAGGTTGAGAGCATCGGCATCCAGCACGAGAGCTCCTTCTGCCCGCAGGATGAGTTGTTGCAGCGCGAGACGATTGGCCGCTGGGGGAGCACCCAAACCCGGGCCGATGAGCCAAGCCTGAGCACCCGTGGTGGGTACCTCGGCATAGCTGCGCACGGGGTGTACCATGATTTCCGGTGCCACCCGCGTTGCTAGGATAGGATACACATCCGGCAGGCAATAGAGAGCCACCAGTCCGGCTCCGGCTGCCAGAGCGGCCTCGGCACACATTTGTGCCGCCCCGGCATAGCCCACGGAACCCGCTACGATGTTTACCCGACCCGCGCGGTTTTTGAAGCAGGAATATGCCCGGCGGGGAAGCCGCAAGCCGCTGTCGGCGGGTGTTAAAACGGTATCTGTACTGCACGGTTCAATGACGATACCGGGCAGGGGGATGGGGAGCAGGCGGCCAGCGTAGTTCTCTGCGCCATCTGCCAACATGCCGGGTTTGACACAGCCGATGGGGCAGCTCACATCTGCTTGTACGGTGGGACATTGTGCCTCGCCGCTATCGGCATCCAGCCCCGTGGGTATGTCTACCGCCAGCAGGAGGCTGCGCGGAGTGGCGGCTCGCAGCTCGTTCATCTCTTGCACAAGGCGGGTATAAGACTCGCGCAGAGCACCTTTGGCGCCCGACCCCAGTAGCCCATCAATAATGAGTGTGCCGGGGAGGGGGTGCGGGGCTGTGTCCGCAATGAGATACTGCGGGATGCGTGCCAGTTGTGATTGCGTATCCGGCGAGAACTCTTTTGGCTCGCACGCAGCCCGCAGGATAATAGGGCAGCTGAAGCGAGCCGCCAGTCCCACGGCATCGCCTGCGTTGTTACCCTTGCCGGCATAGACCACCACTTGCGTGGGCTCAAATTGCAGCTCAGGGGCCTCCTGCACAGCTTGCCACATGCACTCCACCACCGCATCCATCAGCGCTAACGAGTCGGTGGCTCCTGATTGGAATGCAGCTTGCTCAGCTTTTCTCACAGCGGCACAGGTGGCTATCTTCATGGCTGTATTTTACCACAGTATTTGCAAAAAACAATAGCGATGTACGATGGACTTGCAAACGAGAAGATATCGTGTATAATGTTGCGCGTGAGCGTTCAGATTCAGGTATACACAGGTGGACCGGTCATGTGCAATGGTTACTTGGTGAAAGGCCCGGAAGGGTACGTGGCGGTAGATGCACCTGCCGGTTTTGCTGCGTGGGTGTCGGCTCGCATGCCCAAGGATGCCAAGCTCACGGATTTGTTGCTTACGCACCAGCATTTCGACCACGTGCAGGATGTGGCATCGTTGCAGCGATGCACGGGTTGCCGAGTGCACGCAGCGGCTCAGTACAGCCAAGAGCTTACGCTGGAGGCTCTGGCCGGCGGGGCAGGGTGGATTCCTGCGGTGGAGCCATACAAGGTGGACGAGGTGTTGCCGGGGGATGTATGCCGCACATGGGCGGGGTTGAACTGGCAGGTACACAGCATACCGGGGCACTCGCCCGATGGGGTGGCCTATGGTTTGCCTGAGGAGATGCTCGTGTTTGTAGGCGATATTCTTTTTGAGGGTTCCATAGGGCGCACGGATTTTCCCGGCGGAAGCCAGAGTCGCTTGGTACGCGGGATACGCGAGAAGCTCATGAAACTTGCTCCCGAAACCACCGTGTACAGCGGGCATGGCCCCAACACGTCCGTGCAGGAGGAGGAGCTGAATAATCCTTGGCTCACGTGCTGAGGCAGATGGTTTTTACGAGAGACGAAAATAAGACGAAGAAGAAAGGAAAACGAGATGACATTCGAAGAACTGGGACTGCCGGCTCCCATATTGCAAGCGGTGAAGGATTGTGGCTACGAGAGTCCCACGCCCATTCAGGAACAGGCTATTCCCTGTGTGTTGGAAAAGAAAGATGTGATTGGTGCCTCGCAGACAGGTACGGGTAAATCTGCGGCATTTGCTTTGCCGCTTCTTTCTATGATTGAACCGCTGGGGCGCCCGCAGGTGCTGGTGCTGGAGCCCACTCGTGAGTTGGCAGACCAACTGGCAGAATCTTTCCGCACCTACGCTGCCCATACCGATATCAAGGTAGGGTTACTATACGGTGGTGTGGGGTATGGTGCGCAGACCGAGACGCTTAAGAAGGGGGTGGATGTGGTAGTGGCTACCCCCGGCCGCTTGGTGGATCACTTCTACCGCGGCAACATGAAGTTCAAGGAAGTCAAGCATTTGGTGCTGGATGAGGTAGACCGCATGACGGATATGGGATTCCTGCCCATCGTGCGCAAAATCGTGAATCTTTGCCCGTGGGAGGGCCGGCAAACACTCTTCTTCTCTGCCACCATGCCACAAATCCTGCAAGGCTTTGCCAAGTGGTGCCTGACAGATCCGGTGGAAATTGCCATTGCCCGCCGCGAGGTTGCCAGCACCATCTCCCACGCTTTTTATCCCGTGGGGCTGGATCAGCGCGATGAGCTGCTGCTGGCCTTGGTGAAAGCAACGGATTTCCGTAATCTGATGGTTTTCACCCGTACCCGCAAGGAGGCAGATGCCGTGGGCAATATGCTTTCCAATGCCGGTTGGCAGGGACAGGTGACGGTGATGCACTCTGACATTGCCCAGAAGGAGCGCATGGCTTCTCTGCGTGGCTTCAAGGAGGATAAATACCGCATCCTCGTGGCGACCGATGTGGCCGCTCGCGGCATCGATATCAACGGCGTGACTCACGTTATCAACTACCGAGTGCCCGAAAACCCTGAGGATTATGTGCACCGCATTGGCCGTACCGGCCGTGCCGAGGCGCAGGGAGATGCCTTTACCCTGCTCACGGCAGATGAGGTGGATTTTGCCAAGAGTGTGGAGCTCTTTGTAAACCAAAAGATAGAGCGCCGCAAGTTGGAAGGATTTAACTACGCGTACACGGCGTTGTTGGATACCCAGGCGCGCCCGGTGCGCAAGCCCCGCCCCGCCGCCAAACCCCGCCGCCGCCGCTAAAGATGCGGTGGAGCAGATGTGTTCCACCTCCTCGCTCCCATGCGTGTTGTAAGCATAGACCCGGCAATCCGCAACACGGGCTTTGCCGTGTTGGAGGGGGACCACCGCTCTGCTTCTGCGCTGGATTATGGTACACTCTCGCTGCCGCAGCGCTTGCCCCAAAGTGCATGCCTGCGTGCCATTCACGAGCATGTGCTGGCTCTCATTGAGCGTTGGCACCCGGATGAATTGGCTATCGAGGGTATCATCTATGTGCAATCTCACCGCACCGCGATAGCCATGGGCTCTGCCCGTGCTGCCACGGTATTGGCCGCCACCTTGCATGATTTGCCCATCATGGAGTACCCGCCCACCTGCGTGAAACTGGCCACAGTAGGTCGCGGGGCTGCCGGCAAGCACCAAGTAGCTTTCATGATGCGTGCGCTGCTGCACTTACATGAAACACCCGCACCCGATGCGGCAGATGCCCTCGCCATCGGCTACACTCACCTTGTTGCGGCAGACCCCATTCGAGCTCACCTTTTCAAGGAGAGAAAGTATATATAGCGTCAGGTTGTGCGATGAGGTCGCATGGCAACAAATTGGACTTGTCTTTGGCGCCGGTATATGGTACATAGCTAGTATGCTACAGCGAACAATTCTCAGTTTACTGGCTTGCGGCTTTGCATGTGCTGCCGAAAGTTTCGAAAATCTGCCCGGTGGTCCCCTTGAAAGCGGGCAAATTGAGTATGGTGTGTTGAGTGCTCCTGCGGGGCACGCTTCCATCAATACTCATCATGTGCGCACGGGTAAGCGCTCGCTTCACATTCATGGTGGTGAGAATCACCAAGTGGAAGTACGCTTTGACGAGCCGCTGGCAGCGGAAACTCCTTGTGGTTTTTGGATGGAGCGGTGGACGCGCAGACCTCCGTTCCAATTTCGTTTGGTGGCTGTGGCGGCAGATGGCAGCGAGAAGCAGATCAGCGAAGAATCCAAGATTGGCCCCGGTGGTTACAAGCGCCGATTGGAGGCCAAGGTACCTGTTGGCACGGTGGCATTGCGCATGGTGTGCACCTCTGCGGAGAATGGCGGTGTGTTGATTGACGATTTGGAATTGCACAACGGCCCGATGGTATTGAAGGGGGTAGAGGTGAGCAATCCCGGTGTTTACCCCATGTTCCGCCGCGCTCCGATTAATCCCATCATCAAGGTGAAAGTTTCGACGGAGGGGGTGAAGAATCCCAAGAGCATCAATAGCTTGAACTTGCAAATCAGCCCTGCAGATCAAGTGCAGTCCGTGGCTCTGCGGACGGGAACACCCGATGGCACCAACATGCAAAACAGCAAGGTGTTCGGCTCTGCTAAGCCTGATGCTGCCGGCAAAGTATCCATCACATTTGACGGCGCTACACTTCCTGCCGGTGATTCGACGTTCTGGATTGATGCCACCCCTACTGATACGGCTCGTGTGGGTGGTCAGGTGAGCTTCAGCAACATTGCGCTTACGGTGGATGGGAAGGAATTTACAGCATCTGCTCCCGTAACTCAGCGTGTAGGCCACCTGTTGGCTGTGCCGGGCGAAAAGGTGGGCAACCAGACCGGTGGTGCGCCTGATCGCGACTGCGTGGCTTTCCGTATTCCCGGGTTGATTCGCACGGCTTCGGGAGCACTGGTGGGCTGCTTTGATGCCCGCTATAACCACGAAGGTGACCTCTGCGCTGATATTGATGTGGCCGCAGTGCGTTCTACAGATGGAGGCCAGACATGGACAAAACCTGCTGTTTGTATGGATGCCGGTCCCGGAGGTGCCAATGGTTGCGGCGATCCCAGCATCTTGCAGGATAAGAATGGCCGCATCTGGATTCAGGCATTGGCTTGCCATTTCTCCGGTGGTGCATCTCTTTGGACCTCCAAGACCGGGTTGGATTACAACACAACCGGGCAGTGGGAAATGGTGTATAGCGATGATGATGGTAAGACCTGGTGCAAGGAACATGTGAACCCCACTAAGGATATCAAAAAACCGGAGTGGAATTGCATCTTGGCCGGCCCCGGTTGCGGTATCACCACAAGCAAGGGCGTGATTGTGTTCCCCGCCCAGATTTGGCAGACCGGTGCTAAGTACAACTGCATGAGCACCATTTGCTACTCTGAAGATGGTGGCAAGTCCTGGAAGTATGGCAATGGTATTCCCCACCGCACATCTGAATGCCAGGTGGTGGAATTGCAGGATGGCTCCATCATGCTCAACTGCCGCAACGAGAACCGCTCCGGTAAGCGTGTGGTCTATGTGACCAAGGATTTGGGCGCAACGTGGACCCCGCACTCCAGCAATCTCAGTGCGCTGCCCGAACCCACCTGTCAGGCTTCTTTGGTGAATGTGACTGTGGGGGGCAAGCCCATGCTTCTCTTCTCCAACCCCGCTACTTCCGGTGGTCGCACCAACATGGGAATTCGCTATTCGGAGGATGATGGGCAGACTTGGAGCAAGCCGCTGGAGTATGATTCCCGCCGCTGCATGGGGTACTCCTGCATTGCCCTGGTAGATGATGCTCAGGTGGGTATTATCTATGAGACTTCCCACAATAACGGCAAGCGTGGGGAGCGCGGTATCGGCTTTATCATCCTGCCGCTCAGCGAGGTCTTATCCATGGGCAAGTAAGCAGTTATCCGAGTCTCGGAAAAATATTTCTCCCCTGTTCTCCGTGCGAGGACAGGGGATTTTTTAGAGAACGCAACCCAGCAGAGCATGTGCTCCGGCCAGCACTAGGAGCACAGCCATGGCGTGCAGCATGAGCGCGCGCGGTGTGCGCAGAGGGTGGATAGACAGGAGAAGCGCCAACACCACCAGAACACCCCAACAAACTCCATGTGCCGTGGTGAGATGCCAAGGTATGCCGGCCCCGGGTAGATAGCTGCCCACGAGTAAAGGTATGGCCAGAGCGTATGCGGCAATGGAAAGAGCTGCTGTTTGCAGCGCCGGGTAGCCGGGTTCTGTATCTCCGCGCCTGAACAAAGCATGAGAGGCAAGTCCCCCGGCAAAGGCAAGTGCGGGCAGGACAAAGGCAGAGCTCCCCCACAAGACCAGCCCTGCAAGGGTGCTCACCGCCGCAGCACCCATGATAAGTGCCAGCGATTTTTCAAAGGCTCCCGGCAATGCTTCTCCCTTCTTACGCGGCATGATACCACGCACGAACACTACGCCCAAGGGAAGTGAAAGGAGGAAAGAAACCAAGGCTCGCCCCCACGCAAAAGATAGGGGAGCAGGCGGCTCCGGGGCATGGGCTTGCTCGTTTGTTCGGAGTTGGGGTAATGGTGGCGGAGCACTTGCCTTTTGCTGCAAGGTGGGAATATGCGCTACCAAGGATTGTATTTGCTCAGGTGTGAGTATGGAGGCATAGGCAGGCATGGCTCCGCGCCCGCGGGATATGCTGTCAGCCCAAGAGGTGGTATCCTGCGGCGGCGGACTCAGTTGGGGGATGTGCGGCATGCCGGGGTAGTTGGAAAGATAGGCGGGCGTGATTCCGTTTTCTCCGTGACAGGCGGCGCAGTGTTGGCGGTAGAGTAAATCGGTGGGTGCAGCTTGTCTGTTGCCCTCAAAAGGTACAGACCCGGCAAGATGTGGGCGGGGGTGCCGGCTGCGTACCGTCATG
The DNA here is from genome assembly GCA_017435505.1 of Akkermansia sp. Lineage (GTDB taxonomy): Bacteria > Verrucomicrobiota > Verrucomicrobiia > Verrucomicrobiales > Akkermansiaceae > Akkermansia. The sequence goes on from JAFSEZ010000056.1 coordinate 32,610, forward strand.
TCTTGCTGCATGCGTGCAGGCAGGAAAGCGCTGTCCCATTCCACGCGCCAAACCAGCAGGGCTGCTGCCGGTAACAGTATGGCAAGGGTGAGGATACGAGGTTTCATTTACACCTCCTTGCGTAGATAAAGTAATGCAGCGCCAAGGCCAGCCCGGCTCCCAATAAGGTACACACCAGCAGAGGGGGCAAGATAAAGGGATACCCCATGGGTCTATGCTGAAGACTACCCGCGGTATCGGCCCATTGCGTGAGGCCGCACCATGCTGATAAGATTGCCGCACCACAGATGCCGCCGAAAGCGGCTACCCGGCCTGTGCGGTAGGGGGCAGAAGAAAGCGCTTCTGTGGCCGGATTGTGTTGTTCGCGGGGCATGGCGGGCGCAATAGCCAGAAACAGCGCAAGAAAGAGACTAAGCCCTCCCAGCAGCATTGAAATGTCAACGATGCTCGGACAGTAGCTGCCGTTGGTGTAGCTGAGCGAGCGGTATACAATGATATGCACGCGCTCCCACCACATACCTGCTAAGATGCCAATGCTGCAACAAGCGATGAACGCACGGCTTTGCCGCGCATTTATCCACCAATACAGGCACGGTATGCCAACATTGAGCACCAACATGATGCCATAGCCCCCCTGCCGCAATAGTTGCGGCTCCTCCCACAGCTCTGCGGCGTAGAATAACCCCATTGCCATGCTGAAGATGAGTGTGAGACGCGCCATCCGCTCCCGACAGGTATCTCCGGCAGCGGGAACCGGGTGTTTCAGGCAAAGTTCAATCAGTTGCACGGCTGCCATGCCGCTGAGTAGTGCTCCGCAGACGAAATACGGCGGGATTCCCAAGGCGTGCCACCGAAAGACAACGGCAAAATCACAGCCCACTACACTGTGAACCGTGATGACCAGCACGGTGAGCACCACCGCCAATCCCATGCAGGTATGCCCCCACAATGGGCGGCTCCTCTCCATCCCCGCCCGTTCGCCTCGCATGCCAATGAGCCAAAAGAGGAGTGAGAGTAGGAAATAGGAACCGATGGCCACAGCATCCCACAGCAGGGCTGAGCTCAGGTTGGGCCACACGCCACTCGCCACGGGCAGGGGGGCAAGAGTCCATAGCATCCAAGCTCGCCCTACGTGCACCAGCGGGAAGACCCCGGCCGTGATGATGGCGCATAGTGTCATGAGCTCTGCGTGCCGGGCGATGGTACTGCGCCAACGCTGCTTACTCAACAGCAGAATGGCTGAGATGAGCGTTCCGGCATGTCCCAGGCCAATCCAAAAGACAAATGAGACAACATCCCATCCCCACGGCACACTGTTGTTGACTCCCAACACGCCCACCCCTTCATAGGCGATGAGCCAGGCCCCGCCTCCCAGCCCCAGAATAGCAACGAGGGAAAAAAACACAACACACCACCACCGTGCGCGGAAATGGCTCGCAGGCTCGGTCATGGTGTGCCGGTTCATCAGGAAAGCTGGGCCAGGAAGCCGCTTTCATCCAGATACAACTTCTCCGGCAATGTGTAGGGCTTGCTCAGGCTGGGGCTGGTGAGTGTGGTGATGGTGGTATCGCCGTCTTGCGTCTGCTCCACGTTGAAACAGGGCAGCAGTAGACCACGTGTGCGCGGGCGAACGCCCAGCTGAATGGTGCCATCGTTGATTTTGAAGACGCTGTGGCCGGTACTCATGGAGATGACAATGCCCTCTGCCGTGACCAAACACGGCCTCCAGCGTGTGTTGGGGGTGGAAATATCAGGCCCGCCGCTGAAATCATAGAAAGGTATTTGGCGGGGCGGAATAGCCTTGAGCAAGATGCGGCGCATGTGTGCCCCACCTGCAATTTGTGAGATGCAGGGATCTATCTGTGTGCCGGGGCTCTCAATCAGATGCACGGGAGTGCGGGTGAGGATGGGCCACAGTACCGCGATGACCAGCTCACAGGGCTCGCCATGCCCCACCGTGGTGAGCAGAGGGTGGCGCGAGCGCTCCTTCAGGGAGTTGATGCGCCGCACCTGGGAGGTGTTCATCCAGTAGCGGTGCAGGGAGACTAAATCCTCCGTGCCATCGATGAGTAATTGGAGCCATTTGCGCAGCAGCTCAGGGTGGGTAGAAGCCGCTTGGCGACTGATGAGTGCGGCGGCTACCTGAATGCCCGTGAGGGTTCCTTCCGGAGAGTGTACCAAGGGCTTGTCCCCATAGATTTCCAACTCGCGAACCAGTGCATCTCGGCTGCCGGCATCGGAGGCTTCCAAGCAGTTGGCCGATAACCGCCTGAACGTGCGCAATACCTGCCGGCTGTTAAAGGTTTCCGGATCCAGAGCCTCGCCCACAGCCACGGTGAAGTGGTAGGGGAGTTTGCGCGGGAATTTACTGAAAAAGCGCCCGCGATGGAAGGAAAAAATACTGCCCCAGAGTCCATCCATGTAAATGGGGATGATGGGGGCGTGTGCACGGCGGGCTATCATTTCCATACCTCGGCGGATGGGGGTGAGCGCCCCGGTGCGGGTGAGTTGGCCTTCCGGGAAGATGCAGATGAGATCGCCGGCCTCAAGCCCTTTGGCGGCGTTGGTGAGCGCCTCGCGCGGATTCTTGCTGGAAATGGGAAGCGAATTGAAAATTTCCAGCACCCAGCCTAAGAGACGTGTCATCATGAATTCTTCCGACACCACGAAGCGCACCGGACGCGGGCAAATCATGGTGAGGAAGAGAGCATCTCCGAAGGTGACGTGGTTGGCCACGATGAGGGCACCACCGCGTTCCGGAATGCGCTCGCCATTGATGACACGCGGGCGGTACACCAAGTTGAGCATCCAAATGCCCACCATGCGGATGAATTCCTGCGGGATGAGACGCAGCGAGGTGACCATGATGAATGCGCTCATCAGGAAAAGCACGAAGAATTGGTCGTTAGGGCTGCACCCATACTCGTGCATCAGCCACATGAGTACAACAGCCACCAGCCCCATCAGGTTGTCGAACAAGTTGCCTGCGGCAATAATGTTGCCCCGGTTTGCGGGGTCGCAGCTGTCTTGCAGGAATGCGTTGAGCGGTACCAAATACGCAGCACCGAATGCCCCCGTAAGAGAAAGGAAAAGGTGGCTGGCAATGGTGTCTGCATCCAGCACCGTCAGGACGAAGGTACACACGGTGATACCAATGGCGCCCAAGGGGATGAGTCCCAGCTCGTTTTTGCCCTTGCAGAGCTGGGAGGCAATGGCTCCACCTGTCACCACGCCGCTGCCCAGCCAAGCCATCAGAATGCCGCATTGCATGCTGAAATCCACACCGGGGTCAGCCATCTGCATGTCCTTGGCTATCTGAATCAAAATCAGGAAGAGCGAGCCCGCCAAGCACCAGAAATATGCAATACCCAGCTCGCTGAGTCGCAGCTGGCGGTCTTTCCACAGATATTTCATTTGCACAAAGTGCTCATAAAAAAGGCTGTAGCTGAATTTGCGCGTCTGCTTTGCCGGGTAGCGAGGCACCAAGTAAGAGGCGGCAGCTACCAGCCCGGCCAGGATGATGAATATCCACGTAGGCAGGATGGCCGCGCTCCAGCCGGCTTCTTCCACCCCGTCTGCCTCTACGGAATAGGCATCCAGCAGGTAGCTGTACCAGAAGCATACACCAATCTGCGCCAACAAGAGTACAAAGACCAAGCTGATTTCAATGATACCTGACCCATAGCCGATGTAGCGCGAGCCTAGGAGATCTTTCACCAAACCTTTCTTGGCCGGGCTCAGGATGGTTGCTTGTGTGGCAAAGACTGCAAACCAGATAATGGCTGCGCGCATGTCGTGCTGGTAAAAGCAGAAAAGCATGCACCCCATCACCAAAATCTGTACAATGCTCATCACCTGGATGATGCGGGTCTTGCAAAAACAGTCTGCCAACCAGCCCACCAAGGGAGAAAATAAGATGTACGGTATCACAAAAATCGCGCCCAACATGTATTCCAACGTACTACCCTCTGCACCCCACAACCATACACCAAGCGGTATCAGCAAAAATTGTACGGCTTTCTCGTTGAACGCATTTTGTGCCTGTACTGCGATAAGCGTCCAGAAACCGGTCCATTCTTTCTTGGTCGGCTCCTTATAAAACTGATCTGTATCCTCTTGCATAGGCTATGCCCATTATCTCATACTTTGCAGAATACTCAAGCTAAATTGCGAGGGATAAACAACGAATTTTGCGTTTTTTCATTTCAGATTGTATCTATATTTCTTGTCATGGGATAGGGCACGTGCTAAAGTGAGAGAGAATGAGACACGCCGTGCTGAGTGGCCTTTTATGGTGCATGGCAGCTGCCGGGTTATGGGCAGCTGCACCTGCGGCGTATCAGGAGGCGGTGGTGCAGCTCAAGAAAAAGGCAGATGGAGCAGCTCTGCGGCAGCAAAAGTTGCGATTGCGGTTGGCATCTTCGCTTCATGCTATTCGCATGGGGGGAGATGTTGATGCTGTGGACCAGCAGGGGCATACAGCTTTGATGTTGGCGGCACAGGCGGGGGAGGCAGAGGTGTTTGACTTGTTGCTGAAGGATGGAGCAGATGCCGGCAAACGCGCACCGGGAGATGTGTGTATGCTCATGCTGGCAGCGCAGGGGGGAGAATATGATATTTTTGCCAAGGTATATAAGCTGGCACCCATCTCTGCCGTAGCGGCAGATGCCAATGGTACTACCCTGTTTCAATATGCGTGCATGGGTGGCAATAGGAGAGTGTGCCGAGAGTTGCTCTATGCCGGGGCCAATCCCACTACGCGGGACCGACGGGGGCGCTCATGCCTGCACTATGCCGCTATGGGTGGTAATACCATCGTGTTCTATGACCTCATCAGCAAGGGAGTGTGCCCCACTCTCAAAACGCATGATGGGTATGATTTGCTCATGGCTGCGGCGCGTGGAGGCTCGCCGGAGTTGGTGCGTAGTGCCTTGGATATGGGCTTTGTGCCTACGAGTCGGGATCGCACCGGGAACACCGCTCTCATGGAAGCTGCGCGTTTTGCCCCGGCAGAGGTGGTGAACCTGTTGCTACAGCATGGGGCTTCTCCCTGCGAGCGCGATACCGCAGGAGCCAATGCTCCCATGTATGCGGCGGCAGTGGGCAATGCCGTGGCCTACAACATAATGGCGGGGAACCCCAATGATGCTCCCGATGCCAAGGGGCGCACCCCCCTGGTGTATGCCGCATGCGGGGGCAGCTTGCCGCTCGTGCGCCAAATGCTCAATGCCGGCGCAGACCCGACAGTGTTGAAACGCCTTCCTTTGCGTATGGCTGTGGGATGCGGTCACCCCAAAGTTGCCTTGGAAATTGCCGCGCGTCTGCCTCAAGTGGGTGCAGACGAGATGCGTTCTATCCCCCTCGTTTCGCTGGATGATGCCACCTATTTCGCCTCTTTCCTGGCAGCTCATTGTACCCAACCCGGTGACCGCGCCGCTGCTGTTTCTTTGCAGCGGCAACTGCATGCAGCGCAGCAGGATGCGGCGGCTTATTCCCGCCCGGATACACAATTTCCCGGCAATACACCATTGCAAAATGCTATAGTTGCCAATTTTCGCGGCATGATGGCCTTTTTGCTGGAAAGCGGAGCCAATGTTGATACGGCGAATCGCTACGGTCGCACAGCGCTGATGACAGCGGTGGAATGCGGCAATCTGCTGGCCTTGCGTATGCTGTTGCGAGCCAAGGCCAACCCGAATCTCGTGGATGAACGCGGCATGACGGCGCTGAAGTTGGCAGCAGCTTCTGCTTGGGTGGAGGCTTTTGATTTGCTGTTGCAAGCCGGGGCCGACCCGGCTGTCACACGCCCCGGTTCACCCTCAACCTTGGCCTGTGCTCAGTCTGCCGGGGCAGAGGCTGCGCTCATTGTGGATAAATTGGCAGCAACGGCTCCCATGCCGACAGACCAAGATGCGGCTTATCTCGCCATGTGCCAGGCTATGGATTTGGGTAATACGGCGTTGTTGGAGCGCATTCTCTCCGTGTGGCCCAATGCTAATGCTGCGGATGAACACGGCCGTAGTTTGCTCATGTATGCAGCGGGGGCATCCTGCCCGGACGAAATGCTCAGCGTGCTCATCCGTCATGGGGCAGATGTGAATGCCGTAGATCACTCGCACCGCATGCCGCTGCACTATGTGAAAAGTCCTACGAAGCGGCAGTTGCTCATTGATGCGGGGGCCATTCCCTGAATGGGGCGGCTCTTGCATTGACACGGGATGGGTTCATTGTGCGGCGTGAGTATTCTATGTGTGTACAATACGCAATACGGCCTTGATGCGGGCAGCAACATCTGCTACTATGCAGCCATGCGCATGAATGGGCTGTTGAGGATGATGACCACCGGGATGCTTTCCTGGACTTTGGCTGCTGCCCAGGATGCAGAAATGCCCGATGCTGCCACAGGAGAGGAAGCGCCGGCGCTCCGGCAGGAGGAACCATCTGCCGCGCAGCAACGCGAGGCGCAGCAGGCTCTGAAAGAGGCTCAGGAGCCGGATGAACACGTGGTGTCTCAATCCCGCATGTTCTCGGTGAGCGGTGGTGATTCTTTGCGCATGGGGGCTATTGCTACCAAGGCAGATGAACTGAAGGGGCATGTCAATAAATTGCTGGGGATGGAGGCTGATTGGAAATATGGCATCTCCATCCGTCTTCTTGGGCAATCTTCAGATGCCCCTCGCCCCAATCCCATCCGTACCCGCATCAGCATCATCGGCCACGAGCCCAACTTGCAGATTCGCATCTATCCCGGTGGCGGTATTGATGTGGATAAGCTCTCCAACGCCATTATCACCATGCTGCTGTATGAGCAGGCTTTGCGTGATGTTCGGGTTGATGCTTTGCCGGAATCCATCAACCTGCCCATGTGGCTTGTTACCGGTATTCAGCAGGCCGTGCTGTGGAAAACGGGCAGGGCCGACCGCCGCCTGTACCGCAATTTGTTTGAGCGGGCAGAAATGCTTTCGCCCGAGGAGATTGTCTCCACCGAAAACGCCTGGGATTTGGATGCCACCACGCGGCAGGTGTACGAAGTGTCTTGCGGCGTGCTGATGATGAGTCTCATCAACCGACCGGGCGGCTTGGTGCAGCTGCGGGATTTGGTGGCAGATGCCATCATGGCAGAGGGCTCCCCCAAGGAAATCATCGCATCACACTTCTACGAGTTGGGGGTGGATGCCAACATGCTCAACAAATGGTGGGCTCTGGAGCTCGCGGCTCTTTCCCTGCCGCGCGCCACGGAGGCGCTTACCCCCATGGAGACGGAGGAGCACTTGAATGAGGCTCTCACCATCATGTACTATGACGAGGAATCGGCCACGCCCCGCCCTGTGAATGCGGATGATGTGTATGCCCTCACCGCCACCCCCGATTGGCGCAAGCAGATGCGCCCCTGCGTGGAAAGACTCATGGATTTGAGCCACCGCTGCTTCCCCGGCTACCGACCCATCATTACAGAGTATTGCCGGGCAATTGGCGAGCTGCTCAATGGTGCTACACCGGATGCAGTGCAGAATATCCTGCTGCCATTGCGAGAGCTCCGCGCAGCCTACGTGACTACCTCCATCCGCGGGCGCGATTACTTGGATTGGTATGAAATTACCCACTTGGGGCAAGCCAATAAGGCAGGTTTTCAGCATTATCTGGATGCCATGCGCATCCTGCGCCGCGAATCACCGGGACCCGATACACACATCAGCCGCTATTTGGATGATATTGAGGCACTGCATACGATTAAAGCCGGGGATTCTGTCAAAGATGTGCTCAACGGCGCCAAAAAGAAAGGGAAAAAAGCCCCATGAAGAAGCAGAATCCGCCCATTCCCCCCACCGGCCCTGATATGCAGGAAGAAATGGCTGCTTATGCGGAGGGGTATCACTACGTGTGCGGGATAGATGAAGCCGGCCGCGGCCCCCTGGCCGGGCCGGTGATGACAGCCGCAGTCATGCTGCCGCAGGGCTATGAATTGCCGGGGCTCAACGACTCCAAGAAACTGACCGCGCACAAGAGAGAAGAACTCTATGCGGCTCTCATGGCAGATGAGCGTGTGCTCAAATGCGTGGCTCAAGCAAGTGTGGAGGAGATAGACAAGCTCAACATCCTGCGAGCCACCCACTTGGCTATGGCTCGTGCCGCGCAGGGCTTGCCCCAACAACCGGATATGTGCTTGATTGACGGGTTGCCCGTGCCCGGCTTCCCGCTCCCCTCCCGCAGCTTGGTGAAGGGCGATGCGCGGTGTCTGAGTATTGCCGCCGCCAGCATCCTCGCCAAAGTATCACGCGACCACTACATGCAGGAACTCGCCCGGCAATACCCGCACTATGGCTTCGAGCGCCACGCCGGCTACGGCACGCGCCAACACATGCAAGCTATCCGACAATATGGAATTACGCCACATCATCGCCGCTCGTTTGCGCCTGTTGCACAGATGGAGCTGCCACTGGGATTCTGATGCCCGCCCCGATACCGCTTATGTAGGCCAATACGGGGAGCTGGTGGCGGCCTCGTGGGGACGAGCCCATGGCATGCGCGTGCTGCGGCACAATTTTCGCTGGGGAGATGCCGGCGAAATTGACCTTGTTTGCCGGCAGGGGGATACCCTCGTCTTTTGCGAGGTGAAAACCACCACCTCTCCTGATTCCGGAGCTCCTGCCCGCGCGGTGAATCGATTCAAACGCCAAAAACAACGCAGCGGAGCTTTGCGCTGGTTGCAGCTCTTGGGCAAGGAGGTCCCCATCCGCTTCGATATCATTGAGGTGTGGCTCGCCGCCGGCCAAAAACCGCGTATTCGCCATACTCCCGGGGCGTTCTCCTTGCGCGAACGGGCACATTAACCTTGACAAAAGGCGCATTTCCTGCAATAGTTCCGCTCGTGCAACACAAGATACCCACACTCCGCCTGCCTACAGATGATTATGAGCAGATGCTTACCATGAGTGATCGCCGCCTCATTTGCGTGTTGCGTTCGGCTGTGTTGTCTCCCGACCGCGTGGGGCGTTTCATGCCGCGTCCCCCGGCAGAGCATGATGCTTACCGCATCTTCCGTGTGGCGGGTGGTATTGATGTACACCTCTATGCAGAGGGAAATGCCATCTTTTGCTGCCGATTTGTGCCGCATTTGCCGCGCTGAATGTAAATTATCTCATTTTTTTCCTTGAAGCGGTCGAGGCATAGCGTTAGAATGGCGCTATGGCAGAGATACATCCTAGCGCGGTTATAGATCCGACAGCTGAGCTGGCGGATGATGTCAAGGTAGGGCCTTTTTGCGTGATTGGCCCGCACGTGAAGTTGGGCCCCGGTTGCGTGCTTCACAGTCATGTTTTTATAGATGGCCCTTCCACCTTCGGCAAGGGAAATGAGTTTTTCCCCTTTGCTGTGGTGGGTTCCAAAACTCAGGACCTTAAGTACAAGGGTGAGCCTACCTGGCTAGAGGTGGGAGATTACAACGTGTTCCGAGAAAACTGCAACATCAACCGCTCCACCACCCCTGAAACCAAGACCATCATCGGCTCATACAACAATTTCCTCATCAACTCCCACGCCGGGCATGAATGCGAAGTGGGCAACTACTGCATCTTCTCCGGCTATGCCGGTGTAGCTGGCCACTGCCACATTGGCGATTGGGTCATTGTCTCCGGATTTGCTGCCTTGCATCAGTTTGTGCGCGTGGGCGATCATGCCATGATTGGTGGTTGTGCCCGTGTGGCTCAGGATGTACCACCCTTCATGATTGCAGAAGGTTTCCCTGCTGCTGTGCGCGCAGTCAACAGCATTGGCTTGCAGCGCCGCGGTGTGGCAGAGGAAGATGTGCGAGCCCTCAAGTTTGCTTACCGCAAGATTTTCTTGGATAAGAAAGTGAGCGCTCAAATCGGTATTGATGCCGTGCTGGCTGATGAGAAGTATGGCTCCAACCCACAGGTGCTGAAACTCCTGGAGTTCCTCAAGACCTCTGAGCGCGGCTACATTCGCTGATGAAACGCTACATTGTATTCGACCTGGACGGCACCCTTGTCGAATCACTACCCGGCATTGCAGAGGGCGTGAACCGCGCCCTTGCAGCCATGGGCAGGGAGCCGCATGCTCGCTCTGCCGTGCGCCGCATGATAGGGCAGGGCGCGCGGCATTTGTGCGCCTGTGCATTGGGGTATGCAGATGAAGCTTCCGCTCCGGCAGAGGAGCTGCAGACGATGCACGCGCACTTCCGGCGCGAGTACCCTTCCTGCTGGCAAGGGCACTACACCACACCTTTCCCGGAGGTGCGTATCATGCTTTCCCGCCTTGCATCTCAAGGAGTACGCATGGCGGTTCTTTCCAACAAGCCGCACGATGTCACCGCCCCCATGGTGCAGGCTCTGTTCCCCACCACCCCCTTCAGCCCCGTGATAGGCCACTCTGCGGAGTTTCCCCGCAAGCCCTCCCCGGTGGCACTTCAATATATTGCCCGCCAATGGGGCATAGATGTATCGCAACTCACCTTGGTAGGCGATTCCCTGCACGATGCACACACGGCTGCCAACGCCGGGTGCGATTTGGCACTCGTAGCTTGGGGCTATGCAGATGTGAGCCCCCTCGCCGCCATAGGCGCTCCCCTCTTCGGCACAGTGGATGAGCTGCTGCGCTATCTTTTGTCAGATAATGTCGACTGAGCTCTTTTTCCGCTTCCGATATCTGATATCCCATTTCCGGCTTCATTCCGCTCGCCAGAGCGGTCTTCATGACGAGTGAAACGAGTCCTTCATTTCCAAAACCTCCCCCGCGCCGTACGCATGCCCCGCTTTATGTCACCCGCGTGCTGCGCACGCCCGCTGGCGCGGCTTCGGGGTTCGTATACTTCGTGGGGGATACGAGTCCAGGGGGCAAGCCCCCTGTCTACTCTATGGCGTCCCTCCGGGACTCTCATCTTGCCGCGGCGCATGCCGCGGGGAATTTACTACCCGCGCACCACGTGCGCGAAGTTCCCGAAGGGGCGGAGTTTCGAAGCGCCGGAGCCGCGGCGTAGCAATATCGGGTTCGCCGATATTGCGAAGACGGGCTGCA
>JAFSEZ010000057.1 GCA_017435505.1 Akkermansia sp.
GTGCGCCGCAATGCCCGGGATAAAAACTGGTTCATCCCCTATGGCAAGGAGAAAGAGATTTTCTCCCTGTTTGATGATGTACTGCTCCTGAGTGATAAGGCCTTGGCCAAAGAACGCTCGTGGTTCGATGAATACAAGGCAGCCACCAACAATGCTTCACCCACAACAGGCTGGATTGCTTACCACTTGCTGCGGGATGATTTCCCGGATGCCGAGGTAGTGCTGGTCAATTTCTTGCCGGATGGAGACAACGGCTCCTACAAATGGCATAAGCACGACTGGCAGTACGAGGCCGAATACTACCGGAAGCACGAGGTTCCCATCAGGGTGCTGTTTTGACATCGCGCATCCGGATATGGACATCTTTATCAACACAGACAAGAGCCCGGCATTGATTCAGGCCAAGGCAAGCGGCTCCCCGCTGAGTGGCTTTAAGGTGAAGCGCGGAGCCGTGGTGGTAAGGGTCATCTTTGGGGGCGTAGATGTAGGTATTGAGTTTGTTTCGGCCGTAAAAATCCAGCTGAGCCAGGCGGGCTTTTGTGCTCCAGGGAATGCCGTAATAGCCCTCCACAACGCCGCGGTAGGGTAAATCCGGCCAGTCGGCAATGCGGCAGAGCGGGAGCTGCCCCTTTTGGGCAACTTCCTCCAGAGATGCCTCCGGAAAGGGGTCTTTGTGGGCATCGCGGGCCTGGTCTACATCTTTCAGCAGCTGGCAGAGCGTTTGTTTGGCGTAGAAGAGCCCGGTGTCGTCATTGACGTAGATAATGGCCTTGCCCTCTGTGATGGAGATAGCGTAGCCCTCTTTGACCTTGGGGAGATTATCCCACATACCACCGCGCGATTTCTTGCCACGCTGGCGCACGCTGACCTCTGTGACGGTGGTGTAGGTTGGGGAAATTTCCATGCGCTGCGGTCGCGGATAAACCGGCGATTCCGCAGCTGCGGAAAGCAGCGGCGCACAAAGCATCTGCATAAGCAAAAGGAGAAAAATCCTTATCATAACGGTGAAGGATGCAGCGACCACCTTTCATGCCACCCAGGCAAGCGTCCTTACAGCGCCTTGCTCTTGCGCTTCTTGGCGGATTTCTTTTTGGACTTCTTTTTTGCAGGGGACACCTCGCCATCTCCGGATTCGGAGGCCTGCTCTTCTGCCGTATCCTTTTGCGGCGCAACTTTGTCGACCAGCTCTTGGTACGTGGCCAAAATTGCCGGTCCCACCCACTCGTTACCGGTATAGCTACCCTTGCCAATGGATTTCTTTTCACCGGTCGAGGCATCGCGCATCATCATTTCCCCCTTTTCGTAGCTAAAATAGGCCAGCGGTATCCCCTTGGCATCCGTCGCGCGCAAATCGTATGTACCGTAGCTTTGCTCCTTGCCGCGGGCGTCTTTTTTGAACAACGCTTCACGTGCTTCACTGTGGAACACATTAATCACCGGGCATTTGACCGTCAGCGTACGCTTATCCGTGGTGGCAGGGCGGCGAGCTTTGCCTTTCTTGTCGTTAGCGCCACTGGCCTTCTGCTCCGGCGGAAAATCCAGGTACATCACCAGCTCAGCCCCACTGCCGGCCATTTTCTTATGCACGGGAATCAGCGGCTTGGTAATCGACTCGAGCTTATCTTGTTGGTGCGAGTTGTACCCCAGGTAAAAGAGGAAAAACACCTTTGCGTTCTGGTCATATTTGGGCGTATTAACCACTATTCCCGCCCCTCGGCGGCTGCTTTTAATAAAATCGGCGATGGAATCCGACTTCGCAGCATAGGCTTGCGGTGCTACGGAGATACAGGACACAAGCCCCAGTAAAAGGCTGCATTGCTTCAGAAAGTGAAACATAGTATAAAATGGTTGGAATAACGCAGTTCGATTGTCAGGTGACACACCATTTCGGCATGTAAGCCATTTATAGCACAAACGCTCCCGTGAGTCAATCAGTTTCAATCGTTTGGCATAAGCCGTTTGGCATAAGCTCAATCTTGTGAAGCGATAAGTACATGATACACCCGTCTCCCGAGTGTTGAATGACACTCGTTCATCTGAGATTCATTTTGCGAGCTATCAGAAATAAAGGATACGATACACGCATAGCTTCCGCCCGGCATCCGGATGATTCCGATATCGTTATGCGCAAGAGTCCGCCCATTAACGATACCCGAAGAGCCTGTTTTGTGAGCAAAGGCCACAGGAGCCCCCGAAAATCCGGCTTTAAGGCGATTTTGCCCCGTTGAGCATTGATTCATCATGTTGAGGAGAAATTCTGCGAGAGACCGCGAAAGTATAGGATTTTCCGGGGTTGAGTTTGCCGCGGCATACACATCTTCAAGAATTTGCAGCATCGCTGAAGGAGAAGCCCGATTAACAGACAAAGCCGCAACGGCCTTCATATCAGCCTCCGTACAAGCGACGTGAAAAGAAAAGTCGGCTCCATATCGAGTGGTAAAAAAATGCTGCACAGACTCTGGGCCGCCCACCAAGCCAAAGAGGTAGTTACAAGCATTGTTATCGCTCTCGCACAGGCAAAAACGCAAGAGTTCAGCCAAGGCAAATGAGCCTCCATTCGGGTGGCGCTTTTGCATAGGGCTCCATGTGTGAGGGTCCATGTCATTCGAAGTCAGGTGATATTCCTTATTTAGCGCCAGTTCACCATTTTCTACTCGATGAAGAACCACAATCGCCAAAGGGAATTTGACAACACTCATCAGCGGAAACATTTCCGCTGTGTGACTGTCAAACGCCCCTTGGGGGAGTCCATTTATCGATACCGCTACCCCTTGGCGTAAATCCGCTGCATGAATACAGTAAGATGACAGCAGCAGGCACAATACCAGCCTCATCACATGCAACCAACATTTTTTGATGCTTACCATACGTCAAAAGATATACAACACCCTCTGAAAAGTCAAGTGCAAATAAGCAGAAAAACAGACACTGCGTCAAAAATCAATTATCACCTTCATACAGACCCCATTAAACAAAACCAGCTTCCGGAAACCATCCGCTCACAATGGGCAGGATTGCTTACCACTTGCTGCGGGATGATTTCCCGGATGCCGAGGTAGTGCTGGTCAATTTCAAGCCGGACGGGGACAACGGCTCGTACAAGTGGTACAAGCACGATTGGCAGTATGAGGCGGAGTATTACCGGAAGCACGATGTGCCCATCCTTCTGCTATTTTGACAAGCGGCTCCAGATATGGATATTTTCATCAATTCAGAAAAAAGCCCGGCATTGATTCAGGCCAAGGCAACCGGCTCCCCGCTGAGCGGGTTCAAGGTGAAGCGCGGGGCCGTGGTGCCGTTGACTGTCACCGTGCTGGGTGCTCA
>JAFSEZ010000007.1 GCA_017435505.1 Akkermansia sp.
ACTCAAATAGTGTGCGCCACGGTGTATGTTGGAATTGAGTTTTTCGTAGTAATGCTGCTCTGCCTGCAATACCACAAGCGGCTTTTGCGTGGTGGCAGCATTGTCCAAATACACCAAGGGGCGCTTGCCAATACGAGTGGCAAGGATAGGGAAGTCGGCGCGCAAATCCATCAGATGTTGCCCTCCTTCAAGTGTTCAGCCATGCGGAATGCTTCCGCCGGCACATATTCCTTCCACTCCTCCTCATCATCGCGAATCATGCGCATGATATCGCGTGGGGTGCGGAACAGAAGTTTCTGGTTGAAATACGGCACCTCTACGATGTCACCATTCTCGCGCAAGTGTTTGTACAGGTACTCATATTTTTCCGGGGCGCGGTAAGTGCCGGCTGTCACAAACTCGCCCGTACTGCGGTTAATCCACGGAGTCACGTAGAAGCGAGTCTTGTTGACAAAGATATGCCCCATGCTTGCCAGAATACCACCGGGAGTATCGGCCCATTTATCTTTGAACAACTCATTAAGCAGACCAATGGAAAGGGCAATAGCTATCGGCTCTTTGGTAAATTGATTCAGCAAGGTGGAAATGCGGTGGAAGTGTGTGATATTGGTCACCATCACAGTCTTGCCAAGAGCAGCCAACGCATCCGCTCGGTCAATAAAGTCCAACAAATCCACATCGCGTCCCCGCAAAAGGTTGGAAAGCGATATTTCGCATATATCAATCTCGCGGTCGCGGGATTCTGCCGACAACGTTTCGCGGAACTTGTTGCGCACGCTATCCATCATTTCCAAGTGAATTTTACACAGAGGCAGGAAACTGCCACGCATCAGGACAATGGGGCGTTTGTACAGCAAATCCGCAGGTTGAGCCACCGAGCCATCGGGGCGAAAGAGCGTAGCCTCCGACAAGCCCAGACGCACCAACTGCAAGGCAAGGATGCGGTTATCGAACATGCTGAAGCCGTTGCCGGAGAAGCGCATGAAGTCCACTTCATACATGCTGCGATCCAGATTATCCCCCACGCTCTGCACAAATTCCTCCATGCGGTCGCGCTTGTAGAACAAGGCGTACAACAGATTTACACCGAGGATGCCCAGTACGCGCATCTGCATATCGTGATCCGGCACCAACAGGCGCACATGCATCACCAAGTCGCTGGGAGGAGCCTCCGGTTTGAGCTGAAAACGCACCCCAATCCACGCAGACCACGGTCCATTGTCGCGGTACCCCTTGCATTTCACGGTATTGCAAAATGCGAAAAAGCACGTATCTTTACCACGCTTTTCACCCAAGCGGTTGATGAGCTGGGTGTATTCATAATCCATCATCTGCTTGAGACGCTCCTCCGACACATACCGACGCACGGGGCCATAGAGCGTGTCGCTCACCGTCATATCATAGGCTGATATAGTCTTGGCTACAGTACCGGCCGCACCGGATGAGCGGAAAAACCAGTTGGCAGTCTCCTGCCCCGCACCAATTTCCGCAAATGAGCCATACAGGCTCTTATCCATGTTGATTTGGAAAGCCTTTTCCTGGGTGGCCGCTAAAGTTTGAGTTTCTGTCGACATGGCGTAAAGAAAGAATCAAAGTTGAAGGGGGACTACCGGCACAGTACGCAAGGGGCGAGGGGCAGACAATTCAATAGCTGAATCTATGGCCGGCATATCTGTCTCCTCCGCAGAATCTTCAGATGTTTCCCCTACTTCCTGCGCAAACCCGACCGTGGCTTGCTGGATTTCCTCCGCAGATTTGTACTTCGGATTCAAGGTGAAATCACACCCGTAGGGGTCAGTACCGATAAGGGGTGTTCCCTTGGGTAAAATAGACAGTACAGGCAACACGCGAGATGAACTCATGCGGGATGCTGTCGTATTCAGGAAATCCCCCAGCGAGAGGCTGTTATCGCCATGAACGGAGCAAAGCCCCAACGAGACATCACCTTTCGGGAAATATTCTCGATACGTGGGGCGGGTATAGGTGGGCTTGCCGTCCTTCATATGCGTCTCAAAGCAGAAGTTCGTAGCAATTTGACCGGAAGACGTGCAAATCTCCACCTCCTCCGTATCCGCCGGCATCTTTACCTCGGTATTCTCGAAGCGACCGTCGGCCGCAGCAAAAACAGCCCCCAACACCGGAGAACACGTATCGGATGCAAAAGCTTGCGGATAAATGGGCGTGTGGTCATTGAGGAAACCTAACCACACACCACACGTGATGGCTCCATCATAACCGAACAAAGCATTGTCCGAGAAATCGTAATTCGTACCGCTCTTGACAGCACCTTTGAAACTCTGCGGCAAATAGGGGCGCACGCGCACAGCAGAACCTCGCTCCATGGAGCTTTTCATGATGGAATGCAAACGATACGCCGTGCAAGGAGCCACGCTATTGACTTTTTTGGGCGAGACAGCCAAGGGATTTTCCCACAGGATGTTACCATTGCTATCTGTCACTTTTGTGATGATGTACGGGGCAAGCGGCCGGGAGCCCATATTGGGAAATACCGTATAGGCCATCACCATTTCACGCAAGGAAACCGGCTCCGTGCCCAGATACACGCGAGGATAGTACTGGGGACGGGCTTCGGTGCTGCCGGGAACTCGGTCAGGCGGCGTGATACCGACTTTGGTCAATGTATTGATAAAGGGCTTGCAGCCTTGGTTGGGCTTGGAGCCAAGGGCTATTCCAAGGCGGGCAGATGCGGCAATCTTTGACCACTCAAGCGCTTGGCGCACAGTAACCGAATCCAAGTAGCGTCCTTTCTCTACCTCCATTCCCCATTCACCCAGCACGCCTTCAGAACCGCCAATTCCGGCCAAGCGATTATCCATGGCATCATCCAGCAAGCGGGAACAGGGTGTGTAGCCATTTTCAAAGGCGCACATGTAGAGAAACGGCAGAAATGCTGTGCCCACAGAGCGACGCCCATGCTCAATGATATCAAAGTTATCGCGCTCAAAGCTACGCCCCGCAATGTACACCAAGGTCTCACCCGTGGCATTATTCACGGCGTATACCGCACCATCCAAGTAGCGATGTTTATCATCTTTATCCGCAAAGCGGACATGCGCGTAATCCTGGCGGTTTTCAATGGCCAGCAGCTGTTGTTCCAGCGCGCGTTGAGCAGCTTCCTGCATACCCTTATCAATAGTAGTATACACTTTGATACCGGCGCTTTTCACAATTTCCTCACCACGTTCATAGTTAGGAAAAACGTTGATTGCGTGCTGTTGCACCAAGGCATGCAAATGGGAAGTCTGGCGGCGCAGCGGCTTCGGGTTGAGATCCAAGGGCAACTTCTTGATTCGCTCGGCCTCCTCCAGCGTCAGGTAATTAAGACGCTGCATGCGGTCAATCACATCGTTGCGCCAGCGCCAGTTCAAATCAGCATTGCGCAGGGGGTTATAGTTTTCCGGGTTTTTGATGAGAGCCGCAATGCTGGCGGCCTCGCGCACGGTCAAATCAGCCGGCTCCTTGCCATAATAGCCCAAGGAAGCGGAGCGTATGCCATAATACCCCTTGCCAAAATAAATTCGGTTGAGGTAAAACTCCATAATCTGGCGCTTGTCATAACGCTCTTCTATACGCTGAGCCAAGAAGATTTCCACGATTTTGCGTTCATAGCGGCTACCGCCACGTGCAAAGGTGCGCTGTTCCAAATCGTAAGCGTTGCGAGCCAGCTGCTGGGTGATGGTGGAGGCTCCCTGATTGGCCTTACCTTTCGCGGCAATGGCTTCCTTTGCCGCTCTCACAATCCCCCACGGGTCAAAGCCCTTGTGAGTCCAAAAGTTTTTATCTTCCTGCGCCACCAAGGCATCAATCATGCTCTTGGATATCTTGTCGTAGGTCACGTAACTGCGATTTTCATCGTAGATACGGCCTATTTCCTCGCCGTTGCGGTCATAGATGATACCGGGATGGTCCAGGTTGTTGATATCCTCCAGATTAAACTCATCTGCCCATTTTTGATACTTGGATGTCAACACCACAAAGCCGCCATACCCCGCAGCCACCCCCAGCAAAAGCAATATCGTTCCACAGATGAACACCTTGATAAAGAATCGCTTCCAAGGTCCAAGCGTGCGATTCTTAGACTCCTTGCGAGCATCATGCCGCCGGCGGCGTTTCTCTGCCGCCTTGCGCTTGTTCTGGTATTCATCAAGGTCGTCCATCGGTTTTAGCCAGAGATTAGCAAATTTTTTGCAGAAAAGCAAGGTGCAAATGTGGTCATGAGCGCGCTCGCCACAGGAAGATTGCCAAACACAGCGCTGAAACACCTACGCCGGAAAGAGTTGCTACCTGCATGGGGAGCCCAATGATACACTCCGGCGCATACAGAAGGAAGCAGGTGCACACAGTTGTCATGAAAAGAGCGGGCACGGTGGCCAGCCAGTGCAAACGAGCACGGCGGCGAAGACAAACAGCAATGCTCCACAGCGTGAAACAAGCCAATGTCTGGTTTGCCCAGCCAAAATAACGCCAAATAATGCTGAAATCAACCTGCGAAATAAAAATCACGCAAGCAAACAGGGGCACGGCAATAAACAAACGGCGCACCCAACTTTTCTGCTCAACTCGCAGAGCATCAGCCAGCATCAACCGGCAGCATCTCATGGCCGTATCTCCGCTGGTAATGGGCAATACCACCACCCCCAGCACCGCCAAGGCGGCGCCAACCTTCCCCAACAGTGCTGTGCAGGCATGACTCACCGCCGTAGCAGGGCTGCTGAGTGTCAGCTGTGCAAAAGATGCCGGAATCTGCCCCTCACCTGCCAACTGAGGCACCAATTTACCGGCAGCATTACTCACCATGGTATAATCCGTAAGCGTATCGCGCAGAGTGAGGCCTACCGTAGCCCAGATGAGAGCCACAAGCCCTTCTGCCACCATGGCACCGTAGAACACGGGGCGGGCGCGGCGCACATCCGGCAGACAGCGCACCATCATCGGGCTTTGCGTGGCGTGAAAACCGGATATGGCACCGCAGGCAATCGTCACAAAAATCATCGGCCACACGCTCAAGTTCTGTGGGTGCAAATTAGCGCAAAAATCCGTAATGGGCAACACCTCGTGCTCGCCAAAGGGCAAAGCCACAGCCAGGCCAACGGCCATGAAGATGAACAACGCACCGAAAATCGGGTACAAGCGTCCTATAATCACATCAATGGGTAGAATCGTGGCCAAGAAGTAGTACAAGAGAATGCAAACGCACCAAGTCGTGACAGACACATTGCTCACAATCGCGTGCAACATGCCGGCAGGGCCACTCGTAAACACTACACCTACCAGCAGCATCAGCACCACACATAATCCCCGCATCACATACCCCGCACCTTTCCCCAAATGGGACTGCACCAGCTCCGGCAAATTGGCACCCCCCTTCTCCGCACTCATCAACGCTGCCAAAAAATCATGCAAGGCCCCCGCCAATATGCACCCCAACACTATCCACAAAAGCGCTACCGGCCCAAATAAACACCCCGCCAGCGCACCGAACACCGGCCCCAAACCGGCTATGTTGAGCAACTGAATCAGAAATATCTTCCAAGTGGGCATTTCCACATAATCCACCCCGTCTGCCTTGGTCTTACACGGCATCGCCATCTTGAAATCCACTCCATATACCCGCTCCGCTATCCGACTATACACAAGATAGCCCAAAACAAGTGCCATCGCACACACAAAAAATAGCAGTATACCCATAGACATAAAATTACTGCCCCACTCTACACCCCTTTTCCTGCAAACTCAAGGCTATTTCCTGTTAGAACATCACCGCTGACACAACAATTCTTCCCTCCGGACTTCCCAAAAGATACTATAAAAAAACACTCTTTTATCACGCCACAACAAATAGATTTCCGGCTTAAATTACGGCTTGCCAAACGGGGGGATTTGGGGTATAATGCACCCGCACTACGCGATTACTAACGCGAGAACACATTCCTTATGTCCGGCAACCTAACCTACAAGCAATCCGGCGTCGATACAATCGAGGCACAATCCTTTGTTCATGATATCAGCTACCACGTGAAGCGCACCCAGAAAAACCGCCAGCTCTGCAATGCTTTCGGTCTTTTCGCTGCGGCTTACGATCTTTCCTCCTACAAGGAGCCCGTCATTGTCACCGGCACCGATGGAGTGGGCACCAAGACGGAAATACTCTTCGATATGGATATGTTGGAGACAGCAGGCAAGGACTTGGTGGCCATGAATGTGAATGACATCCTGACCACCGGCGGTGACCCGCTCGTGTTCTTGGATTACCTGGGAATCTCCAATTTGGAAATAGAGCGTCCGCGCATCACTCGTTTGGTTGCCGGCATGTGCGACTACTTGGAAAGCTGCAACTGCATTCTGGCCGGCGGGGAAACCGCCGAAATGCCCGGTGTCGTACCGGAAAATCTTGTTGAAATGGCCGGGTTCAGCATCGGCTGTGTAGAAAAGAGCCAGATGATTGACCCCTCCAAGGTGGAAGACGGGGATGTTTTCATTGGCTATCCGAGCGATGGTTTCCACGCCAACGGTTGGAGCTTGGTGCGCCGCATCCTCAAGCAGAATCCGGATTTGCTCACGGAAGAAGAACTGCGCAGCCTGCTGGCTCCCACCCGCCTGTACCACGATGTGGTGTACGACATGCGCAAACTGGGCATCGCACCCAAGGCATACGCCCACATCACAGGCGGTGGTCTGCCCGAAAACCTGGAACGTTTCTTGGGGGACAAGGGCGCAGACCTTGAGATTCCGTACTGGGACAACGCCCCGGTGCAAAAAGTATTGCAATTTGTGGATGCGGAGGACAAGTTCCACACCTTTAATATGGGCATCGGTTGGGTAGCCATCGTGAAGCCCGAAGATGTGGAACAAGCCCTTACAGCAGGCCCCGGCGGCACAGTCATAGGCACCTTGCGAGATGGTAAGGGCATCAAGGTGAGCGTACGCAAATAACCTCAACACCCCACAAACGATATGTCCGCAGCAATACGCTTGCTCAAGCCGCTCTCCTACTTTGCGGAGAAGTACGGCTCGCCTGAATGGGCTTTCAACAAGCTTTTCCTGCTCATGGAAAAGCAACACAATCGTGGACAAGATGGCGCAGGCATCGGGTGTATCAAGCTTGATATGCCGATGGGAGAACCGTACATTTTCCGCGCAAGAGATGCCTCCAGCTCCGCCATCACCAACATATTCTCCGCGCAGCAGCGCCACCTGCGCAGCCTGCGAGAAGCCGGTCACATACGCGGACACGATGCCGCCACCTTCAAACAACACTTCAATTTTGGTGGCGAGGTACTCATGGGGCACATGCTGTACGGCACGAGCGGGGTACAATACGATGAAGGTAGCTGCCACCCCTTCATGCGCCGCACCAACTGGACCACCCGCACCCTCATGCTGCAAGGTGATTTTGGCATCACCAACATCTCCGAGCTCCATGAAAAGCTCATCTCCCGTGGTCAGCACCCCGTATTCGGCACCGACACTCAAACTTTATTGGAAGAAGTGGGCTATTATCTGGATGAAGCACACACAGATTTGTACCGCCAGCTTCGCGATGCCAAGGTGGATGGTAAGGAAATCCCCAACATCATCTCAGAAAACCTCAACCTCTACGATATCATCAGCAAAGCATCCCGCAGCTGGGATGGCGGTTTCACCGTGATGGGAGCTATCGGCAATGGCGATTTCTTCTGCCTGCGAGACCCACACAGCATCCGCCACTGCTACTACATCCACACGGATGAATACGTGGCCATCGCCAGCGAACGAGTACCGCTCATGAGCGTGATGGAAGTGGGGGATGACGAAGTGCAGGAACTGCCCGGTGGCCACATGATTACCGTCAAGTACGATGGGAAAGTCACCATCAAGGAATACACCACTCCGGCAGAGCCTACTCCCTGCTGCTTCGAGGATATCTACACCTCCCGTGGAAATGACCCTGTCATCTACCGCGAACGCAAGGCACTGGGCGCCAACCTGACGGAGAAAGTAGTGGCCAGCTTGAACGAAAACTTCTCTAAGGCAGCAATCACCTTCATCCCGAACACCGCCGAAGTATCCTACTATGGTCTGTTGGAAGGTCTGCGTGCATACCGCCGCAACAAGGTGAGCAATGCCATGATTCAAGCTTTCCGCGATGGAACGATGAGCGAAGAACTCATCAACGAACTCATCTTGCGCCGCTGGCCCCGCGCCGAAAAAATAGCCCACAAGGACATCAAACTGCGTACGTTCATCTCAGAAGAAAGCAGCCGTAAGCAAATGGCCTCTCAGGTATACGATCTTACCTACGGAGCCGTGAGCAGCGATGAGGTGCTCGTGGCCATTGACGACTCCATCGTGCGCGGCACAACCCTCAAGATGAGCTTATTGCGTTTGCTTGCACGCACTCAGGCCCGCAAGATTGTCATCGTGTCCTCTGCGCCGCAAGTACGCTACCCCGATTGCTATGGCATCGACATGAGCGAAATGGGCAAATTCATCGCATTCCAAGCAGCGGTGGCATTGCTCAAACGCCGAGGCATGGCCTACAAATTGGGGGATGTGTACGTAGAATGCAACCGCCAGCTCAAACTGCCAAGAGAGCAACGCACCAACCCGGTGAAGCAGATTTACGATTCCTTCACGGAGGATGAAATCACAGACGAGATTTCCCGCATGGTCACGCCGGATAACTGCCCGAGCGAGATTCAAGTCATATACCAAAGCATGCAGGGGCTGCACGATGCTATCGAAGGTCCGTGCGGCGACTGGTATTTCAGCGGGGATTATCCCACCCCCGGCGGTTTCACGGCCGTGTGCAACGCCTACATCAACTGGTTTGAGGGGAAAGACGGCTGTTTGAGCGGTCTCAACCTTTAAACTCGCCCTTTTTCAGAAGAGGGGCGCAAGCAAACCTTGAGTCCCTCTTCTTTTACCCCCCTTCCACCTCCCTTTTCAACAATGCCTTCCACGCCCGCAGTCAACTTCCCGGAATTACCGGATGAAGAGCTTATCAAGCAGACGCTCGATGGGCAGACCAAGGCTTTTGATGAATTAGTGCGCCGCCACAGCCGCAAGCTACATGCCATGTTGCTGCAAATGCTGGGCTCGGAGGCAGATGCTTACGATGTGGCGCAGGAGGCTTTCATGAAAGCATACCGCTCGCTGCGATACTTCAACGGAGCCAGTGCGTTCTATACTTGGCTCTATACCATTGCAGCAAACCAAGCCCGCAACCACCTGCGCAAGCGCAAACGCAAGTCCTATCCGGCCTACAGCATTGATAACACGGAAAATGGTGATCCGCTGGAAAAAAATGCAGAGCTGGCAGATACGAGCTTGGCAGCAGACCCCGCGCGCGGTGCCCACGTAAAGGATTTGAAAGCTCGCCTGCGAGCGGCTCTGGCACAGCTATCGCCCGCACACCGCGAGATTGTGACGCTGTGCGACATCATGGGCATGTCCTCCCCCGAAATTTCCAAGATGCTCAATATCTCGGAGGGCACGCTGCGCTCCCGCCTTTTCTATGCGCACCGCCAGTTACAAGGCATACTGGCAGGCGAAGACAATTAATCAAAAGGCGCAAGTTCATGCGCCTTTTGCTGTATCGGAAGCTTACTGCTGCTCCATTGCTTTGATTTCTTGGCTCAACTTCATCGCGCAAAAATCAGGGCCGCACATCGAGCAGAAATGAGCTTTTTTGGCATTGGCATGCGGGAGTGTCACATCATGGTACGCGCGGGCACGATGCGGGTCGAGCGACAGGTTGAACTGGTCTTCCCAACGGAACTCGAAACGGGCCTTAGCCAGCGCATTATCCCGCAGTTGTGCACCAGGATGCCCCTTGGCCAAATCTGCAGCGTGCGCGGCCAGCTTATAGGTGACAACCCCTTCCCGCACATCTTCTTTATCCGGCAATCCCAAGTGCTCCTTACGCGTCACATAGCACAACATGGCACACCCGCGTTGGGCAATCATCGCGCCGCCGATAGCGCCGGTAATGTGGTCATACCCCGGCGCAATGTCTGTGGCAAGCGGGCCAAGCGTATAAAAGGGGGCCTCATAGCACCATTCCAATTGCTTGCGCATGTTCTCCGGCACCAAGTGCATGGGCACATGGCCGGGGCCTTCGTTCATCACCTGCACCCCCTTGGCCCACGCGCGGCGAGTGAGCTCGCCCTGCACTTCCAGCTCTGCCAGTTGGGCAAAATCATTGGCATCTGCAATGGCGCCGGGGCGCAGGCCATCCCCAATGGAAATAGCCACATCATAGGTGGCCAAGATATCGCAAATCTCATCCCAATGCGTATAAAGGAAGTTTTCTTGCTTGTGTATCATCATCCATTTGGCAATGATTGAGCCCCCACGGGAAACTATTCCCGCTGCACGGCGTGCAGTATGGGGTACAAAACGCTGCAACAAGGCTGCATGCACCGTCACATAATCCACGCCTTGTCGCGCTTGCTCGATGAGGGTATCCCGAAACACCGGCCATGAGAGATGCGCCACCACCCCGCTGCATTTTTCCAAACTTTGGTACATGGGCACAGTGCCAATGGGCACGGGGCTATTGCGCAGAATCCACTCACGTGTGCGGTGAATATCTTTGCCCGTGGAGAGATCCATCACCGTATCGGCCCCCCAATGAATAGCCCAACGCAGTTTTTCCACTTCTTTCACAATATCGGAAGCCAGAGCGGAATTGCCGATATTGGCATTGATTTTGCATAGGAAGTTGCGCCCGATAATCATGGGCTCGCACTCCGGGTGGTTGATGTTGGCCGGGATGAGTGCGCGGCCTGCGGCAATTTCATCGCGCACAAACTCAGGGGTAAAAAAGGCGGGCATGCGGTTGCCGGGGCGTTGTTCAGCCGGGTGCTGATAAGCCAAATCGGAGCGACAACTCAACGCCCCCGGTCCAAAGCCGGGTTGCGATTCCAGCTCACTGGGACGTGGCATGCCGGTTCCCAGTTCATCCAACCACATCTGAGCCTCAGCAGGGCGTGATTTTTCGCTGGGGAAGCGGTCGTAAATGGCGCGATACGCTGATTCGCGCCCCAAATTCTCACGAATAGCCACATATTCCATTTCGGGAGTCACGATACCTTTCAAAGCGTAGTAACGCTGCGTAGGGGGCGTACTGATATCAGCGGCACGCAAACAATCAGCGGTATCTTCCTGCACATCACCGCGATGGCGAATCCACTCTCCGCGCAATTGAGGCAACCCCTGCTCCTCATTGCCGTGGTATGAGTCATCTCCCCACGGGCCGGAGCAATCATATACTCGCACCGGTTCATTCTTCTCCGTGCTGCCATCCGGGAAAACGGTATCTTCCTGCACAATTTCACGCATTGCCACTTGCACCTGCGGATGCAATTTCCCCTGCACATACACCCTGCGAGATCCGGGGTACTTTAATTCTTCGGCGTTCATATCCACATTCTACCACCCTTGCATTTGAACCGCAAAATTCATTTGCCGTGTATGACGAGATAACAACCGAACACAAAAGCGCTCTCTGAGCATTCAATCAGCATCAGAGAGCGCTTGGGGGGTGGGTCGTTGAGCGCGCGGAGCGACTTCGTGTATCCGCGTCTGTGTCAATATCCGATTCCATAGGCCATTTTAATTGCAGCCGAACAACCAACAAAATAATCCGTGGCTATGGCATGAATGCCCTCTGCGCACTTTCTTCTGCTGATGGTGTTGGTGATGCTTGACTTTTACGACACGGTGCACCTTTGCACCCCCGTGATGATGTGCATGAGCCACGGAAACGGCTGCTTCGGATTGGGAGCCCAGCACGCCCACCAAGGCTACTGCTACGACGGCGAGTTTTGCAAGATTCTTTTTCATATTGCTTGGTTCAGGTTAGATTTTGAATGAGCCGAGTCCTTAGCGGCGGTGCATTCGGCGGTGGCGGTGCACATCGCACACATGTACGGCGCAATGGTGGACACGGTGGCGGTTGACATTGTGATGGCACTTGCACTTAGCAACCTTGCGGACTTTCACCTTTTTGTGGCAATGATGCTTGTCTTTGACCACTCGGTGTACCTGCACACCACCATGATGCACATGGGCTACGGCTACTGCTGCTTCGGATTGGGCGGAAAGTACGCCCACCAGGGCTACTGCTACTACGGCTAATTTTGCGAGATATTTCTTCATATTGCTTGTTTTGGGTTCGGGCATCAGCGCCCGTTCATTTGATAAAGCGCACAGGCAAACGTCTTTTGTTTAATTTTTGTAATTATTTTCATAAAAAAACTTTCAGCCACTCTGAAATCAGAGCGGCTGAAAGCATGTAAAGAATTGGGATTAAGGAAGATTAATCAAGCTTCGAGAGGACATCCTTGAGGATAGCCAAACCCTCCGCAAGCACATCTTCGGGTACAGTCAGCGCGGGGATGAGGCGCAGAGTATCCGGGCCGGCGGGGCAAGCAAGCAAACCGGCTTTGAGGCACAGACTGTTCACATAGGCAGCAGGAGTAGCCACGCCATCCGGAACAGCGAACGCCCCCTTGCGCAACCCCACACCGCGCAACAAGCCATAGCCACGCACGCATTCAACCACCGGCAGATTCCAAGATTCAATCTCGGTCTTCATTTTTTCGCCCAGTGCCGCAGCACGTGCAGACAAGTTTGCATTCACAATCTCCTTCACCACAGCCAAGGCAGCAGAGCAAGCCAGCGGAGTTCCGCCGAAAGTAGAGCCGTGCGACCCCGGCCCCATGATAGAGGATAGCTCCGTACCCTCCGCATCAATAGCACGGTTGCTCACCCAGAAACACCCCATGGGGAAACCACCGCCAATACCCTTGGCGCAGGAGATGAGGTCGGGCTTCACCGTGGGGCATACTGCCTGCCAACCCATCGGTGCGCCACATCGGCCATAGCCGCACTGCACTTCATCCACCATGAAGAGCAAATCATGCTCGCGGCAAAGCTCAGCCACCGTCTGCAAGAACTCAGGCGTAGCGGGATTCACACCGCCCTCACCCTGAATCGCCTCAAGCATGATACCGCAGGTTTCCTTGGAAATGGCAGCGCGCAAAGCCTCTGCATCATTAAAATCAACATATTTGAACCCCACAAGCATAGGGTCAAATTCCACCTGAATTTTTTGCTGCCCCGTAGCAGCCATAGAACCCAGCGTGCGCCCATGGAAACTCTTGTTAAAAGTGATGACCTCGTATCGGGGGGAACCATCTGCCGCAGGGCGGCGGTGACCAAAACGGCGGGCTACCTTGATGATGCCATCATTGGCCTCGGCCCCGGAATTACAGAAGAAGACACGCCCGGGAATCCCCACGATTTTATCCACAATGAGAGCGGCAAGCTCCTCCTGTTGGGGAATGGTATACAGATTAGAGCAATGCATCAACTGCTGCGCCTGCTTGCACACCGCATCCACCACAATCGGATTGCAGTGTCCCAGGCTGCACGTGGCAATGCCCGCACAAAAATCCACATAACGTCGACCCTCCGTATCATACAGGTAAGAACCTTCGCCCTTGGCAGCGGCTATGGGAGATTGCCCATACGTCGGAAGTACATGTGGTTGTCTGTTCATAACGAAGGAAAATGTACACCCTCACCGCCTGTTTTGTCAACTCTTTTTGCCCCTTTCCGAACACACTCTCTCTACAAAATCATACCACAGGGCAAACGAATGAGCCGTGATGAGGATTAAATAACTGCTAGTGGTTGAAAATCAATCGCAAAATTCATATTTCAAATTTCACATCACTTTGCCCTAAATCTCACCATAAACTGATTGACATCAGGGGTTGCCGAATGATATAAGAAATCGACGCTCTGATGTAACAC
This sequence comes from Akkermansia sp., assembly GCA_017435505.1. Taxonomy (GTDB): domain Bacteria; phylum Verrucomicrobiota; class Verrucomicrobiia; order Verrucomicrobiales; family Akkermansiaceae; genus Akkermansia. The sequence goes on from JAFSEZ010000007.1 coordinate 13,828, forward strand.
GAAAGAAAGGAGGCTTCAACTCCTTCCTGGGTGTCGGTTTACTCACGCGCACGAATGAACGTACACCATGCATCTTCATACCATTTTCACACTTATTACTGCTGCCTTACAGGTAGGATTCATCCTCCCCTCCACTATTCACGCAAACGAGCCCCCGCCCCCCCGAATAGTTACCATCAATGCACATAACTGGAGCGAATTCTACCAGGAATTACCACCTTTAGATACTATTGATATTAATCAATTTGGCACAAACCTGACGGATACGGCAATCAATCAACGAGCCCGTGCGCATCTTCTCGTCTTCGGATCCAGCAACCATCTCACAAGCGATGAGGATGTGAAAAAGTTGGTAAGTAGAGCGGAAAGCTTCAAAAAAGCAGCCAATACCAAGAGGCTGAACATCATCATCACCGTTCACAGCGCACCGAACCAAGAATTTCCACGCGATATTCAATTCCCCGCATTCAACAGAAATGTGGCATACTGCTACCTGAAGAAGTTACCTGCCATTAGTGATATCATCATTTTATTAGATGCAAAAGGTCATATTGTAAGGATAGATGAACCGGGAGCTATTGACGCATCTACCTATGACTGGGAAAAAGAGATAACCGCCTTTTCCAAAACAAAAACAAGAAAGTTATCGGAACTCAAAAAAGCTCGTAAAACCTTTCAAAAAAAGAAAGTTTCCAGTTTCGTAGGAAAGCTTTTACAAAAGGTGGGGTATGAATCTGAAGCGCTACCGAATCTAAACGCCAAGTATTATCTTTTCCTGACATCACGCCGCGCATGTGGTCCCTGCTATGCCAGCATGCCATCCTATGTAAAAGCATACGACATGCTGAAACAACACGGTATTGAAGTTGTTTTGTTATCGAATGGTCAAATTGATACGCGATGGTACATCAGGAAATTTAACATTCCTTTCCCGGCCGTTGCGAATAGTAGTATCAACAGGGATGAAATAGAAAAGATGCTTGAAGCATCCAGGGAACAATCCGAGAAGATAAATACCGAGCGGCGATCAATTCCCTATGCCACACTGGTAAACAGCCGGGGAGATTTGTTGATAGAAGGAAGCGCTAAGGATGTCTTGGAACAATGTCGCAACCTCACTGACTCAGACGATTCGTCCGCAGAAGATCCTACAGAATAACTCTTATGTATCGGTATATTTCATTCTTGATTCTCATACTTGTGCTGTTTGTGCTGGGGGGCATTACACAGCCCTGCATGGCAGCACGCGACAACACCCACGCCAGGGAAAAACAAGGAAAGATGAGCGCCTTGACGCGTATCGACCTGAAAAAGCTTTGGAAAGAAGCCAAAAGCATCTCCCAAGAAAAAGTGAATCCCCGCGCCAAGCTATACATGGTACTCATCTGCACTCCTGCGGAGAAAGAAAACCCTGGAATCACGTGGCAAGAGCTCGCCAAAACGCGCGAAGAAATGAGCGAGGATAATCGGATGGAGCTGGTGTTCATAGCTCCTCAATTCTGTCTGAACGGAACAGAGCCGAAAAACGCACACCTTCCCGTGTTGAACAGCAATCAGCTCTCCGCGGCACTCGCAAATGATTTGCGCGTATCCCGCAGAACTGTTATCCTCTTTAACAGTAAGGGCAAGATTCTCAGGGTCGCGGATCTTGAAATGCTGAGAGATTGGCAGCAATGCCTTGCACCGAAACAAAAAGCACCGGGACAAGCGCTCCCCGCACCAAGCAGCAAGAAACAAAAACCTACAGGCAAGCTCGCCAAAATAATCCACAAAATGCCCTTTCAAACAAAGCAGCGCCCCAACCTGCAAGCCCGCTATTACGTTTTTCTCATATCGTACCGCACCTGCGCATCCTGCTGTGCAGAAATGCCGAATGTACTCCGCGAATATGAAAACATGCGCAAGGATGACCGCATAGAAATCATCATGCTATCCGGTTTTTCCCCACTCGATGCCAAATTCTATGCAGATAGGTACAATGCGCCCTTCCCCGTATGCCATGCCGGCACGCCGGAACTTAGCCATCTATTGGAAGAAATGAGAAAAAACGCCGGCAAAGAACGCTCACGCATCAGTGCACCCCACGCCATTTTTGCAACGGCTGACGGCAAGTTGCTGCAGGAAGGCCCGGCCGGACAACTCATCCCGCAATGGAAAACGATTACCTGCGAAGAAGAATGATACCCGCCGCAGCGAAGAGTAAAAACAGGGGCGGTCTGCACTTGGCAAACCACCCCTGAAACACAATAGCAGAGAGAAAACTTTGTCTTATCACAGTGCCGGTTTCTTGGGCACAGGATTGGCCACCTTGGCCTTGCTCGTGGTGTTGGGCAGCCAGGTCTGATTGCGACCCAAGAACGCTATCTTGCCGCGCACAATCAGGTTCTTGCCATCGCGCCAAATTTCGCAGCCGTATACCTTGCCCTTCGTGGGATCCAGCACTTCACCACCGCTATAGGAATCCCCATCCTTTTCCAAATCCCAGATGATATCCAAGCCCAGCACGGCGGGGCTGCCCTTAATTTTAGCCTTGGCGCTCTTGTCTTTCAAAAGTTCCACCACGCGGCCATAAATCTTGCCCTGGTACTCATAAATCTGCACCACGCTCTTGGCTTCCTTTGTTTCGTCGTCAATGGTTGTCCAAAGTCCCACCACATCGCTACCGGCATGAGCCACCAAAGAGCACATAGCCATCACAGCCGTCATGAATATCTTTTTCATTTGCGTTTCTTTGTATCAGGGGTTCCCACCCACCCTCGCCACCATAAGCTAGAGTGAGGTCGACCTTACGTTATACAAAAGAAAAGCTAGAGTCAAGTCTAAATTATAAAAAAGAAGCAAAAATACGTTACCGTTACGCCCGCAGAGGCGGTCTTCGTAACGAGTGGCAGCGAGTGTTACATTCCCCCCGCTCCGGGTTATCACCTCTCCGCTATGGCCTCTGTCACCCGCTCGCTTGCGCGAGCCCGCTGGCGCGGCTGACGGGGTTTTGGTTCGTTTTATTCCTCTACGAGGGGCTTGCGCCCCTCGCTATTGCTATGCCGCCCCGCCATCCGGCGGGGCTCTCATCTTGCCGCGGGGAATTTCCATCCGTTACGCCCGCAGGGCGTTCTTCACCATGGGCGCAGCCCATTCTTCACTACGAGCGCAAGCGAGTTCTTCATTCCGCTCGCCGGAGCGGTCTTCACTACGAGCAACGCGAGTTCTTCTCCACCCTGCGCCGTACACATGCCCCGCTTTATGTCACCTGCGTGCTGGCGCACGCCCGCTGCCGCGCGGCTGGCGGGGTTCATATACTTCGTGGGATATGTGTCCAGGGGGCAAGCCCCTGGCTACTATATGCCGCCCCGCAATATGCGGGGCTCTTATCTTGCCGCGGCAGAGCCGCGGGGAATTTCTACCCGCTTGCAAAGCGAGCGAAGTTACCTGCGAAGCAAAGTTCCCGATGGCGTAAGCCATCTGTTCCCGTGCTCCGCAGGTGCACTGTTCCCTGAGGCGAACAGCATCCTTCTTCCCCTCCGTTACGCCCGCAGGGCGTTCTTCACCAT
>JAFSEZ010000008.1 GCA_017435505.1 Akkermansia sp.
AGCGTGAGCGAGCGGGTGACATAAAGCGCAACCCTAGGGGTGGAGGGCACCGGCCCGGAACGAAAAACGATAAGCCTGCCATATAACATTGCTTTATGGGATGGCAATGATCTGAAATTTGAAATCACGCAGATGTGTCATAATCCTCATGCGTTTGCCCTGGCTCTGGCAGACAAAAAGCTTCACAAGGGAGTCAATGGTCTGTATAATGCTCCCATGCACGAACTGTTAATCACTTGGATGGGCTGGGTAGAAGCGTGGGGCTATTGGGGTGTGATTCTACTCATGGCAATGGAAAGCTCTATCCTGCCGGTACCAAGTGAGGTTGTGGTTCCCCCGGCAGCCATTATGGCCACCATGGAAGGCTCTGACATGAGCTTCTGGGGGGTGGTACTGGCCGGCACCATTGGCTCCTACATCGGCTCCGTTGTCATGTACGTCATGGCGCTGTGGATGGGTCGCCCCATTATCCTCAAGTTCGGCAGATATTTCTTCATGCCCCCGCACAAGGTGGAAACGGCGGAGCGTTTCATGCAAAAATACTCCACACCGGGCATATTCTTCTCACGATTCCTGCCGGTTATACGCCACCTCATATCCATTCCGGCAGGTTTGGCTCGGGTAAACTTCGCCATGTTCAGCCTCACCACAATTGTAGGCTCTGCCATGTGGTGTGCCGTGCTGGCATGGTTTGGCGACAAAGTAGGGCGCGAGCACCCGGGCATCCTTGCCTCCCCCGAACAATTGGTCCATGCCGTCAAGGCAGAATCTCATCTCATCGTGGCGGGGGTAGTGCTGCTGGCCGCACTCTATGCCCTCATGAAATACCTCACCCGAGAAAAAAAATAAACCGGCGCAACCTTGCTGCCAATCATACATGTGCCGTAGCCGCCCATTGGCGGCACGAATCAGGCTCGGCATTCATTGAGCTGGGATGAGGTTCGTCTTGTTTGTAAAATCCTTGGGAAACGCATGCTTTTTTTCATGCTGCCCAACTTTCAGCTTGAGGGGCAAGGGGCATAGATGATAGACTGGAAAACGACCTGCCATGTTGCGCTATCTACACACCATTATCCTCATGCTTGGGCTGCTTTTGATTGGCCTGGGTGGGGTGGCGCACGCCTCGTCCAAATGGGATATCTACCGCATTGATGGTGTAGACTATGTAAAACTTGCAGACGTATGGAAATACTACCGTTTCAAGCCCAAAAAAGGAAAACCCGGCTGTATTTCATACGGAGCCGGGAAACGTGTTATTTCCGTCAGGCCCACGCGTCAGGATTTCTATGTCAACAACTTCCGTTATATCCTTTCCTACCCCGTCAAAGAAACAGGGGGGCAGCTACTCTTATCCACCATTGATCTGAAAAAGCTGGTGGATCCCTTGTTGCGTCCGTGGCGCACCCAAACAGACCCTGTGAGAACCGTGGTGGTAGACCCCGGTCACGGCGGGCACGATGCCGGGGCGGCGAGCCCCTATGCACGGGAGAAAGATTGCAATTTGGCCGTGGGACTAAAGCTCAAGAAGCTTCTGGAAGCGAAAGGCTTCAAAGTTGTCATGACACGCAGCGACGACAGCTTTCTGACCCTGCGGCAACGAGTGGAGATAGCCAACCGCACGCCCGACAGCATCTTTGTGAGCATCCACCACAACTCCGGGCGCCGCGCAGCGTCCGGCATTGAAACGTTCACCCTTGCACCGCAAGGCACAACCTCCCCCTTTGCAAAGACCCGACAATTTGCTGAGTTGGAAGGCAACAACCAAGACAGCGAGAATATAGCCTTGGCCACAGCGGTACACAGCCGCTGCATTCTTGCCAGCAAGGCCATCGACCGCGGCATTCAGAGGGCACGCTTCTCTGTGTTGTGCACCATCACACGCCCCGCCATCCTGTTTGAGGGCGGCTTTGTCTCCAACCCGGAGGAGGGGCGAAAAATCTCCAGTCCGGCCTACCAAAACATGCTGGCGCAGAGCATATGCGAAGGCATCGTAGCCTACAATCAGATTTTATCCGGCGGGCTGCGTCGCACCAACAAGAGCCGCGCATCCCGGAGCAAAAGCTCCCGCAGCAGGAGCATACACGGCAACAATGAATACCGCGGCACTACCCGCCTGTAACCCGCATTTTTCCCATGATATTGCCGCGACTCTTTCCCTGCCTTCTCACGCTGCTTACCTTGCAGCCTCTGTGCAACCAGCCCGCAGTGGCCAATGCCACAGCATGGAGCACCAAGGAAATAAACGGCATCACCTACATACCGCTGGAGCACCTGCGCAGCTTCTATAAATTCACCCCGCTCCGGCCCCAAAATCAAAGTAAAGCACTTGCCACCGTAGGCAACAAAGATGTGCGCATTGAATTTGGGCCGGCTCTGCGGGAGACAACTATCGGCGGCACGCGCTGCTTGCTGACTCACCCCCTGCGCCACAACGATGAGGGAGATTACCTCATTTCACTCACCGACATGGTGAAGCTGATAGATCCCATCCTGCGGCCCACCTACATAGCCGGGCGGCGCGCTGTACGCACCATCGTCATCGATCCCGGCCATGGCGGCCACGATGCCGGTACCCAAACAAGCTGGGTGCGAGAGGCAGATTGTACACAACTGGTAGCTACCAAGCTGAAAGAAGAGCTGAGCCGCCGCCTCCCCGAAGTAAAAGTCATCTTCACCCGCGAGCAAAATCAATACCGCTCCGAACAGCAACGGGTGGACCAAATCAACAGCGCGGAAGCACCCGTCTTCGTCAGCCTGCACCTCAACAGCGGCCGAAGCGATGTTCGCGGCATTGAAACCTATACCGCCGCACCCGCTGCACCCGGCGAACAACCACGCCCCGGCAATGTGCATGATACAGCCAACGCAGCCTTGGCCTATGCCGTCCAGACAGCGTTAATCAAAGGGACGCAAGCTCAGGATGGCGGCTGCCGCCGCGCACGCTACAGCCTTCTCAACTCTGCCAACTGCCCCGCTGTCATGGTAGAACTCGGCTATGCCACACATGAGGAAGAAGGCAAATCACTTGCCACCAATGAATATCAAATCAAGCTCGCACAAGCGTTGGCAGAGGGCATATGCAACTATGCGCGCATGGCAGATCCCGCCACCAAGCTGGCATTCATCGAGCCTCCCAAGGTAGAGGAGCCGCCCACTCCTGTCAAAGCAGATATCCCGGCAGCCAAGCCCGACCGCGAGAAAAAAGCCCCGCGCCGCAAAGCCCAAAGCAAGAAACGGAAAGCAGAACCCCGCCGCAGCAACAAAAAGAAGTCCAACAAACGCCGCCGTTGACCCCTAAGGGCCGAAGCCGCTCCCATCTCAACTTCCAAAAGTCATTGCCATCCCATAAGGCAATGTTATATGGGATGGCAATGATTTCACATTGAAAAAATTGGCGCTGTCGCGCAAGAAAATGGGTGGGTGCATCTGCGCTGGCTGCCCCCGCCTTGAAGGCGGGGCGAGGCCAAAGTGTCGTTATCGTTTCGCTTTACATCTGACGCAAGTCAGCTAGCTCCAATAAATTATAAATTTGCAATTTCAAATTTGAAATCATTCAAATGTGTCATAATCCTAATACGTTTGCCCTGATGGACATATCAACACCTTACCTTGTGTTAAAAGCCTACAATGAACCTCTGTGGGATAGCAATGTTCAGAAGCGCTGGTGCGCTTTATTTTTTTGCGGCCAGTTTGCCGTATGTCGTGCGGGGGAAGCGGCGGGCAGTTTGTTCGTACAAATCTTTGGCGCGGGCAGCATCGTTGAGGTGCTGCTCGCAGGTTTTTGCTGCTCGGTAGAGGAGAAAAGCACGGTCCTCCTTGGCTTTCACTTTATCTGCCCCTTGCAGCAACGATGCCACGGCCTCTTGCGGTTGTGAAAATTCATAGAGCTGCAGATTGGCCAGCTCCTGCCACGCGCGCGGGCGGCGGGAATCCCGCTGCACCATGCGCACAAGCTGCGGCATCAATTGCTCATCTTTTTCCTGCCGTATTTTATCGGCCAATGCCACCAGGGCATCGTCTTCCGGAGCGTATGTTCCTGCGTACAGCCGCTCGCTAATGGAGCGCCCCCATGCCGGTAATACCCACCATTTGAACAATAGCGTCTCCAGCAAGGTCATGATGACCAAGGCCCCGAACATGAGCAACATGCCATACACGACCATTCCCTCGTCAATAAAGTGCCGCACCTCCGGCAGGCAGGCCACAAAGCCCGCTACCGGCAGAAGCACTGCAAGGATGGCAAAGAAACGCCGCATAGCCGGGTGTTACTTGGTTCCGGGCAAATCATCCATGTCCAAGTAATTGAGCGATTGCGTACGATCCGGGTTCTTGGGGTTGCGAACCTCCAGCTTCATTTGCTTGAAGAACCACGTACCATCGGACAATTTTTGCACAGAGGTAATCGTGAAGCGCTTGCGGAGCTTGCCATTCGGGCCATAGCCATCAATCTGCCAGGTGGTGCCGTTCTCCTTATCCACCCACATACGCACCCAAGAGAACTGCCCCACACCCGGTTTGGGGTTGGGCACTTCTACGATGTAGCAATCGCGCCCTTTGATGCGGCTATCGGCCGTATTCTCTGTCACCTTGCCACCTTTCCAATACAGGAAACGCATGGATAAATCCTCATAGCACACATCTGTGCCGGCGATGGTACGGGCGTAGTTTGCCGGTGCCATCACCTGCGCCTTGCCATTGTTCACCAGCAACAAGTCTGCATTCTTTTCGCGAATGCGCACATCGAAGCGCTGCCAGGCTTCCCCCTGCTTGTATTGGAAAGCCAAGGTCTCCCCACGTGCGCTGATGCTGAAAGGTACCTTGAGGCGGCCCTTGCGGATATGCCCCATCACATCGCGGTTGCCCTGGCTCACCGTCATATCGCGCATGCTCTTCAGCAACGCATCTGCATCGGGAGCCGCCTGCGTTGTACCCAGCAGCACCCCGGCTGCCAGCAGTACACTCATCACCATCTTTTTGCAGTTCTTCATCTTCATGACTTGTTGTATACCATAAAGGCGCTCCTTTGCACAGCTTTTATTTTGACACAGAAAAGGCGACCCGTCTCCGAGCCGCCTTTTCCGAAAAACTTTAGGAATACCCGTGCTTATCACATATTGGGTAACACCTCATAGGCTTTATTGGGGCTCTGAGATGTTTGCCACTCTTTCGCATTAGTCTCAGCATTGACGATAACTTCGCACGAACCGATGGTCGAAGCAGTATGAGCAGCAACGTCAATCACGGTACGTATATCCTTTTCCGCGAGAGACACAACAGGATTGGCAACTTGGGGGCCATCTGAATCCGTACTGGGCGGGGTAAAGCCAAATCCTGCAATGAGATCAGCTTCACCTAAGTCTTCGGTCGTTTCGAAAGAATACTCAAGTGTGTACGTCTCCTCATTTTCGCGTGTATAGGTAATATCCGCTCCGGTTTCAACCTTGCCCGCTATAAGTTTAGAAGAAACTGTCACAGTAGCGGTATCCTCCGTTACCTCACCGGGAGTTGTCTTCGCAACAGGCTTAATATACATGTACACTCTGTTATTTAACTTGTACATCTTGGCAGCACTGGCGAATTCTTGAACAGTTATGACCTCATAACTACTACTACCGCCACCGCCGCCACCGCAGCAAGTAAGGCCAAGAAGAGCGACAGAAGCCGTTGCAAAAAGAGAGAAAATCTTTTTCATATTGAGAGTGTAAAAGTGGATGGGGGTTTATGGATGCTAGTCTAGCTAAAATTGAGTAAGAGTCAAGCTGTAAATTCTGATTTTTTTATTTTTTAATGTCAAAGGCGGTGGCGGAAGTCATCTGCAGCCTTGAGAGACTTGACAAAAGCCACCAACAGGTCTGTGCAAGCCTGCACATCGGCGCGGTCGGCCATCTCCACGGGGCTGTGCATGTAGCGCAGCGGCAGAGAGAGATTGGTAGCCGGCACACCGCTGCGGGAGCGGTACACCTGATCCGTATTGGTGCCGGTGCCGCGGCCGGTGGTTTCGCGCTGCAAGGGGATGTCCCCCTGCTCTGCCACCAACTCCAAGCGGGCATTGACATTGGGGTGGCACACCGGGCCGAAGCTGAGAGCTGCGCCCTTGCCCAAGCGTACATCGCCATAGCGGGCTTGGCTCAGGCCGGGTGTATCGGTGGCATGGGTTACATCCAAACAGATGGCCGCATCCGGCTGCAAGCGGTAGGCCAGCATACCGGCGCCCACACAGCCGATTTCCTCCTGCACGGTGTTGGCAAACACGATATTCCACTCCGGCTTGATGCCCTGCTCATGCAGGGTGCGAGCCGTCTGGGCAATGATGTAGCCGCAGAGGCGGTCATCCAACGCGCGGCAGACAATACGCTTATCATTCAGCACCAAGGGGCCATCACAATATACGCCACAATCCCCCACGCGCAGGCCGAGCGCCTCCACCTCCTCGCGGGAATCGCAGCCAAAGTCGACGTACAAATCCCAGAGCTTGGGGGCTTTGTCCGCATCATCGCGGATGTGAATGGCTGTGTTGCCAATCACACCGCACACCTCGCCATCTGTGCCGAAGAAGCGGAGCCTGCGCCCGCGTGCAATGGCAACATCCGAGCCGCCGCAGCGCTCCAAGTATGCAAAGCCGTTGTCCGCAATATGGCGGATGGAGAAGCCAATCTCATCCGCATGAGCATCCAGCATGAGGGTGGGTGCCCCGGGCCGGGCGGCTTTCAGCACCGCCCAAGTGGAGCCATAGGCATCGCACTCTTGCTCATCCGTATAGGGAGCAATGTATTGAGCCCACAAGCGCTGGGCATCCATCTCCATGCCGGTGGGAGCGGGCGTATCCAGCAATTCTTCCAGAAATTCTTCGGGTGTCATAGCGCGGCAGGTGGGGCTTACATGTTCTTGTAGCCAATATCGGAGCGGCGCTGCGAGCCGGGGAAATCCACCTTGGCCGCCTCCGCATGAGCGCGAGTGCGAGCTTCATCAAGCGTAGCTCCTTGAGCCACAATCGCAAGCACGCGCCCACCATTGCTCACCCAGCCGGCATCCGTCTTCTTGGTGCCGCAGTGGAATACGCGGGCTCCGCAGGCATCCAACCCGGAAATAACATCTCCGGAGTGCGAACCGGCCGGATAACCGGCAGAGGCCAAGATGCAGCACACGCTCCACCCTTCGTCAAAGCTGATGAGCTCCGGCTTGAACTCACCGCATGCACCGGCCATGCAGAAACCGGCCAAATCACCGCGCAGCAGGGGCATCACAGCCTCGCACTCAGGATCACCGAAGCGGCAGTTGTATTCAATCACCTTGGGGCCGTCAGGCGTAAGCATCAGCCCAAAATACAGGAAACCGCGGTAGGGCAGGCCATCTTGCTGCAAGCCCTGCACCGTGGGAGCTACGATTTTTTCCTCGATTTCGCGCAGCAGCTCAGGAGAGGCCAACCGGCGGGAGGCCACAGCCCCCATACCACCGGTGTTGGGGCCTGCATCACCATCCTGCAAGCGCTTGTAATCGCGCGCCGGGCAGAGGATGAGGTACTTGTCATCGCAAATGGCACCGAAAATGGAAATCTCCGGGCCGGTCAAGAACTCTTCCACCAGCACGCGGCCCTCGCCAAAGCGCTTTTGAACGAACACTTCCTGCAAGAACTCCTCGGCAGCGGCTTCATCCGGGCATACAGCCACACCCTTACCGGCCGCCAAGCCATCAAACTTCAGCACGGTGGGATACTTGCCGGCAATGGCAGCTTTGGCCCCCTCGTAGCTATCTACCGCCGTGGCGAGCCCGGTGGGGATGCTGTGGCGCATCAGGAACTCCTTGGCAAATTCCTTGGAGGCTTCCAGCTGAGCACTCTCCTTGCGCGGCCCCCAGCAGGGAATCCCTACTGCTGCACAGCGATTGGCCAAGCCATCACCATACACAAGGTAGCTCTCCTCACCGGCCACACACAAATCCACCTTATTGTCCACCATCCAAGCAATCAGCTCATCAAAACCGGCCACTTCTATCTTGGTGGCAGTCAGGCAAATCGCATCGCTGCCGGGGTATGTGTAAATCTCCGGCTTACCGGGGCTGGCTGCCAGCGTTTCGACCAGGGCTTGTTCGCGCCCACCTTTTCCAATGACGGCTATTTTCATACTGCCGCCATTCTAGCAGCTTCTGCCCCCCTTGGCAATCCGTTTTTCTACGCGCTGAGCGTTTTGACGCTTTGTCTACATTGCCATCCCATAAAGCAATGTTATATGGCAGGCTTATCGTTTTTCGTTCCGGGCCGGTGCCCTCCACCCCTAGGGTTGCGCTTTATGTCACCCGCTCGCTCACGCTCGCCCGCTGACGCGGCTGGCGGGGTTCGTATG
>JAFSEZ010000009.1 GCA_017435505.1 Akkermansia sp.
AGCGTGAGCGAGCGGGTGACATAAAGCGCAACCCTAGGGGTGGAGGGCACCGGCCCGGAACGAAAAACGATAAGCCTGCCATATAACATTGCTTTATGGGATGGCAATGATCTGAAATTTGAAATCACGCAGATGTGTCATCATTCTCATGCGTTTGCCCTGAACAAGGAGAAAAGAACCATTGACAGGTGCGGGTGATTTTGCTAGAAAGAGTACGATGAAAGCAAGTATGTGGACAATGATGCTGGCGCTGGCTGCAGTGGCAATGCCGCTGGGCGCAGCGGAGGGGGTGAAGGTGCTGCCCAAGCCGGTGGTGACGGGTGGTATGCCGGTGATGGATGCCATTCATAAACGCGCTTCTTCTCGCTCGTATGATCCGCAGAAAGCGGTGGATGAGCAGACGCTGGGCGAGATTTTGTGGGTAGCATGGGGGGTGAAAGCAGAGGGCAAACGCACGATTGCTACATCTCGTAACTTGCAGAACATGAGCTTGTATGTGCTTACGCCTCAGGGGGCTTGGAAGTATGATGGAGCCGCGCATGCTCTGGTGCAGGTCACTACGGAGAACCTGATACCGCTGTGCGAGAAGCAGGATTTTGTGAAAGATGCACCTGTACACCTGGTCTATGCCGCCAAGGATGATTACGCCGGGCCGATGCACGCCGGCTCTGCCTACCAAAATGTGTATTTGTATGCTACGTCTCGCGGTATGTCTACGGTCATTCGCGGGATGATTGATAAGGAAGGCTTGGCACGTGGCTTGAAACTGCCAGAGGGAGAGAAGGTGTATGTACACCAAACGGTAGGTTGGCCCAAGTAACAATTGTATTCACATCTCACCACAAAAAAGCACCGCAGCTCGGAGAAAGCTGCGGTGCTTTTTGTGGTGAGAATCGCAGGGAGAGGAGTTTATTTTGTCTTCCGGCGATAAGTCTTGATTTGTTCCAAGAGAGCAGCCGGATTGGCAAATTGCTTCTCGGCGGCGGCTTGGATGGCGGCTTTGCGATCCGGCATGGTTTCTGCGACTTCTAAGAGAATGGCTTTGGCCGCGAGCAAGTCCTCTACGGTGTTGGCGCATTCCATTTTGAGGGTGAAGAGTTGCATGAGAAGTTCTGTGCGGTTGGGGGGCAGCACCTCTCCTTTCATGCGCTCCAGCATGGCCAAGGCCTGTTCGGGGCTTTGGGCGGTGGCGAGTTCTTTTTTGAATTTTTCTTTTTGTTGCTCAGCCAGCAAGGTTGTTTTTATGCCACCGGCATTGGCGGGGTCAAGAGCCAAGATGGCATCGCGGATGTAAGCGGCATTTTCTTTGAGTTCAGCGGGGATGTTGTTGTAGATTTTGACGAGGGTTTGCAGCTTTTCATCACCCTGCTGGGTGGCAGCTTGTTGGGCGAGGCGGATGTTTTCCAAGCCCTTATCCAAGGGTGCCTGCACGTCTTGCAGGGAGGTTTTGCCGCCGGAGAAGCCACCCATGACTCGGCCTTCGGCATCCATCACCAAGATGGTGGGAAAACCCTGAATATTGTATTGCTCGCACAAAAGACGATTTTTTTGCATCTGCTCGGGGCTCAGCTTGGGTGCTTGGGGGACATCAATCTCAGCCAGCACAAACTTGTCTTTGGCGTAGGCTTCGAATGCGGGTGTGTCGAGCACGGATTGGCGGAGCCGGATGCACCAACCGCACCAATCGGAACCGGTAAAGTCTGCCAAAATGGCCTTGTTTTCTTGGGCTGCTTTGGCTTTTGCTGCATCAAAATCGCTTATCCATTCGGCGGCGAAAGCCGGAGCGATCATGGTAGCTATGGCTGCTATGAGAAGTGTGTTCCTGAACATGAGCATATTGTGCTTTCTAACCTGAGCGCGTGCAAGTATAAAGCGTGGGGCTGACGCAAAATTAGACTGCGTGAAAAAAAGGAAGCCCGCAGAATGGCGGGCTTGCAGGAGAGTGAACCTTTTGCCGGTCCGTGTTTTAGCTGCGGCGCTTGCTGCGTGCTGAACGACCGGTCTTGCGCTTCGCGTAACGTGTGCGGGAATACGATTTGCCGCCGCGTTTGGCATAGCGTGTGCGCCCGTAGCGGCTGTAGCGGCGGTATTTGCGCTTAGAGGGGCGGAATCGCACCTCGTCTGTGGGCAGCTTGGCCACAATTTCCTTGGGAATGGAAATACAGGGTGAGGTGGCATTCTTTTCTGCTTGCAGGTAGGTGGCTTGGGAGCAGCTTTCGATGGCTACGGGCATACCACGGTATACGCGGGGGTAGAGGTCCATCACATCGCAGCTGCGCATGCGGATGCAGCCGTAGGAGGCCGGGCGCCCGATGTTGCGTTCCTCGGGGGTGCCGTGAATGTATATGCGGCGGCTGTGAGAGTTCTTGTTGAAGCCTTCCAAACCGGCAATTTGGATGACGCGGGTGACGATGGGGTCGCGCCCGGCGGCATCCACCGGCACAACTTCGCCGGTGGGGCGACAGGCCTTGAAGACCATGCCCTCAGGCTGGCCCTCGCCCACTTTTTTGGTGACGGCGTGGATGCCGAGTGGGGTGCGGTGGCTGCCACGAGTACTGCCAATGCCGAATTTGGATGAGCTGATACTGTAGTCTTTGACTTTTTTGCCGCCTTTGAAGACGGTAAGTTTCTGGTCGCGCAGGGTAATGGCAACACCATCTTTCACTACGGCGCGCGGGGGTAAATCCGGGCCGGAGGTGTACTGCTGGCGAGCGGTGCGGCAGGAAGCCAGAAGCAGGGCCAACAGGCAGCAGGTCAAAGCAATCAGATAAGTGCTTTTGCCGGATGTCTTGTAGGGATAATTCAAGCGTGTAAAGGGGGTTAGCGTGTCGGGCGAGAGTTGGGGGGAAGGTTGGTAGTAAGCCGGCCGCAGATAGGGGCTCATGCTGCTTTGCGGCGGCGCAGTACCATGCCTTGCCATACGCGGCACAGAGAACTGAGACCGGTATAGAAGAAGCCCAGGAAAGGTGACATCAGCACGAAGTTGAGTAGTCCTCCCCAGTGCCCCGGCTGACCGGAGAACCCATAGGCAAGATTGAAAAGCTCAATCGCCAAGAAGAAAGTGCCGAAGCCCAACTCCAGCATGGGTACCAATACGGACTTGATGGCCTTGTATCCTTGAGCCCGTTTTTCCATCGAGAGGGAACCCTCCTTGGATTCACCGAACTTGGGTGTGCGCACAAAATCACTCTTCTGGCCGAAGACGGCTTCCAGCACGGCCTTGGCATTGTTCACCGCCATGCCAACACCCAATGCCAGCAGCGGAATGAGCAGGACGAATACCATCCACCAGCGGCGCGGGCGCACAATCATTTCGGCGGCTATGTAGAACATGCACACGGTAACGGTGGCAAAGAAGAAAAGGGTGAAGGTGAGCAGGAGCATTTTGGGCTCATGCCAACCCCAAGAGCCGGTCGGGGTAATCATGCCGGTGCAGATGGGGATGACGAGGAAGCACAGCAGAATGAGTGCAAGATAGGAGTAGTTGCAAGTCAGGTGAGTGGTGGCCTCCATCTTGGCCTTGAAAGGAGCGTTGGAGCGCCAAATGTCCAGCAGCATTTTTTGGCAGACCTGAATGCAGCCTTTTGTCCAACGGTGCTGCTGGGCTTTGAAGCCATCCATATCTTCCGGCAGCTCAGCAGGGGTTACGTAGTCATTCAGGTACACGAAGTTCCAGCCTTTCATCTGCACACGGTAGGAGAGGTCCATGTCCTCGGTGATGGTGTCGTGTTCCCAGCCACCGGCATCGAAGATGGAGCATTTACGCCACACACCGGCGGTGCCGTTGAAGGTAAAGAAGCGGCCGGAGCGGTTGCGCACTGTCTGTTCGAGGGCAAAGTGACCATCCAAGAAGATGCTCTGCAAGCGTGTAAGCATGTTTTTGGTGCGGTTGATGTGTCCCCAACGAGTTTGAACCAACGCCACCTTGGGATCCGTAAAGTAGGGCATGGTCACTTTCAGAATATCGGGTTCGGGGCGGAAGTCTGCATCCAGAATAAGCAGGTATTCGCCCTTGGCTACGGCATCGGCCGCTTCCAGCGCGCCGGCTTTGAATCCGGTGCGGTCCGTACGGTGCAGGCACTTAATGTCAAATCCCTGCTGGCGGTAGTATTCCACCTGTTGCAGACACAGGTCGTAGGTGTCATCGGTAGAGTCATCCAAAATCTGGATTTCCAACTTATCCTTGGGGTAATCAATAGCTGTTACCTTGCGCAGCAAACCTTCCACCACATATTTTTCGTTGAACATGGGCAGCTGCACTGTCACCAGCGGCCATTCTTCCCACTGCCCTTTGGGTTGGGGGATATCCTTGCGGTGTATGATGTAGAGAATGACCATCATGAGACGGTGAAAGCCATAGCCGGACATGCCGATGAGCACGAGGAAGTAGGCCACTAACCAGAAAAAGTTGAACCAGTATTGTTGTGTATCCATGTAAAAAGCTGTTAGAATGTGATAGCCGTATCGCAAGAGATGCCGAGGGACGACCGGGGGAGTGGGGATTGTGCTATTTTTCGCGTCAGCGAAACACAATGTATCTTGACGCGCGGGGATAGTAATGTAAACTAGGAGGCGAGTCAAGCCTAAAATGTTACCCCCCATGAGAGGGGGCGTTATCTACCTAACGATATGAAAAAGAGTTTTTTTTACAGTTTGTTGCCCATGGCAATGCTGGGAATGCCGCTCGTGAATGCACAAGGGGTGGCAGATGATGTGGAGATGGAAGCTGATGTAGTACAGGATGGTATACCGGAGATTGCAGGGGTGGAGGACCCGACCCGTCGCCCCGGAGAAGTGCCCGCCATGTTCCGCGATGATGCCATGCTGGATGAATCGCACACCAACCAGGAGCTGGGCATCAATGTGTACACGGCGCCTTCCATTACCAAGATTTTCAACCAGCTGGATGAGTTGCCCGCCATCCCGGAGGATTATGTGCTGCGCAAGCGTGCGGAAAAACTCCCCATTGATGCCGGGTTGCTGGCCATGGAAATGGGCTATTTGCTGGCAGATGGTTTTATTGCTGTGCGCAGCGGCCATATGAATGATGTGAAGCCCATTGCCCTGGATTTGACACGCTATGGCAACGCCCTGGGGGTGGGTGATAAGATGAATGCACACTCTGCCAGCTTGCTGGAGAACGCAGAAAAGGGGCAGATGGAGCAGTTTAAGCAGAATCTGGCCTCCACCCAGAACGATGTGAACGCCGAGCTCACATCCCTTAAGGATCCGGATTTGGCACACCTGATTGCGCTTGGTGGTTGGGTGCGTGCATTGGAGGCATCTACTGCCGCCATTCTGGGCAAGTTCGACGCGGATAAAGCCGCCATCATCTTTTACCCGGACGCTCCCGCCTATTTCAAGGAAATCTTGCAGGGGCTCAATCCGCAAACGGCCAAAAGATTGCGGGTGGATCAAATGAGCGTGTTGCTGGAGCAGCTGGTGCAGCAGATGTTGCTGGCAGAGGGGGAAGCACCGACCGTAGAAAAGGTGATGATCCTGCACCAGACTGTCGGCAAGCTTTCCACGCTTGCTGTGGGTGCCGGTTATGAACATTGATTCCGGCACCAATTTACCAGAGCGCGACCTGCTCAACATGTCGGTTGCGCGCGTAGGCATGAGCTTGTTGCGCCGCCCTGTGCCGCTCTACAAGCTCTTTTTTCAGCTGCACATTCACAATGTGAGCAGCACCGGGGTGCGCTTATTGGGGCGCAAGTGGACCATGCGCGATAGTGCCGGCCACACCCGCATCATTGAGGCAGGGCAGGTGTTCAACCAAGAGCCTGTACTGGTGCCCGGTGCGGTGTTCTCCTATGCCGGGCAGCAGGATTTTACCCACCCGCCTGTGGCATTGCAGGTGCGTTTCTTTGGTACGGATCAGGTGAATGAACCTTTCATCACGCCGCCGCTCGTTTTCCCGCGCTATTGTTTCACTCTGCCGCGCCGCGGATGATGCTCGCCCGGGGCGTTTTGCGGCGTCTGCGCCGCATAGCCATTGCCGCAAGAGCCAGTACACTTAGTGCGGCAGAGGATGGTTCCGGCACGCTCAGAAAAATATCTCCCGTTGCGGAATATGTAACGCAGGCGCCTGCCACCGGAGCATTGTTGAAGGTAAATGTGAGATATGGTGTCAAATCAGTGCCGGGGTCAAATGCCTGCACCACACCGTCGGACATGGTAATGAACAGTTCCCCCACATCCGAAAAGCATGCCATGGATTCTTGGAACATGGCCGGGTTGAGCGTGATGGGCGTATCTGCATGCAAGTACAGCCGATTCCCATTCATATTTACCGTGTTTTCCAATATGATGGCAGAGGCATGGGTTAAATCCAAATCTGCCTCAATGCTACCGGGGGGAGTTGTGGTGCTCCGCAGCGTGTAGGTAGAAGCCGCCTGTGTTCCTTTTGCGTGAAATACGCCACCGCTTACGTTGATTGTATGGGTGGAGGAAAGGGCAGCGCCGGCTTCCAGTGTCAGGTCTTGGAGATTCAGCGATACCTCGCTATGCAGGGAAGCGAGACTCCGAATGGCCAGAGACGCACCGGCTTGCAACTCTGCATCGGTGCCGGCCTTGAATTCGTACCCCGCGGTTGCTACGTCAATATGGCTTGCGGCTACGCTTCCCACAATTGTAACACTACGCTGCCCTTCTGCCGCGTGGTCATCAAAAAGAACCCGCCGCCCCTCTGTTGCGTAGGTGTGGTAATAGCCACGGTTTTCTTCTGCTATCGCCTCACCATCTACATTGATATCCCATCCGGTGGAGGCGGTAGGCAATTCTTCTACATTGGCTTGCTGAGCTTTCCATTCGGTGGCTGCTCCGTTCCAAACTTGAGCTTCATTGGCAGTATCGCTGTATTCTGCCAGCATGTTTTTTAGCTCGTCCGGGGTGTTGATGTAGGAGATGGAGGTAATGCAGTTGACTCCACCTTGTTCTCCCGTGCTGAAAGGGGATGTTAATGCCGCATTGCGGTACAGCCCGATTTGTTTGTTGGTCACTCCGTTGCTGTCTGTGTACTCGCTGACTTTGACAAAGAGCTCAACCAGCATGGAATTGGTGGAGTTGATATCGCCGTTGTTGTCAGCGACGAGGAGAGATTTAAGATTTCCCTCATCATCTGTCGTAAAGCCGTAGCAGGTGATGACGTGACCATTGCCCGTATAAGAGTTGGTGGTACCGAGCGTGGTTATCATGCCGCTTTGTGCCTGAACCCCGTCTTCCACACCAAATCCTTTGAGTAGCAGATTTTTCACCGCTGCTGTATCATCCGCTTTGAATGGTAAACCGTGGGTTGTATTGTGGACATCCGAAACCTTGTCCTGTACATCGGAGTACACTGTTGTATAGGAAAGGTCCTGTTGAAAGAATTCACCCGTTCCGAAGTAGTTCGCGTAATATCCGCCGGTATCGACAGTAAGGCCACCTGCAGTAATGTCGATTTGCCCGTTTGCGGCGGGCCATACATCGGCCCCTCGGAAAAACCATTCAGCCGCCCACGCGAAGACGCCTCCCCTGTTTCTGCTGCCGTTGGAGTTGGGAATAGTATTGAACATATCCCTGGCTACTGCCAAGCATTGGCCATCCGGTACAGGGGTTTGCGATTCATCCGTAGTGGAGGTATCCTCTGTGCCTATCCTTCCGTAGGGGAGTGGCTTGTATGGCAAGACCTCCGGCAGGGGATCCGGCTCAATAATACCGGTGTTGGGGTCATAATACGAGCCCCGTTGGGGCTTGGCAAATATTGCATAATAGCTTTGCCAGTATTGGATGACGTTGGAGGAAGCATGAAGCCAGCACATCAAAGAATCCGGCTTGCTGCTACTCGTCCATTCTGCACCCTTGTTGCTATCGTAAAGCCGGGTGGAATTCGCTCTGCTTGTCTGCAGGTATCCCCCTACCCATTTGACAGAAACACCCTCTGCCACATAGGTGCCGATATCACTTACCGTATCTCCCACGGCTGCGCCCACCTGCTGCGCCATAGCTAATAAGGCAAAGATGTGCAGAGAATATTTCATTTACTTCATAAAATGCCTCTAACATCTCTCATTCTACGGAAAGTATATGTGAAGTCAAGTCATTACGTAATTAAATGCGTTGGGTTCGTGTGCGCGCGAAAAAAATCCGCTACAACTTCGCATAATTTTTTGAACGCAGTAAAAAAGGGGGGTGTCAAAACGGCATGATGAACAATAATCTTACCACAAAAATGATGGAAGCCCTGCAAGCGGCGCAGAAAGCGGCGCAGGCAGGGGGGCGTGCACAGATTTATCCGGCAGAGGTGCTGCTGGCCATGGTGCAACAGGAGGGCGGGGTACTGGCCTCCGTGTTGGGCAAGGCCGGGGTGCAGGCCGGGCGCTTGGCTGATGCTTTGCGGGAGAAATTGCAGCGCGAGCCGCGGCAGACAGGTGCGGTGGCGGGGAGCCCCGGTATTGGTCCCGCTCTGGACAAGGTGCTCAACGCTGCCGAGGAGCAGCGCGGCAGGATGAAAGATGATTACCTGAGCGTGGAGCACTTTGTGCTGGGTGTCTTTGCGGCAGATGCAGAGTTGAGCCGTGTGCTGGAGAGCTGTGGGCTCACGCAGGCAAAGTACTTGCAGGCGCTGCGAGATGTGCGCGGCAACCAGCGCATTACCGACCAGGATCCGGAGCAAAAGTACGAGACGCTGGAGAAATACGGCACGGATTTGACGGCTCGCGCTCGCCAAGGCAAGATTGACCCGGTGATTGGCCGCGATGCGGAGATACGCCGCGTGCTGCAAATTCTCTCCCGCCGCACCAAGAACAACC
>JAFSEZ010000010.1 GCA_017435505.1 Akkermansia sp.
GCGCGGCCATCGTAAACGCCATCACCGCCGAGGCTGCCGATGCTTTCCTCAAGCGCGGCATCGAGCCCCCGATCTTCATGAGCGCCAACCTGGACGGCGGCGATGCCCACAACAAGAAGATCTTCGAAGAGTATAAGGATAATATTTTCTACATGTAGGTGACGGCATGAAATACAATCTTGCAGTCGATTGCGGCGGCACCAAAGTCGCAGGCATCCTTTACGATGACCAATACCGGCCCGTAAAAACCTGCCAGGTGGGCAGCATCCGCACCACCTCCATGCCGCCGGAATACATCGAAAAAATCATCGAACGAGAGAAGCCGGATGCCCTGTTGCCCACCTTGGGTGGCCAGACAGCCCTGAACGCAGCCATGGAGCTGCACCGCATGGGTGTGCTGGAGAAGCATGGTGTGCGCGTAATCGGCGCAGATGCTGATGCCATCGACAAAGGTGAAGACCGCCAGCGCTTCAAGGATGCCATGATAAAAATCGGGCTGGACGTCCCGGCCAGCGGCGTGGCTCACAACATGGCAGAAGCATGGGACATTGCCAAGAACATCATCGGCAACTATCCCATGATTATCCGCCCCGCTTTCACCTTGGGCGGCACCGGTGGCGGCATCGCCTACAACAAAGCAGAGTTTGAAGAAATTGTCGGGCGCGGCTTGGATCTCTCCCCCGTGCATGAGGTACTCATCGAGGAATCCCTGCTGGGATGGAAAGAAATCGAGATGGAAGTCATGCGCGACAGCGCAGACAACTGCATCACCATCTGCTCCATCGAAAACCTGGATCCCATGGGCATCCACACGGGCGACTCCATCACCGTAGCCCCCGCCATGACCCTCACGGAAAAGGAATACGCCATCCTGCGCGAAGCCTCCTTCGCCATCATCCGCGAAATCGGCGTCAGAAGCGGTGGCAGTAATATTCAATTCGCTGTGTGTCCCCGCACAGGCCGCCAGGTGGTCATTGAGATGAATCCGCGCGTGAGTCGCTCCTCTGCCTTGGCCTCCAAGGCCACGGGCTTCCCCATTGCCAAGGTATCTGCCAAGCTGGCTGTGGGCTACACGCTGGATGAGCTCAAGAACGACATCACGCGCGAAACTCCCGCCGCGTTCGAACCCACGATTGACTACGTGGTCTGCAAGGTACCGCGCTTCACCTTCGAGAAATTCAAGAAAGCAGATGAGCGCCTGACCACCGCCATGAAGAGCGTGGGCGAGGTCATGAGCATCGGTACCACCTTCAAGGAATCCCTCCAAAAGGCTCTGCGCTCTCTGGAGACAGGCCGCTGGGGCTTTGGCTTTGATGCCAAGGATCCGAAGAATCCCACCCGTCAGGAAATCTCTGCCAAGCTCTCCGTCCCCAATGCCGAGCGCATCTTCTGGTTGCAGACAGCCTTCACCCACGGATTCACCCTGGAAGAAGTGCACGACCTGACTCAGATTGACCCCTGGTTCCTGGATCAACTGCAACAACTGGCCGAAGCCGGCATGAAACTCGCCACGCTTGACCTGCGCGAAGCCAAGAAGCTGGGCTTCTCCGACCGGCAGATTGCCCTGGCACGTGGCTGCTCCGAAGACGATATCCGCGCTGAGCGCAAAGCCCGGGGCATCATCCCCACCTACCGCATGGTTGATACCTGCGCCGCCGAGTTTGATGCCTACAACCCCTACTACTACTCCACCTACGGAGAAAAGAACGATGCCCGCATCAGCGACCGCAAGAAGATTATGATTTTGGGCGGTGGCCCGAACCGCATCGGCCAGGGTATTGAGTTCGACTACTGCTGCGTGCACGCTGCTTTCGCCCTCAAAGAACTGGGCTACGAGACCATCATGGTCAACTCCAACCCGGAAACCGTCTCCACCGACTACGACACCTCCGATAAGCTCTACTTCGAGCCGCTCACCCTGGAAGATGTGCTCAACATCTGCGACCAGGAACAACCCTGCGGCGTGATTGTACAGTTCGGCGGCCAAACCCCGCTGAACCTGGCTGCAGCCCTGCAAGAGCGCGGTGTGCCCATCATCGGTACCAGCCCCCGCAGCATCGAGCTGGCAGAGGACCGCAAGTACTTCTCTGCCCTGTTGGATGAAATCGGCCTGCGCCAGGCAGAAGCCGGCACCGCCACCAACGAGGAAGAAGCCGTGGAAGTGGCCAAGCGCATAGGCTTCCCGGTATTGGTGCGTCCCTCCTTCGTGCTGGGTGGCCGAGCCATGATGATTGTGTACGATGAGACCGAGCTGCGCACTTACATGCGCGAGGCTGTGGATGCCTCTCCCGAACGCCCCGTGCTCGTTGACCGCTTCCTGCAAAATGCTTTGGAAATCGACGTAGACGTGATTGCGGATGGTACCACAAGCGTGGTAGGCGCCATCATGCAGCACGTAGAGCCCGCCGGCATTCACTCCGGCGACTCCGCCTGCATGATTCCCCCGAACCGTGTCTCCGACAAGATGCACGCCGAGATGATGCGCGCCGCCAAGGAATTGGCCGCCAAGCTCAACGTGAAGGGCCTCATGAACTGCCAATTCGCCATCAAGGATGAGCAGCTCTACGTCATCGAAGTGAACCCCCGCGCCTCCCGCACCGTTCCCTTCGTCTCCAAATCCATCGGCGTGCCGCTGGCCAAGCTGGCAGCCAAGGTCATGAGCGGCATGACACTCACGGAACTGGGCTTCACCAAGGAAGTAGTGCCCCCCTACTACACAGTGAAAGAAGCCGTCTTCCCCTGGAATCGCTTCCCGGGCATCGATGTGGTGTTGGGACCGGAAATGCACTCCACCGGCGAGGTGATGGGCATCGACACCGACCCCGAGCTGGCCTACATGAAGAGCCAGATTTCCTCCTTCAACCCGCTTCCGGACAAGGGATTGGTCTTCATTTCCGTGAACGACCGCGACAAGGAAAGCGTGCTGGATATTGCCGCCAACATTGCCGCTGCAGGATTTGATATCTGCGCCACCAAAGGCACCATGATTCACCTGCTGCAACATGGCATTGAATGCGAGCGCGCCTACAAGGTGCTCGAAGGACGCCGACCCAACATTGTAGACCGCATCAAGAACGGTGACATCGCCTTCGTCATCAACACTCCCGGTTCTCACGATGCACGCGAAGACGAGGTGGCCATCCGCGCAGCCACCGTCAACAACAAGGTATCCTACGCCACGGATTTATCCAGCGCCCGCGCCTGTGCCGCCGCTATTCTGCACAACAAGAACAAGAAAGCCGGTGTGCGCACCCTGCAGGAATACCACGCAGAAGCCGGGTGCTAACCCCACAGGCACATCTCCCGTTTCGGCGGCTTGGTTTCAACACCAAGCCGCTTTTTTTGAGATTGACACCCCCGTCTGTCTCGTATAGACTGCTTGCGTTCATTCCAGCTTTTTACCTCCGCTCATGAAACACCTCCTCATCCTTTTCCTTGCTTTAGGCTGCTTCCTCACCGCTGCTGAAACGCCCTCTCCCAAAAACAAAGCCAAGCCTTCGTTCTGGGATTCCGTAAGCTCCTATTTTGAAGCTGACAAAATTGTGCTGGATACCAAATTAATCACCGCCGATAAGAAGGTATCTTCCCTCTACACCAAACAGGAAGGAGTGGCCAACAAAGGAGAGGCTCGCAGTCTGCCAAGCCGCGAAAACTCCATCACATTCTATGTGGATGCGGATAAAATGCTTGGCGGTAAAAAGCTGAAAAAAGGCACAAAGTATCGGCTGAATTCTATCTCTTGGGTATGTAACCACCAAGGGCATTTCAGCGGGGGAAGCCGCCACGTCACCATCGCCAATGGCACAGAAGCATTCATCCGCCCCCTGCCGGAAACAAAAAAGGGCAAGCTGACCATTCACCAGATGGAGGAGGAATCAAACTTCACCTTCGAGCGTGATGACATCTTAGAGGTCACCATCACGTGGCGTGCCGATACAGTCGGCCAATGTAGCATCACCTATTTTGACGCGCCCCCGGCTCCTGCTGTCATCAGTGGTACGGCGCTCAACCTCAACTCCGAAGGCGAGCTACCGGACGGCACCGCCTCCGACAACAAGTTCAACAAACACTGGCGCTTCAACTGCCCCGCCGTACGCATCCGCGCCACAGAAGTGCAGGCCATCAACTACAAAATGGCCGGCATCATCATCCTCGGCGTCCTGGGCCTTATCCTCATCATTAAACTGATGGTGGGTTCCCCAAAAGATTGATATCCCGCCCACCCCACCGTCTCATGTAAAAGAATTTGATTTTTTTTTACATGACAACACTCCTCATGTAAAAAAAATTCGATTTTTTTTACATGAGGCTCCTAACAGGAGAGCGCAAAGGCTGCAAAACAGACGGAGCAAGTGAGCGTGCGCGGCATGTTGCAGCAATTCCTTGACTTTCTGGAGAGAGGGGAGTATACTGGCGCGCGTATGGAAAACCAGACCACCAATTTTGATCTCTCGGCGCTCGACACGGCAGCCATGCGCAGCCGTCTTTCCGAGCTCGGGAGCTATCTTTGACCTCGGAAGCATTGAAGAAAAAGTAGCAGAGCTGGATGCGCGCATGAGCGCCCCCGATTTTTGGGATAACCCCACAGCCGCCCGCGCCCTGATGGCGGAGGTGAACCCGCTCAAGCGCCGTTTGGAGCAGTACCGCGCCTTGGAAAGCGGGTTGGAAGATGTGGAAGTAGCCGCTGAAATGGCCGGCGAAGACCCCGACATGGCAGCCGAAGCTTGGAATGAATACAATGCCTGGGGCAAGAAGCTGGAAGAGTTTGAGCTGATTACCCTGTTGAACGGCCCGCACGACAACGCCGGCTGCTATGTGACGATTCACGCCGGAGCCGGTGGCACAGAAGCCTGCGACTGGGCCAGCATGCTGATGCGCATGTACCTGCGCTATTGCGAACGCCATGGCTTCAATACGGAAATCATGGAAAGCACCGATGGGGATGAAGCCGGCATTCGCTCCGTCACCATCAAGATTGATGGCGAATACGCCTACGGCTACCTCAAGAATGAGCGTGGTATTCACCGCTTGGTGCGCATGAGCCCCTTCGATGCCGCCGGCAAGCGCCACACCTCGTTCTGCTCGCTGGATGCCACCCCCGACATCTCCGATGACATTGAAATTGAGGTGAAAGAAGCCGACGTGAAGATGGATACCTACCGCTCCGGCGGCAAGGGTGGCCAGAACGTGAACAAGGTGGAAACCGCCGTGCGTCTGACCCACTTGCCCACGGGCATCATCGTAGCTTGCCAGACCCAGCGCTCCCAGCTGCGCAACCGCGAAGAAGCCATGCGCATGCTCAAGGCCCGCCTCATCCAGTTGGAGGAAGACCGCAAGCGAGCCGAGGCCGACCGCCAGTACTCTGAAAAAGGTGACATTGCCTGGGGCAACCAGATTCGCTCCTACGTATTCCAGCCCTACCAGATGGTGAAGGACCTGCGCACCGGCTTTGAATCCGGCAACATCCAGGACGTGATGGACGGCAACATCGACGGCTACGTCGAAGCCATGCTGCGCCACAACGCCAACGCCTGATAACCCCTAGCGCCCACCCTGCCCGCTCATGTTGGAAATAGACGTGCTCACCCTCTTCCCGGAGATGATTACCGGCCCACTCTCCCAAAGCATCATGGGCAGAGCGGCCGACAAGGGGCTCATCTCCGTGCGCGCCCACCAGCTGCGCAACTGGACGCACGATAAATACCACCGCACAGATGATTACCTGTGCGGCGGCGGCCAGGGTATGCTGATGAAATGCGAACCCATCTTCGAGGCCATTGAGGAACTGCGCCGGGAAAATACCCGCGTCATCCTCATGACCCCGCAGGGGCGCGTCTTCAACCAAAGTCTGGCACAGGAACTGGCAGCCCCCTGCATGCAGGAGACAGAGCAAAATACCCACTACATCATCCTCTGCGGGCACTATGAAGGAGTAGACCAGCGCGTGATTGACACCTTGGTGGATTTGGAGCTCTCCATCGGGGATTATATTCTGACAAACGGCGCCATTGCAGCCGTCATCGTCATTGATGCCGTAGCACGCCTGCTGCCCGGCGCCTTGGGAGATGCCCGCAGCAACCAGGAAGAATCCTTTGCCAACGGCCTGTTAGAAGCCCCCGCCTACACCAAACCCAACGTCTTCCGCGGCATGGAAGTGCCGGCTATCTTCCTCTCCGGCAACCACAAAGCCATTGCCGATTGGAAGCATGAGCAAGCCATCATCCGCACCCGCGCCAACCGCCCGGACCTTTACGAAGCGTGGCTCAAAAACCAACAAAACCCCTCTTAACCTCCCCCCACCCGACCCATTTTATGAAAGAACAGATTGCCAACGTACAAGCCGATGCCCTGGCACAAATTGCCGGCATTGCAGATATGAAAGCACTTGAGGATGCCCGCGTGAGCATTCTCGGCAAGAAAGGCTCGCTCACCCAGGTGCAGCAGGGCATGCGCAATGTGCCCAAGGAAGACAAACCCGCCGTAGGTGCCCTGCTCAACCAGGCACGCGCCATCATCACCGCCGCGCTGGACGACCGCAAGGCCGAGCTGCAGCGCGCTTTGGATGCTGCCGCCGTAGCCGGGGTAGACCTGACGATGCCCGGTGCCACCCTGCCGGAAGGCGGTCTGCACCCCATCTCCATCGTGCGCGATGAAGCAGTGCGCATCCTGCGCCGCATGGGTTTCACCCTCTCCGACGGCCCGGAAATCGAGGACGAGTGGCATTGCTTCGATGCCCTCAACACGCCGGATGACCACCCCGCCCGCAACGAGAAAGATACCTTCTATTTCGACAGCGGCAAACTCCTGCGCACCCAGACCAGCACCGTGCAGGCTCGCGTCATGGAGAAACAGGCCCCGCCCGTGCGCATCATCTGCCCCGGCTCTGCGTTCCGCCGCGATGCGATTGATGCCACCCACCTCTCCGCGTTCAACCAGATTGAGGGGCTCTACGTAGATAAAAACGTGAGCGTAGGCGACCTGAAAGGCACGTTAGAATACTTCCTGAAAGCCCTGTTCGGCAGCGAGACCGCCGTGCGTTTTCGCCCGCACTTCTTCCCCTTCACCGAGCCCAGCTTCGAGATTGACGTGCTGCTGCAAGCGGCGGGGCAAGCTCCGCGCTGGATTGAAATTGCAGGCTGCGGCATGGTCAACCCCGCCGTGTTCGAAAATATCGACAAAGCCACCGGCAAGCAACTCTACACCGGCTGCACCGGCTTCGCTTTCGGCATTGGCCTGGAGCGCTTGGCGATGATTCGCTGGGGTATCCGCGATATACGCCTCCTCATCGAAAACGATGCCCGCTTCCTTGCTCAATTCCAATAATTTCACCCCTTAGCTTTCTTTTTCAACATGAACATCTCTCTGAATTGGCTTGCCAACTATATTGATTTGGATGGTTTGGATACCAAACAAATGGCCGATATGCTCACCTTTGCCGGTATTGAGGTAGAGGGCATTCAGCAGCGCGGTGTCACCACGGATTTGGTGGTGGTGGCTCAGGTCATGGAAAAGACCCCCGTAGAAGGCAGCGACCACCTCAACATCTGCCAAGTCGATGCCGGCGAGGGTAAACTGCGCCAGATTGTGTGCGGTGCTTCCAACTACGTGGTGGGCGATAAGGTACCCTGCGCCCTGCCGGGAGCCGAGCTTCCCGGCGGCTGGACCATCCGCGAAGGCAAGATGCTGGGCCATGCCAGCTGCGGCATGCTTTGCTCTGCCTCCGAGCTTGGCTTGCCCGACAAGGTGCACGGCCTCTGGATTCTGCCGCAGGATTACCCCATCGGCACCCCCATCCGCAACTACATTGATACCGACACCATCTTCGAGTTGGAAATCACCCCCAACCGCCCGGATCTCCTCAGCCACTGGGGCATGGCGCGTGAGTTGGCCGGCATCACCGGCCGCGCCCTCAAGGCAGACCCTGCAGCTGCCCCCACTGCCGCTGCTCAAACACGCGCTGCGGGTGATTTCATTACCCTCTCCGCACCGGATGTATGCCCCCTCTACACGGCCACCCGCATCAGCGGCGTGAAGATTGGCCCCTCCCCCGAATGGCTGGCAGAGCGACTCATCTCCATTGGTCTGCGCCCCATCAACAACGTGGTGGACATCACCAACTACTGTCTCTTTGAACTGGGGCACCCCCTGCACGCCTTTGATGCCGCCAAGTTGACCGGTGGCCTCAACATCCGCCGCGCTGCCGAGGGCGAGCAATTCACCAGCCTCATGGAAGAAACCTACACCCTGTGCACGGATGACCTCGTCATCTCCGACGCCTCCGGCGCAGCCCTCGCTCTGGGCGGCGTGATGGGTGGCCTTGATTCCGGGGTGACAGAGGCCACCACCGACATCGTGCTGGAATCCGCCTGGTTTACCCGCAGCAACATCCGCTTCACCAGCCGCCGCCTGGCGCTGGGCTCAGATTCCTCCTACCGCTTCGAGCGCGGCACCTCCCCCTGGAATGTCCTGCGCGCCGCAGCCCGCGCCACGCAGCTGATTCTGGAGTGCGCCGGCGGCACCGCCGAACCCGTGCTTGTGGGTGGGCAAGCCCCCTGCCTGGTGCCGGAGGAGAACGCCCCCACCGCCACCGTGCTCACCCAAGGGACACAAGCCCTCATCCACTACGCGCTCGACCAAGTAAGCTTGGATTGGAAAGAACTGGATGTGATGACCAACGCCTCCGTGCCGCACATGGAAGCCGCCCGCATCCTGCGCAACCTGGGGCTCAAAGAAACCACCCCCACTGCCACCACCTGGGACTGCCCGCCCTGGCGCTTGGACCTGAAGCGCAGCTGCGACCTGCTGGAGGAAATTGTGCGCGTGTACGGCATCGACAACATCCCCGCCACCAACACCTCCATCTTTGTGGAAGAAAGCGCCCACGATCGCGCCCACGACTACCGCATGGCCCTCTCCCGCAAGCTGGCCGGTGCCGGCTTCCGCGAGGTGCAGACCTTCAAGCTCATTGCCGAGCAGAGCATCGACCCCACCATTGCCAGTGTGCAGCATGCCCTGCCCATCAAGCCCCTCATGCAGGGAGATATCATCCGCGTAGCACTCCCCATCTCCGAGGATCACTCCACGCTGCGCCCCTCTCTGGCTCCGGGGCTCATCGCCGTGGCTGCCCGCAACATCAACCAAGGCATGGAAGTGCTGCGCTTCTTTGAATGCGGCCGCGTCTTCCGCAACACCGGCGGCGGCAAAGGCCGCGATATCGAAAACGAGGTGCTGGGCATCTTCATGGCCGGCAAGCTCGCCCCTGCCAGCTGGGATAACACCAAACCCGCCCAAGCCGGCTACCAGCACCTGCACGCCGCGCTGGATATCTTGGTTCCCAAGGCCAACCTGACCCTCACCCCCGCCCGCGACCGCGACAACGCCGCGCTGGGTGCGGATATTCAGCTCAACGGCCAGCCCTGCGGCTACTTTGCTCGCCTCTCGCTGGAAAGCTGCCGCAACCTCGGCCTGCCCGCCGAATGCTACTACGCCGAGCTCGACCTGCGCAAACTCCAGCAGATTGCCACGGCCCCCTACAAGGCCGCAGACCTGCCCCAATTCCCCGGCTCCGGCCGCGATGCCTCTCTGGATGTACCCGCCGCCACACGCCATGCGGACATCATGAAGGCCGTGGAAGCTGCCAAGCAGAAGCTGCTCGTCTCCTGCCGCCTCAAGGACGTATTCACCGACCCCACCGGCGAAAAACTCCCCACCGACCGCAAGGCCATGACCTACACCTTCCTCTACCGCGATGCCAAGAAGACCCTCACCGCCGCAGAGGTAGATGCCGCCCACAAGGCCATGCTCGATACCCTCGCAGCCAAGGTCAAATCCCTCAGCTTCCGCTGATAAGCATCCTTGCTCTCCCCTTCCCCCGCCCGGCTTGGTCCCCGCCTCGCCGGGCGTTTTTATCTAGAGGGCGTACCATTTGTACGCCAATGGGCGTATGGCTTTACTTTTTACTCTGCCACAGTGCTTTGATACTTTCATCCACCTCAGGGGCTTTGCCGGTAGAAAGCAACTCCGCAAACTCTTTTTCCTTGAAGGTGAATATCTTCTTATCCGCATGCCATGAAACAAACGGGGCAATGGTTATCCCCTCCATGCTTTGCATCGCCTGTGCGCCGCTTATATTCCTCTTATTCATCAAGTTGAGTGCGGATACCGCCACGCACTTCTCCCACCCGAGGAAGAGAGCTGTCTTCACCTTGCCGTTCCCCTTGAGGCGCAACCACATATCAGCCGTCGCAATCGCCTTAGCCACTTGCTCAATGTATTCCTGCTCCATTTCTGCTTTGCTCAAACCGCGACGCTCCATATATTTATATACTTCCTGAGAGGATTTGAACCTAAGTGAACCCCGCTTATATTTGGCTTTGACAAAGCAGGCGCGTGATTTTTCTGCCGGTGCCGCCACTATCGCAGCGGCATTTTGCCGCGATATGACCCCGGCTTGAGCCAAGGCCGACGCAAGCGCCAATTTTGTGGAAGCCAGCTGCATATCCTCCGTCGGCCCGCTCTCCTCCTGTGCTGCCAATACCTGCGGTGCCACACCACCCACTGTCAAAACCACACAGCCAGCCATAGCTGCCATACCTACAAATAGTCTCTTTAATTGATGTTTTTTCATGTGTTTCTGATTGGATTAGGTTTATTCAAGATTTTATGTGCATCATGGATGGATGCACGCAAGAAATAATACCTGTTAGTTATTTGTACTAACTTTTGCATCCCTGCATATTGTTGTACCATTCTCAACCCCCATGTATTCACGTTCTTTGTGCCTCATGAATTTCTCTGTCGCATTATCCAAATAGTGATCAATCAGCATATCAATAACAGAATCATCTTTATCTTTGTATTTCTTCCATATACGCCCACGTACACTCCCTGTATCCTCATTTAACTGAGAGTTAGATTCCATAAATTCATCAACAAGTGCCTCCACATTAACATTTTTTCCCACTCCTGTTTTTTTAAGGAGTTCTATCATCTTTCTCGCTCCTTTCCGCATGGCATAGAATTCGTCTAAATCAGACAGTTCAGGACTATAAGCGCTCGCCAATATGAACATAGGCCCCTTTTTTTCTGCAAGCGCCTTATGTCCATTTTCTTCGTGAGCTCTAGTTGACTCTCTCAAAATCTCCTCGGTTAAATTGATTGTAGTGCCATTCTTTCCCGTAAAAGTTCTGGCGTTTATCACAGATGCCACCCCCGTGGTAATTCCTCTTTTCCAATCACGTTCCGGCGTTACTTTCAGCGTTTCAGTACCCCCGCCCTTCGTCCAGCAGTATTTAAATGTATAATTATACTTAGTCCACCCCAAAGCAACTCCACCTGGTGTCTCGGTAGATAGTGAAGGGAACACTATAATGCGTTCCACAGGTCCCATGGAGACGCGCTGGCGGCGGGTGTTATTGGATGAAGACAAAGCAGAGAGGGCGGAGCCGGAGCCGACCTGGCCGACATAGTTACCGGGGTAGAAGATGAAATCCTGATTGGTGGCATTGGCAATTTTAGCAGTAAAGGCAAGGAAGCCTGCGCCGCGCACATCGGTATAGATACCGGGCTGCAGCTCACCGAAATTGAAGCCGGTACGCTGGATGGGCAGATTTTTCCCTTGCAGGAGAAGATTATTGAGGTGGGAGCCCACGGCATTTTCAAGGGAGGCAACGCTGCGGAAATCGCTGGCGCGGTATGAGCGCCCGGCAACCCTGACGCTACCAATCGAGTCGGCCAAGCCCCACACTTTATCCATGAGCATGCTTGTAGCCTTGGCACCGTTGTGCACGCTTTCGAATTCACCGGGGCGGGAGGAGCAGCTATCCAGAATACTCTTTTGGGTGGCCGAGAGGTTGTTGGCATAGCTCGCATCCGTGCCGGCAGTGCGGAGAGCCCAGACGAGGCGTTGCATGTTGTTTTTCACGTTGGTGTCACCGGCAGCGGCTTTGCGCACCAAGTTGCTGTAGATACCCTGCAATTCCGTGGGGATAAGAGCCGAGACAGGGACAAGCTGGTATTCTTCATCCGCCACGGGTGCCGGCAACTTGGGGTCGAGGCAATAGCCTTTGTTGGTAAATTGAATGGTCACGCCTGCGGGGATGAGGATGCCGTCATTGTCCACAAAGCGCACACCGCTCTTGCTGCGGGCAGCATTGGCCTTGGTGAGTGTTTCGATGGGTGCTTTGGTGCCGATACGGGCAAAATACTGCCGGGCGGCGGCACTAGGGGAAAGGCCGGTCACATAGTCCTGCCCGGCTTTGGCACCGCCGCCCAAAGAAGCAGCTTTGAAACCATCGGCAGAGCTGCAAGCAGCCAAAATAGCCAACGCACAAGTTGTGATAGCGGAGAGAAAGATTTTTTTCATGAACATAGAAAGATAGGTGTGTATTAAAGGAAGGAGAGGGGTTCTTCAACGGTTTTTATGAGGCGAGCATTCTGCTCCTCGAAGTGGGCAGCGCGGGCTTCATCCTCTGCCGAATCGTGCCGCACGATATCATTGGCATACTGGCGCTCGGCAAAATCGACGATGTTTTTATACTGCGAGAGCAAGCCTGCATTGAGCTCGCGCACCTTGTCCAAGCGCAGCTCCACCCATTTTTTTGCAGAGCGGGAGACAAGATTGCGGGAGTAGAGCTTCTGCAAGCGGGCTTGAGCCATATCGCAGGCGCGCTCACGGCGGTTGTAGAGCAGGCGCAGCTCCTCGCTGCGCGCCTTGAGACTGGGAAAGCGGAGAGCTTTCACGTACTTGTTGGCCGGCACGGGGGAGTCAATATCCTGCGCCAGGCTTTCCACACGCTCCACGTTTTGGATACTTTTGCGCGAGCCTTGCTTCTGCGAGAATTCCCATACGAAATAGCCTATGCTGACCACGGCTATCAGGAGAAACCATTTGATAAATGTTGAAAGGAAGGACATAACTCTATACAGCCATTATTTCTTTTCTGCCTTTTTTTCTGCCAGACCGATTTCTTGTTCCAGCTCCGATTGGTTGACCTTGAGACCCAGATTTTCCAAATAGCGGGCGAAGTAAAGTTTGGCGGCAAGCTCCTCGATACCATTGATCATCTGTTTATTTCCGGCTTGCGCCTTTTCCAACTCAGAAATACGCTGCCTCACGGTGTTTCTGGCAGCCGCGCCGGACATGTTGGCCATTTCCTGCCGCAGTGAGCTGCATTGTGCTTTCTTGGCCGCCACATCCTCTTGCAAATCTTCATAATGGCGATAGAGCAAGCCATAATGCTTCTGCAAGACAGAGATGGGCCCGCTTTCCTGGTACGTTTCGCGGGCCAGGGTGCGTTCTTCGCTCAGGCAATCTGCAGTAATGGCCGTGTAGGCGTACTTGGCACCAAAGGTAAGTCCTCCCAACGCCAGTAGCAGAATGACACCAAAAAAGCAACCGCCGTTCACCGTTTCTTCCGAGCTTGTGCTCGAGGAACCGGCCCCCATAACGGAGCCCAAGAACTTGGCAAGGCTCACAAATGCCATGGCAAGCAAGGCCAAGACTGCGCTAAAGATGAGCAGCTTTCCTACACTTCCCAGAAAGTACAGGCTTTCCAACATAGATGAAAGCTATTATCGTTTCTCACTCCTCCATGTTCAAGACCTCGACCTCGGCCGCAAGCTTGTTGCAATGGCTTTGCAGGTTTGAGATATTCTGCTCTGCTTTTTGCAGCATATCGGCCATCCCTTCCTCATCCAACGCGCTTTTGGCGGTTTCGAGAATAGCTATGCGCTCGCGGGCCAGGCGCACATCCTCTCTGGCGCGCATGCGGATGGTTTTCACCTCTTCCAACTTGCGGGCGATACGCTCGGTTGAGCCCACATAAGAATCCAATTGCTGCTGCATGAAACGGGCTTGCTCATCATTGCGCAAGGCCAAGTCTTCCTTACCACTGCGGCGGTAATCCTCCGCCTTTTCCTTGGTGCGCCGAAGATTGACCTCCACATCCATTTGCAGGGCGCGGATGGTGCGCAAGCGCTGTTCAGCCTTGGCCTTGGCTTCATCTACCCGCATGAGGGCAAGTTCACCTTGATCCAGCTGGGCTTCCAGCTTGGCCACCTGATTACGGGTGAACACGGCCCACATGATGCGGCACTCATCCCGGAAATCCTTGGAACAAACAAGACCGCCCACAAAAAGAGCCAGCAAGCCCAACAGAGCATAAGTGATGATTTTTCTGACCATGGGTAGCAAGAATTAGTTGGCGGTTTCCTCATCCAGTTGGAGCACTTCCATCTCTGCCTCCAAACGACTGCATGTGCTTTTCACCTCATCTTCCAACTGCTTGGCTCGCTGCAAGGCGTAGGCAGCATCGCCACCTTGCATCGCAAGCAACTCGCTGCGCAGGGAACCGGTGCGGGCTTTGAGTACATCCAACTCCATCTTCTTGGTCTTCATGAAGGCGTTGAAGTCTTTGTACTTCTTTTCTGCCTTGGCCACGGATTCATTGAGGGAGGCCAGTTGCTTTTCGTAGGTAGCTTTTTCTGCCTCGCGAGCCAGAGCCCCGGCCTCATTGCCGGAGCTGCGGAGGGAGGCCGCCAGTACAGCGGCCTCCGATGCCTTGCGCTCGCAATCACTTTTCAGCGTCTTGAGATCTACGAGAGAAGCGCGGAGCTGCTTGTGAGCTGTCTTGTAATGCTCCAAAGCCACATCAGCCTTACCCACTCGCTCCTCCATAGCAGAGATAACCTTGTCCACAGCTACCGAGCCGGCGGCTTCTGCAGATTGGACGGCCTGCCCGGTTTTCTCCGGGTAAAAAACAGCCGCCAGCACCAGAGTGAGCAGCAAGCCGCTCACCCCGCCAATGCCCCACTTAATAGAAGTAGTCATGAGATGTAAACTTTATTTGTTGCTGAGATAATTGCGCACGCCGTAGACGGAGGAGTAAAGCATAATCCAGAATGGTATGAACAGGATGATAAGAGAGATGATGATGAAAGCATACGCACAACCATGAGTTGTGTCTTCTAGATCTCTGTAGCGGTTGCCATACTTATCCAAGTACACCGGTTGATACTTGCCGGAACCGACATCGCAAGCAAAGAGGAAGGAGCCGATGCCAATACCGGTCACCATCTTGCGGAGCCCTGCCACCCAACCCGGTTCATCGTTGCCGAATTTATAGAGCGGACACTTGAATGAATAGAATAAGGCCAACCCATACGAACCCAGCAGCAAGATATTCCACAGGCAGCTCCAGAAACCGCCGGAGGAGATCACAGAATTGAGGAACATTAAGCCAAAAGCACTCATTATCAGCGTAATAGCAGTCTTGGATATGCAGCACACACGCGCAGACACCTCATTCAAATCCGCGCCCATGGCATTCAAAATGATGATTTCATCGCCGTTCAAATCCGGCAGGTTCCGCAAGGCATGAATATGAGCATACCCCTCATCCACTTGCTTTTTCTCCGAAAAGAGCGTGCCGACCGACCCATCTTCATTCGTGACAGAGGGAAGTGCCCCAAACCATTCCATGACCGGGCGGAACTCCTCGCGCAGGTTTTCCAAATTGGCCACAAGCTGCTCCTCATAACCGGCGGCTGCGGGCAAAGCAACCCAACGGCGCTTGCGCTCTACCCAGAAGACCACATACAAGATATACCCGCCAAGCACCATCCACAACAGAACGATGGGCAGGACAATGTACAATAAAAAGTCTGCATCATTATTTGCCGCTGCGCGCTCCGCCGACAAGTAGGGGTACGTGTCTACGTCCCTCTTAAAATTGGCAATGCACTTATCAAACGCTCTATCGCTCGGTACGGTAAATGAGCCGGAACCCGTACTCCAAGATAGAGGGCCTTCATACCACATTAAAGAAGCTTTGATGCGAGTCGGGGTAGAAGACCATATATGCTTCTCCGCTATGTCTTGGGCATGCACAAAAACCGACCTGTCATATGTATTGCACTCTTTGATGCCCATGATTCCGCCGGTATAACAGGCGGCAATGCGGTAATAGCAATTGGTGTAAATCTGGGGGAGATGGTACACCACCAACTCCGCCTCCACTTGCGTGCCGGGAGCGGCGGCAAAAGCTGCGGCAATGTCTTTGATGCGGCATACCCTGATGTTCAAATGTTCTTTCAGAAACGGGAAATTGTTGTATTCATGGGAGAATTCAAAATCCATCTTTCCCTTGACCGTGCAGGTGATGGTCTTGCGCGTGACTTCTTTGGCCAAGGGCTCAAAAAACTCATCAATCTTGGGAAGCATCACATCATTGCAGAATACCAAATAAGCCGGATTCACCCTAAACTTAGCCTTGGCTCCTTGATAAAATTTGCTGCCTTTTGCAGCCTCTCCCGCCTGATAGGAGCTGAGTTCCTCAAACGGAATTTCCTTGGGTTGTGTCAGACTGACGAGTTGGATAGGCACCTGTGTTTTATTGCACATATCCAGCGTTACCTGCTCGAAGGTATTTAAATCCTGTTTATCCTCCAAAGGCTGAAGATTTTCCCAGAAATTGCGCGTCTCCTCATTGATTTGCGTTAAATCAAGCGCATCAGGAGTAATCTCCTGATTCTCGATAGACTCGCCGCGCATCAGGGCTTCCAGCTCTGCCTGTTCGGAGCTATTAGCCACCACGTGCTGTGAGCCCAGTGCAAACAGAGCCACGAGCACCCATTGCTTCATTGATTTCATGATTTTCATTGGTGTAAATTGAAATTTTCCTGTTGATCTGCACCCACAAAACATTTTGTAGATTCCATCATTTTGCCATCTTTCAGGATGGCCACTTTTGCCCCAAAAAAGTGTTTCCTTGGGGCTTAAAAAGACTCTAGCATGCCCCCCCCCCCCGCATGTCAAGCTTAAAAGTCTTTAATTTTTAATTTTTTATAGTCCAACAAGAAAAAATAAGGGTATAGTCTCTGGCAGAATGCAACACATGCGGTTCATCTGAAAAAGCATTCGGGAAAGTTCTCCGGGTCGGCAACATTTTTTACTTGTCAGGAGGGGGATATATGGTAGATTAAAGGGGTTATGATTTTTCATTCTACATACCGCAAGAGCGGTTTCACGTTGATTGAGCTGATTGTGGTGATAGCCATTTTGGCCACCTTGGTGGGCATTGCCGCACCGGCGTTTTACAACCACCTGAAAGCGGGGGATGTCACGAAGTGCCGCACCCAGCTGGAACAAATCTCCAAGTTGGGGGTAAAATACAGCCAGGATATGGCACACAAGGCACTACTGCCCACCAGCGGTATGGATGATGATGAAGATACCAAGACCGTCAACGAATCAGATGGCTGGTGGATTTCCATCGCCCCGGAACTGGATTCCACAGTCTACCCCCGCTCGGAGAAGGGCAAGATGAAGCTTTCCACCATCTTCCACTGCCCCGGCGATATGCGGGTGAACGTGGGCTCGGATTCTGTGATGATGGCCGATGAAAAGTCCGTGTCCTATGTATCTTGGACAGATGCATCAGAAGACCGCGACAATCCCAACTCCTGCATCCGCACCACGGCCCGCCAGAATCTGGATACCCTGCCTTGGCTTTCGGACGGCAACCCGGTGAAGGGACAGAGCGTGACGGATTTGGCTACTTTCCGCAAGATGGTGATGCCCGCGCTGGAACGCCACGACAGCACCATCGTGGTGGCCTATGCCAGCGGCGCCATCAAAGCTGTAAAGGTAGAAGATGATGAGAATGTGGATGCAGAGGTGCTCTTCAAACGCATTGCTCCCTCTCTTGCCAATAAGAAGGCTACAGAGGAGGACAGCGAGGATTCCGAAGATGAGGAGGACGAGGATAGCGAAGAAGAATAAGCCGTTCTTATCATCCGCAAAGGCTTACGCCTCATCCTCTCCCGATTGCACGGGTTCGATGATGAGGCGTTTTTGTCTTCTCACCGCGCGCAAACCGGCAGGCAAATCCAAACGGGAAGTCGGCGCGGTGGGATTCAGGATAGCATCTACTTGCAGCACCATCGTCTCGCACACGCCGGATACGCCATGCCGGTGCAGGAAACGCCGGATGACAGCCTTGCGATAGGCTGCGGGCTTATCTAACAAGGTCGGAAGATACAAGCGCCCCTGCGGATCGGTGAGCGGAAGCTGGCTGAGGGCAATTTCCAACGCATCCAAGCTTTCCTCGTGCAGTCGCGCACTGCGGTTGATGATGGGGGTGACATCTCGCCCCATGGCGCGGTTGAGGGCCGGCAGCACCTCCAAGCGCAGGCGGTTGCGCACCACATCTGCCACGGCATTGGTGGAGTCTTCCCGCCAAGGCTGGCCGATGCTACGCAAAAAATCCGTGATTTGAGCACGAGTACAGCCCAGCAAGGGACGCAGCCAGACGTGTCCCTCTGCCCGGTGCACCGGGCGCATGCCGCGCAAACCGGCGGCTCCGCGAGCCAAGCGGAAGATGATGGTCTCTGCCTGATCACCCGCATGATGAGCCAGCGCAATCGACACACAGGCACCGGCGCGGTCTGCAACTTGTTTCATGATACGGCGGCGTTCCACACGGGCGGTTGTTTCCAAAGAAGTACCGCGTGCAGCGGCCAGAGCCGGCACATCCACTCGCTCGGTGTGCAGCCTGATGTTCAAAGACGCGCACAAATCTGCGCAGAAAGCAGCATCTGCATCTGCTTCTTCTCCGCGTATTCCATGGTGCACATGACATGCCTGAACAGCGCATCCCCATGCCACCAGCATGCACAAAAGCGCCACCGAATCCCGCCCGCCGCTCAGCCCCACCACAATGGGGTGCTGCAGCCACGGCAGACACGCAGGCTCCGGCTGCAATACGCAGTCAGAGCCCTTATAAAGCGCACGTAATTTAGTACTTGTAATCAACGTAGAACTGGAACTGGCCGGAGCGGTCAATAGCATTACCCGTCTTGAAGGGGATGGCATAGTCTACAGCCAACGGGCCCATAGGCAGGTTGATGCGAAGCCCGAAGCCGTAGTCGGCAGAGATGGCACCGGTGTCAAAATCAAAGCTATCAGCATTCACGAAACCGGCATCTACAAAGGCGGCAAAACGCACTGTTTCCACCACAGGCACGGTGACTTCCAGCTGCACAAAGGCAGAGGTGTTGCCGCCCATGCTTTCATCATCGGCAATGGCTTCATCCACCATACCCACATCGCGGAAGCGGAAACCACGCAAGTTGGTCGGGCCACCCAAGTAGCAGCGCTCAAACAGCGGCACTTCTTCCTTGCTATCTACGGTGTCGACGGTTTCCACGCCGAAGTTGATACTGAAGATGCTATCCCAGAATGAGTTGTAGTAGACAGAACCGGCAATACCGGCGCTGTAGGTCTCTACCGTGCTGCCGGGGCCGCTGTAGCCGGCAGTCACTTCAAAGTGCCCACCCTTGCGGGGGGTAATCATCGCATCGCGCGAGTCATACTGGTAGGTGAGATTGATGCGGCTGCGGGTAAAATCATCGCAGTGCGTGCGGAAGAAGATGGGGGCATCCCCCTCTGCTTCCAGATTAAATTGCTCGATGCGATACTCCAGCTTGAGTGAGTTGTAATCATTCAACGCCTTGCGCAAAGAAATGGCGTAGCCGTAGTTCTTCTGGCGATAGTAATCGCTCATGTACGAGGAATTGGAGAAGAAAATCTCATTGCCCAACGCCAGCTTACGATCAAGGAACCAAGGCTCAAGCAAGTAGACGGATGCACTCTGGTACTCCCAACCCACACGACCCGATAAGGTCAGGCGCTGGCCGCCGCCGACCAAGGAACCGCCACCAAACAGCCCGCGAATGTCAAAGTTGGACTGCGTGACGTTCGCGTAGAAATACAGGCTCTCCACAGAGGAGAATGCAGCACCCACCGTGAACATACCGGTCATCTTCTCGCGCACGTTCACGTTGATGTCGCGGTAGCCTGCCGTGCCGGATGAGGTCTGCGATACTTCCACGGGCTTCTCAAAATAACCCAGGTTCTCCAAGCGCTTGCGGGCGGTATCCAAGTCCACAGAGTTGAGGTACTGTCCGGGCTTGAGGGGGAGCTCACGCAGGATGACATGGGGTTTGGTCTTGGTGTTGCCACGCACATTGATGCGCCCCACGGCATAGCGGCCGCCTTCCTTCACGTTGTAGCGGATGTCCACAAGGCGTGTGCCATCCTGCTCTGCGCCCACCTCGTTGATATCCGGGCGCACATCTGCATCCGCATAGCCTTTGGCGCCATAGTACTTGCGAATCATTGTCGTGTCGTCCGACACCTTTTGAAGGGAGTATATATCCCCACCCAGCATGCTCAAACCGGGTTCAAGCTCCTGCGGGGTATACACTGAAATGCCACCAAAGCTGACATTGCGCACCTTGTAGCGGGGGCCTTCATCGATGATGACTTTCATGGAAAGCTTTTGGCGGCCCGTCTTCTTACCGTTGTCGGTGTATTCCACCTTGGTAATGCGGGCACGCAGGTAGCCATAGTTGCGGTAATGGCGCACAATTTCCTGCAAATCATCCTCCACCTGTTCGCGGTCGATACGGCCGGATTTGGTAATCCACGTAAAGAGCCCGCGCTCCTTGGTCTTCATCATCTGGCGGAGCTGTTGAGCATCGAACTGCCGGTTGCCTTCAAAGCGAATGTGGTTCATGCTCACCTCGCGGCCTTCCGTAATATCGAAGATGATATCATCGTACTCGCTACGCTGGGTCTTGGCATGGCGCCACGACACGCGTGTATCCGGGTAACCGGCTTCCTGATACATCTTGATGATTTCTGCGCGGGCTGCTGCCAGCTCGCGGTCATTAATCACCTTGCTGGATTGCAGCTTGATACCCTCGCGCAACTGGCGCTCAGAGAAACGCGTGTTGCCCGTAAACCCTACGCCGCCCATCACGTTGGCCGGCTGCACTTCAAAGGTGACACGCACGCCGTTGCCCGATGGGTCTACGGCCACACGTGCATTATTGCCCACCAAGCCACGGTTAATCAAACGCTCCAAGTCATCATTGATACGCATGGTGGAGTACTTGGAACCCTCCGTTGTCTGAATAATATCCAGCAGGCGTTCATCGGGCACGGTGCGTTTGCCGGAGGTATAGCGAATACGCACGGATTTCACCTGTTTGCCTTCATACGCGCCATCGTTGCCGAACAAACCGGTGGAGGGGCCCAACTCACGCATCACTTCATCCGAGCTTACCAGCTTGGTATCCTCTGTCTGAGAGACAAAACGCGTTTCAATGGGCTTGGGAGCAGGTGCCGCCTGCTCATCTGTCGGCTCTTCTGCCGGAAGTTGGGGTGCCGCAGGAGCCGGTCGGGGTTCGGGTGCGGGAGTCGCAGCAGGAGCTTCTGCACTTTGGTCGCTTATCATAGCATCCAAAAAGGGGTCTCCTGTTGTCCCCTGCCCCTTAGCGGAAAGCGATACAGACATAGCGATGGCAGCCAATGTGGCAGCCCAGTGCAAATTACGCGCGTTCATACGTACATATTAGTGAATCCCCCGCGCCAGGTCAAGCGCATATTGAAGAATTGACACGGAATACAAACTAATAGAGTGAGTCGTGCGCGTGCGCATCGCGCGAAAACCCCTCATCATGCAATTCTTATAAATTTGGCTTGAATTTGAGCAGGAATCAGGTATGCTTATGCGCGGCGGGGCAGTTTACACCCCGCGCGTACCACTATGGCCAGCGAAGATTTCCAGCAAATAGAGCAGAATTACATGTGCGACCCGGATGCAGACGGCGGTTTCGTCTTCACCACTGTGGAAGCCGCAATTAACTGGGTACAAAACCACTCCTTGTGGCCCATGCCGATGGGCACCTCGTGCTGCGCCATCGAATACATGGCTACTGCCTGCTCCCGCTACGACATTTCCCGATTTGGTGCAGAAGTGAACCGCTACGCTCCGCGCCAGGCAGACTTCATGTTCATCTGCGGCACCATCACCTACAAGATGGCCATGCTGGTGCGCCGCATTTGGGATCAAATGCCTGAGCCCAAGTGGTGCATCGCTTGCGGTGCCTGTGCCTGCACGGGTGGTATGTTCCGCTCCTATTCCGTCCTGCAGGGGGTAGACAAGATTGTGCCCGTAGACGTGTACATTTCGGGCTGTCCTCCCCGTCCGGAGGCTTTGTTGCAAGGTCTTATCACCCTGCAAGACAAGATTATGGCCACCGAGCATCCGCTCAAGAACTTCTTCAAGACACATGACCTGCGTGTTGCGCCCAATGCCGACACCATCAAGGCCAAGATGCCGATTGAATAAAGCCGCAACCCGCACCACACCCACACGCATACCATGTCAGCAAATCTTACAGCACTTCAACAGGCCGCAGCAGACAAAATCTGCGCACGCTATCCGCAAATCACCCGCAAGGAATTCCGCGGCGACACCACCCTCACCATCCCGGCAGACATACTGACGGAAGCCATGCGCTATGCCAAAGAAAGCTGTGGTTTTGATATGCTTCTCTGCGTATCTTCCGTAGACAATCTGGGGCAGGAACCGCGCTATGAGGTAAACTACACCATCACCCAGGCCGAGACCGGAGCCAACATGCTGGTGCGCGTACCGGTGAGCGAGAGCAACCCGGCCGTTCCTTCGTTGGTACCCGTATGGCGCTCTGCCAACTGGTTGGAGCGCGAACAGTACGACCTGATGGGGATTGAATTTGTGGGGCATCCGGATTTACGCCGCATCATGATGTGGGATGGCTACCCCTACCACCCCCTGCGCAAGGATTTCCCTGTTGCGGGCAAGGAAACAGAGCTTCCCGGTGTGGCTTTCACCGAAAAGGCCCCCACGGCAGGTGGCCCCTTCACCACCCGTCCGGGTGTGATGACTGCCGGCGAACGCGAGCCCCGCTCCCGCGACTGATACCACGCCGTATTTCACTTTCCCCACGGGCAGCACAACGAGCTGCCCGTTTTTATATTCACCCTTTTCTCCACACGCACAGCTCATGGCCACACTTCCACCCGACCTCGACCCCATCGTACGCGCCCAAGCCTGGGTTGGCGATGCTATCTTAGCCCTCTACGTCCGCGAGTGGATTCTCTCGTTCAAGGGACAGATAGATGGAAAACTCTTCATCGAGTTCACCAGCAACAACTTCCTGCGCCTTACCGGCAACGCCACCGCCGTCGAAGCGCAAATTGGCCGCATCTTTAAAAGCGAGGGCTTGGAGGCCGCCTACGCATGGATTGAGCACACCCTGCGGCCCCGCATGGAGCAACGCTTGCATATCATGCGCCGCAAGCACGAAACAGACTGATTAAGTGCGCCGGCAAAAGGCCGGGGCGCTAATCAGCAAAAAAAACACTCCATGCCTGTCACGTTGCGTTCTTGCCAGAGCGTATGTAATATGGTATGCTTCGGGCTCGCAGTTATTCACAACCTAACAATATCATGTACAAAGCGCTCGTATTTGACATGGATGGCACCTTGGGGGATACACTTCCGCTTTG
The DNA here is from genome assembly GCA_017435505.1 of Akkermansia sp. Taxonomy (GTDB): domain Bacteria; phylum Verrucomicrobiota; class Verrucomicrobiia; order Verrucomicrobiales; family Akkermansiaceae; genus Akkermansia. Next base: position 23,402 of record JAFSEZ010000010.1, read on the forward strand.
TGTGGAAGCGTACCGGCGCTGCGTGGTCGAACAAACAGGGCACACCCCCACAGATGATGAGATTGTGCAATACTTTGGTAAGAGTGATCGCGGCGTACTGGGTGCACTGCTGGGAATCCATCCCGATGCGCCGGAATTGCCAATCGCACGTTTTGCAGAGATATACGAGGAATTGCACGCCACCTGGGCTCCGGCACCATTCCCCGGAGCTGTTGAAATGCTGCAACGCTTGCGCGAACGCGGGCTGCGGCTCGCCCTCATCACCGGCAAGGAGCACTACACCGCCACCCCCACCCTGCACCGATTCGGCATGGATACATTCTTTGAGTGGATAGGCTATGGTACCCCCACACACAACTGCAAAGATGAGCGGCTCCTGGAGTTGATGCAGGCATGGCAACTGCAAGCGCAGGACATCCTCTACGTAGGCGATGCTCCCTCAGACATTGAGCTCTGCCACAAAGTAGGAGTAAGCATCATCAACGCAGCTTGGGCCACCACGGCAACGGCAGATGCAGAGCGCTGCCAAGCCCTTTCTCCCACCTATAGACTCACCCAATTTTGCGAGCTAGGACCCCTTATAAACCAACTAACAACATGACATATACCACAACCCTGGCAACACTCATTCTTGCCTTGGCCACCATTCCCATGCTACAGGCTAGCGCCATATACCCTACACCGCAAAAATGCGAATTGAGCGATACCGCCACGCGCGTTGAAGCGGTGCAGGTGCAGCTGCGCCACCAAGGAGACGGCAATGATATCTGGCGCCAAATCCCCGCAGAAAAAGAGGGAGCATACGCCATCAGCATAGAGGGGTCTACTCTTACCGTGCGAGCCAACGATGAAGTGGGGCTTTATTATGCCAAGCAAACACTCTCCCAAATGCTACAAGATGTGCCGGGCGCCACGACAGCCCAGCGCGACCCCTACCCCGGCAAGAGCATAGAAGACGTAGCTCGCATGGGCAGCCTACCGCAGGGAACGGTCATCGACTGGCCGGATTTACCTTTTCGCGGTGCTGTAGAAGGATACTACGGCATGCCTTGGAGTGCCGAGGCTCGCAAATCTCAATTCGCTTTCTACGGGCGCAACAAGATGAACATGTACATCTACGCCCCCAAGGATGACCCCTACCATCATGGTGATGGGTGCTACCTGCCCTATCCGGATGAAAAAGCAGCCGAAATTCGCGACTTGGTACAGGCAGCCAATGCAAACCACGTGCGCTTCGTGTGGGCCATTCACCCCGCCAATACGGTTAACTGGAAAGAAAACGGGGGGCGCGCCCAGCTGGACGGGCTCTGCCACAAGCTGGAGATGATGTACGAGCTGGGGGTACGCAACTTTGGCGTGTTTGTAGACGATTCATTTGGTGAGATCGGGAAAGCGGAGCGCCAGGTGCAGCTCACCAACTACCTGCTGGAGCATTTTATCCGCAAACATCCGGACGTCAACCAAACCCTCATCATGTGCCCCACCGGCTACAATAAGAGCTGGACCAATACCAAATTCCTCAACACTCTCGGCGAGGGACTGGATAAGAGCATCCCCGTCATGTGGACAGGCAACACCGTGGTGCATGATATCACGCTCGAAGGCCAGCGTTGGGTCAACAGCCGCGTGCACCGCCCCACCTTTATCTGGTGGAACTGGCCCTGCAACGACTTCAAACGCGGCCGCCTCTCCATGGGCCGCACCTACGGTCTCGAAACAACCCCCGAAATGCGCCTGGAAATGAGCGGCTTCGTGGCCAACCCCATGGAATATGCAGAAGCCAGCAAGGTGGGCCTTTTCGGCGTGGCCGATTACACCTGGAACATTACAGGTTTTGCGTCCGACAGCTCGTGGAAAGAAGGCATTGCCCGCTTGTACCCCGCCAGCAAGAGCGATATGCAGCTCTTCTGCAACCACAATGCTTATCTGCTCCCCAATTCGCATGGTTATTTCCGCGAGGAATCCGTGAATATACGCCCGCAGGCAGAAAAACTTATCCGCAGCGTTGAGCTGGGTACCCCGGACATGGATGCCGCGCACCAAATGCGCGCAGAATACGCCCGCATGGTAGCCGCCGGCAACACACTCGCTCTTGCAGCAGATGTTGCCCCGCTCCGGGCTGAAATCAACCCTTGGATACGCGCCTTTACCCTTACCGGGCAGGCCGGCATGGCCGCCATGGACGCTCTGCACCCCACCACCAGCCGGATGAGACACTTCTTTCAAGCGGTGGACTATGTTGGCGAGGCTCGGGCACTGACTCGCCCGGATTGGAATGGCGAAACCGTTCGCGAGATTGACGATGTAGAGACAGGCATGCTGGCACTCACCCCCGCCCTCAAATCCGCTTTATCGCACACCAACGCACATGTCTACGCAACCTTGGCAGGCAGACCCTCTCCGCTCCCCTCATTCCAAAGCAACAACGGCGATGCCTCCCAAGGTTACATGGCTATCTTCGACAACAATCCGCGCACGTTCTGGTCTTCCAACAGCCACCAGCAAAAAGGCGCATGGTACTGCTTTGATTACGGCACACCCATCGTCATCCACAACGCCACCCTGCTCATGGGCGGCAAGCGGGCAGACGATTTCGTGAAACTAGGGCAATTCGAAGTGTCAAACGATGGGCAGAACTGGACACCGGTAGGGACACACAAGAGCGGCCCCGCCGCCATTCTCAACCTGACACACAACCCAGTACGCGCCCGCATGCTGCGCTACCGCGTGCTGGACGCACGCCCCAACTGGGTCTCCATCCGGGAGTTCTCCGTCAACAAACCCCTGCCCCCCTATGTTTCCACCAACATGGAATCCGGGCGCACCTTCACGGCGCACCGCATAGGCAATATTGTGGGAATCAACCGCGTGATGGAGGTCTTCCCCCTGCACTCTAATGAATTCATTGACTTGCAAATCCCGCACCCGGTAAGCGCAGAATGGATTGAAATCAACTTGGACAGCCCCAACATCTCCGACTGGGCCACCATTGAACTCACCTTGGACGATGGCACCAAAACCCAATCCCATGTGCGCTCCAAGAATTCCCGCATCCTCATCTATGGGGAAGATATGCCCACCCGCCCCATTGCCGCCATCCGCGTCACCAACACCAGCGGGCTTTCTCAAGATATCAAGATGACAATCTTCCGCCTCGGCATGCCGGAGGATTCCACCGACTTGGAGCAGCTAGTCCTCACCGACTCCGATATCGCTACTGCGTTCGACTGCGGCAAAAAGGACCTGACAGCCACCATCTACGTACCCACCGGCACACGTGAACTCATCGTGGCCGGCACGGCAGAATGCCAGATTGATGGCTGCATCTCCCACCGACTCGATAACCACCTGCGTATCTTCATCCTGCCAAGCGACATGCGCACCATCACCCTGCGTGCGCGCAAACAACCCGGCAAACGCATCAACGAAGTCATCTTCCGTTAATCGGTGCATCCGCCGCATTTAACAAACGGCTGTCTCCCACATGGGAGACAGCCGCTCGCTTTACAATGAATGTATCAGGCTCTTACATGGTCATACCACCATCGCACACCAACACTTGGCCGGTGATATAGCGAGCCTCGTCCGAGGCAAGGAAAAGAGCGCAGTTGGCAATATCCTCCGGCGTGCCCATATCTGCCAAAGGAATGCGGGCAAGCAAGGCCTCACGTGCTTTTTCGGGGATAGCATCCGTCATTTCCGTTGCGATGAAACCGGGCGCAATCGCATTGCATGTCACCTTGCGGCTGGCAAGCTCCTGAGCCATTGATTTGGTGAAGCCAATCACCCCCGCCTTGGAGGCAGAGTAATTGGACTGCCCCAGATTGCCGGTCATCCCCACAATGGAGCTCATGTTGATAATGCGGCCGGCGGGGCTCTTCATGAGCGTACGTTGGAGAGCCTTCACAAAGAGGAATACGCTCTTGAGGTTGGTATTGATGACCGCATCCCAATCGCTCTCCTTCATGCGCATCAGCAGACCATCCTTGGTAATACCGGCGTTGTTCACCAAAATATCCACCGTGGGATATTCTGCCAAAATCTCCTTCACGCAAGCCTCCACAGCGGCTGCATCCGCTACATCGCAGGGAAATGCCTTGCAGCTACCGGGAAATTCAGCGTTGATGGCATCTGCCGCACCCCCACACGAAGCCGGATTGCGTGAAATGAGTACAACCTTGGCACCCTCCTCCGCGAAGCGGCGGGCTACCGCATTGCCGATACCGCGACCGGCTCCTGTTACAATGGCTGTTTTGCCTGCGAGTCTGTTCATACAAGTCAGATTCTAACGGATACCCCCTTTCAACACAAGCAAAAAACAAGCAAAAGTAAACTTAACTCTACCTTTCGCTCATTTCCGCGTAAAAAGTTAGACTTTCAGTAGACAGCACATTTTTTCTTGCTTGATTTAAGTACGCCACGGCTCTATAATAAATGCGTGAACGGAATGGACATGCAGACAGCCGCACTCAAGGCCTACCGCGCCATGGTTATGGCGCGGGCATTTGACACCAAACTCTCGGCCTTGTACAAAGCCGGCAAAATTTTTGGCGGTGTATTCTTGGGACGGGGGCACGAGGCAGTCGGTGCATGCGAAGCCGTATTTTTGGAACGCGGGAAAGATGTGTACAACCCTTTCATCCGCGAACAGGCAGGGCGCTGCGCATGGGGCGACCCCGTATTGGAGAGCGCCCGCTGCTATTTTGGCAGCCGAGCCGGCATCATGCGCGGGCGCGATGGCAACGTGCACTGGGGCACCCCGCAAGAGGGTGTACCGGCGCCCATTTCTCACTTGGGAGCCATGTTGTCTGTGGTGGCCGGTATGATATTGGCGAAGCGCATGCAGGGAATCAGCGATTGCGTGGGCGTGGCTTGCATCGGCGATGGCACCACCTCCGTAGGTGCCACACACGAGGCTTCCAATTTAATAGCGGTAGAGAAACTGCCCATCGTCATCGTTGTGACCAACAATCAGTTTGCGTACTCCACCCCCAATGCGCAGGAATTCGCATGCAGCAGCCTGACCGAGCGTGGAAAAGGCTACGGCATGGCTACCCATGAATGTGATGGCACAGATTTCCTGCAAACCCTGGCCACCATGCAGCAGGCCGTAGCAGCCGCTCGCCGTGGCGAAGGGCCGCAATGGGTTGTGGCCAACACGCTGCGCATGTGCGGCCATGGTGAGCACGATGATGCGGCCTACATTCCCCAAGAACTCAAAGATGCCTATGCCGAGCGCGATCCCTTGGCCGTTGCACGCAAGCAAATGCTGGAGCAAGGATGGCTCACAGAAGAAGAAGCCGCTGCTATCGACACCGAATGCGCAGATGAAGTACAGCGCAGCGTAGCTCAAGCCCAGCGCGAACCCTCCCCCGACCCCGCCACAGAGGACTGGAGCGCCACCTCTTGGAAACCCAGCCGCTAACCTCCCCCCCCGACACTTTTACCAACCATGAGCGTGACCTACATAGATGCCATTCACCAGGCAATGGCTGAGCTGCTGGCGGAAGACCCGGCTGTCTTTTTATATGGCGAGGACATAGCCGGCACCTTTGGCGGTGCCTTCAAGGCAACCAAAGGTTTGGCAGAGCAATTTCCGGGGCGTGTACTCAATGCGCCCATTGCAGAAGATGCCATCATGGGCACAGCCATTGGCGCTGCATTGGCCGGCATGAAACCTATTGTGGAAATGCAGTTTGCAGACTTTGGCACACTGGCGCAAAACCAGCTGGGCAACAATGCAGCAGCGCACTACTTCCGCACCGGCACCCCGGTGAACGTAACCCTGCGCATGCCCTGTGGCGGCACCCCCGGCGGCGGCCCCTACCACAGTCAAAGCGTCGAGGCACTGTTTGCCCACTACCCCGGCGTGCATGTATTGACCCCGGCCACGGTGGCAGATGCGTACTACATGCTCAAGCAAGCCGTCCAAATTCCTGATCCGGTGGTCTTCATGGAGCACAAGTTCCTATACCGCTGGCTCAAGGCCGATACTTGGGTGGAGGCAGATCCTCTCCCCATCGGCAAAGCCCGCATTGCCCGTCCCGGTGAGCACGCCAGCGTGGTCACCTTCTCCGCCATGGTGCCGGAGGTGCTCAAAGCGGCAGATGAACTGGCCGCCACCTCCGGGTACAACATCGAAGTGGTGGATTTGCGCAGCGTCAAGCCGCTGGATACCAGCACCATCTTAGCCTCCGTTGCCCGCACGGGGCGCCTGCTCGTGGTGAGCGAAGATTTCCCTTGGGGCGGCGTAGCGGCAGAAGTCATTGCCCGCGTAGCCTCCGAGGGGCTGCACCTGCTGGATGCTCCCCCCCTGCGCCTCACCTCCAAAGACACCCCCATTCCCTACCACCCGGATCTCTGGCGAGCACACCGCCCCTGCGCCGCCACCATTACCCAGGCGGTTCGCTATCTTTGCTCCCTCTAAACACCCTTTTCCCCACCATGCCACAAGTACCTTTGCTGATGCCCCAATTGGGCGAATCCATAGCCGAAGCCACCATCATGCGCCTACTGGTGCAACCGGGCGACACCGTCACGGCCGACCAAGAAGTCGTGGAGGTTGAAACCAACAAAGCCGTGATGGGAGTCACCACCTCCTGCGGGGGCAAGGTTGTATCCCTCTCCGTATCAGAAGGTGAAACCGTAGCTGTAGGTTGCGTGATGGGTATCATCGATGCCACAGAAGAAGAGGTGGAACGCTCCGGCGCCACCCCCTTGGCAGAAGGCGAAATCCCCGCCGCACCGGCTCCCGTATCGGCCACCCCCAACGGAGATGACGGAGCCCACTTCCGCACCGAAGGCGAATACCGCGAAGGAACGCCCCCCGCCCCCACCAAGAGTGACCGCGGTCTCCCCGTGCCCATGGGTGTACGCGGGGCACACTACCTCTCCCCCCGCATCCGCGCCCGCATGGATGAATTGGGCATCACCGAGGCAGATTTAGCCTACGTCACCGGTACGGGAGCCGGTGGTCGCATCACGATTGACGACTTTGAAAGCTTCCTGAACTACGTAGATGGTTGGCCCTCCCGCCAAGCCTCCCCCATGCGCCGCAGTGTGGCCAGCAGTATGCAGCGCACCTGGCGCCGACCCATTGCCAGCGCCGGGCGTCCCATCTACATGGCACCCATCATCCTGCACCGCAAACGCCACCCCCGCAAACCCGGCTACACCCTCTACTTTGCCCGCGCGCTGGCGCTGGCGCTGGCAGAGGCTCCCGAATGCGCCGGCTACATGGTGGGTGGCCGCATCCTGACACCCAAGCGCATCGACCTCGGCATCGCCGTGCAAGTGGCAGATGGGGTGATGGTACCCGTCATGCGCAACGTAGATGAATACACCCTTGATGAGCTGATTGATGAGTACAACAAAATTGTATCCCAAGCCCGGGAGCGCAAGTTGGACAAGGCCTATATGGGCGGTGGCATCGCCACCGTCACCAACTTTGGCGGCTTTGGCCTCACCTTCGGCACACCCATGCCCCTCCCCAGCGAAAGCATCATCCTAGGCGTTGGCGCTGTACAAAAAGTTCCCGTGTGGAGCGATGAGGTGGAATGCTTCATCCCGGTAGAGCAAGCCAACATTACCGCTGCATTCGACCACCGAGTCGTAGACGGTGGTGATATCGGCCGCCTGATGCAGCGCATCGCCTACTTCCTGGAACACCCTGAGCTTCTCTGAATCCGTCCTCCTCTCATGTACGGCGTAGATCCAAGCAAGCATATCTTGGGCGTTATAGCCGGTGCCGGCGAGTTCCCGCGCCTCATGATCAAGGGCGCCAAGCGCGCCGGCATGCGGGTCATCTGCATGGGAATACGCGGTGCCGTGGGAGATGACATCCCCGCTCTTTGCGATGCTTTTCGCAAATTTCGTGTAGGCGCATTGGAAGCTCCGCTGGCCTACTTCAAGGCACATGGTGTCACGCACGTGGTGCTCACCGGGCAAATCAAACCTGCCTGCATCTACACCATGTGGCCGGATGCCACCGCCCGCCGCCACTTGGCCGAGCTGGATCGCCGCAATGCACACACCATCTTCGGCGCAGTCTGCCACCTTCTTCAGGAACATGGCATGCAGGTGCTCCCCTCTACCGCATTCATGGAAGAAGTACTCCCGCCTGCCGGGCACCTGGCCGGCCCCGCCCCCACTCCCGATCAATTGGAAGAAGCGGCCCATGGCATGCAGCTGGCACGTGAAATCGCCCGATTGGACATCGGCCAAAGCCTCATCGTGCGGGGACAGCATGTCACCTGCGTAGAAGCTTACAAAGGCACCAACGAATGCATCAAAAACGGAGAAGGTAGCCCAGAAAACCCTGTCACACTCTGCAAAGTCACCAAACCGGGGCATGATATGCGCTTCGATGTACCCTGTATCGGCGTGCGCACCATAGAGCATTGTGCCCGCTGCGGTGTCAACCACATCGTGTTCGAAGCACGCCGCACCATCATCTTCCAACAACAACGTGTCATCGACTTGTGCAACCAACACGGCATCACCCTACACGCCATGGATATTCCCCAAGGCGGCATCACCGTAGATGATTTAGGCCCCACCGCCGATGATGCAGCCCATGCTACGGCCTTGGCCAATGCATTGGAAAAATTGGGTATAGGTCATTCTGCCGTGGTGTGTGAAGGCGTGGTCATTGCCGTAGAAGACCCAATGGGGCCGCTCAAGTGCATACGCCGTGCAGCTGTTTACATGAAACGCATCCGCTTTGTGCGCCTCACCAACTGGCTCATCCGCATCTTGCTGGGCAAAAACAGCACCCCCCCGGCACCTATGGTGATGCGGGGGAGCAACTCTTTCTCTCCGACTCCGGATATTATACGTGCCGCGAAGATCGCCGGAATCCACCTCAGCTGATTCCCGGTTCTTCCGGCCATTCAATCGGGTCTGTAATCCCCGTGGGCATAAACGGCGTGGGGGCAGGAGCATCCAAATCCATGCTTGCAGGGGCAAAGTCTGTGTTGTTGGTGAGTAGTTCGCTGAGCTTGCGCGTACCGCGTCCCAAGATGGTGCCGTCTTTGGCTTTTACGACATAGCCAAGGCACGCCTCTCCGCCTTCGTATTTATTTGCAAGTGGCGTGTTTGCGCCTATTAGGTACAAACAAGTATTGATGTTCACATTCCTGCCATCGGCAACTGAGAAAAGCCCTACACCCAAATCGTTATTAGTCCCAGTATACCCAATCGAGAATCCCGCAGCTTTAAGACATTGTGCAAAAACTCCAACTGATACAGAACAGTCCTGACTGACAGCCCCATAGCCAACAGCCGTTCCGAACTCCGCGTTCGATACGGCCTTATGCCCCACACATGTGCAATAATTGCGATTATTTGAAGTTGCCAGCAAGCCCAATATAGTGTTGGTACTTGTGGCAGATAAGTTATTAGCATAAATCGCTTTTTGTACTGCGACCCCACTCTGTGCATTTTCAGAGGTTGAGCTGAATGTCTGGTCAATGGTTACACCTGAGCCGCCACCCAACGCAGCCGTGGCGGCTCCATTAAAAGTCTCTGTTACTATAGCCGCATCGTCCGATATTGTGACTTTTTCATCCGGTGCCACGAAGCAGGCCTGAGCACCGGCTGCCACCGTACACAAGACCATTCCATTCTCTGTCGCAACGGTACAGCCGAGGCCGGAACACACGGCATACATCTTCCCTTTTTGTGTTTTGATATTCATTTCTGTGTAGTATTTGAGGTTCAATCTCCGAATGCAAACAAACACCCGGAATGCATCTCTCTTATCCCCCAAAACTCGCTCCCGGTCAACATTCAACAGTCCCACGCACGTGATGCACCCTGCTACAGATACAAAAAGCGCGCAATTTTCAACAATTGCGCGCTTTTGCACGGAGCGGGGGGGATTCGAACCCCCGGTACTGTTTAACGCAGTACGTCCATTTAGCAAACGGGTGCTTTCAGCCTCTCAGCCACCGCTCCTTTGTCTGTGTGCGGGTGAGTATATCCGTAGAAAGCCGTTTCGTCAACAGGAAAATGCGCCCCTGACAAAAAAAAGCACGCCATGCACCTTAGGTAGCATAATTCAGGATTGACTTTGGCATGCACTCAGGCATAATAAACGGCGTTATGAAGACCCCTGTAACTGTAACTGTGACCGGTGCCGCCGGCAACATCGCATACTCCCTTCTGTTCCGCATCGCCGCAGGCGAGATGCTGGGTGCAGATCAGCCCGTTATCCTCAAGCTTCTGGAAATCACCCCCTGCTTGGATAAGCTCAAGGGTGTAGTCATGGAGTTGGAAGATTGCGCATTCCCCTTGGTGAAGGAAATCGTCGCCACGGATGATCCCGCTGTTGCATTCAAGAATGCTGACTGGTGCATGCTGGTCGGTTCCGTACCCCGCAAGGCCGGCATGGAGCGCAAGGATCTTCTTTCCATCAACGGCAAAGTGTTCATCGGCCAAGGCAAGGCCATCGCAGAAAATGCTGCCCCCGGCTGCCGTGTATTCGTAGTGGGCAACCCCTGCAACACCAACTGCCTCATCGCCCTTCACAACGCCACAGGCATGGACAAGAAAAACTTCTTTGCCATGACCATGCTCGATGAGTACCGCGCAAAGGCTCAGCTCGCAGCCAAGGCCGGTGTAGCCGTGTCTGATGTCACCAACATGACCATCTGGGGCAACCACTCTGCCACCCAGTACCCCGACTTCACCAACGCCAAGATTTGCGGCAAGCCCGTGACCGATGTTATCGCTGACACCGAGTGGCTTACCACCGATTTCATCAAGACCGTGCAGCAGCGCGGTGCCGCCATCATCCAAGCTCGTGGCCTTTCCTCCGCTGCATCCGCTGCCAACGCCGCTCTCATGACGGTGAAGAACTTGGTCACCCCGACCGCCGAGGGCGATTGGTACTCCGTAGCCTCCTTCACAGATGGCACCAAGTATGGTCTGCCCGCCGGCATCATCTGCTCTCAGCCCACCCGCACCAATGCTGATGGCACCTACTCCATCGTAGAAGGTTTGCCCATTGATGAATTCTCCCGCGCCAAGATTGATGCCTCCTGCCAGGAGCTGCTCGAAGAGCGCGCCGAGGTGCTCGGCTAAAGCCAACCCGGATAACACAAGATTCCCTTTCCGCAGCTGCCCCACCGGGCAGCTGCGTTTTTTTGCCTATATTGCAGGAAATTCCCTGTCATGCAGGCGTGCGAGACACTCTACCCATCTTGACGCCATGAGCTCCGCATGGTAGAATTCGGACAATCAAACGAATATGGGCAAGACTCTTTACAAGAAAGTATGGGAAGCACACACGGTGGGCATTCTGCCGGATGGGCGCACGCAGCTCTTCATCGCCACACACTACATCCATGAAGTAACATCCCCGCAGGCATTTGCCATGCTGCGGGAGCTGGGGCTACCGGTGCTGCACCCCGATCGCACCTTTGCCACGGTAGACCACATCATCCCTACGGACAACCAAGCCGAACCCTTGGCAGACCCCCGCGCCCAAACCATGCTCAGCGCGCTGCGCAGTAATTGCCAAGCCAACGGCATCCGCCTCTTTGACCTTCCCTCCGGCAATCAGGGCATTGTACACTCCATCGGGCCGGAGCTGGGTATCACCCAACCCGGCATGACGATCGTTTGCGGTGATTCCCACACCGCCACCCACGGCGCAGTAGGCAGCATCGCCATGGGCATTGGCACCACCCAAGTGCGAGACGTACTGGCCACCCAAACTCTTGCCATGAGCCCGCTCAAGGTGCGCAACGTCCGCGTAGAAGGAACCCTGCGACCGGGCGTGACGGCTAAGGACGTAGCCTTGCACATCATCGGCAAATTGGGAGCTGATGGCGGCTTGGGATATGCTTATGAATTCGGGGGCTCAGCCATCCGCAACATGGATATGGATGGCCGCCTCACCCTTTGCAACTTAGCCATCGAAGGCGCGGCACGCTGCGGCTATATCAACCCCGATGAAACCACCTTTGCCTACCTTAAGAATCGTCCCTATGCCCCCAAGGGTGCAGATTGGGATGCGGCAGTAGCGCGCTGGAAGAGCTTTGCAAGCGATGAAGATGCGGAATATGACGACATCGTCATCATCCCCGCAGAGGACATTGAGCCCACCGTCACTTGGGGCATCTCCCCGGATATGAACATCGGCATCTCCGGCACCATCCCCGCCCCCGAACAAGCAAAGGACGATGAAACGCGCAAGGCATACATCACGGCTCTTGAGTACATGAAACTCACCCCCGGCACTCCCCTCAAAGGCATGCCGGTCAACGTTGTATTCATCGGCTCCTGCACGAACGGGCGCATCACCGACTTCCGCACCGTAGCCCCCCTGCTCCGGGGCAAAAAGATTGCACCCGGCATCAAGGCCTTGGCCGTACCGGGCTCTCAAATGACAGCGATTCAATGCGAAAAAGAAGGCATTGCAGATATTTTCCGCGAGGCCGGTTTTGAGTGGCGCTTGGCAGGCTGCTCCATGTGCCTGGCAATGAACCCGGACAAATTAGAAGGCGACCAAATCTGTGCCAGCACCAGCAACCGCAACTTCAAAGGCCGCCAAGGCAGCCCCACCGGGCGCACCCTGCTCATGAGCCCCCTCATGGCAGCAGCAGCCGCCATCACCGGCACTGTTGCCGATCCCCGCGAGGTGTTCGACATTCACTAACCCCCACATTTTCATTCTACCATGCCTCTCAACAAAATCATCTCCATCACCGGCAAGGCCGTACCTGTGCCCGGAGCCGACATGGATACAGACCGCATCATCCCCGCACGCTTCCTCAAGTGTGTCACCTTCGATGAATTGGCCGGCACGATGTTCCATGACGAGCGTTTCAACGCCGACGGCAGCTCCAAGGGGCACCCCATCGATGCCCCGCAGCACGCCGGCGCGTCCATCATCATCGGCGGCGAAAACTTTGGGTGCGGCTCCTCGCGCGAGCACGCTCCGCAAGCTATCAAACGCTCCGGCATCCGCGCCGTTGTGGCAGAATCCTTTGCTGAAATATTCTTTGGCAACAGCTCCGGCATCGGCCTACCCTGCGTCTGCGCCGACCAAGCTGATTTGGCAACCCTGACAGACATCACCACGGCACACCCCGACACAGAGTGGACTCTGGATTTAGAGGCAATGACCATTTCATCCCCCGGCTGCACTATTTCAGTGCGCATGCCGGCCGAGCCGCGCGAAGCACTCATGCAGGGTCGCTGGGATGCCGTTGTTGAGCTCATGAACGCCCCCGATGCAGTGGCAGCACTCGCAGCCACACTGCCCGCCCCCACCTATAGTCCCGCCATCTGATTCCCACCACCATGCTCGCCACCATTTCACCCCTGATTGCCCGCGGTGTTGTGGACAACACACGCTGTGGCATCACCACCCTGCATCTTTGGTGCGTGGATGGGGGCGAGCCTCTGGAATACGAGCTACAAGGTAACTGCCGCCGCGACATTGCCGGCTGCCGCGTTGAGTTTACCAACCATGCCGCGGCCGATGCCATGGGGAGCGAGCCCGAAATCCTGCGCGACATGCGCCGCCCCGGTCTCTCCATGACCATGGGAGATATCACCCTCTCCCGCCGCTGCCGCGATGCTGATAACCGCAAATCGCTCAACAACCAACTCTACATCGAGTTTTTCTCCGGCGGCGAAGTGCGTTTCCTCATCGAGAGCACACATTTCAGCTTCACCACCTCCCTTCCCCAATGGGATGCCACGTGGGAAGAAGACAACACGCAGCACATGTTCAATATGGAGGCTTTTCGCCACCATATTGTGACCAACGTGAGCAAATTCCGTGGTCCGGCCATCTCCGGGCTGGGAGATGATTTTCCGCCCTGCACATGGGATACCTGTCTCAACGAAGCAGAGGCCTACATAGCCATCTGCCCCACGGTGTTTGAGAAGTACGCCCACACCCCCCACGGCAACCTCTCTGCCGCCTATGTACTGGACCGCTTAGAATACCTACAACAGGAAGCCGCAGAAGAAGAAGCTGATTTACCGCCCGACCCCGACACCGCTCACTTCGGACACGAAGTGTTTGACTTCATCCCGGCAGAGCACCGCGCCATGGTGCAGCGGGGTATGCAGCACCCGCTCTTTACAGAGACCTCGCGCCTCACTGCCATGGTGCAGGAAAAGCTCATCCCCGCTATCAAGCCCACAGATGCAAACCAAAAAGCGGATTACTTTCTCAAAAACTACGCCTCTCTGGTATCCAATATCCTTGCAACCATCCTGCTCACCCTGCAAGAGCAATACCCCATGGAGTTGGTAAGCACGCGCAGCGTTTCTCTCTGCAAGCGCCTTGCCTCTTTGGCAGACTATTGCCGGGTGCTACCCGTCAGCTGCCGCCAATCACTGGCCGATGCCTGCCGCAATCTGGCCTCTCACTTGCAGGATTACACCACCTCCCTTCATTCCTGAATTGCACTTTTGCCCCCACCGCTATCCCCATGTACATGGCTCATGAGCGCAGACGCTACATCCTGCGTCTTCTGGAGCAGCGAAAACACATTCGCTCCAGTACGCTGGCTCAGGAATTAGGAGTCACGGATGAAACCATACGCACCGATTTGGTTGCCCTCCAACAACGCGGTCTCCTCCAACGAGTGCACGGGGGTGCTCGCTACACGCCACCCACGGCGCACAACCCCGAATGCATCTCCCAGCGTCTTGATAGCCAGTTGGCGCAACTCGTTATCCCCCACATCCCACCCCATGCCCGTGTGTACTTGGAGCCGGGCATCATCAGCCTGGCCATCATTGCCCACTTGGGAGAACACCCCTGCACCATCGTCACCAATTCGCCGGACATCATGCGCGCCATGGCACCTCCGGCTCTGCCCCAAGAGCTCATCTGCACAGGCGGGACTCTCATCAAAAAAGAAAAACTGCTGGAGAATAAAGTCGCCCGGCAAAATCTGGCGGTGGATGTTGCCATCCTCAGCCCCCACGCCGTCACCCCCACCCACATATCCTACCGCACCCCCCTGCGGGCACTTTGGGCGCAGGCCGCCATCATGGCAGCGCAACTCACCCTCATCGCAGTCCCTTCTCAGAAGCTCGGTCAACAAGCTGAATGCAGCATACCCTGCACCCCAAATCTCCTCATCACAGAGGACCATTTACCCCCGGAGTTTCACAGCACCCCCGTGCAGACAGTTCCATACATCTCTCCGGATTCCTTTACCGCAGGAGATGCTTTCGACTATTGAATCTCAGGCACCTTTTTTTCGCAAGCTTGCTTCTCTTCCACTTATTTTCTGCTTGGCATCTGTAGGCATACTTGCTATAATTGCGGGAGCGAAAACGCAATCCTTTATCATGACTCGTAAGATTATTTCCCTGCTCGCAGCCGCTTTCCTGGCTTTCGTCCCTGCCAACGCACAATCTTCCCGCGCCGCCGCGGCAGAGGCAGCAGCGCCCAAGACCGGCATCCGTTTCGTGGTGTGCTCTCCCACCAATGCCAAACTTCCTTCCCCCCTCTACTACCAAACGGGCAAGGAATTTAAACCTGTGCGCATCGGCGGCCGCACCCCCAGCCCACGCATCAAACCCATTGGTGGCAAAGTCTGCTTCTGGGATCAAGACCCGTCTGCCTCTGCGGAAGATGATAAAGGTAAGGGAAAAGGCAAAGCCAGCGGCACGCCCGACATTCCCCCCACCATGACGGTTGAAATCCCCGCTTCTGTCGGTTCCAAGGCTCTCTGCATCGTCGTTCCGGGCGAAAAGCCGTCCCAATCACAAACGTTCTTCATGAGCGAGAGCGAATTCCCGGCTCGGGGCATTCACCTCATCAACTTCTCATCCGCACCGCTGCAGATGGTTACCTCCCAAAAAGGCGACTTCTCTGACAAGAAAGCTTCCACCATTCACCCATTTAAGCGCAGCGAAGGTATCAGCAAAAGCAACTCTTGGTCCTACAGCGGCGAAAATGGTGAAATTGTAGCCTACATGCTCAATGCCAAACAACCCGGGGAAAAGGAACTCAAGCGCATCAAAATGTCCAAGTTCATCGTTTCCAATCGTCAGGCCCAGATTACCATTGTGGTCAAAGCCCCCAACAGCGAGGCTCTCCGCATGCTCAGCATCCAGCTGACAGACTGATGTAACGATACACGCACCCATCGGCCGATTGATTTGTAACCTCTCACCACCCTCTCACCATGTCGGCGAAAAAAGTAAGCAAAGGACCTACTGCAGAACGCATTGCCCACATCGGAGACCAATTTGCCATCAACGGCGAGTTCCTATACGGCGAAGAACTGCGCAACGGGCACATCAACACCACCTACCGCGCATGTTACCGCACAGATGACGGGCGCGAGGAACGCTATATTCTCCAGCGCATCAACGACTACGTTTTCAAAGACCCCGCTCTGGTCATGAAAAACGTAGAAAAAGTCACCCGCCACATCACGTGGAAAATTTTGCGCTGTCGCCGCGATGCAGCCGGCCAAACCCTCACCCTCTACCCGGCACGAGGAGGGCGCAGCTACATCAACCTGCCGGAGGAAGGCGGCATGTGGCGCTGCTACAACAACATCGAGGGCACCCATACCTACGATGTGGTGGAAAACACCCGCCAAGCTTACCAAGCCGGCTTCGCCTTCGGTTCCTTCCAAGAACTCATCTCCGACATGAATCCGGATGACATCCGCGAATCTATCCCGGATTTCCACAACACGCCCAAGCGCTACGAGGCATTGCTTGCCAGCGTGCAGGCAGACCCCATGGGGCGCGTCAAACATTGCGCTGCGGAATTAGAACTACTCCGCGAATGGGCTCCCCAACTGAACAAACTTGTTGATTTACAGCAAAAAGGCAAGTTACCCACCCGCATCACCCACAACGACACCAAAATCAACAACGTGATGCTGGACGAAGAAACAGATTGTGCTGTCTGTGTCATTGATTTGGATACCGTCATGCCCGGTCTTGTGCTCTATGATTTTGGCGATATGGTGCGCACGGCAACCTGTATCGCAGAGGAAGATGAGGAAGACCTCTCCAAGGTCAGCCTACAAATGCCTTTCTTTGAATCACTGGCAGAAGGTTACTTGGATGCGGCTCACTCTTTCCTCACCAAGGAGGAAATTGATTTGCTTGCCTTCTCCGGCTGGCTCATCACCACGGAAATCGGCATCCGCTTCCTCACCGACTACATTGATGGCGACAAATACTTCCGTGTGGAGCGCCCGGAGCACAACCTCATCCGCGCACGCAACCAATTTGCATTGGCCAAGAGCATCCTGAGCAATCTCCCACGCATGGAGAAACACATCCGCAAGCTCGTCAAATCATACCGCAACCGCAAGTAAGCGCACCCTCACGGCATGCATCGTCTCTCCGGGCTCTTTCTGACAGTGCTCGCCATGGTGGCGCTGGCTGTTTCCGGCATCTGCCCGGCAGATGATCGTGTGCCCAAACTCAAAGACCCGCCACCGGCCACACGCCGGCAATTTGAGAAGCTGTTTCCGCACGCGATACATTACCCTGATAAATGGTATTACACACTCATCATCAATGGCTCATCTGCTATTGTTTTGCATGATGAGCAAGATTATATCGCAGCAGCCATCATCCTTACCCAAGCAAAGCGCAACGCCGAAAAACTGGCCGAGGTTCTGCACATGAGCTACGACATGACGCGTACAGAGCGCGGCAAGCGCTTTCACCATGCCATCATATACAATGATCGCGCCTTGTACCGCGATTGGCCGGGTGTTCAATCCGAATACACCACAAAACGTGCATACAATCCTTCTAAGGAGCTTCGACCTTCATTCACCATCCTTGGCAGCTTAGCCGGCATCCTCCGCAACACGGATTTTCTGTTTTATGATTGGAACAGGCGTGGTATCGCCTTTACAAATCAGGCGCAAACAGACAAGGTTTTCGTCTCTGCCCACAACCCCCAATCCCCCATCGTCCATTTCCAAACAGAAGATACATTTAAAGGCATCTCATCGATTTTCCCCTATTATTTACCAACATTTTACCAAGCACAAACAAAAGAAAGCAAAGCCCTTGTACGCCTTTCAGGGCTGCAGCAAATTAAACGATACCAACGATTCAATTCTAACGATAAGTTAGCTATCGGCACATGCAAAGACGGTACGGAAGCCATAGGCTGGCTATCCCGCAAATACCCGCTCGACAGAATCCCACCCAGCGCCCCCAAAGCTTTCCCCAAAAAGCGTTCAGAGTGGCCCACCATCACCCTCGCTGAACTGCAACAAGAGAAAGACAAAGCCGCATCTGCCGAAGAAAAAGATGAACCGCCCGCCGCTACCTTAAATCATACCACGGACACCCCGGAAAAGAAGAAGGTGATTCATCTGCCTCTCACACCGAAAGAAGCCTTGGATGCCTATCTGAAACACTTGCAATCATTCTAACGACATTTGTCATGAACTTTCCTCTCAGGAGCCTTCTCTTGCCCGCTATCGTAGCGGTGGCTACATGCTCTGTATGCCGGGCACAAGATCCCATGCCCATCACCTGCGAGGAATTTGAGCAACGCTTCCCGAAAGCCATTAAATACAAGCGCCACGGCTACTATACCGTACGCGTCCCCGGCTCCGCTGCTGTCTGCTTCTTCAACGAACGCAAGCAACTTTCGTTTGCCATTGTCCTCACCGGAGCCAAAGACAACGCCGCCAAATTTGCAGAAGCGCTCAACATGAGCTACAACCCGGAAGCCACCATCCCGGATTCCCGGCAAAGAACCGTACTCTTATACAACAAGCGGGCTCTCCCCTACCTCAAGGGAGCTTCACAATCCGGCGCGGATTTACCCTGCTCCAACACGTTCATGATTGCGGCTCTCCTCCAGCGGGGCAACGATGAAGACCGCCAATGCCGATTTGTAAACTGGGCAACGCGCGGGATTACATTCCGTTTCTCTCACCGGCGCTACGGTGAATCCAACATCGTTTTTTCGCCGTCAAATAATCTGATAACACGCGTGCATCTCTACCCCAAGCAAGATAGCGATAATTCCTATTACATCCTCAGACAATTTTGCAAGGACGTATTCAATGGCAGAGATTTGTTCCACCCGACGCGAGAACAACAGTCAGAGATGAAAAGGGACTACGACCTCGCGCATGTCTACGCAACAAGTACTTTTGAGAAACATATCTTGGGTAAAATTAAGCAGGGCAAGTACGTCATTGGCGAACCGAATCCCAAGCTCAGCATTTTACTTTCTCCGCGCCCCGCTCGCCTGCCCGATGAGGAGTCGGCCTGGCCCACCCTCCCACAACAGCCTATTGAGCAAACTCCGCCACCCCAAGAGAAGACACAAGAGCCCCCGGAGCAAGGTGCGGTGAATACCCCGCCTTCCCCCCTCCAAGCAATCAAACTATACTTAGAACATCTCAACAGCATGTTTCAATGAAACACCGAAAACGCCCGCCGAATCCAACAAATTCGGCGGGCGTTTCAAATGTTTTGTATGCGCTGCTTAGATGGCGTTGGCGTGAGCCACGATATTCTCTACGTTCATGCCCAAATCGTGCAGCACCACATCGCCGGGGGCGGAGAAGCCAAAATCATCAATAGAGATGATAGCGCCCTGCGGGCTCACGTAGCGATACCAGAGGTCGGATTTACCGGCCTCTACAGCCACGCGGCGTACGCAAGCGGCCGGCAGCACGCTCTCGCGGTATTCGGCGCTCTGGCGGTTGAAACGCCACATAGAGGGCATAGACACCACACGGACATCCGGGCCAAGCTGCTTGGCGGCCTCCAAGGCAAGATAAACCTCGGAACCGGAGGCAATAATGATACGGCCGGGCTGCTCCGTCTGCTCCTTGAGCGCAATATATGCACCCTTGAGCGTACCTTCGCGGCGCATTTCGGCGCTCATATCGGGTACGGAAGCGGTGAGACTGGGAACGTTCTGGCGGGTCAGAATGAGGGCGGTAGGGCCATTGTTGCGCTCCATGGCGCACAGCCAGGCACCGGCGGCTTCCTCCTCATCGGCAGGGCGCACCACATCCAAATTAGGGATGACACGCAGGCCTGTCACCGTCTCCACCGGCTGGTGGGTGGGGCCATCTTCGCCCACGGCTACGGAATCGTGCGTGAGCACGTAGGTCACAGGCAGGTGAGAAAGAGCTGCCACGCGGATGGAAGCACGCATGTAGTCCACAAACACACAGAAAGTACCGGCCGATACACGGAAGAGGCCATCATAAGCCATGCCGTTGCAGATGGCTGCCATAGCGTGCTCGCGGATGCCGAACCAGAAATTGCGCCCGGCGTAGTTCTTGGCAGAGAAGTCACCGCCGTTTTTGAGGTAGTTCTTGTTGGAGGAGAAAAGGTCTGCACTGGTGGAGAGGAAAGCGGGGCAAGCATCTGCCAGAGCGTTTTCTGCTTCGGCACCAGAAGCGCGGGTGGCAAGCTTGGCACCTGCGGCAAAAGCGGGAATCATCTTGCTCCCCTTCTCAGGATTTAACCCATTGGCGGCCAAATCAATACCGCCATCCAGCTCAGCTGCCTTGTCGGGGTTGGCGGCACGCCAAGCCTCATACACGGTCTTCCACTCAGCGTAGGTGGCCTCTCGCTCAGCTTTCAGGCCGGCCATGTAAGCGCGCACCTCGTCAGACACGTAGTAGCGTTGGTCGGTGGGCAAGCCCCAGTTGGCATGAGCCTCGGCCCACAGCTTGGCACCACCCTCGCCGTGGCCCTTGGTTGTACCCTCAAATCCGGGCACACCCTTGGCAATCACCGTGTTGGCGATGATGAGTTTGGGGCGGCCATTCTTCTCCAATCGAGCGGCGCGCACAGCGTTTTCCACCTGCTCCAGGCAGTTGCCGTCAATGCTCACAGCATCCCACCCCTGAGCGCGGAAGCATGCAGCAATGTCATCCACCTGCGTCACTTCCAGCGGGGCATCCAAGGTGATGCCGTTGGCATCGTAAATGAGGATGAGGTTATCCAACTTAAGCGTACCGGCAATAGCGGCCGCCTCGCGGGAAATGCCTTCTTGAATACAGCCATCCCCTGCCAAACAGAAAACGGTCTGGTTGAAAATCTCGTGCTCAGGCGTGTTGTAACGAGCCGCAGCATGCTTGGCAGAAATGGCAAAGCCCACCGCATTGGCAATACCCTGCCCCAGCGGCCCTGTGGTGCATTCCACACCGGGACAACAATTAATTTCGGGGTGACCGGGAGTGCGCGCACCCTTGGAGCGGAATGCCTTCACATCGTCCATGGTCACATCATAACCACTCAGATGCAACCATGCATACAAGAACATGGAACCATGCCCACCGGAAAGCACAAAGCGGTCGCGGTTGAGCCAGCGAGGCTCCGAGGGGTTGATATTGAGCAGATTGCCGTAAAGCACAGCACCAATTTCTGCACAGCCGAGCGGTAAGCCCATGTGGCCGGATGCCTTGTCGAAAATTGCGTCGATGGCAAGTCCCCTGGCCTCATTGGCCGCTTTCTGAAGAATCTCCGTGTTCATGCGGATTGTAGCTTACTATATTGTATGTCTTTTGTAAAGGCAAAAGCCCCATAGAATCACGTTTATGAGCACTGAAAACGGCACTTTTTGCCCGCCTTACTCTTTCGATTCGCTCTTTTCCGACTCTTTCGGCTCAATTCCCAGCAATTTCAGCAATTTTACGCGAATTTCCGGGCGAGCCCACTCAATAGCGTTTTGGTCGAAATTGTTGCACAGGTAGGGGTCTGCCCCCTCTCGCAGCAGCACACTGATGACATGCCACCGGTTGGGGTTGAACCCGGTCATGGCAAAATGAAGCGGGGTATGCCCCACCACGTTTTTGGCGTTCACTTCAGCCCCGCCTTCAATGAGGGCCTCTACCACGCCACCATGTTCATTTTGCGTAGCCAGGTGCAACAAGGTATTACCGGAATCTCCCACTGTGGCGCGGGCATCCAATCCGGCGGCCAACAGCCAGCGCACAGCCGACTCTGTGCCGCTTTGGCTGGCTGCTATCAGCGCCATGGGGCCATCTTCGCTCAAGCGCACCCCGTTTTCCACCAAAAGCTTAAGACGATTCAGATGATATTCCCCACCCCTTCGGCAGCGCGCCGCATACGAAAGCACGCCATGCCCCGCTCTGTCCCGCGCATGCACATTGGCACCCAGGGCCAAGAGCATGCGTAGCGTTTCTTCATCCCCGGCTTGCGCCGCTATCATCAACGGCGTGCGCCCTTGGTCATCTGGAGCTTCCAATCCTTGTGGGCATTGTTCCACAAGCAAAAATAAGGCCTGTGCCCGGCTACCCCACGCCGCCGCATGAAACGCATTGCTACCATGCACAGTAAGCAGGGGATTGACCCCCGCCTCCAGCAGCATGCGCATGATTTCCACCCGCTTTTCCTCAGCCTTGCCCACGGTGCGCCCCCGCATCGCGGCTCCCAGAGCCGTGCGTCCACCGGGCGTGGCGGCATTCACATCTGCTCCGGCCTCCAGCAGCATGCGCACCATCTCCACGCGTTCATTGGCTACCGCGCTCATCAGCAGCGTGCTTCCATCTTCCATGCGGGTGTTAGGGTCCAACCCCGCTTGCAACACAAGCTCAAAGCACCCCGCCTTGCAATGAATCACCTGCCCCAGCAACTCGCGGTGTTCTGGGCTCCCCGGCTCCGGAATCGTTGCTCCATGGCGCAACAGCCATTCCACCACATGCGGCTGTTGGCGTAGAGCCAAGCTCAGCGCTGTCTCCCCCTCAGCTGTGTGCGCGTTCACATCTGCCCCGGCATACAACAGCAGCTCCATGGCTCCCATATTGCCACGCTGAGCCGCTACCATGAGCGGCGTATATCCTTGCACCCGCTCATTCGGGTCTGCTCCCTGCTCCAGCATTTGCAGCAAATTCTCCGCCGCTTCGGCGGTATTAGTAGCTGCTGCGCCGTAGAACGGATTGTCGTGCCATTCCCAGGCATCCGGCATACCCGCAGCAGACATACCCGCAACCAAACACAAAGCTGCACCAATGTTAAGCGTCCGTCTCATACCCGGTATTGTACACAAATACCCACAACATGGCAAGATGCTTCTGACAAGGCAACCGCATGAGGATGACGACATACTCGTATGATTTCAAATTGCAGATTTCACATTTATCATTTATGGGAGCTAGCTGACTTGCGGCAGATGTAAAGCGAAACGATAACGACACTTTGGCCTCGCCCCGCCCATTTTCTTGCGCGATAGCGCCACTTTTTTCAATGTGAAATTTGAAATATGAATTTTGCAATTGATTTTCAAGTACTAGCAGCCATTTAATCCGCATCTCGCCTCATGAATTTGCCCTGATGCTTCTGAGCTTGACAATCAAATATCTTGTGGTAGGATTCCGCGCATGAAAATGCAGATGATATCAACCGCCGGCGCCCTTGTTTGCTTGGGGCTCAGCTCTTGTGTCGCCTCTACGGTAGTAGCAACTGCCGCCGGTGTAAAAGCCATAGGAGATGCCACCGAGGCCGTCTCTAAAAACGTGAGTGGCTTCTTCTACGGTTCCCAAGCTCCCACCAGCTTGGCAGATAAAATCGTCACCATGACAGGTACCTTCAAAAAGGCAGATGGTACCACCCAGCAGATGACTGATGCACTACCCTTTGCAGCTCAAGGTGTTTCTCAACGTACTGCAAACGGCCAAAACCAGGTTCTTGCCTACACCCGCAAAACAGAAAATATCGGCACCATCACCGTGTCCACTCCCTCCGGCATTCTGGAAACCTACACCATGAACTTCAGCGCGGCCGATAGTGGCACCTACACCTATGAACGCCACGGAGATGCCGCAGAATCCGCCACAGGCGAAGGCACCTTCAAGGTAAAATAAGCACATTTTTCGCCCATGCCCGCCCTGCGAGATGTCATCCTCGGCTATCTTCGCACCCTGCAAGAGCGGGGTGTGGCGCGCGTGAGCATTGATGAAGATTGCCGCCCCATCCTCCGCGAATGGATGATTGCTGCGCGCAGCGGGCGTGTGGCCACCCCACTCAACCACGCCCCGGCACCGCCACACAGCACGCAGCCAACTCAGCAACCGGCTTCGGCTCCCGCCGTTCAGCCCGCCCAACAGCCACCATCGGCAGATGCCGCCGAGCTGCGCCGCATGCTCAATACCCCGCTGCAAGAAAACCCGCAGAGCACACAAGTGCCGCCGGAGGATATTCCCTTCTTCCGCCCCGGTGGCAACACAGCAGACGAATGCTGGCAAAACATGCAGCGCATGCTCCCCAACTGGACCCCGCTGCGTGAGCTCGGCAGCCTGCGCCCCACCGCCGTATTCGGCACAGGTAATCGGCAGGCCGATATCATGTTCGTGGGAGATGCCCCCAACTACCAGGATGAGCAAAGCGGCACCCCCTTCAGCGGTGAAGCCGGCGGCAAATTGGATGGCATGCTCAAGGCCATGGGGCTCACCCGCCAAGATGTCTACATCACCCACCTGGTTAAGTTTCGCCCCGCCATCCCCCGCCAAACCATCAACAACCGCCCGCCCAACGAAAAAGAAATCCTTTTCTCCGCCTCCGTGCTGGAGGTAGAGGCCCGCCTTGTGCAGCCCAAGGTCATCGTGGCCCTAGGGGTGATTGCCGCACGCGGCCTCCTCAAGCAAGGTGATTTACCCCTTGCCGCCTACCAGCAAATGCAAGGCCGATTCGGCGGGGCACCCGTCATTGTGACTCACCACCCCAGCTACCTGCTCCGCACCAGCGACCTGGCCGAGCGCCGCCGCCTCTGGGAAGAAATGCTCCACGTCATGCACATTGCCGGCCTCCCTATCTCGGATAAGCAGCGCGGCTTCTTCCTCCCAAAAACATAAGCGCCTGGTACACCAATAAGTCAGATTTTTCCACCCCAACAAACTGCGGTGGAATACACACCTCATTTTGAAACGGCTCGGGCAATTACCGCATGCGGTAATCAGAATGCGCTTTCAATCCGCCACGTGGGAAGCTGTTATACGCTTACCAACAATAGCCGCATCCTCCGAACCCGCCCCACCAATCCCGAGCCATCCCCCTTTCTTCCCGGTCTAAACAACACCTGCCGGACTCCGGGCAGGAATCCGACAGGTGGTGTTGTTCAAAGCTTTTTGTCAGAGGGATTAGATCTCCAGATACTTGGCTTTGGGCAGGTTGCACACCGGACATTTATCCGGGGCACTCTCTGCGGCAAATGTATCGCCGCACAGCGGGCACACATAGTACTTCTCCGGCAGATTGAGTTTTTCGCCGGCTCCCAGCTGCCGCAAAGCCTCGCCATAGAACTCGGCATGCCCCTTCTCGGCCTCCATAGCCCACGTGAACGAACGCACCGCGTCCTTGATACCCTCGGCCTCAGCCACTTCAATCATCGGCGGATACATTTCCGCAAATTCATAAATCTCACCGGCCTTGGCATCCTTCAGGTTCTCGATGGTGTTGCCCACATGCATCTCAATATCCAGCTCGATAGGCTCGCACCCAAGCTTCACCAACACCTTGTTGTGATTGGTGGCATGAATGCGCTCGGCTTTTGCCGCCGCCTCAAACATCTTCTGAATTTGGGGGTACCCCTCCTGCGCAGCGCGCGTGGCATAGGCAGAATACTTGGCACATGCCTTGCTCTCGCCCGTGATTGCTATCTTAAGATTTTCTATTGTTGTAGCCATGCCTTTCTTTTATTGCCTTTTCCCACCTTTTGCAAGCATAAAATGCGCCCCACTTCACTCAAAGGGTGCCATTTTTCCACACAACGCTCCATGTTTTGGAGGAATTCGAGGACTGCAAGGAATCTCCCCCGGCACAGTATTGGTCTCTCGCCACAGGGCGCTCCTGTCTCACTTGCATCCCTGCCAGAACTGCTCTGCTTCTTTTCTACCGGTGGGCACCATATACCTACTGCGAAGCAACGAGACATCCCGGTGTCCCATCTCCAGCTGCAGCTCCGGCAGATTGCGAAACATAGCCGCATGATAGGTGGCAAATGTGTGTCGACACACATCCGGCACCCAATGGCGAAAGCCGGCTGCTCGCCGCAAGGCTCGCCAGCGGCGCGTCCAATTGCGGGGCATGCAACATCCCTTATTGCGGATGCCACTCACACCCCGCAGGGGTACGGCGCGCCCCCCGCCCGTCTTGCTCGAACGTGGGCGCACAATCACCAAGCGATCCTCCCAGTTGATGTCATCATCCTTCAGGCGGCTTACTTCTGTGGGGCGTATGCCGCTATAAAGCATCAGCCGGAGCGCCACACGCATATCCCGAAACTCCGGGCGCTCAGCCGCCTCTTTCAGGCGCTCTACCTCTGCCGGAAGCAGCGGTTCAATAAGCTTTTCCTGCACGGTGGGAGGCTCAATACGTTTCACAGGGTTGCTGTCGGCCCATTCCTGCCGGATACCAAAACTAAACACACTGCTGAGTATAACACGCCCCTTTTTGAAACTGCTGGGGCTGTTGCCGAATGCGGTGGTCAGAATTCTCTTACAATCTGCCGTAGTCATCGCGCGTAGCGGTATCTCCGCAGCCCCCTCCACGCGCAAAATACGCCGCACAAAAATGCCGGAGGTCGCGGCGTGTGGTCGGGCGCAGCTCCTTGCGAGCCTCCACACTAGCCCACGCCGCTGTACACAGCGAAACGGTACGCTCCCGTTTTTCCGCTTCAGCCGCCCCCAACTCTATGCATTTCATGGCGCGCATCACCTCCCCTTGCGCAAGGCGCAAGGCTGCACATGCCACTTGTGCCGCCTCCAAAAGCGGCGCACCTGTACTTTTCAGTAACTCAATGGCTGCCAGTTCTTCCCGCGACACGCAGCAAACACCCCGCGCCTGCCGATTCCTTTTCACCATGCATTTTTTTCTCATATCTCGTAGTGCTTTCATCCTTTCAAATGCTGTTGTCAAACAAAAAAATAAAAACACCTTATTTTTTACATTCATGGTATTATTTTGTCTAAGGCAAGGAGGGCAGCTGACCACAACCGACCATCACAAACCACTTACAAAGATTTACTTAAACAAATACAGCATTTGAAATGCAGTATGCTAACACCCGCTATGAAAGTATACACATTTCTGAAAGATGTAATATCATACACGATATTAGGTGTAGTTCTTATTCCCTTACGCCTCTTAGTATGGCTCATTTTCATGGGAGGCTTTGGCAAAGTAGGCGCTTTTGGCACATTTCTCAGCGGAAACAGTAATGGACATCCGTACGGTGTAGAATTCGTCAACGAATTCGGCGGTATTTCAAAAGGGAACAATGTTCCATGGAATGAATTTGCAGGCATTCTGAAGTGGACTCCCATCTTTTTATTATCTACTGGTCTTTGGTATATCATCATATCTCTATTGGCTGCATTAGCTACAGATGAACAATTATTGAATCGTGTATTAACTATTACTCAATAAAAAGCATCCCCTGACGGAATACCCCGCGCACTCATGCGCAGCTCGTAGATGCTACATCAACATTTAAACACCACACCGCACTAGGGCTTCTGGTGCGGTGTTTTAGTCAACAAGACACCATGGCCATTTTCCGTGTTAAGGCCGCTTGAAAATAAGCAAAGGGCGTGGTATGATACGCAGCATGGAATCCGCCCCGGCTCAGCATTGGCACCTCACCACCCGGCACACGCAACTCACCCTCCGCTGCACCCCGGAGGGCAAGCTCATGCTCACCTATCTGGGGGCACGCTTGGCACAGGCAGATGATGCGCTGATAAACCCGCCCTGCGAGTTTCCCCTCATCCCCACGGATTTCGATGCGCTCTCCCGCTGGGGTAACTACAGCGAGGAATACGCCCTGCACCTGCGCCTGCCGGATGGCACCACGGGGTGGAATATCCTGCTGTGCACCCCCATCAGCCAAGCGGATGCGAATACCCTCTGTGCCACCTTGGCAGACCCAAGATGGCCGGGTATCAGCGTACAGTGCCACATTGAATGCGCACCGGAGGAGGATACCTACACCCTCCGAACCCGCCTCTGCAACCAAACAGATTGCTCCCTGCAAGTGCTCCGCGCCGCCAGTGCCGCCATATCCCTGCATGCAGCGGGCTACCACCTCACCACCTTCCGCGGTTCGTGGGCAGGCGAACACTACCTGCAACAGCAGCACATTGCCCCGGGCAATGCCGTTTGCATTTCATCCTCCACCGGCATCAAAACAGCGCAGGAAGGCATGCCTGCTTTCCTCTTAGGATTAGGGGCACCCCCCACAGACGAAGAAAACGGGCTCTGCCTGCTCGGTACTCTCGCGTGGAGCGGCAACTACCACATGCAGTTCAAACGCAGCATCTACGGCCACATACAGCTCACCCTGGGGCACCATTTTGCCCACAGTCCCTACCTCCTGCAACCGGAGCAGGAATTGCAACTTCCCCCGGCCATCCTCACCCTCAGCACCCGTGGAGCGGGGCACGCCAGCCGCTGCCTCCACCGCCACATGCACCGCCGCATCATCCCCCATGGCGAGGAAACGCGCCGCTCCCTGCTCAATAGCTGGGAGGGCGTGCACTTTGATGTTGACGAGCAAACCATTTGCCGGCTCATCTCTGCCACCGCCGAACTGGGTGCCGAAATGTTCGTGCTGGATGACGGATGGTTCGGCAAGAGAGATGATGACACCAGCTCCCTGGGCGATTGGACACCCGATACCCGTAAACTCCCCCGTGGGCTTACCCCGCTCATTGAGCACGCCCACACCTGCGGGATAGACTTCGGCATCTGGGTAGAGCCGGAAATGGTATGCCCCGTCAGCAAGCTCTACGCACAAGATTCCTCCGCAGCCCTGCACCTGCAAGGCATCCCCCCGCGCACAGAGCGCCACCAGCTCGTGCTCGATGTCCCCGCCACCGATATCTCAGCCCCCATTCACCAGCTGTTGGCAGAGAACCCCGGCATCAGCTACGTCAAATGGGATTGCAACCGCAAAATATCCGACCCCGGCTCTGCCCACCGCCCGCCGGAGCTGCAAGGCAACCTCTCTTTCGACTATATCCGCAGCTACTACGGCCACATGCGCGCCCTACGCGCACAGCACCCCCGCGTCACCTTCCAATGCTGCTCGGCCGGTGGCGGGCGCATGGATGCCGGAGCAGCTGCCTTGCACGAGGAATTTTGGCTTAGCGACAACACCGACCCGCACGACCGCCTCCGCATGCAATGGGCTGCCTCCTACATCTTCCCCGCCAATGCCATTGGCTGCCATGTCACCGCCAGCCCCAACCTCTACACCGGGCGCACCACCTCCACCAAATTCCGCTTTGATGTTGCCCTGGCCGGCCGCCTCGGTCTGGAACTGGATCCCCGCACCCTCTCCCCTGCTGATAGAGCCGAATACCAAGAGCGCATTGCCCTTGCACACCGCCTGCGCCCCCTCACCCAACTGGGAGAGCTCTACCGCCTCGTCTCCCCCTACGAAGGGGCGGATTGCGCCCTGCTCTACACAGACGGCTCCCAAGCCCTCCTGCTGGCCTACACCACCCAGCGCCCCTACACGGACCAGCACACCCGCATCCCCCTGCGCGGCATCTCTCCCGACACGCGCTACCGCATCACCGAGCTCCTGCCGGATACCACCGGACACCACTGCCCCCTACACGAGCAAACGCTCGGCGGAGATTATCTGCTTGCCAATGGTATCCCCATCCGCTGGAACCGCCCCCACCAATCCTGCGTTGTGCTTCTGACACCACAGTAAAAAAGCATACCGGGCAGTACAAAAACGGCGAGAGCCGGGCAGTTGATGCCGCTCTCGCCGAAATTTCATTTGCTCTCTTACCTCCTGCCCTTTTTCTTCGCGGGTGCTTTCTTGGCAGGTTCCGCAGTGGCTGGCGCATCTTTCAACCAAAAACGGCCGGAACTCCAATGTTCATACCCGTCATGCATCGTTTCGCGCTCAATAGCGTTGAATGTACCGCTTGAAGGTGTCTCAAAGTTTAATTCATAGTAAGTGCAATTATCGTATGAACGATTTATCCGATCATGTTGGAATCTATACACAACAAACGCTGTTCTTACTCCACTGCGATGGTACTCCAGCTGATGGCGATTTTCCTTATAATCATCCCCCTTGCCCATACTTTCCGTCACACTAACGGTATTGCCATCTTTCCAAGAAATTGCCCCCGTAGCCCCCATAAGCGTAGAGGGAGACCATGCAGCATCGTCCTTTCGCCACTGAATCTTCATTATCATCCCACAGAGGTTCATTGTAGGCTTTTAACACAAGGAAAGGTGTTGATATGTCCATATGCTTCTTGGCATTCCTGCAAAATAAGGTTTAGAACCCGGCCTCTACCCCGGCAGAGCCTTTTAGGTTCCGGGCTTCGAGACTCGCCCTGCGCCTTGATTGGTGGCGCTTTATGTCACCCGCTCGCTCACGCTCGCCCGCTGACGCGGCTAACGGGGTTCCGGTTTGTTATTTGTTGGTGAGCAGGGGGCAAGCCCCTTGCCTAATGCTATGCCGCCCGTTGAACGGGCTCAACATGAGCGAGCCCGCCGTGCGCGGGTGGGAAATTCCCCGCGGCGGGAGCCGCGGCAAGACAAGAGCC